>NZ_AP025171.1:1464582-2196873 GCF_003402535.2 Cupriavidus sp. P-10
CCGGCGCGAACATGCCGAACCATCCCACCGTGCCGAACTTGTAGCCCTGCTCGCTCATCGTCTTGACGTTGGCAAGCTGGGGCGAGCGCACGTTGCCCACGATCGCAATGCCACGTACCTTGCCGGATCGCAGGAATGGAACCGCCACGCTGGGATCGGTCCAGCCGATCTTCAGCACCCCCGAGGAAAGCTCGGTGAGCAGTTGGGTGGTAGTCCGGTAAGCAACGTGCTCCGTCTTCATGCCGGTCTGCTTCTTCAGCCACTCCATCGTCAGGTGCGCGGACGAACCGGTGCCCCAGCTGCCGTAGCTTATTTTGTCCGGATGCGCCTTCACGTACTCGATCAGTCCAGGCAAGTCGTTCACCGGCAGATCCGGGCTGACCAGCAGCAACACGCCACCCACCGCAGTCTGCGCGATCGGCACGAGGCTCTTCCTGGACTCCGGGGAAATAGACTTGATGACTGCCGGCGCAACCACCATGTTGGATGCCGTCGTGTAGAGGATCGTATAGCCATCCGGTGCCGCCTTGAGGGCGGCATTGGTGCCGATCACCCCACTGCCACCCGGCCGGTTCTCCACCACCACAGGCTGCTTCAGCGATTCCGAAAGGCGTTGCGCCATGACGCGCGCCAGCGCATCGGTTCCGGATCCGGGAGATGACGGCACGATCATCTGGATCGGGCGCACAGGCCAGTTTTCCTGCGCCTGAACCGGACGTACCGCGCACAAGCCGACGATGGCCTCCGCGCATAGCGTGAGGGCAAGCCGCTTTCTGAGTAATGACATCGTTGTCTGTCCCCATCTTTTCTAGTCATTCGCCCGGTGCGCAGTTGTGCTGCCCGCCTCACCAGGCCACTGCTGCAACGGCGAGGATTCCTGACGACTCAGGCGATCGTGCGATTGATCATAGCAGTCGCATTTTTTATTGTCGACATAAATTATTTAGGCTGATGAGACGACCGGATTCAATTCGAGCCAGGCCCGAAATGGATCGCAACAGGTGGGGATTGCCGGGGTCCGCCAACGCGGTGGCGGACCCCCGGATGGACTGCTCCGCTACTTGCCTGTAGCTGGCTGTACGGACACGGCGATGGCCTCGGTATAGACCGCCTCGACCCTGTCACCCTTCTTGATGCCTTTGAGCCGCTCCGGATCGTCAACCACCAGATCCACGGTGCGACCCTTTGGTCCCTTCAGCGTGACGGTCTTGGCGCTGGTGTTGACCGCGACGACGTCGGCAGTGACGGTCACTTCGCGGCCGACCGTACCGCCCGGCTTCGCACCCGGCGCGGCACGGTCCGAGATCTCGCGCTCATTCATCGCAAGGGGCCCGCTGCCCTTCTTGAGGCTCATGGTCAGGGCCTCCCTGTACTCGATCGTGACGGTGTCGCCTACCTTGAGCTGCTCGAAGTTCCTGGCCTCCGGGCCTACGACGATATCCACGACCTTGCCGTCGCCGGATTTCAGCGAGACCGTTCGCGTCGGCGCATCGATCTTGACGATCTTGGCGGTCATTTTCGCCGTGCCGGTGGCAGTCGCCTGGCCTGCCGATTGCGTGACATCCACGCGCGTTTCAGGCTGTGCCCAGGCGGAAGCGGTAGCCACCATCATCACTGCTGCAGCCAGTACTGTTGTTCCTTTCATGCTGTATCCCCTTTTGCTCTGCCTTGCGCTGCGCGGCCATGACACCAGCTGCGCTTCCCTTCAGCGTCCCATGCGGCGGTCATAGCTGCGTGAAACGCGATCGAGCAGGCCGCCATCGCGCGGGCTGGCGGAATTGAACTCAACCCGCACGCTGCCGTCGCCTTGCTGGCGGACACTGGCCGTCACGGTATCGCTGTCTTTCCTGCCGACGACAGTGCCAGCCATCGCGTCCTGACTGGTGATGACCAGGCCCTGGTCCCGCATGGCATCCGCGGCCGCATAGAACGAACGGTCGTAGCTGGCAGGTGCGCCCGCAGGGGGTGGGTAGCCGTAGTAGGTGCAGCCCACCAGCGTCAGGGTGGCAGCGGCTATCAGGGCGATTCGCTTGAGCTTCATGGTGACACCCTCCATTTCCAGTGATGTACGCGGTCAAGGTCCGGTGTGCTACGCCATCAGGAGCGCCTCGAAGGATGCGTCACAGGCTTCATCGTGTGTGATGCCGGTCAGCATGTTTGTCTGCCCCCGTCAGCGCGGCGGCTGTGCGCCCGGCGCGTCGAAGCCGATCGTCATCGCGCCGCTTTCGATCTGTTGCAGGCGCAGCAATTGGCGGGCCGGCAGCGTCTGTGCTGCCAGCCGCGCGCTGGCGCCCTGTCCGAAAAGGTCATACAAAACCATAGCACACGGAAGGTCTTTGCCTAAGTGAGCCGCATGAAACCCTGCTGAAGGCGCTTGCGCCCGTCGTGGCTGCGATCATAGGTCGCTTGACTACCGCGCCCAAGGGGCCGGCACTGCACATGTTGCGACGCAGTCTTTTGGTGTCGCTCACCGGAACCCGATGCGCCGCGCCCCTTCCCGGAACAGCGCCTCGCCATCCGCATCGAACGGGAATGTCAGCAGGAATTCGTCAAGCGTGTAGCGCGGGGCGATCCGGTAGATCGCCGCAGCCTGGGAACGCGCCTGCTCCAGCGAGTTGGCCAGCGCCAGCGTGCAGGCGGCAATCGCGTGGATATGCGGGAACACGTTGGGGCGCGCGGCGGCCTTGACGGCCCAGCCAGCGGCTTCCTCGAACTGTCCGAGTCGGACCAGCGCCATCGCCCGCGTCGCCAGCATGCCGAACAGCATCGGGTCGAACGGACTCAGCTGGCGCGACAGGTCCGACGCATCGATGGCCGCCTGCGGGTCGCCGGAAATCGAGCGGACGAACGACAGGTTGTAATGCCCCAGCGCAAAGTTGGGGCTCAGGTCGATGGATTGCTCCAGCTCGCCGACGGACTCTTCGGGATTGCCCCGCAGCCACAGCGCGCGACCCATCGCCCAGTGGACCGCGGGGTCGCGGTCATCCGCCATCATGCCCTGCACCGCGGCTTCGTAGGCTTTGTCGATCTCCGGTCCGCGCTTCTCCCAGTTCTGGAACGCGTCCTGGAAATGCGTGAAAGACAGGCCGGCGTAGGCGCGCGAAAAGGTAGGGTCAAGCCGCAGTGCCGTCTGGAAGAAATGCCGGGCCATCTCGTTGTCGGCCCGGCGATACCGGTACATATGCCAAAGGCCGCAGTGGTACGCCTCCCACGCATCGAGCGAACCCGGTGGTTTCAGGATGGCGCGGTTTCGCTCCAGGGTCTCGATCTCGCTGGCGATGGAGGCCACGATGCGGTTGCCGACCTCTTCCAGCACGAGGAAGGCGTCGTCCAGCTTGTGGTGGAAGGTGTCAGCCCAGACGATCCGGGCGCTGCGTGTCTCGGCCAGTTCGACGGTCACCGTCAGGCGCCCTTCCCGCATGCTGACGGTGCCGCCGACGACGTAGTCGACATTCAGAGTCCGGCCGGCTTCTTCCGCGCCGACGTGCCGCTCATGCAGCGCGAACACGGTCCCCTGCGCGATGACAAACAGGCTGCGCAGCTTGGCCAGGCGCGTGATGATGTCGTGCGCCAGTGCATCGGCTGCGCCGCCGTGCGCGAGCGCCGCGGTGGAAGGATCGATGAACGGCATCACCGCAATGGAGCCGTGCCGGGAAATTGCCGGTGAGGCGTCGGTGGCCGCAGGGGCGCTGGTGGCCTCGACCACTTCGAGCACTTCGACGACCGAGGTGCGGCCGCCTGCCCCGCCTGCCGCACTGCCCGCCGAACCGGCCATGGCCGAGCGCCAGGCATTGCGGATCGGCCGGCTGTCCAGCCCTTCGGCCTCGAACAGCCTGGTGGTGGCGGCGACATGCTCTTCCCCTTCGCGTATGCGACCCTGCCGGGCGAGCGCGGCGAGGATAGACGCGTGCACCTGCTGGTCGAATGGCGCCAGCTCGCGCCACTTGTCGAGGTAGCCAAACGTCTCTTCGTCGGCAGCGTCCTGCACGAGCTGCTCCAGCAGCGCGGTCTGGCAGGCCCGGAAACGCCGCCGTTGCGCGGTGAGCCACGCGCTGAACGCCGGGCAGCGCGCAATGTCGAGACCTTCCAGGAAATCCCCTTCGAACAGCTTCGCCAGGCCGTGCTGCCGCTCTGGCGACAGCGACGTGACGCCTGCCTCCATGGCCTGCGCCACCCCCAGCGCATCCACAAACCCGTCAGTCAGGTCCAGCCAGATCGTCTCGCCGCTGGTGCGCAGCCGCTGCCGCGCGTCGGAATCGACGAGCTTGCGGATCCGGCTCAGGCACCAGCGCAATTCGCCACGTGGATCGTTGGGCACATCCCACAGCAGTTCGCAGAGCTGGCTGCGCAGCACCGGCCGCGGCGCAAGCGCCAGGTACGCGAGCAGCGCGCGGACTTTCCTCGATGCCGGCAGCGAAAGCGCAACGCCATGCCGCCGGACGCGGAACGGCCCAAGCAACTGGATCTGCACCGGCGGGATGCCGGTTCCGGGCGGCAGGTTCGATTCCACGGGAATTTCCACGCCGGCTACCACGCCACCTACCACGCGCGCGGCCAAAGATCGGGACTGGAACGACCTGGAACAGACCGGAAAGGAGACTGGATCATGGACACCACCTTGCATGTGCGCAGCCGCAGTCATCTGACCATCGCGCTAGCGGCCGGAGCGGTCTTCGCGCTGGGGCTGGGCCTGCGCCAGTCGCTGCCGCTCTTCATCAGCTTACTCAACTCTCATACCGGCGTTGGCTATGCCACCGTCAGCCTGGCCTTCGGCCTCTCGCAGCTGATGTGGGGCATGGCGCAGCCGGTGGCGGGCGCGATCGCGGACCGCTGGGGGCCGCGGCCGGTGATGATTGCCGGCGCCACGGTGTTTTCCATCGCGGTCGCGGCCACGCCGGTCGCGGATAGCGCCATCACGCTGATGCTGCTGATTGGCGTGGCCGCCGCTGCCGGGGCTGGCGCGATCGGTCCGGCCATGCTGATGTCGGCAGCGAACCGGCTGATTCCCGAGGCACACCGGGCCCTGGCGAGCGGCATCATCAACGCGGGCGGCTCGGTGGGCCAGTTCACGATCCTGCCGCTGACGCAGTTGCTGATTGGCACCGCGGGCTGGCAGCCGGCCCTGGTGCTGCTCGGCGCGGCGGGGCTGGCCGCGATCCCGGCGATCCGGGTCATTACCCGCACGGCGCCGGCGCACGCCAACGCCCATGCAGGCGCTGCGGGCGGTGGCACGGTGGGCTCGGCAACGGTGGGCTCGGCATTACGCGGCGCACTGCAAGATCCCGGCTTCTTGCTGCTCAACGCGGGCTTCTTCGCTTGTGGCTTCCACGTTGCATTCATCTCGACGCACCTGCCTGGCGTGGTCGCGCTTTGCGGAATGCCCGCCACGGTCAGTGCCTGGTCGCTGTCGCTGATCGGTCTGTGCAACATCCTGGGGAGCCTGTTTATCGGCAAGGCCATCCAGACCGTGCCGATGAAATATGCGCTGGCCGTCCTCTATTTCGCACGGGCACTGCTGATCATGGCGTTCGTCGTGGCGCCGAAGACGCCGTTGACCTTCGCCCTGTTCGGTGCCGGACTCGGTTTCACCTACCTGTCGACCGTCCCGCCGACCATCGGCCTGGTCGCCAAACTGTGCGGCGCGCGTTACCTGGCCACGCTGTTCGGCGTCGTCATGCTGTCGCACCAGCTTGGTGGATTTCTCGGCGCCTGGCTTGGTGGCAAGGCGTTCGAGGTGACCGGCAGCTACGACTGGATGTGGCAGGCCGACATCGCGCTTTGCCTGCTTGCCGCCTTGCTGCACCTGCCGATCCGCGAGGCACGCCCCCTGCCCCTCGCTGCGGGACAGGCCCAACCCACCTGAGGAGACTGCCATGCGTTCATTTCACTCGACATCCTTCGCTGCGCCGGCGCAGCCCTTCTTCCGCGAGGCGGGCACCGGACCCGGCGTCGTCTGCTTCCATGCGAATGCGAGCACCTCCGGTCAATGGCGTGCGCTGATGGAGCACCTCGCACCGAGGTTCCACGTACTGGCGCCCGATTCCTATGACGCCGGCCAGGGTCCGCGCTGGCCGTCGGACCGGGTGATTTCGCTGCGCGATGAGGTGGCGCTGATAGAGCCGGTGCTCGGCAAGGCTGGCGCATCGCTGGCAATGGTGGGGCATTCGTATGGCGCTGCGCTGGCACTGGTCGCCACGCTGGCGCAACCCGGCCGCGTGGGTGCCCTGGCGCTTTACGAGCCAACGCTGTTTTCGCTGATCGATGCGCAGCAGTCCGCGCCGAATGACGCCGATGGCATTCGCCATACCGTCGCCGATGCGGCTGCCGCGCTCGATGCAGGCAACGAGGACGCGGCTGCCGAGCACTTTATCGACTACTGGATGGGAACGGGAGCGTGGCGGCAGACACCCGGACAACGCAAGCCGCCAATCGCCGCATCGGTGAAGAATGTCCGCCGGTGGGCGCATGCGCTGTTCACGGAGCCCACGCCGCTGCAGGCATTCCGATCCCTCGACGTACCGGTGCTCTATCTGCTCGGCAAGCGCTCGCCGCCGTCGGCGCATGCAGTGGCGCGGCTGCTGACGGCCGCGTTGCCGCACGTGGAAGTGGTGGAGTTCGCGCAACTCGGGCATATGGGCCCGTTGACGCATCCGGAGGTGGTCAATCCGGTGATCGGCGAATTCCTTGCGCGCCACCTGCGATGATTACAAGGCGAGCGTAAACGGCAGCAGCAGCGCATTCACCAACAGCAAGCTGAAGACGATGGCGATGGCCGCCGGGACGCCGCGGCGCCAACCATGCCCTGCGCCAGCCGCTCGCCGCGTCCACAGAAACCCCGCCCCCATGCCCAGCACGGCCAGCCCGGAAAGCACGCTCTCCGCGGTCAGCGCGGCCGGGTAGGACCTGGCGGGGCTGCTGTTGAAGGTTTCGATGTACGGCAGCGATTCCGCTCCAGGGTCTGCCGGCGCTGGCGCGGCGGCGGCAAGCGGCTGTGTGAGGGCCACCGGTTCTTGCTCGGGTTCCTGGACGGCTTGCGGCGCAGGCAATGCGGTCGCCGGCGTCCCGTCCGGTACGGCGGCGAGCGCGGGGCTCGGCAGCGCGGCTGCCGGCGCCTGGATGGTGGGGCTAGTCTGGACTTTGGCCGTGGGCGGCGTAGACGTAGAGGCAGGCGCCCCTGAGGCACTTTTCATCGAGTCCCGTTCCCGCCAGAACCTGGCAAAAAGGCCTTCCAGGCAGCGTGCCGACTCGCAGGCATCGCGCCGGGCACGCCAGGCGGTAATGTCGGCATTATCGATCCTGCCCTTGCGCAACATCCGCTGCTGCTCGGCGTAGATGCGCTCGTAGCGCTCGGACAACCTGGAAGAATTGCAGATCAGCGCATGGCGAGCGCGTGGCCTGGGCTCGTCAGTTGCCAGCGTGCATCGCACTCCGGAACCATCCGGATTGTTGCAGCGGACCGTGGATTCGCCCGCAGGAGAGTTGCAGGCGATGTCGGAGGCCCATGCACCGCCGGCGGCGCAGAGGCACGCTGCAGCACCCGCGCAAACCATCGTGGCCAGGCGCCCTGTGATCCTCTTCATGATGATGCCCCATCGTCAAGCGGCCCAAGGCTTTCAAGCTAGTCGCTAGCTGGCGGGTCATGCAAGTGCCGGATTTTGCAGGCCTGCGCCAGCGCACATGGCGCCAGGCAGGCCGGCAGGAATGCGCGCTGTCGTGCTCTCGCGGCAACCCGTCAGCGGGCGGCCTTCGGCGTCATGGAAACGGCGAACGCCTCGGTGTAAACCGCCTGAACCTGTTCGCCGCGCCGGATCGCCTTGAGCTGCTGCGGATCGCTGACATGCACGTCGACCGTCTTGCCCTTCGGGCCCTTGATCGTCACCATGCCGGTCTTGCGGTTGACGTTCACGACATCGGCAGTCACTGTTACCTCCCGCCCGATGCTGCCCCCGGGCTTGGCACCAGCCGGTGCGCGATCGATGGTCTCGCGCTCGATGGACGAGCGAATGCCGGTCTGCCGGGTCATGCTGACGGACAGCGCCTGCTTGTATTCGACGGTCATCACGTCGCCAATGCGTACCTGGTTGAAATTTCGAACATCGTCACCGACCTGCAGGTCGGTGACCTTGCCTTGCTTGTTCTTGAGGGACACCGTGCGCGTGGCGGTGTCGATGGCCACCACGGTCGCGGTGGTCTTGACAGTCTCGGTCGCCATCATCGCCCCGACGCCGGACGCGACAACCACGCTGGATTCTGGCTGTGCCAGCGCTGCAGCACTGGCCGCGGCCAGCGCGCATGCCAGGAGTAGTCTGTCGAAACGCATGCTCGGCTCCTTTGCTCGGAGAAACGTTTTGGACTCCTGTTGGTTTAGCTCATCCACGCCAAAGTACAAGCCGCGGGGCAGCCTGGCGCATGACCGGCCTTGCGCCGGCCGCGCTGAACCCGCTGGCCGTTCCCGCGAAGCGGGAAGCGCAACCAGTCAGAAACGGATATCCAGCTGCCTCACCACGGCCCTCTCGCGCTCGTACTGCTCCGCCGCGAATTTCGCGTAGGCCTCGCTACTGAGGTGGACCTGCTCCAGGTCGATCGCCTCGAGCGAGCGCAGGTAGGCGGGATCCTGCGACGCCTTGTAGAACGCGTCGTGCAGCGCCTTGACCACCGCCGGATCCATGCCCTTGGGGCCGACGATGCCGACCAGCGAACTGGCCGTGATGTCGTAGCCGCGTTCCTTCAGCGTCGGCACATCCTTGAAGCGCGGGAAGCGCGCGTCGCCGACGATGGCCAGCGGCCGCACCTTGCCGGCAACGGCATACTGGCCCCACCCGGGATCGAGCACGGCATCGATGTCGCCGCCCAGCAGGGCCATCATTTCCTCGGAACCGCCTTTGTATGGCACAAAGGTGAATTTCGCGCCGGTGGCCTTGCCAAGCTTTTCCATGGAGATATGGCCGGAACTGCCGATGCCGACAGCGCCATAGGTGACCTTGCCCGGGTTCGCCTTGGCGTGGGCCAGGAATTCCTCCAGCGTCTTCCAGGGTGCATCGGCCCGGACCACCAGCCCGTAGCGGTAGTTGGTCAGGCCGATGATGTAGGTGAAGTCCTTGAGCGGGTCGTATGGCGTCTTCTGCAGGTGCGGCATGCGGAAGATGTTCGACGCCACCATCGACAGCGTGTAGCCGTTCGGCGCTGCTGTCTGGGACATCACCTGCGCGGCAAGCGTGGCGCCGGCACCTGGCTTGTTGATCGGCACGACGCGCTGGTTCAGTTCCTTGCCGGCCGCCGCCACCAGCGTGCGCAGCGAGCCGTCAGTGGGACCGCCCGGCGGGAACGGTATCCAGAATTCGATCGGCTTGGCGGGAAAGTCCGCTGCCGCCAGCGTGGCGGGTGCATGGGCGGCCAGTCCGGCCAATGCTGCCAATGCCAGTACGCCTTGCCGGGCGACCGATCGCAGGCTCCTGCGCGTTCCACGGATGGTCATGCTCACGTTTCGTCTCCTGTCTGTCGTTTTGATATGCCGCGCCGGGGTATCCAGGGTGCGGTCGGTTTTATGACAAGACGTTAGTGAGTTGCGCCGACAAGACCAATTGCGGATTCGGTCAATCGCATTGGCAGGAATGTCGGCAGGAATGTCGGGAGGTATGCTGGGGCCACGCAGTGGATGGCGCCAGGTAAAGACATGACGGCCGGAGGGACCGGCCGCCGAGGAGGGAATTCGCCGGACGCATCATGGCGGCGCGCCCGGATTGCAGAGACTTATTCGACCGCGATGCCCTTGTCGCGGATGACCTTGCCCCACTTGGCATAGTCCTGGCGGATGCGCTGGCCCATCTGCGCCGGTGCCTGGTAGCTGGCAATGGCGCCTGCCTTCAGCAGCTTGTCCTGCACGTCCTTGTCGGCCAGGATCTTGCCGACTTCGCCGGAGATGCGGTCGACCACGTCCTTGGGCGTGCCCGGGGGCGCCAGCAGGCCGCCCCACGACACCGCTTCATAGCCCTTGAAGCCCTGCTCCGCAATGGTCTTGACGTCGGGCAGCATGGCGACGCGCTGCGGCGAGCCGACGGCGATGGCGCGCAGCTTGCCGGCCTGGATATGCGGCAGCGCCGCGACCAGGTCGGCGTACATGATGGGCACTTGCCCGCCGATGGTGTCGCTGATCGCCGGCACGCCGCCCTTGTAGGGCACGTGCTGCATCTCGAAGCCACCCATCTGCTTGAGCAGTTCCATGCTCAGGTGGCCGAAGCTGCCGGCGCCGGAGCTGGTGTAGTTGAGCTTGCCCGGCTGCGCCTTGGCCTGCGCGATCAGCTTGGGCAGGTCGGTCACGTTGGGCAGCAGCGTCGGGTTGACCACCACCACGATGGGCAGGTCATAGACCGTGGCCACCGGCGTGAAATCCTTGGTGGTGTCGTATCCCGCCTTCTTGTACAGGAACGGTGCCAGCAGCGTCGGTGTGGCCAGCATCATCAGCGTGTAGCCGTCCGGCGCGCTCTTGGCGACCTGGGCGGCAGCGATGGAGCCCGACGCACCGGCGCGGTTTTCCACCACCACCGGCTGCTTGAGGGCTTCGCCCAGCTTCTGGCCGACGATGCGCGATGCGGTATCCGTGGGCCCGCCCGGCGGGAACGGCACGACCAGCTTGATGGGCTTGGCTGGCCACGATTGGGCGAAGGCGCCGCTGACCAGCAGCGGTGCGGCGGCCAGCGCCAGGATCGCGCGGCGGCGGGAGTGAACCATACGGGTAATGTCTCGAATACGCACTTTCTTGTTCCAGTTGAATCAGCGCAAGGCAATCCAGCCCCCTTGCCGGGCGCGCTGCGCGTGCGCCATGGGTATGCCATGGGCACGACGCGCGGCGCGAATGCTCAGGCGGACGCGGGTGCGTCCGGCAGCGTCAGCACGCCGCTGGCCTGCAGGGCCTGCAGCTGGTCATCGCTCATCTGCAGCAGGTTTTGCAGCACGGCGCGCGTGCCTTCGCCCAGCGTGGGCGGCGCGCTGCGGATCGGCAGGCGCTGGCCATCCAGCCGGTAAGGCGGCGCGAAGACATGGGTGGTGCCTGCAACGGGATGCGGCATCTCGCGCAGCAGGCCGCCCTGGCGGGTGCGTTCGCTGGTCAATGCCTCGTGCAGCCCGGCCACCTTGCCGCACGGAATGCCGCAGGCGCTCATGCGTTCGAGCAGCAGGTCGCGCGCAAAGCTGCGGATCAGGCCCGTGATCAGCGGGGTCAGCGTCTCGCGGTTCCTGGCGCGCTCGACATTGGTGGCGTAGCGCGGATCTTCGACGATGTCCGGGCGCTCGATCACCTGGCGGCAGAACTTGTCGAACTGGCTGTTGTTGCCCACCGCGATGATCAGCGGGCCATCGGCGGCGTCGAACATGCCGTAGGGCACGATCGACGGGTGGGCATTGCCGTAGCGGGCCGGATCGCGGCCCAGCAGCATGGCGTCCAGGCCGTAGTAGCCGGTGACCATCAGGCCGCAGTCGTACAGCGCCATTTCGATCAGCTGGCCCTTGCCCTTGCGCTCGCGGCGGAACAGTGCCGCCAGCACGGCCTGCGCGGCGTACATGCCGGTCATCAGGTCCACCACGGCCACGCCAAACTTCAGCGGCGGCGTGTCGGCTTCGCCATTGAGCGCCATCAGCCCGGCCTCGCCCTGGATCACCAGGTCATAGCCGGGGCGCTTGGCCTCGGGGCCGCTGCTGTTGTAGCCGGAAACCGCGCAGTAGATCAGCTCGGGCTTGATGGCCTTGAGCTGTTCGTAGCCCAGGCCCAGCTTCTCGGCACCGCCGGTCTTGAAGTTGTGGATGACCACGTCGAACTGCGGCAGCAGGTCGTAGACGATCTGCACGCCTTCCTTGCTCTGCAGGTCCAGCGTGATCGACCGCTTGTTGCGGTTCATGCTGTTGAAGTACGTGGTCTCGGTCTTGCCGATGCGCATGCCCCAGTCGCGCGTGTCGTCGCCGCGTCCGGGGTGCTCGACCTTGACGACTTCGGCGCCGAAGTCAGCCAGGACCTGGCCGCACAGCGGGCCGGCGAACACACGCGACAGATCGAGTACGCGCACGCCCTCAAGCGGGAAGTCGATGCCTTGGGATGATTCGGGCGTCTGCAATTCTTGTCTCCTTGGGCTGTTTCGGGGTACGAGCCGTCTCTGGGAAATCGTAGCCCATGCCGGGCTGGCGCCACGCGCGGCAGGCGTGGCTGTGGTGTGGTGCGGTCAGCCCAACATTCTTGCTTGGATAAATAGCCTATACAATCCCAATCGACATTGACAAAATGTTCAAGAATATTTGACAAAGCCCTGCGCGGGGCCCAAAAGCATGGCGCCCGGGCATCCGACTGTAGCCGAGTGCCCGGGCGCCACGCTGGCTTCACATTTGCCGTGGGGTGCTTGCCTGCCTCAGTGGCTGGCGCCCTCCACCGCGCCGATGCCGGTCTCGGAACGCAGCTCCTGCGCTTCGAAGCCAGCCCTGTCCACGCGAGCCCGCGCCGACTTGTCCGTCACCGAGAAGAACCAGATCCCCAGGAACCCGGCCGTCATCGAGAACAGCGCCGGCGACGTGTAGGGGAACGGCGCGCTGCTGAAGTGGAACACATCCACCCACACCGCCTGGGACAGGATGGTCAGCACCACCGCCGACAACAGCCCGATGAAGCCGCCGACCGTGGCGCCGCGCGTGGTGCAGCCCTTCCACAGCACCGACATGAACAGCACCGGGAAGTTGGCCGATGCCGCCACGGCAAACGCCAGCGACACCATGAAAGCGATGTTCTGCTTCTCGAACACGATGCCGAGCACCACCGCGACCAGGCCGAGGATGATCGTGGTGATGCGCGAGACCCGCAGCTCCACCGAACTCGTCGCCTGGCCCTTCTTGAAGACCGTGGCATAGAGATCGTGCGACACGGCCGAGGCACCGGCAAGCGTCAGGCCCGCGACCACCGCGAGGATGGTGGCAAAGGCCACGGCCGAGATAAAGCCGAGGAACACATTGCCGCCCACCGCGCTGGCCAGGTGCACCGCCGCCATGTTGATGCCGCCCAGCAGCTTGCCGCTGCCGTCCTGGAAGCTGGCGTTGGTCCCCACCAGCACGATCGCGCCGAAGCCGATGATAAAGGTCAGGATGTAGAAGTACCCGATCCACGTGGTCGCCCAGAACACCGACTTGCGCGCTTCCTTGGCATTGGGCACGGTGAAGAAGCGCATCAGCACGTGCGGCAGGCCGGCGGTGCCGAACATCAGCGCTATGCCGAACGAGATCGCGGAGACCGGGTCCTTGATGAAGTTGCCGGGGCTCATGATCGAGTCCTGCTTGGCATGGACCTCCACCGCCTTGGCGAACAGGGCCTCGGGGCTGAAGTGGTACTGTGCCAGCACCATGAACGCCATGAACGAGGCACCGCCAAGCAGCAGGCACGCCTTGATGATCTGCACCCAGGTGGTGGCCGTCATGCCGCCGAACAGCACGTACACCATCATCAGCGCGCCGACGATGACCACGGCGACCCAGTATTCCAGCCCGAACAGCAGCTTGATCAGCTGGCCCGCGCCGACCATCTGCGCGATCAGGTAGAACGCCACCACCACCAGCGTGCCCGATGCCGCGAACGCGCGCACCGGCGCCTGCTTGAAGCGGTAGGCGGCGACGTCGGCAAAGGTGAAGCGGCCCAGGTTGCGCAGCCGCTCCGCCATCAGGAACGTAATGACGGGCCAGCCCACCAGGAAGCCGATCGAATAGATCAGGCCGTCATAGCCGTTGGCGTACACCGCCGCGGAAATGCCCAGGAACGACGCCGCCGACATGAAGTCGCCGGCGATCGCCAGGCCGTTCTGGAAGCCGGTGATGCCACCGCCGCCCGTGTAGAACGCCGCGGCGGACTTGGTCTTGGATGCCGCCCACTTGGTGATGTACAGCGTGCCGAGAACGAACACCATGAACATGCCGATGGCAGTCCAGTTGGTCGGCTGGCGCACGGCCTGCCCCATGTCGCCACCGGCGGCGAACACGCCGGCCGACAGCAGCAGCGCCGCGGCGGCGAGAATTGCGTGGCGTGCGTTCATGCGACCTCCCGCTTGATACGTTCGGTCAGCTCGTCGTAGGTGCGGTTGGCATGCTGCACGTACAGTCCGGTGATGACCACCGTGAAGACGATCACGAACAGCCCGATCGGCATGCCCCACGTCATCACGCCCTCGCCCACCTTCCTGGCTAGCAGTTCCTTGTCGAAGGCGATCAGCAGCACGTAGCCGTAGTAGATCACCAGCATCGCTGCGGTCAGCAGCCAGCCGAGGCGCGAGCGCCTGCGCACCAGCTGCAGATAATTGGGATTGGTCTTCAGTCGCCTGACCAGATCTTCATGCATTCCTGTCTCCTGCCATCTATGCGTGGTCTTGCCCGCTGGGTTTGGCCCGCTGGGTTTGGCCCGATGCACCCGCGGCGGGACGCCGCGAGTCCGTGCTGCATAAGTTAATGGCCGCCCCTTACCTGCTACTTACACGCGGCAGAAATCGGCCCCGGGTAAACGCTGAGTCGAGGCGTGGGACAGGATGCGCCCTGGCGGTGTCGGTTGTTGGTTTGCATGGGCGACGCATGCGCCGCAAGTCTGATCGGGCCCAACACTGTTGCGGCCGGACGCCTTGCAAAACGCGCGTGGCGGGGCGTCGGCTGCATTTGCTTTCGCACTGCATCCGGTGGCACGGCTTCTGCGTAAGTACAAGCGGACGCCCCGGCGTTCTGCCTCTCCTTACCGCAAATCGGAGTACCGCCATGATTCGACAGTTCGCCCACACGCTCTTTGCCACCGCCGCGATCGCCGTGGCCTGCACCGCCACCATCGCCCATGCCGCCGCGCCGCGCGACAGCGGGCATGCCGGCGACAAGTACGGCTATTCCTTCCGGGGCGACATGGGCAAGGTGTCTGGCGACGGAGCACGCGCGGCCCGCTTCGACGTTTTCACCGAGGGCGCCAGCACCGGGGCACCGCCCGCCAATGCGCAGTCCCTCTCGGGCCTGGATCGCAGCGGCGTATCGGCCGACCCGGCGCGCAAGTTCGATGTGTATTCCGATGGCTCGCTCGCGGGCATGGACCGCAGCGGTGTTTCGGCCGATCCGGCGCGCAAGTTCGACGTCTATACCGACGGCGCGCTGGCGTAAGATCGCATCGGCAGTCACTCCATCTTCAGGCCCACCGATCTGGTCATCGCCTGGTAGGTTGGCCAGGTACGTGCGATGAATCGCTGCAAGGCATCACCGGTCAAGGGAGTGTCCTGGCTGCCAAGCTGCTCGCGCACGTTCCTGACCGCCTCCGATTCGGTGACCGATTGCCGCACCAGCGTCGCCAGGCTCTCGACGATGCCGGCAGGCAAACCGGCCGGCCCCAGCAGCATATTGCATTCAGCAAGGTTGCCGAAAACTGGGTCGGAGATGCCCTCGTCCGCCCAAGTCGGCACGTTTGGCAACTTGTTGCTGCGCGGCCCGGAAATCAGGAGAAGCGGCTTGAGCCCACCGGAAGCCAGGCCGCCCGACATGCCCAGCAAGGACCCGGCGCCGATATCGATATGGCCCGCCAGCAGGTCGCCGATCATCGCGCCGGTCCCCTTGTAGTTGATGATGTCGAGCTGGGCCCCGGTCAGCTTCTTCAACTGCGCGACCATCAGCTGCCACCCCGAGCCTATGCCGTAGTTGCCGACGCTGACCGGGCGTTTCTGCGCGAGGGCGAGCAATTCCTTGAAGGTGGTGGCCGGCAGCCCCCGGGTCGCGACCATGACGCCGACACCGGTGCTGATCGATGCCACCGGCGTGAGGTCGCGCGAGGGATCGATGGGCGGCTTCTTCAGCAGGACCGGCGCCTGCGCCAACTGGCTGTGCAGGGTGCAAAGCAGCGTATAGCCGTCAGGCCGCGCCCGCGCCACGGTTTCTGCGGCGATCATGCCGATGCCGCCCGGCTTGTTCTCCACCACCACCGGCGTCTTCAGCCTCGCGGAGAAGAACTCCGCGAATGCGCGCGCGGTGCTGTCGTTGGACGATCCCGGCGCCTGCGCCGCAATGATCCGGATCGGCCGTGAAGGCCAGTCGGCGGCAAACGCACCACGTGGCAGCAGCCACGGCAGCGCAGCGGCGCCGGCAGCGGCCCCCAGCATCCGGCGCCTGCGAGGGTTGATCATCTCCGCGGGCAGGTCGCTGCCCGGTTCAGGATAGACACGCATGGATTGTCTCCGAAAGCGTCGAGCCTGCGCCGGCCGACTGGCAGCCGGCGCCCTGGCTGGCCGTCGCGATCCGCCACGGCCGGCGGGCGAGCATGTCGTTTCATGCCGCTACATGCCGATCAGGTCGGCCCGTTGCACCAGGTTCCGGACGATGCGGACCGAGGCGATGTCGATCATCTTTCCCTCGTACTGCACGGCACCCAGGCCTTGCGACAGCGCTTCGTCATACGCGCGCATCATGTCGCGGGCACGCGCTACATCGGCCTCTGCCGGCGTGAAGACGTCCTGAGCCAGCGCTACCTGCGATGGATGGATGGCCCACTTTCCCGCCATGCCGAGGATCATGGCGCGGCGGGCTTCTTCTCGGAACGCTGCGGGATCGCGGAAGTCGGCGAACGGCCCATCGACGGCGTCCAGCCGGTTGGCGCGCGCCGCGATCGTCAGCCGCTGGCGCTGGTAGTGCCAGATGTCGCCCGGATATCCGCCGCTGCCGCCAATGTCCCGCATGGATACGCCCTGGCTGGCGGAGTAGTCGCCCATGCCGAAGATCAGGCACTCCAGGCGCGGCGACGACGCGGCGATCGCCTCGACGTTCATCATCGCTTCCACCTCTTCGACCAGCACATCGATACCGATGCGGTGGCGCAGCCCGAGCTTTTTCTCCATCATCGACAGCAGCTTGTCGACGAACTGCACATCCGCCGCCGACATGGCCTTGGGCAGCATGATCACGTCGAGGTTGCGGCCGGCGCCCTCCACCACCTCGATGATGTCCTCGTAGGCATACTCCGTGGTCAGGTCGTTGATCCGCACGCAGCGCGTGGACGTGCCCCAGTCCAGGCCGTTGAGCGCATCGACGATCTTGCGCCGCGCCGGCCGCTTTTCGCTCGGGGCCACGGCGTCTTCCAGGTCAAGGAAGACGAAGTCGACGGCCATGTCCGCTGCCTTGGCCATCATCTTCTCGCTTGAGCCCGGCACGGACAGCTGGCACCGGCGCAGTCTCCTGGTTCGTTCCTGCATGATGTTGTCTCCTGCTGGTTGTATTGGTCTTGCTTGCCTGCCATGCCGGCGGGCGCTACTGCACTACGCCACCGGCGCGCAGCGCGGCGATTTCGCGGCGATCGAAGCCGAGGTCGGCGAGGGTGCGGTCGGTGTGCTCGCCTGTCATCGGGGCGCGGCGGCGTACGCCGCCGGGGGTGGCGCTCATGCGTACCGGGCTGCCGGCAATGGTCAGCTTGCGCGGGGCGCCGGGCTGCTCGGCCTCGACCAGCATCCCGCGGACGCGGAAATGCGGATCGTTGAAAATGTCGGCGGCATCGAATACCGGACCGAATGGCACGTCCCCGCCAAGCATCTCCGCGAGCGCCCGCTTGGTGTAGCGCATGGTCCAGGCGCCGACCCCCTGCTCCACCTCCTCCCGGTACTGCACGCGCAGTGCGTTGGTGGCGAAGCGCGGATCATCCGCCCATGGCGGATGGCCCATCCGGTCTACCAGCAGCTTCCAGAATCGGTCGTTCGGCACGCCCAGGCTGATAAAGCCATCGCTCGCCGGGAACAGGCCAAACGGGCAAAGCAGCGGATGGCCATTGCCCTCCGGCCCCGGCGGCTGCGCCGTGGCGCTGTACTGGAACACCATGCGCTCGCATACTGCCAGCACGGCATCGACCATGGCCACGTCAACGAACTGGCCACGCCCGGTGCGCTGGGCATGCCAGCAGGCCGCGGCGATGCCGTAGGCCAGGAACATTGCCGGCACGATATCGCCGACCCCCGGCCCGATCTTGGTCGGCGCCCCGCCGCGCTGCGGGCCGGTGATCCCCATGATGCCGCCCATCGCCTGCGCGACGGGGTCGTAGGCGGGCCAGCCGGCATAGGTGCTTGCGCCGCTGCGTGGGTCGCCGAAGCCGCGCAATGCTGCGTAGACCAGCCTGGGGTTTTCTTCGGCGAGCCGCTCGTATCCCAGCCCGAAGCGCTCCATCACCCCGGCCCGGTAGTTCTCCACCAGCACGTCCGCACTGCGCACCAGTCGCAGCAAGGTCTCGCGGCCCGCGGCCTGCTTCAGGTCGAGCACCAGCGATTCCTTGTTGCGGTTGATGGAGCCGAAATAGCCGCCAAAGCCACCCGATTCCATCGGCAATGCGCCCTCCAGGTGCGGACCGTTGCGCCGCGTCTGGTCACCGCCGGGCGGCTCGATCTTGATCACGCGCGCCCCCTGGTCGGCGAGCATCATCGAGCAGTACGGGCCGGCCAGCATCTGCGTCAGGTCGAGCACCAGCAAGCCGTCCAGCGCGCCGGCGGCGCCGCCATGCGCGCTCATTGATCGCCCCAGTGGCTCTTGCGCTTGATCAGCGCGGTGCGTTCGGCCTGGACACAAAGCTTGTCGTCCTGGTTCACGCCGTAGTGGCGGAAGCGCACGATGCCGGCATCGTCGCGCCCGGCATCCTCCCTGCCGAGCACTTCCGTAAAGGCATAGAGCGTGTCGCCGTGGAACACGGGATGCGACAGGCGGATCTTGTCGAGCCCGAGTTCGCGCAGGCAGTGCTCGGCCGTATCCTGTGCCGCCAGGCCGAGCACCATCGACAGGTTGATCCCGCCGAATACCACGCGCTGCGCGAAGATGCCGCCGGATGCACGCCGCATGACGTCTTCGTTGAAATGGCCCTCGGCGGTGTTCATGACCATATTGGTCAGCATGACGTTGTCCATCTCCGTCACGGTCTTGCCGCGTGCGTGGCGGATCAGCATGCCGGGCTCGAAGTGCTCGAAGTAGCCGTCCGGGCTGGTGAGTGCGGAATATTTCATGCTGCCTCCCTTGCCGGGCCGGATTGCTTGTCGAATGCGCGGCTGGCGATCATGCCCTCCACCTCGGACTTGCCGAGCAGGCTGGTCGCGATGATGCGTTGCTGGATCTCCGAGGTGCCCTCGAAGATCTTGGTCAGCCGCGCATCGCGCCAGTAGCGCTCCACCGGGAACAGCCTGGTATAGCCGGCGCCGCCGAAGATCTGCAGCGCGGACGATGTCACCCGCTCGGCCATTTCGGAAGCGAAGTACTTCACCATCGACGCCTCCTTGTCACAGCGGCGCTCGCTGTCGATCTCGCTGCAGACGAAATAGAGCAACTGGCGCGCGGCTTCGATCTCGGTGGCCATGGTGGCGATCTTGAAGCGGATCGCCTGGTATTCGGCGATCGGCATGCCGAACTGGCGGCGCTCCAGCGAATAGGCGATCGCATCTTCGAGCGCGCCCTGCGCCAGGCCGATGGCCCGGGCCGCAGTATGCGCACGCGCGCCTTCCAGCCCCTTGGTCATCAGCAGGAAGGCCTTGCCCTCCGGCCCCATCAGGTTGCGCTTCGGCACCCGCACGCCGTCCAGTGCCAGTTCGAAGGTCTTCCAGCCAAAGTAGCCGATCTTGGGAATGGGCGAACCGGTCATGCCGGCCGGAAAGCTGCCGCGCGGCTTCTCGATCATGAAGCACGAGATGCCCTCCCAGCGCTTGTCCGGCGCGGGCGGCGGCGAGGTCCGGGCGAACACGATCAGGTAGTCCGCGCCATCGGCAAAGGTGCACCAGTACTTGTTGCCGGTCAGCACCCAGTCATCGCCGTCAGGCACGGCGCGGCAGGAGATCGAGGCCAGGTCGGAGCCCGTGTCGGGCTCGGACAAGGCACTGGCGTTGAGGAATTCGCCGCGCACCACGCGGGGCAGGTATTCCCGGCGCATGTCCTCAGGCATCGATTTCATGATCCAGCCGCCCTGTGCGCGGGCGACGATCGATGCCACCGACATCCAGCCGCGCGAGAGCTGCTCGCAGATCAGGCAGTACTCGAAGATGCCAAGGCCCATGCCGCCGTACGCCTCGGGGATGGTGATGCCGAAGTACCCCATCTCGGCCATCTTGTCGCGCAGCGACATCGGGATTTCCGCATCCGGACCATCCAGCGCGTTAGCGACCGGCAGCACCTCTTTCATCGTGAACTCGCGCGCCGCATCGCGGATCATGCGACGCGCTTCCGTCATGTACCCCAGACCGTCTGCTGACATGCTTACCCCCTCATCCTGACCAGATTCGAACGCTTGAACTCGATGACCGCTTCGCCCCGCTGGTTGGTGCCATGCGTATGCCAGGTCACGATGCCGTAGCCTGGCCGGTTGCTCGCGGGCCGGCGCGATACCACCACGGAGCGGGCATAGAGCGTTTCGCCGGGATAGACCGGCCTGACGTAGGCCAGTTCATCGACGCCGAGGAAAGGACCGCCCCCCTCGGACAAGTCTTCGACCGACAGCCCGAACACGGTGTTGAACACCAGCAGCGGGTTGACCGGTACGCCCGGATGTCCGTTCGCCTGCGCCATCGCCTCATTGGTGTACTGCGGGTTGTAGTGCAGCGTCAGCACCGAGAACATGGTGTTGTCCGCCGCGGTGACGGTGCGGCCCCAGTGGTGGTCGAAGCGGCGGCCGGGCTCGAAGTCCTCGTAGCGGTTGCCGCGGCTGCGCAGTGTCGCGCTGGCTTTCAGGCGGGCGACGACGGGGTCGACAGCAGTCTCGTTGGATGTCATTGGATTGCCTCAAACAGGGGTTCAACGGAAGGAAGCCGGTCCAGCGCGTCGACCACCGACACCAGCTTCGAGAACCTGGCCACGCCGATCCGTGGCACGACGATGGCTTGCGCCTTCTCGACCAGGCGCCGCCATTGCATGGCCAGGTCCGTGGCGGGCACCGCGACATTGGCCTGCGCGCGCAGCGTCCGGCCATCGCGGGTCATGATCTCCACGGTGGCGGCATTGCGGTCCGCTCCCGGCACCACTTCCAGCGCGATCCGCTGCCGTGCCTTGACAAAGCGCGGCGCGAGCGCTGTCTCGGTTGAATACAACGCGAGCGATGCGGTGGGCGCGCCGTCCATCGCCAGCGCCGCAAGATGCTGGATGGAGAACTTGATCTCGAGGCCGGTCTGCGGGCTGGCGATATCGCAGACACCGCGGTGCGGACCGGACACGAAGATGGTCATGGCCTCCAGGGCATCGAGGTCGATCCGTTGCTCACGGCAGGCCGCCGCGACCGCCTCGATGGTGGAGTGCGTGAGGTAGCAGGATGCGTGGAACTTGAACAGGGTGCGTTCGATGGCCAGGCCCTGCCGTCGCTCAAACGTCTGCGGGAAAGCTGGTGCTGCTGGTGCCTGGGTGCGGCCGAAGCCCTGCTCGCATTCGATGGCGCGGGGGTTGGCGGTGAACCCGCGCGCCGCCAATCGGGCGGCCATGACGCCATTCATGGCCGCCTTGCCGGCGTGCAGCGGCTTGGCCATGGTGCCGAACATGCATTTGAGTCCCGCCGCCTGGGTCGCGGCCAGGCCGAGCGCATGCGCGGTGGCGCTTGGATCCAGGCCACCGAGCCGTGCGCATGCGGCGGCCGCGCCAAGCGTGCCGGTGGTGCCGGTCGGATGCAGGCCAAGGCGGTATTGCTCCGCGCCCACGACTTCGCCGATCCGGCTTTCCGCTTCGTGCCCCAGGATCAGCGCGCGCAGCAGGTCCCTGCCGCTGGCGCCGGTTGCCTGGGCCATCGCCAAAGCGGCAGGCGCAACCGGCACGGTCGGATGGCCATGCATGGCCGAGGCGACGTCGTCAAAATCCAGCGCATGTCCGGCGGCACCATTGATCAGCGCGGCCTGTGCAGCCTCCGCGCGCAGCCGGCTGCCCAGCAGGGCGCAAGGCAGATCACGCGAGCCGCTGGCATACTCGGCCGCGAGCATTTCCACCAAGGGCTCGTGCGCCGCGGCGATGGTGACCGCGATCCAGTCGAGCATGGCATGCCTTGCCCAGGCGAACGCCGGCGCGCCGATGCCGGCATCGTCGACCGTGCTGACCCAGTGGGCCAGCGCGTGGGTAAAGCCGCCGCTGCCCGCCGCATTTTCGATAATGTTGTCGGTTTCCACTCGGTGACATCGCCGCGCTAGCGGGGCGTAGTGTTGTTGTCGATGGACCGAGTATTGGCGATCGCTGACAGGGGCGGTATCACATATGTGATGAATCCAGGCCCCGGCGATCGATCACATATGTGATGAAAGGCGCCCCGCGGCGAAAGCGCTCTAGCAGTCGTTGGCGACGGCGAGCACGGCGGCCAGCAGCTTCTTGCGACGTGCATGCAGCCGCGCAACCGGGCCACCGGTACCAATGCCGAGCCATTGCCCGCGTATTGGCGTTGCCACCAGCGTGGCGATCACGCCCGCGCCCGGCGTGGCCAGGCTTGCCGACTCGTAGTAGCCGTGGCGGCGCGCCTGCTCCACGGCGCGCATGACCTCGGCGGGCCGTGCCGGCTGCTCGCCGGGCGCTGCCTCGGCGTTGTAGCGGCGCAGCAGGCGGCCGATCTCTTCGTCGTCCATCCGGCTCATCAGCATGATGCCGATCGCGGTGCGGTGCATCGGGCGGATCGTGCCGGACGACACCGACAAGCGCAGCGCGTGGCTGGATTCGATGACGGATAGGTACTGCAGCATGTTGCCGCTTTGCCGGCCGAGCAGCACCGTCTCGCCGGTTTCACTCGACAGTCTGCGCATCGCATCATGGACCGAGGCGCCGGGACCCTGCTTGCGGGTGGTCCAGCCGCACAGGAACGCGACCCGCACCGAGGGGCAATAGCTCCGGTTCTGCGCGTCGAACTCCATGTAGCCGCGCCCCACCATGGTTCGCAGCAGCATCGAGACGCTGGATTGCGGGATGCCGAGGCGCTCGGCGATCTCGCCGACGCGCAATGGCCGGCGCACGCGCTCGAACAATTCGAGCAGATCGAATACACGATTGGCGGACTTGACCATCCCGCTGTCCATGACGGTGTCTCCTTGACCACCTGCGGTGGCCGCTTGGCTTTTGCCGGCAGGATAGCAGCCCGGACCGCCCGAGATTCGTCCTAACCGACGATGCCCACGCTTCGGCCCAAACCCTATCCTCCTCGAAAACGAAAATCATATCGGAGACAAAACCATGGATCAGGACAGGCGCCGCGCGTTGTGGCAGATCGGTATTGGCATTGCCGCAGGTCCTTTCGCTCCGCTCGGGCTGGGCACCGCCTTCGCGCAGGACAGTGCCTATCCGTCGCGGCCAGTCCGCGTCGTCTTGCCCTATGCGGCTGGCGGCTCCAGTGACGTGGCGTTCCGCGTGCTGGCCGATGGCCTGTCGAAGGCCTGGGGCAAGCCGGTGATCGTGGACAACCGCCCCGGTGCCGGCGGCATGATCGGTGCGGATGTGGTCGCCAAGTCGGCGCCTGACGGGTACACCCTGCTAGCCACGCTGACCAACCTGGTGCAGGCGCCGGTGCTGTTCGGCAAGTCTCCCTACAACGCCGAGAAAGACTTCGTTCCCATCGCGGAACTCGCGACCCTGAACCTGGTGTGGGTGGTGCAGAAAGACCTGCCGGTGCGGGATATCAAGGGCCTCATCGAGTACGCGAAGAAGCAGGGTCGGCCGCTGCCCTACGGCACCTATGCCGTGGGCGGCACCGGACATCTGCTGATGGAAACCTTCGGCCGCGAGCACAAGCTGCCGCTGGTACACGTGCCCTATAAGGGCGAGGCGCCGCTGGTCAATGACCTGCTCGGCGGGCAGGTACAGGTCGGGGTGATCGGGCCGGGCAATGCCAGGCAGCACACTGGCAGGCTGCGCGCCATTGCTGTCAGCGGCGTCAGTCGTCCTCCGCAATTGCCTGACGTGCCGACGTTCAAGGAGCAAGGCTTTGGCGGCATGGAGCGCCAGGGCTGGTTCGGCCTGTTCGCGCCCGCCGGCACGTCTGCGGCCATCGTCGAGAAGGTCAGTGCCGACGTGAACCGGCTGATGGTCCCCGCCACGCGGGCGCGCGTAGCGGAAACCGGTTACGTTCTCACCGGTGGCACGCCGGCGGCGTTCGCCAGCACGGTGAAGGCCGACGACAAGTTCTGGCGGGAAGCGATCAGGGCGTCGAACATCAGCCTTGAGTGAGTTGCACGCCGCGCCTGCGGTGCGAGTGAAGCCTACCCGTACTTGCCGCCGGGCAGCGCCATCTCGATCGCGCTGATCAGTTCCTGCAAGCGCAGCGGCTTTGCGCAGACCGCATCGAAGCCGGATTCTATCGCCAGCCGCCGGTCTTGCTGGCGCGTGAAGGCGGTCAGGGCGATGGCCGGCACGCGGGCGCGGGATGCGACCACCTCCTGCGCGCGCACTTCGCGGACCAGTTCATTGCCGTCCCGCCCGGGCAAGCCGATATCGCTGATGATCAGGTCCGGCATGGCGTTGGCCAGCTGGGCCAGCGCGTCGTCGCCGTCGCGGGCGGTGCGGACATGGGCGCCGAAGCCGGCCAGGATGGTGCTCAGGGCCGCCGCCGCATCGCTGTCGTCTTCCACCAGCACGATATCCAGGCCGTCCAGCCGCGTCGGTGTCTCCGGTGCACCATGGCTGGCGCCGCCAGTGGCTTCGTCATCGTCCGGCTCGGCGGTGGGCGCCAGTAGCGGAATGGTGATCTCGAACGTGGCGCCGCGGCCTGTTCCTTCGCTGCAGGCCTGGACTGTGCCACCGTGCATCTCGGCAATGCGCTTGACGATGGCCAGCCCGAGGCCCAGGCCGCCATGCCCGCGCCGGTTCGCGCCTTCGCTCTGGGTGAAGCGGTCGAACAGGAAGGGCAGGAACTCCGGATCGATGCCACGGCCGGCGTCGACCACGGACAAGCTCAACGTGTCCGCATCGGACTTCGCGCTCACGCGGACGGTGGCGCCTTCAGGCGAGGACTTGATCGCGTTGGAGATAAGGTTCCACAGGATCTGCTGGAAGCGTGCCGGATCGATCCATGCGGCCGGCACCAGGTCAGGCGCAATGTCCGCCTCCAGCGACAGCTGCTTCTCGCCTGCCATCAGCTGCATGCTGTCGAGTGCGGCGCGGATGACGGTGGCCGGGTTGGCCATCTCGCGCTCCAGCTTCATCTTGCCGACGTTGAGCAGCGACACGTCGACCAGGTCGGCCACCAGCCGCTGCTGGATGGCGACATTGCGTTCGACCGCGGCCAGCCCGCGGCGCCCTTCCTCGTTGCTCACGTGGCGGCCCAGCACGTGGGTCCAGACCGAGATCACATTGAGCGGGTTGCGCAGTTCGTGCGACAGGATGGCGATGAACTCGTCCTTCATGCGGTTCAGGCGTTCGACGCCGGCACGCGCTGCCTGTTCGCGTTCGATCAGCTGCTCCTGCTGGTGTTCGAGGCGGATCCGTTCGGTCGCGTCCGTCACGACCGCGACCCGGTCGCCCGATGGCGTGGCGGAGGAAATGCTCCAGTCGAGGTGGACCGGCGCGCCCTCCGCGTCAAGCAGCGGGAACGATCCCTGCCATCCCTGGTGCGCGGCAACCGTGGCCTCGGCCGCGCGCGGGGCGAATTCCGGGGGCGCCAGCGCGGTCACCGGCTGCCCGACCAGGTCCGTGGCCGGCCGCCGCAGCAGTGTCAGCATGGCGGGATTGACGTCAACCAGTTGCCCGTTCGCATCCAGCACGCAGATGCCGCTGGCGGCCTGCTGGTAGATCGCGCGCAGGCGCGCCTCGCTCTCGCGCAACGAGCGCTCCGCCGCGCTGGCGCGCGCCAGCGCCGAGACCGTGGCAATCAGCACCTCCGGCTCGGCGGGATGGACCAGGTACGCCGTGGCCCCGGCATTGAGCCCGCGCGCCTTGTCGTAGTCCTGGACGTAAGTAGCGGACAGGTGGACCACCGGCAGCGTCGCGGTATCGGGGTCGGCGCGCAACCGCTCGCACACCTGGATTCCGTCGATATCGGGCAGGTTGATATCGAGCACGACGACCGAAATGCCGGGGGTCATCGCCAGGCGCAGCGCGTCCAGCCCGCATTCGGCCTCGGTGATGCGGAACCCGGCGCCATTGAGCACGCGCACGGTCGAATAGCGGGTCACCGGGTTGTCGTCGACGACCAGTATGTGGGGCGGCAAGGGCAACGATAAGGGCTGCGCTGTCCGAGGTGTGGATTGGGGATCCATGGTCATGCGTTCGCCTCGCCCGCCTCCGCCGGCGGTGCAGGATAGGTGAGCGGCAGCGTGACGTAGAAACGGGAGCCTACATCGACCTCACTCTCGAAGCCGACCCGCCCGCCCAGCAGTTCGGCCAGCCGCTTGCTGAGCGCCAGCCCCAGTCCCGAGCCGCGCAGGCGGCGCTGCAGCGGGGAATCGATCTGCACGAAATCCTGGAACACCGCGCCATGCATCGCCGCGGGAATGCCGATACCGGTGTCCTTGACCGAGAACATGACTTCGTCCTCGCCGACCCGCGTTGCCGAAACGCGGACTTCTCCGCGCGGCGTGAATTTGAGCGAGTTGGAGATGAAGTTGCGCAGGATCTGCGACAACTTGCGGTCGTCGCTGTAGAGGGTCGGCACCTCGTGCGGTTCTTCGAAGATCAGCGACACCTCGGGGTTCGTCAGCACCGGCTTGAACATGCCGCGCAGCGTATCGAACAGCGCGACCATGTCGAACCAGGCCGGCGACACGTCCACCCTGCCCGCTTCGAGCTTGGCCAGGTCGAGCAGGTCGTTGACCATGTCGGCGAACTCGGCAGCGGTCTCGCGCACGAACAATACCTGCCGCTCCTGCTCGGCGGTGAGGGGGCCGTCCACACGATCGATCAGCAGGCGGGTGATGCTCTGGATCGCGACGATGGGTGTGCGGAACTCATGACTCATGTAGGCCAGGAACCGGCTTTTCAGCTCCGTTGCCTGGCGCAGCTGCTCCGCCTGCATGTCCAGCTCCGCATACAGCGCCACCACGCCGCGGTTGGTTTCCTCCAGTTCGGCGCGCAGGCCGTCGCATTCGCGGATCCTGGCTTCCAGCGCCTCGCGCAGTTCGTCCGGGCTCAGCGGGGTGCCGGGCGGCAGGCGGGAGTAGTCGCGGCTGGCCATGCTCAACCCTCGGCGCGGCGAATCACGAGCACGGTCGCATCGTCCCGGCCCCGGCTGAACTTCCACACGATAAACGCCGCGATCAGTGTGGGATCGTGCCGCAACAGGCTGGCATCGTCCAGTTGCCAGCGCGATTGCACGCCATCAGAGAACAGGATGACCAGGGCATGGGCCGGCCATTCCATCACCTGCTCCTGGACGGTGTGCACCTGGATGCCGGCGGTGCCGTGCTGCGGCAGCAGCGTGCGGTCCGCGGTGCCGGTGATCACGCGGCCCATCACATTGCCGGCGCCGGCGAAGTGGATCTGGTTGGCCCGCAGGTCCAGCCGCGCCGCGCTGACGGCCGCGCCGCGGGTGGTGCGCAGTGCCGCGTGGGCGCGTTCGAGGATCTGGGACGGGCTGCTGTCGGGTTTTTCGGCAAAGGCCGCCAGCGCCGCCTGGGCTGCATCCGCGGCCAGTGGGCCATGGCCGAGGCCATCGGCCAGCATCACCTCGGCGCCGCCGTCGTGCTGCGCCACGCCCCAGCCGTCGCCGCTGACCTGTTCGCCGGGTGCCGCCAGGCATACCGCTCCGACCAGGCAGCCGTGCACCTGCGCCTCGCGTACCGGCCGCCCGCCAGGTTCCCGGTCCCGGTAGAACCGCGCCAGGATGACGCTGCCCTGGCCCAGGCAGCTGACGATATCGAAGTCGTCGGCCATGCGCTGCACCGCGCCCAGCCCCTGCCCGGCGCTGCCTGCGCTGGAATAGCCATCGCGCAGGCAGGCTTGCAGGTCGCGCATGCCGGGCCCGTTGTCCACCGAGATGAGCTCGATCAGCATGCCATCGCCGACCGCCCGCCCGCCAATGAACAGCCGGCCGCCCACGGCATGGCGCACCAGGTTGTTGCAGAGTTCGTTCGCCACCACGGCGATCCGGCCTGCCAGCGAACTGTCGAAGGCCAGCCGCGTGCACAGGTCGGCCGCGAGCCGGCGGGCCTGGCCGACCCGGCTGGCGTCGTCCATGGGCACGACGGCGGCAGGACCCTGGCCGCTACTTCCACCGAGTGACACTGACACAGGTTCCCTCCCCGACTTGGGTACGGATGGAGAAATCGTTGACCAGCCGGCGGCTTCCGGACAGGCCCATGCCCAGGCCATGGCCAGTGGTCCAGCCATCGGTCAGCGCCAGGGCAACGTCCGGGATGCCCGGGCCCTTGTCCTCGAAATGCAACCGCAATCCCCGGCGCTGACCCTCGTCGATGAATTCCCAGCGCATTTCGCCGCCGTGGCCGTGCACCACCGCATTGCGGGCCAGTTCACTGGCCGCCGTAATCATCTTAGTCTGCTCGACCAGCGAAAACTGCAGCTGGGCGGTCAGGGAACGCACGACCGAGCGTGCCTGCACGACATCGCGCTCGTCGCGCAGGGGGATCGATCCGGCGGCGTCAAGCGCGGATTGCGTCACCTGTGACCACTCCGCTGCGCCTGGTCCAGCAGTGCCATCCCGCGCTCGACGTTCAGTGCGGTCTTGACGCCCGTCAGCGGCAGGCCAAGCTCGACCAGCGTGATCGCCACGGCCGGGCGGATGCCGACCACGACCGTGTCCGCGCCCAGGATGCGCGCGATATCGGAAATGCCGACCAGCATGCGGCCGATAAAGGAATCGACGATTTCCAGCGCCGAGACGTCGATCAGCACGCCGCGCGCCGTGTTCCGCTCGATGCTGCCCGCCAGGTCTTCCTGGAGCCGCAACGCCGTCTGGTCTTCCATGTCGATCTGGATCGTGACCAGCAGGTAGGGCCCCATCCGCAGGATCGGAATGCGCTCCATGCCTGGTGCCTCCGGATCAGGCAGGATGACGGGACACCGTGTGCCCCGTCATCCGCATTGCGGCAGCCAGCGCGTCGGCCAGCGATGCCTTGGTCACGATGCCCTGCAGGTCGATGCCCAGATGCACGATGGTCTGCGCGATCTGTGGACGGATCCCGCTGATAATGCTTTCCGCACCCATCAGGCGGATCGCCGTCACTGTCTTCATCAGGTGCTGGGCCACCAGCGTGTCGACCGTCGGCACGCCGGTAATGTCGATGATGGCCAGTGCCGAGCCGGTCTCGACGATGCGCTGCAGCAAGGTCTCCAGGACCATTTGCGCGCGGTTGCTGTCGAGCGTGCCGATCAGCGGGACCGCCAGCACCCCGTCCCACAGCTTGATGACCGGCGTCGACAGTTCGAGCAGTTCCACCTGCTGGCGCCGGATGATGTCTTCGCGGGTGCGCTGGTAGGTGGACATGGTCCACTGGGCCATGCGGTCGATGATGGCGGACGCGGCCCAGATCACGTCGATCTGGGCTTCCAGGTTGCTGCGGTCGCGCTGCAGCGCCCCGAAGATCGGCCGTTTGAGCGACAGCACGAAGCCGCTGGTAATGTCCGCGGTTTCGCCTTGCGCGGCGCGCGAACCCGACAAGTGGGCGAGCGCCTCGCGCAGTTCGGCAAACGGCGGCTGGTCGAACGCGCCCGCATCGCCATCAGCGTGCAAGGCGGCCTGCAGGCCTTGCAGGATGGCGCGCTGCTCGGAGGCAAGACCGCCGGTGAAGCCCCGGCCGCCGGACAAGGCCTGGTATTCCGTGGCCCAGCTTTCGATCAATTTGTCCGGCTCGGCTTGCAACAGGTCGGCAAGGCGTTGGTTTTCTGGACGCATGTGAATGGCGGAGGTTGTAAGCGATGCACAGGGAACAAGCAACGCAAGTGTTTGTGCATTCTAGGAGAGATTGATAGCTCACCCCACGTTACAACGCGCCCTGCGGAACAAAGACGGGCGCCGCGATGTGCGCTGCGCTGCACGGTGGTGGCACCCGTCCAGGCCGGCCGTACCTCCGATATCTACTTCAGATCTGCAAACCGCATGCCGCGCGCCGCCAGCTCTGCCAGCAACGGCGCGGGCCGGAACGCCTCGCCGAGCATTTCCTCGTACTGCCGCAGCGTCCGCACCACCTTGTCCAGCCCGATGGTATCGGCATAGAACATCGGGCCGCCCCGGTACACCGGCCAGCCGTAGCCGTTGTTCCAGATCACATCAATATCGGACGCCCGCAGCGCCTTGCCCTCCTGCAGGATCTTCGCGCCCTCGTTGATCATCGGATAGACGCAGCGCTCCAGGATTTCCTGGTCGGATACCGCGCGGCGAATCCGGCCCTGGCGCGCGGCAAAGTCGCGGATGACCTGCTCGACCACTGGCGACGGCCGCGCGTTGCGCTGCGCGTCGTAGTCGTAATAGCCCGCGCCGGTCTTCTGGCCGCGCCGGTCCATCTCGCAGAGGATCTCGCGCAGTGTCGAGCCGGTGGAACGCTCGCGCACCCAGCCCAGGTCCAGCCCGGCCAGGTCGCTCATCGCGAACGGGCCCATCGGGAAGCCGAAGTCATACAGCACGCGGTCGATGTCCCAGGGCAGCGCGCCCTCCAGCGCCAGCTTCTGCGCTTCGCGCTGCCGCTGCGCCAGCATCCGGTTGCCGACGAAGCCGGGGCAGACGCCGACCAGCGCCGCGACCTTGCCGATCTTGCGGGCCAGTTCCATCGAGGTCCGTACCACCGGCTTTGCGGTCTTCTCGCCGCGCACCACTTCCAGCAGCTTCATCACATTGGCCGGCGAGAAGAAATGCAGACCGATCACGGCTTCGGGGCGCGACGTGGCTGCGGCGATCTCGTCCACATCCAGCGCCGAGGTGTTGGTAGCCAGGATGGCGCCCGGCCTGACGATGCGGTCGAGCCGACCGAACAGTTCCTGCTTGACGTCCATGTTCTCGAACACCGCCTCGATCACCAGGTCGGCATCGGCCAGTTGCTGCAGGTCCAGCGTGGGTGTCAGCAGCGCCATGCGCGCCTCGATATCGGCGGCGCTCAGGCGCCCCTTCTTCATGGTGCTGTCGTAGTTGGCGCGGATGGTGCGCAGCCCGCGGTCAAGTGCCTCCTGTGTGGTCTCGACGATGGTGACGGGCATGCCGGCGTTAAGGAAGTTCATCGCGATGCCGCCGCCCATGGTGCCGGCGCCGACGATGCCCACCCTGGCCACCGGAATCGCCGGCACGTCGGCGCCGATGTCAGGCACGTTCCAGACCTGGCGCGAAGCGAAAAAGACGTAGCGCTGCGCCGCCGACTGCGTGCCTGCCATCAGCGCCTGGAACAGCTCGCGCTCGCGCCGCAGGCCTTCGTCAAAGGGCAGTTCAACCGCGGCCTCGATGCAGCGGATATTGGCCTCGGGCGCCTCGAAGCCGCGGAACCGGCGCGCGTTGGCCTTGCGGAAGGCGGCAAACAGTTCGCCATTGCCGCGCGCGGGGGCGATCTTGTCGTCGAGGTCGCGCACCTTGCGCAGCGGCCGATTCCCGGCAACGAGCCGGCGCGCAAAGGCGATGGCATCGGCGCGCAGCGTGGCATCGCCGGCAAGCGCATCGAGCAGGCCCATTTCGGCCGCCTCCGGCGCCGGCACGTGGGTGCCGTAGGTGACCATCTCCAGCGCCTTTCCGACGCCGACCAGCCGGGGCAGCCGCTGCGTGCCACCGGCACCCGGCAGCAGCCCGAGGTGGACTTCGGGCAGGCCGCATTTCGCGCTGCGCGCGGCGATGCGGTAATGGCACACCAGCGCCACCTCCAGCCCGCCGCCGAGCGCGGTGCCGTGGATGGCGGCGACCACCGGCTTGGGGCTGTTCTCGATGGCAGCCTGCACGTCAGGCAGTCCCGGCGGCACGAACGGCTTGCCGAACTCGGTGATATCGGCGCCGGCAATGAAGGTCTTGCCGGCACAGGCCAGCACGATGCCCTGCACCGCCGGATCGGCGACGCAGCGCTCGATCCCCTGCAGGATGCCCGCGCGCACGGCGGCGGACAGCGCGTTGACGGGGGGCGAATCGACGGTCAGCACGGCGATATTGCCGTCCATGGCAAGGCTGGTGACTGCGTTGATGGCGGTCATGCAAGCTCCTTGATTGTTCGGGAAAGCGTTCGGGGAAAGCGCTTGTAAAAAAAATTGGCTGGCCAGGCACGCCTCAGTCACGCAGCCCGGCCACGTCATCGGTGCGGTCCGTTGCGCTGCGGCGCGAGCGCGGGTCGGCGATACGCAGCGCCAGCACGAAGGCGGCCAGCTTGACCGCGATGGCAACGACGAAGACCAGCGGAAAATGCACCGACTGCGCCAGCAGCCCGCCGATCACCGGCCCGAGGGCCATCATGGCGAAGGTGGCCGTATCGGAAACCGCGAGCAGCATCGGCCGGTCCTTGCGTGCGCCGAACTCCATCACCAGGTTGTCCGCCGAGATAAAGAAGCCGCCGAAGCCCGCCCCCAGGCCGCAGAACGCCAGCAGGAAGCCCGGCAGCGTGGCGCACGCCAGCAGCCACGCCGTGGCGGCGATCCAGGTGGCGATGCTGGCCAGGAACACCACGCGGTAGCCAACGCGGTCGGCGACACGGCCCCAGGCGAGGTTGCTGCCCGTCTGCGCCAGCAGGTAGGCCAGGCTCAGGTACCCGAGCGTGGAGCCATCCAGCCCGAGCAGCCGGCCGGCGTAGATCGCGTAGAACGGCATCGCCATCATGCCCAGCGCCACCAGTGCCCGCGCCACGAAGAAGCGCACGAAATCCCGGTCGGCGGCCAGCAGCGCCGGCAACTCGCGCACGCGCCGGCCAAAGCCCGCGCGCACGCGCACGTCATGCAGCGCCGGCTCGCGCATGCCGGCCAGCGCCGAGATCCCGAGGCTCGTCAGCACGAAGGCCGCCAGGAACGTGGCGGCATAGCCATTGCCGAACACGTCGTTGCCGACCAGGTAGCGCCCGCCCATCCACGCCACCGTCGCCGCGGTCAGGCCGCCGAAGAAATTGCGCAGCGCCGTCAGCCGACCGCGCCGCGCCAGCGGGATGATCTTGGAGGTCAGGTAGTTGAAGCTCACGTTCTGCACGCCGTTGAGCAGACCGAACAGCAGCAGGAACGCCGCCGCGGCCGCCAGCGCGCCGCGCCCGCTCAGCAGCAGCGCAGACAGCGCCAGCCCCAGGATCTGCCCGCGCACCAGCCAGCCCACCAGGTAGATCAGCGGCATCACGCGCTGGCGATGCTCGATCAGCGTCGCGCCCCAGATCGACGAAGCCGCCATGCCGGCATATTGGGCCGCGAGCACGAGCCCGACGGTGAGTTTGGAGCCGGACAACAGGTACAGGTAGGCGGGCACGAAGGTGGGTGCGGTCACCAGCCGGAAACCGGTCATGCCAAGCATGCCGTGGATCAGGAACGCCTTCGCGTTGCGCGGCAAGTGGCGGTCGACATGGTCGCGGAAATGCTGTTCGGCCCGTTGCTGCTCCGCCTCCGCGGCTGCGCCCGGCAGCGCGCCGCTCATGCCGGCCTGCGTTGTCACGTTGTCTCCCGCTATCAGTCCGGCCCGGTGCGGTGCCGGATGTTTTTAGTATTGTTGGTATGGCTGCGAAGAATCGTAGCACAAGCGTTCGTTTTTCGAGCGTGGGGATTCTTGGCGATTTCGAAATTCCGGCATCGGGGCGAAAAGCTGGCACCGACGGCGCTGAGGCAAGCCCGGCCAGGCAGGTGGGAATGCGGCACGAGCCCCACGATTCTGGCCATACATATCATGAAAATTCCGCATATTCACGCAAGTTTGCTGCGCCGCATTAGCGCTGCGATGCCTTTGCCGTGGCGGCTTCCCGTCCCATCCTGGCCCTTCCCTCCGGTTCCGGATGGCGCCGTCCTGCCGTGCGGTTTAGGTTTTGGAGTATTGACGATGCCAGAAGCGACTTGTATAAAAGTTCCTGCCGCTGCGCAGAGTCTGCTGTTTTTAGAAAAATGAGACTGCTGGCGCAGTGCCCCTGATCCCGCCGGCCGCCAGGCGACAGCGCAGGACAACGGGCTCCACAGGTGCACAACAAGGAGACGAGCTTGGACGCACTGGAAACGTTCCGGCAGCAGGCACACGCCTGGCTGGAGGCCAATTGCCCCCCTGAAATGCGCCTGCCGATGCAGGACGAGGAAGACATCTGCTGGGGCGGCCGCAACTTCCGCTATCAGTCAGAAGCGCAGCGGCTGTGGCTGCAGCGGATGGCCGGACAGGGCTGGACCGTACCGGAATGGCCACGCGAGTATGGCGGCGCCGGATTGAGCGCCGCCGAGGCCCGGGTGCTGCGCGCCGAGATGCAGCGGCTGAACTGCCGCGTGCCGCTGCAGAGCTTCGGCACCTCCATGCTCGGCCCCGCACTGCTGAAATATGGCACCGAGGCACAAAAGCAGGAACATCTCCCCAGGATTGCACGCGGCGAGAGCCGCTGGTGCCAGGGCTATTCGGAACCCAATGCCGGCTCCGACCTGGCCGCGCTGCAGACGCGCGCCGACGAGCGCGATGACCATTTTGTGGTCAACGGCCAGAAGATCTGGACGTCGTATGCCGACAAGGCCGACTGGATCTTCTGCCTGGTGCGCACCGACTTCGCGGCGCAGAAGCATACCGGCATCAGCTTCCTGCTGTTCGACATGGCGTCGCCGGGTGTCTCGACCCGCCCCATCGTGCTGATCTCCGGCAAATCACCCTTCTGCGAGACCTTCTTCGACAACGTAAAGGTGCCGCGCCACCAGCTTGTCGGCGAGCTCAACGGCGGCTGGGCCATCGCCAAGTACCTGCTGACGCATGAGCGCGAGATGATCAGCGCGATCGGCAGCCGCGGCTTCCGCCAGCCGCTGGGGCGCCATGCCGCCAGGGTCATCGGCGTGGACGAGCGCCATCGGCTCGATGACCCGATGCTGCGCGCGCAGATCGCCCGCTTCGAAATAGACGAAGCCGCGTTCGCCGCCGCCGGCGAGCGCGCCCGTGACCTGGCCCGGCAAGGCGAAGGCATGGCCGCGTTCTCGTCCGTGCTGAAGTACTACGGCGCGGAACTGAACAAGCGGCGCTATGAGCTGCTGATGTCGGTCGGCGGCACCGATGCCCTCGAATGGGAAGGCCCGCGCAGCCAGGAAGGCGCGCTGGCCAGGGCATGGCTGCGCACCAAGGCGAACTCGATCGAGGGCGGCACCAGCGAGGTCCAGCTCAATATCGTCGCCAAGCGCCTGCTCGGTCTGCCCGGCGCCTGAGTTGCTGCCTGAGTTGCCGCCTGAGTTGCTGCGCAATCCTCCAAGACCCCACCTCTGCCAAACGCCGCCATGCCCATCGTATTGACCGACACGCAGGAGATGCTGCGCGACAGCGCCATGACGTTCCTGCAGGAGAACGCCCCGATCTCCGCGCTGCGCACGCTGCGCGACACCCGCGACCCCGTCGGCTTCTCGCGCGAGCTGTGGCAGCGCTGCGCCGCGCTGGGCTTTGCCGGGGTGATGATCGACGAGGCCTACGGCGGCAGCGGCCTCGGCGCGGTCGAGGCCGGCGTGATCGCGGAAGCGATCGGCACCACGCTGGCGCCGCTGCCCTTCCTGTCCACTGCCGTGCTTGGCGCTGCGCTGGTCGGCCTGTACGGCAGCGACAGCCAGCGCAGCGCGTTGCTGCCGGAGATCGCCGCGGGCCGGCACCTGATGGCGCTGGCGCTGGACGAAGCCGCCCGGCACCGGCCCGAGCGCATCGCCATGCAGGCGCGGCGCGACGCCGACGGCTATGTGCTCGATGGCACCAAGGTCTTCGTGGTCGACGGCCATGTGGCCGATACGCTGGTGGTCGCGGCACGCACGGGTGCAGCCGGCGCGAGCGACGGCATCTCGCTGTTCCTGGTACCGCGCGACCACGCTGGCGTACAGGTAGAGCGCTGCGTGCTGGCTGACGCCACCAACGCCGCGCGCATCACCTTCGGCACCGCCAGGGTGCCGGCCGATGCGCTGCTTGGCAGCGTGGGTGCCGGGGCGCAAATGCTGGAGCGCGTGCTCGACATCGCCCGCGCGGTGCTGTCGTCCGAACTGCTCGGCATCGCCGATGCCAGCTTCGCGCGCACGCTGGCCTACCTGAAGGAACGCAAGCAGTTCGGCAGGGCCATCGGTGAATTCCAGGCACTGCAGCACCGCGCCGCGCATCTCTTCGCCGAGATCGAGCTCGCGCGCGCTGCCGTGCTGCGCTGCCAGCAGCGGCTCGACGAAGGCCGCGCTGACGGCCCCGAGCCGCTGGTCTGCGTGGCCAAGGCCAAGGCCGGCGATACCGCCACGCTGGCGGTGCAGGAAGGCGTGCAGATGCAAGGCGGCATCGGCATGACCGACGAATTCGATATCGGCTTCTTCATGAAGCGCGCCCGCACCGCGCACGAATGGCTGGGCGACGCCAACTGGCAGCTCGACCGCTGGGCCACATTGCGCGGCTATTGAGCGGATATTGAGCGGCTGGATCCGAGCCACTGACACAGGCGGCCCCAAGGCGGGGCCCTGCAGGACATCACGCAACACCGAGGCGGCAACGGGCGCCCCCGCCGCGGCGTCACGCGCCCGCGCCGGCCCGACCGCCAGCAAGGAGGCAGCATGTCGGCAAGTCCCTGGACACCCGCATTCCCGCCAACGAAGGCATCTGCCGGCGCCACGCCGCAATGCCGGCACACGCACGGAGGCCGGCCATGAGCGCCTATCTACTGCGCCGCCTGCTGGCGCTGCTGCCGACGCTGGTCTTCGCCAGCATCATCGTGTTTGCCATCGTGCGGCTGGTGCCAGGCGACGTGGTCGACCTGATGCTGAGCCAGAACGACATCAGCGCCGATACCCGCACCCGCGAAGACCTGGTCCGCACGCTCGGGCTGGACCGCCCGATGTGGGAGCAGTACCTGCACTGGGTCGGCAATATCGTGCTGCATGGCGACCTGGGCCAGTCGCTGTGGCAAGGCGAGCCGGTGCTGAAGATGGTGATGGCGCGCATCCCCGCTACCTTCTCGCTGGGCGTGCTGGCCCTGGGCGTGGCACTGACGGTGGCGCTGCCGATCGGCGTGCTGTCCGCGATCCGGCAGGACACCGCGGCGGACTATGTGGCGCGTTCCTTTTCTATCCTGATGCTGGCGGTGCCAAGCTTCTGGCTCGGCACGATGGTGATGGTATTCCCTTCGGTCTGGTGGGGCTGGTCGCCGGAAGTGCGCTACGTCCCCTTCCTGGAAGACCCGGTGCAGCATGTCAGGCAGATGCTGGTGCCGGCCGTCGTGCTGGGCATGGCGCTGTCGGCCATCACCATGCGCATGACGCGGACCATGATGCTGGAGGTGCTGCGCCAGGACTATATCCGCACGGCCTGGGCCAAGGGACTGAACGAGCCGCTGGTGATCCTGCGGCATGCGCTGCGCAATGCGCTGATCCCGGTGGTGACGCTGATCGGCCTTCAGGCGCCGCTGCTGATCGGCGGCGCCGTGGTGATCGAGCAGATCTTCGTCGTGCCGGGCATGGGGCTGCTGCTGCTCGATGCCGTGCACCAGCGCGACTATCCGCTGATCACGGGCGTCTTCCTCGTGGTCGGCGTCGCGGTGATGCTGATCAACCTGCTCGTCGACCTGAGCTACGGCCTGTTCGACCCCAAAGTGAGGCACCGCTGATGGCACCCCCGACCGTCGATCCGCAAGCCGCTTCCGCCACCCTGCCTGCCACGCTGCCCGGTGCCCTGCCCCGCGCCGCCCGGCAACGGCAGCCCCGCTTCGCCCTGCTGCGCCGGCTGTTCCGCGACAAGCCGCTGGGTGCGGCCGGCGCGGTGATCTGCGCGGTGTTCCTGTTCTGCGGCGTGTTCGCAGACCTGCTGGCGCCGTATGGCATGAACGAGATCAACATGATGGCGCGGCTGCAGCCGCCCTCGTGGGCGCATCCGTTCGGCACCGACAACCTTGGCCGCGACATGTTCTCGCGCTGCCTGTATGGGGCCCGGCTGTCGGTGGTGATCGGACTGTCGGCGGCGACGCTGGCCACGGCGATTTCCCTGCTGCTGGGCATCCTGACCGGCTACCTCGGCGGCAAGATCGACCTGTTCGTGCAGCGTATGGTCGATGCCTGGATGAGCTTTCCCGACCTGGTGATCCTGATCGTGGTGGTGTCGGTGCTGGGCCCGGGCAGCTGGCAGATTGTCTGCACGCTCGGCCTGCTGCTGGGCATCGGCGGCTCGCGCATCGTGCGCAGCGCGGTGGTGTCGGTGCGCGAGAACATGTACGTGCATGCGGCGCAGTCGATGGGCGCGTCGACCAGCCGCATCCTGTGGCGCCATATCCTGCCCAATGTGCTGCCGCCGGTGATCGTGCTGTTCACCACGCGAGTGGGCACCGCGATCCTGGCGGAGTCGGGGCTGTCCTTCCTCGGCCTCGGCGTGCCGCCGCCGGCCCCGACCTGGGGTGGGATGCTCTCGGGCGATGGCCGCACCTTCATGTTCCAGGGCCCGTGGCTGGCACTGGCGCCGGGCGTCTGCCTGACGGTCGTGGTCTATGCAATCAACGTGTATGGCGATGCATTGCGCGACCTGCTCGACCCGCGCATGCGGGGCAGCCGCTGAGAACAGCAAATTGACGAGCGGCCGGCATAACGAGCCGGCACATCATGATCCCCAAAGGAGCAGACGATGGTGCGCAGCGTGAAGACGGACGGCGGAATGGCGAGGCGGGCTTCCCTGGCGGTGGCGATGGCGGCGACGGCAATGGCCGCGGCCTTGGCCTGCGGCACGGCGGCCGCGCAGGCGGAAGCGCCGAAATATGGCGGCACCATCGAAGTCGGCTCGGTCTACCCCACCATCTCCGCATTGTCGTGGGACCTGGGCGACTGGAACTGGAAGCAGAACTACGACACCGGCCAGGTCTATGAGCAGCTCTTCGCCGCCGACCTGTCCAAGTCCCGGCGCAACGGTGGCAAGTACGCGTTCCAGGCCGACGCCTGGCTGCCCGAAGATGCCATCCGTGGCGAACTCGCCGAGAGCTGGAAATGGACCGACCCGCTCACGCTCGAAGTCAAGCTGCGCAAGAACGTGCGCTTCCCGGCCAAGCCGGGCGTGATGGAAGAGCGCGAACTGACCGCCGAGGACGTGGTGTTCAGCTACAGCCGCCAGAGCGCCAGCGCCAAGAAAATCCCCACCTACTTCGACCACCTGAGCAAGGTCGAAGCCGTGGACAAGCATACGGTGGTGTTCCGCTTCAAGGAGTTCAATGCGGAATGGGACTACCGCTTTGGCTGGGGCTATTACTCCGGCATCATGCCCAGGGAGGTCGCCACCGCCGGCGCCGCGAACTGGAAGAACGTCACCGGCTCCGGCCCGTTCACGCTGAGCCAGTTCGTGCAGGGCAATTCCAGCACGTATGCGAAGAATGCGCAGTACTGGGACACCGAGAAGATCGGCGGCAAGGACTACAAGCTGCCCTTCGCCGACAAGGTGGTGCTGCGCACCGTCAAGGACGAGGCCACCCGCAACACCATGCTGCGCACCGGCAAGCTCGACGTGCTGGAAATGGTGCGCTGGACCGCCGTCGATGAACTGAAGAAGAGCGCGCCGCAGCTCAAGTGGTCCCGCTGGCTGTCCTACACCGGGCAATACCTGGCGCTGCGCGTCGACGCCAAGCCGTTCAACGATATCCGCGTGCGCCGCGCGCTGAACATGGCGGTGAACAAGCAGGAAATCGTCAAGCAGTACTACGGCGGCAATGCCGAGCTGTTCGCCTATCCGCAGCACCCGGATTACACCGGCTATTTCGAGCCGCTCAGCGCCATGCCGGAATCGGTCAAGGAGTTGTTCACCTATAACCCGGAAAAAGCGAAGAAGCTGCTGGCCGAGGCCGGCTACCCGAAGGGCTTCAAGTTCAAGGTGCAGGTCTGCGCCTGCGCCCAGGACCATATGGAAATGCTGCCGCTGATCGCCGCGTACCTGGAGCAGGTCGGCGTGCGCATCGAGATCCAGCCGATGGAGTACGGAGCCTTCCTGTCGGCAATGACCACCAAGACCAATGCGCCGGGCTACATGATGAGCAACGGCCATACCAACCCGACCACGACGATCCGCAAGAGCTTTGTCGCGGGACAGGTGTGGAACGCCTCGCAGTGGAACGACCCCAGGTTCGATGCCCGCGTCAACCAGGCCTTCCAGATGCGCGACCTGGGCAAGCGTCAGGAAGCGCTGCGTGGAATGACCCGCGACATCCTGGCAGAAGCCCCTTATATCTGGCTGCCCACGCCCTACCTGTTCACCGCGTGGTGGCCGTGGGTCAAGAACTACGACGGCGAGTTGCGCGCCGGCGCCGTGCGTAACGGGCCCATCTATGCACGGGCCTGGATCGACCAGGAGATGAAGAAGAAGCTCGGGTTCTGACCTGCGCAACGCCAACCCGCACCGTCAACCCGCACCGTCCAACGGAATGCAACCATGACAGAGCCAATCCTGCAGGTGAAGAACCTGACCACGCGCTTCCACACCGACCGCGGCGTGGTCACCGCGGTGGACCGCGTCTCGTTCGACGTGGCCGCGGGCGAGACGCTGGCGATCGTCGGCGAGTCGGGTTCGGGCAAGAGCGTGACCGCGCTGTCGATCCTTGGCCTGATCCCGCAGCCGCCCGGCGTCATCGAGTCCGGCGAGATCCGCTTCGAAGGACAGGACCTGCTCAGGCTCAGGCCGGCGGCGATGCGCGCCATCCGCGGCAACCGCATCGCGATGGTGTTCCAGGAACCCATGTCGTCGATGAACCCGGCGCTGACCGTGGGCAAGCAGATCGCCGAGCCGATCCGCGTGCACCGGGGCCGCGCCTGGCGCGACGCCTACGAAGAGGCCGCGGAGCTGCTGGCGCAGGTGCAGATCCCGGAGCCGCGCAGCCGCGTGCATGCCTATCCGCATCAGTTTTCCGGCGGCATGCGCCAGCGCGCGATGATCGCGATGGCGCTGGCCTGCAAGCCGAAGCTGATCATCGCCGACGAACCGACCACCGCGCTCGATGTCACCGTGCAGGCGCAGATCCTGGACCTGCTGAAGGGGCTGGCGCAGCAGGCCGGCACGGCGCTGATCCTGATCACGCACGACCTTGGCGTGGTGGCGCGCTATGCCGACCGCGTCGCGGTGATGTACGGCGGGCGGCTGGTGGAGACAGCGTCGGCGGACGAGCTGTACCGCCATCCCGCGCATCCCTACACGCGCGGCCTGATGGCCTGCGTGCCGCGCCTGGACGGCGACACCAGCCAGCCGCTGGTGCCAATCGACGGCCAGCCGCCCGATTTGACCGCGCTGGGCCCGGGCTGCGCCTTCCTGCCACGCTGCCGGCTGGCGCAGGAGCAGTGCCGGCAGGCGCCGCCAGAACTGCGCGCAGTTTCCGACCACCACCTCAAGGCCTGCTTCCTCCATGACGCCCATTGACACGCCCCTGGCGCGCAGCGTCGCGCCGCCGGAACGCCCGCATGGCAGCACAAGCGCCGAGGCGCCGGCCAATTGCCAGCCGGGCCAACCGGGCCAACCGGGCCAGACGTTCCAGCCCGGCAACGTGATCCTGAAGGTCGAAGACCTGAAGGTCCATTTTCCCGTGACGCGCGGCGTGCTGCTCAGGCGCCAGGTCGCCTCGGTCAAGGCCGTCGACGGCGTCTCGTTCACGCTGCGCCGGGGCGAGACGCTGGGACTGGTGGGCGAAAGCGGCTGCGGCAAGTCCACCACCGGGCTGGCCATCATGAAGATGCTGCCTGCCAGCGCGGGACGGATCGCCTTCGACGGCGAGGACCTGGCCGGTTTCAGCCGCGCGCGCGAAAAACACTTCCGCCGCAGCGTGCAGATGGTCTACCAGGATCCGTTCGCGTCGCTGAACCCGCGCATGAAGGTGCGCGACATCATCGCCGAACCGCTGCAGGTACACGGCCTGGCCGGCGATCGTGCCGCGCTGCAGGCGCGCGTGGCCGAGCTGCTCGACATGGTCGGCCTGCTGCCCTACATGGCCGACCGCTATCCGCACGAGTTCTCGGGCGGCCAGCGCCAGCGCATCGGCATCGCGCGCGCGCTGGCGCTGAAACCGAGCCTGATCGTCTGCGACGAACCGGTGTCGGCGCTGGACGTATCGATCCAGGCGCAGGTGGTCAATGTGTTCATGGCGCTGCAGCGCAGCCTGGGCCTGTCCTACCTGTTCATCGCCCATGACCTGGCGGTGGTGCGCCATATCAGCGACCGCATCGCGGTCATGTACCTGGGCCGTATCGTCGAGATCGCCAGCCGTCACCAGCTCTACGCCGAGCCGCGCCATCCGTACACGCGCGCGCTGCTGTCCGCCGTGCCGGTGGCCGACGTGCGCGCCGAACGCCAGCGGCAGCGCATCGTGCTGCAGGGCGAAGTCCCCAGTCCGATGCATCCGCCTTCAGGCTGCCGCTTCCATACACGCTGCCCTTCGGCGATGCCCCACTGCAGCAGCGCCGATCCGGTGCTGCGCGACCAGGGCGACGGGCAGATGGTGGCCTGCCACCTGTACGGCTGAAAGGCAGCGCGCGGCAAACCCGGCGCGACGGCGCCGGATCAGCGCGGTTCAGCGCAGCAGGCCCATCATCATGGGGCGCACGAACAGCTCGGCGGCATTGTCCGAGGTGGCATCGCGGACCCAGCGGCGCAGTTCGACTGCGGCGTTGATCATGCCGTGCACCTGCAGCGCGGCGATCGACTGGTCCAGCGGCCGGATCGAGCCGTCCTGCATGCCCTGCACCAGCAGGCGGACAAAGCGCGTGGACAGCCGCGCCATGTCCTGCATCTTGGCGACGCGCATCTCTTCCGGCAGCGCGCCATAGATGGTCAGCCGCAGCAGCGGCCCCTGGCTGGAGAACTGGTAATGCACCAGCGCGCGCGACACCGCGCACAGCTTGTCCCAGCCGGTGCCGGGCATCTCGTCGACCAGCGTCTGGGTATCGCGGATCACCGCCGACATGCGGTCAAAGCAGGCGGAAATCAGGTCGTCCTTGTTCTCGTTGTGGTGGTAGAACGCGCCCTTGGTCAGGTTCAGCCGGGCCGAGATGCGATCCGCCGAGGCGCCGCGGTAGCCCTGCTCGTTCAGCAGTTCGGTGGCGGCGCGCAGGAACGCCTGCTGCGTCGTTTCCGGCTGGCCCAGTGTCGGCAGCAGCGCGGCAATATCCAGTTCCGGCTGCCACGCGGTGCCCGGCGCGGCAATGCCGTTGAGCACGATGTCCGCCAGCGTCTGCGCGACCTTGGGGTAGTCCGCCGGCTCGTAGCGTTCGATCCAGCTCATCGCGCCGCTGGTCAGCGACAGCAGCAGGTGGGCCCGCGCGCTCAGCGCGCTGCGGTGTGCCGGGTCCTGTGCCGGGTCGGCGGGCGTGGCATCGCGCAGCAGCCCGCGGATCTGCCGGAACATGTCGTTGTAGGCGGAGAACGCCACGTCGGCATGGCTGGCCGGCAGCGCGCGGATTTCGCGGAAGCTCATCAGCTCCGGCCGCTCGCCTGCCGCGGTTCGCGCCAGCCGTGCGACAAACAACGCGATAAAGGCGGCAACGCGCTCGCCGGCGCTGCCGTGCTGCGACGCCGCGCCGGCCAGGCCGCGCATTTCCTCGATCGTGCGCATCAGGCAGGCCAGCACCAGGTCTTCTTTCTTGCGGAAGTAGTACGTGATGCTGTTGGTGTTCAGCCCCACCAGCTGGCCGACGTCAGAGAGGGTCGTGCCGCGCACCCCCTTGCGGTTGAAGAGCGCCGCGGCGGCATCGAGGATGCCCTCGCGCTTTTCGACATAACGGCGGGTCTGCCTGGCTTCCGACTGGTCCGTGAGCATGAGCGGTCCGGTTGCCCGAATCGGGCGAACCGGTTTTTCGAAGATACGTTGCTTTGGATTATAGGTTGGGGGTTTCTGCAGCGGATATCAGGATGATCCCCGCTTTTCCGCACATACCGTATTGTTGAAGCGCCCGGGACGACTACGACGCCGTCTTCGCCCTCGTCCTGGCCGTGCGCTGCACCGGCGCCAGCATGGCCGCGGCAGGCTCGATGCTGTCCGCATTGACCAGCACGCCCGCCGACACGATGTAGGCCGCCGCGCTCTCGATATCCCCGCGCAGCGCCGCGCAGGCCGCGTCGCTGTCGTGCCCGTGCAGCGCCTCGACCAGCATGTCGTGATGCCTGACCGCGACGCGCTCTTCCACGCGGCGCGATCCGGAGCGCAGGTCGTGGTTCAGGATCGGCCCGATGCGCAGCCATTGCGACTCGATCATCTGCAGCAGGATCGGCATTTGCGCCGCCGCGTAGACGGCAAAGTGGAACGCCTGGTTGGCGGCGATGACCGCGGCGCCGTCGGGCCGGGGCTTCGACATCTCGGCCGCGAACCGGCCGCGCAGCGACTCGACCTCCGCCAGTTCGGCATCGGTGATGCGTTCGGCCGCGGTGGCCGTCGCCAACCCCTCCAGCTGGATCCGGATCTTGGTGATTTCCTCGAACTGGCTGACGCTCATGCGCGGCACGCGCAGCGCGCGGTTGGGCGTCAGTTCCAGCGCCTGCTCGGCGACCAGGCGGTGGACCGCCTCGCGCACCGGCATCACGCTCACGCCCAGCGCGGCAGCGATATTGCGCAGCGAAATCTGCTCCCCCGGCATCATCTGGCCGGTGATCAGCAGTTCCCGCAACTGGGTGTAGACGTCACGGCTCAGCGTCTGGCGGGTCAGCGGCGTTACGAGTTCGTTCAGGGGCATGCGGTGAAGCATATCACATAGGGTTATCCGCTATATGAGATCTGTGATCACAGTTTTAATCTTGCTTCCGAAGGCAGGCGAACGCCTGTCGCGAGAACTTTCAAGCACGGGAAGCAAGGAGACCGGAAACATGTGGAAGGATGAATCGCTGGCGGGCAAACGCGTATTGGTGACCGCCGGCGCCGACGGGATCGGCCTGGAGATCACACGGGCTTTCGTGGAAGCCGGTGCCCGCGTTGCGGTATGCGACGTCTCGGGCGCGAGCCTGGAGCGGATTGCGGCGGAGTTGCCCGGCGTGCTGGCGCTCAAGGCCGATGTATCCCGCGAGGACGATGTCGACGCGCTGTTCCAGGCGCTCGATGCGGGACTGGGCGGCCTCGATGTGCTGGTCAACAACGCCGGCGTGGCCGGCCCGACCGGCGGCGTCGAAACGCTGTCACTGGCCGACTGGGAACGCTGCCTCGCGGTCAACATCACCGGCCAGTTCCTGTGCACCCGCGCCGCGGTGCCGCGCCTGCGCCAGGGACGCGCGCCGGCCATCGTCAACCTGTCATCGGCGGCCGGCCATCTCGGCATGCCGGGCCGCTCGGCCTACTCCGCGTCGAAATGGGCCGTGGTGGGTTTCACCAAGTCGCTGGCGCTGGAGCTGGGCGCGGATGGTATCCGGGTCAACACGGTGCTGCCCGGCGCGGTCGACGGCCCGCGTATCCGCGCGGTCATTGCCGCCAAGGCGGAGTCGCTCGGCAAGCCGCTCGACGAAGTCACGCGCAACTACACGTCGCAGGCGGCGCTGGGCCGCATGGTGACGATGCGCGATATCGCCAGCATGGTGCGCTTTGCCTGCAGCGACCAGGCAGCCAACGTTCACGGCCAGGAACTGGTCGTCGACGGCCTGACCCAGGCGCTCAGCTAAGGCGCCCTGCCCCCGCACGCGCCGCCCGCATCCCCCAAACAACGCCAGACCAAAGGAACCACCATGGCCAAGCGAGCCAAAGCCATCATCACCTGCGCGCCGACCGGCGCCATCCACACCCCGAGCATGTCGCCGCACCTGCCGGTGACCGCGGACGAGATCGCACAGGCGGCCATCGACGCCGCGCGCGCCGGCGCCGCCATCCTGCACCTGCATGCGCGCGACCCCAAGGACGGGCGCCCGTCGCAGGACCCCGAGCTGTTCCGCCCCTTCCTCGCCAAAATCAGCGCCGAGACCAACGCGGTGATCAACATCACCACCGGCGGCAGCCCGCACATGACGGTGGAAGAACGCATGCTGCCGGCCACGACCTTCAAGCCCGAACTGGCCTCGCTCAACATGGGCTCGATGAACTTCGGCCTGTTCCCGATGCTGGAGCGCTTCAAGGACTTGCGCCACGACTGGGAGCGCGAACACCTGGAGAACAGCCGCAACCTGATCTTCAAGAACACCTATCAGGACATCGAGAACATCCTGCGAATCGGCAATGCCAACGGCACGCGCTTCGAGTTCGAGTGTTATGACATCAGCCACCTGTACAATCTGCGGCACTTCCTTGACCGCGGCCTGGTCAAGGGCCCCGTGTTTATCCAGTCCGTATTCGGCATCCTGGGCGGCATCGGCCCCGATCCCGAAGACCTGATGCACATGCGCCGCACCGCACAGCGCCTGTTCGGCGACCAGTTCCGCTGGTCGATCCTCGGTGCCGGACGCGGCCAGATCCCGCTGGCGACGATCGGCGCGGCGATGGGGGCCAACGTGCGCGTCGGCCTGGAAGATTCCCTGTGGATCGGCCCGGGCCAGCTGGCGGCATCGAGCGCCGAGCAGGTCACGCGCATCCGCACCGTGCTGGAAGCGCTGAACATCGACGTGGCCACGCCGGACGAAGCCCGCGACATCCTCGACCTCAAGGGCGCGGCAGGCACCGCGTTCTGAACGCCGGCGGGGCCGCAGCGGGCCGGCTCCCCGCCACCATCGACACCCGCCACCTACTGGCGGGCACCGAACACATCAACCAGGCAGGACGGCAGCCGCGCGGCCCGCGAGGCGCAGCGCCGTATCCGCCAATGGAGACCACGCTCATGCAGACCGTACCCGCTCCCGGCGCGCCATCGCTGGCCGCGCCGACAGACCGCCCGCTGACCGGGCTGCTGTTCCGCAAGCTCATGCCCTTGCTGGTGCTGTCGTACGTGATCAGCTTTCTTGATCGCACCAACATTGCCCTGGCCAAGACCCATATCGCCGTCGACCTGAACATCTCGGCGGCCGCGTACGGCCTCGGCGCAGGCCTGTTCTTCCTGAGCTACGCCCTGCTCGAAGTCCCGAGCAACCTGATCATGCATCGGGTCGGGGCGCGCTTCTGGATCACCCGCATCATGGTGACCTGGGGCTTGTTGTCCGCAGCAATGGCCTTTGTCCAAGGCGAGACGTCGTTCTACATCATGCGGGTGCTCCTTGGCGCGGCCGAGGCGGGCCTGTTCCCCGGCGTGATGCTGTACCTGACCTACTGGTTTGGCCGCGAGGACCGCGCGCGGGCAGTCGGCTATTTCCTGCTTGGCGTCTGCATCGCCAACATCGTCAGCGGCCCGCTCGGCGGCGCACTGCTGGGCATGGACGGCATGTGGGGCTTCAAGGGCTGGCAATGGATGTTCGTGCTCGAAGGCCTGCCGGCCGTGTTCCTGGCCGCGGTAGTGTGGAAGAAGCTGCCCGATGGCCCGGAAAGCGCGCCGTGGCTGACGCCGGCGCAGGCGCAGCAAGTCCGCCGCCAACTGGCCGCCGAAGCCGCAGATGGCAGCGCGGGCGCTGGTGGCCACTCGTTCCTGGGCGCCATCCGCGATCCGCAGGTCTGGCTGGCGATCTTCATCTACTTCTGCCACCAGATCGCGATCTATACGGTGATCTTCTTCCTGCCGGGCATTATCGGCACGTACGGCAAGCTCACGCCGCTGGAGATCGGGCTGCTCAACTCCCTGCCGTGGATTGCCGCCGCTATCGGTGCGGCCTTGCTGCCGCGCCACGCCAACACCCCGCAGCGCGGACGCCGCCTGCTGTGCCTGGGCCTGGTCGTGATGGCGGCCGGCCTGCTGATTGCCGCGTTCTCGGGCCCGGTGCTGGCACTGGTCGGCTTCTCGATGACGGCGCTGATGTTCTTCGTGGTGCAGTCGATCGTGTTCCTGTTCCCGTCGTCGCGGCTCACCGGCGTGGCGCTGGCGGGCGGGCTGGCACTGATCAATACCTGCGGCCTGGTCGGCGGCTTTATCGGGCCGTCGACGATGGGCCTGATCGAGCAGGCGACCGGCAGCACGCGCAATGGCCTGGTGATCATGGCCGTGCTGCTGCTGGTAGCCTGCGCGGTGGCGCCGCGCCTGCGCCAGGGGCAGGAACGCTGAGTCTTCAGCGCGCGGGCCCGTCAGGGCTCGTGCGTTGCTGCAGATCCTGCGCCTGCCGGGTGAAACACCGGCAGCCGGAACATGAATTCGCTGCCGCCACTGCGGCGGCGCCTGGCCACCAGCGTACCGCCGTGCGCCTCGACGATCGAGCGGCAGATCGCGAGCCCCATCCCCATGCCGTCGACCTTGGTGGTGAAAAAGGCGTCGAAGACCCGCGGCAGCACGTCTTCGCCAATGCCGGTCCCGTGATCCTGCACGCTGACCACCACGTCGTCCTGCTCGCGGCAGGAAGCCACCAGCAGCTCGCGCTGTTCGACCGGTGTGCCGGCCATGGCGTCGAGCGCGTTGGTGACCAGGTTGAGCACCACTTGCTGGAGCTGCACGCGGTCCGCTTCGACCTGCGCGGCGCCTGCCGCCAGCCGGGTCACCGCCCTGACGTTGTGCGCGTCCAGCTCGGGCCGCACCATGACCAGCACCTCGCGCAGTACCTCGTCCGGCGACAGCGCCGCGAGCACCGCGGGAGTCTGCCGCGCCAGTGCGCGCAGTGCGCGCACGATGTCGGCGGCGCGCAGCGCGTGCTGGCGGATAAAGGCAAAGCCCTCCAGCGCCTCGCCGAGTTCCGGCTGCGGCCGCTTCAGCCAGCGCACGCTGGCATCGACGGTCGCGACAATGGCCGTCAGCGGCTGGTTGACTTCATGGCCGATCGACGCTGCCAGCGTTCCCATCACGGTGAGGTGCGAGGTGCGGGCCAGTTCGGCGCGCGCATCGCGCAGGCTGATCTCGGCGGCCACGCGGCGGTTGTTCTCGCCGATCAGCTGCTCATACAGCCGCGCCGTTTCCAGCGAGAGCGCGACCTGCGGCGCCAGCATTTCCAGTTCGGCGACGTGGTTGGCGCCAAACACGCCGGGGGCGTTGTTGTTCTCCAGGTAGACCGCGCCGATCAGGCTGTCGCCGCGCACCAGCGGCAGGCACAGTACCGAGCGCACCCCGGTGGCAATGGCTGCCTTGGTGCGGATCGACGGGGCGTCGACCATGGCGTCGGCGAGCACCAGCGTCTGGCGCGTACGCAGCACGCTGTTGAGCACCCCCAGCGGCAGCGCATGCTCGGTGGGTGGCGCCGAACCAAGTGCCACCGTCACCTTGCCGTCGAGCACGCGGCCCGAGGCCTCGATCATCGGCTCGCCGTCCCGCATCAGCACCAGCAGGCCGTAGCGGGCACCCGCGTGCAGGATTACGGTGCTCAGCAGGCTTTCGACCAGGCGATCCATCACGATCTCGCTGGACAAGGCACGCGCCGCCTGCCTGCCAAGTTCCCAGCCGACGGCTGGCGGCGCGTACAGCGTGTCGCCGGCCCCTGTCGCGTCGAGCTGCGGATATTGCGCGGCCAGCAGCGTTGCCTTGTGATCGGCGCCCCAGCGCTGGTAGCACGCGCGCGCCAGCCGCAGGTGCTGCCGGGCCCCCGTATGCAGGCCGTGCCCTGCGCACAGCATGCCGGCCAGTTCGTGCGCCAGCGCCTGCTCATGCACGAAGCCCGCCGCGGCGGCCGCCTCCGCCGACTGCTCGTAGCAGGCCAGCGCGCGCAGCGGATCGCCATCCGCCTGTGCCAGCGCGGCATCGACCAGCAACAGCTTGCTGCGGAACGTCAGCGGATTGAGTGCGGCCCAGCGCGCGAAGCAGGCGCGGTGTGCCGCGATGCCGGCGGCGGCCTGCGGTGCCTGCGCGTGCGCCAGCGCAATGCTGAGGAACAGGCGGCAGTCGGCCACGTTGATATGCGCGGGCGCGGACCAGATCAGCGTCTCGGCGTGGCGCAGGCTGTGCACCGCCTGCGCCCACTGCCCGAGGAACGCCGCGGCCATGCCGTCGTACAGGTAGATCCAGAAGCGCGTCGGCAGCGAGTTGCTGCGTGCCAGCCGCTGCGCGGCGGTCCCGCAGTGCGCGACTTCCTCCTGCCACCCGCCCTCGCCGCCCGCCTTGCCGTCCCCGCTGCCGTCCCCGCTGCCGCCCCCCCTGCCGCTCTCCCCACGTTCATCGCCCACGCGCAGCCGCTGCACGAAATGCAGCTGCGAATGCAGGATCAGCTCGATGTCCCGGTACTGGACCTGGCGCGTCAGGGCCAGGCCGCGCGCGATTTCTTCCGCCACCAGGCACAACTGCTCGCCCATGACCAGCAGGTCGGAGGCGATATGGTTGCAGGCATAGCAGGCCATGCCGATATCGCCGGAAGCCCGGCCCAGCGTCACGGCTTGCTGCGCATGGCCAAGGGCATAGGACAGCGGACGCGTCCAGGCGCTGACCTGGTCCACCGCGACCAGCGTTGCGATGCGTCCCGCTTCATAGCCGTGGTGGTCGATCAGCGCCATCGCCGCCTGCCCGTAGGCGAGCCCGTCCTCATACGCCTCGTACAGGCTGGCGATAAACACGCCATACCATGACAGCCCGTACGGAGACTCCGGCGTGGCGCCGTGATTGAGCGTCAGCTCGACCATCTTTGCCACATGCAGGAAGCTGATGCCATCGCGCACGAACAGCGAAGAAATCAGCGTCGACAGCAGCCCCATCACGGCGTGGATGCGCGGGTCTTCGGTGGCGGGCAGCGCCGCCAGGCTGGCGATCGGGCGCGTGCCCAGCACGGCGCGCACGGCGTCACAGGCGTCGCGCATGCGCTGCGCCGACGGCGCGCGCTCCAGGTGCACATCGAGCAGCGCCAGCCCGGACAAGGCGGCGTTGATCGCGCCTTCGTAGTCCGAGCGCACGGTCTGCAGGCTCGCCCGGAGACGGTACACAGCGGCCTGGTCCAGCGCGTTTTGCGCGCGCGCCAACAGCGCGTCGATCCCGTCCGAGGCCGCTTCCACCCGGGCCTGTGCCAGCAGGCATTCGCAACGCAGCAGGTTAACGGCATAAGCCAGCGCATAGTGCGTTTCCCACCAACCTGGCAGCATCAGCGCCTGAGCCGTGTCCGTGTAGTGCAGCGCCTGGCCGATGGCGCCCGAGCGCCAGGCGCGCCGCCCCGCCACCAGCAGCACCTCGACGAAGGCTTCGCGCTGCGGTACCGGCAACGCATGATTGGCGCGGACGGCCACGCGCTCGATCTGGTTGCAGATCTCGAACGCATGGTCCGCCAGATCGCCTCGCCAGTGTTCGATCATGATCTGCGCGATGCGCGCGTGCTCGGCCGGGCGCGCATGCGGCTCGATCATCGAGTACGCGGATTCCAGCACGCGGTCATGCTGGAACGCGTAGCCGCTCGGCACCTGCACCAGCAAGCCGGCCTCGACGAACGGCTGCAGCTGGCTGGCCAGCTGTGCGGCACTGATACTGGCCACGCGGGCCAGCAGGCCGGCATCGCCGCGCAGCCCGACGCAGGCCAGCTGCTGCAGCAGTTCGGTGCCGGCGCGGGGCAGCCTGGCAAAGCGGCGGATCATCAGGTCGACGACGTTGCCGGTGTAGTGCTGGTCGTCGACCTCGTCCGCGCGCCAGTCCCAGCCGGCGCCGCCGGCACGGCGGGTCAGCACGCCGTCGTCGACCAGTGTGCGCAACAACTGGTAGGAAAAGAACGGGTTGCCCGCGGTCCTGTCGTGCACGGCGTGCGCCAGCGCAGCGATGCGCGTGGGCGGCTCATCGAGCGCTGCGCCGACCAGTTTGGCCAGGTCATCGGGTGCCAGCGGCCTGACGGCGATGCGCGTGACCGCCAGCGCGCCGCTGCGGTTGGCATGCAGCAGCCACGAGAAGCGCTGCTCGACGTCCTGGCCGTGGTCCCGGTACGCGGCGACCAGCAGGATGCCGCCGGGACGCTGCACGGTGAAGGCCTCCAGCAGCGCGATGGTAAAGGCATCGGCCCATTGCAGGTCATCGAGGAACAAGACCAGCGGCATGCCCGGTGCGGCAAAGGCGGCAAAGGTCGCCAGCAGCGCAGCCTGCGCGCGGGCCTGCGCCTGCTGCGCGGGCACGTTGGCCAGCGGCGTGGTGCGGCCCAGCACATGCTCGACCTCGGGCACGAGTTCGGCCACCGCCTTGCCCTGCCCCGCCAGCGCGCCGAGCCAGCGCTCGCGCATCGGCGCCAGCGTGGCCGGCGGCGCGTCCAGCAAGCCGAGCGTGAGCGCGTGGATAGCCTGCGCCACTGGCGCGTACGGTATATCGAGCTGGAGCTGGTCGCTCTTGCCGGCGGCAATGCGGGCGCCGGTCTGCGCGGCGGCCTGGCGCGAGAATTCGCTGGCCAGCAAGGACTTGCCGGTGCCGGCGGCGCCGGCGATCAGCACCAGCTCGGATTTGCCGCCCTGGCACACGCGGCCCAGCGCGTCGGTCAGCAGCGCCATCTCGCGGGCGCGCCCGACCAGGCGCACTGGCGCTTGCAGCGCTGGCTTGTCCGTCACTGCCCGACCTGGCAGAGGCCGAGTTGCTGTGCCATCAGCACCAGCTCGGCAAAGGTGCGCGCCTTCATCTTGCGCATGGCGTGGCCACGATGGATCTTGACCGTCACCTCGCTGATGCCGATCTCCGCCGCGATCTGCTTGTTCAGCAGGCCCGACACCGCCAGGCCTATGACCTCGGCCTCACGCGGCGAAAGGGCCTCGTAGTTGATGCGCAAGGCGTCAGCCTTGCGCGCGCCTTCGCGGCGCAGGCGGTCCTTGGCCAGCGCGGCGCCCACGGCGTCGAGCAGGTCCTGGTCGCGGTACGGCTTGGGAATGAAGTCCACGGCGCCCGCCTTCATCGCGGCCACGCTCATGGCGATGTCGCCATAGCCCGTCATGAAGATGATGGGCAGCGGCACGCCCATTTGCGCCAGCCGGCCCTGCAGGTCCAGGCCGCTGGGGCCGCGCAGCCTGACATCGAGTAGCAGGCAGCATGGCGTATCCGGCAAGCGAAAGGCGAGCAGTTCGGCGGCGGACGCGAACAGCACCGCGTCCAGGCCGACCGAGCGGAACAGGTTGCCCAGCGCATGGCGCACGCCGGCATCGTCGTCGACGACCAGTACGGTCGCGTCATCGCAGGCACTGTCGTCGGCAGGCTCCAGGCTTTGGGATGTCACGGGTCTGATCTCCAGTGCATGCGTGCGTGGTCGCACGAGCAGCGGATTATAACCAGCAGACCGCCATCGGCAACGACCGACATTCCAGCAAGGGGGAGATGTACAGGTCACTCATACCATTGTGTTAGTCCGACGCGCGCCGGTGCCGAACCGTGCGCCCGATTCCGGTGCAACCTGCCGGTGCAAGCCGGTGCAAGCCGGTGCAAGCCGGTGCAAGCCGGTGCAAGCCGGTGCAAGCCGGTGCAATCGGCCGGTGCAATCGTGCCCGGGCCGACTAATACCATCATGCAATGGCGATCCCTGCGCTTGCCGTCTAGTCTTCTATCCGGGCTGCGCTGCCGTGCCGTCCGCCGGTCGAAGTCCTGACCCCGCAAAACAGCGGCCACCCCGGCGGCACGCAAGCCGGCTCCCCCGGCACCCGCGAGGTGCCTTCATCCTGCTTCCCGATTCCAGGAGGGATTGATCGATGAAAACCATCACCACCCAAGACGGTACCCGCATCTTCTACAAGGACTGGGGCGCGGGCCAGCCGGTCGTGTTTTCGCATGGCTGGCCACTGAATGCCGATGCATGGGACGCGCAGATGCTGTTCTTCGAGCGCCAGGGCTTCCGCGTGATCGCCCATGACCGCCGCGGGCACGGCCGCTCGGACCAGCCCGCGCAGGGCAACGACATGGACACCTACGCGGACGACCTCGCCGCGCTGATCGAGGCGCTGGACCTGCGCGATGCGGTGCTGGTCGGCCACTCCACCGGTGGCGGCGAGGTGACGCACTACCTCGGCCGCCACGGCACCGGGCGCGTGGCGAAGGCAGTGCTGATCGGCGCGGTGCCGCCGCTGATGCTCAAGACCGACGCCAACCCGGGCGGCCTGCCGCTGGACGTGTTCGACGGCATCCGCAAAGGCGTGGCCGATAACCGCTCGCAGTTCTACCAGGACCTGGCGCTGCCGTTCTTCGGCTTCAACCGTCCGGGCGCCAAGGTCTCGCAGGGCACCATCGATGCCTTCTGGGCGCAGGGCATGGCCGGCGGCATTGTCGGGCAGTACGCCTGCATCCGCGAATTCTCTGAAGTCGACTACACCGAAGACCTGAAGAAGATCGACGTGCCCACGCTGATCCTGCATGGCGACGACGACCAGATCGTGCCGATCGACGCCTCGGCCAGGCGCGCCGCCGAACTGGTCAAGGGTGCGACGCTCAAGGTCTACCCCGGCGCGTCGCACGGCATGTGCGTGGTCAATGCCGACCAGGTCAATGCCGACCTGCTCGCCTTCGTGAAGGGCTGAGCAACGATGTCGTTGAGAACGGTTACCCGCCGGCAATTCATTGGCACCGCGGCCGCGCTTGGCGCGGCCGCATCTCAGGATATCTTCGGCATGCAGCCCGGCACCGCACCCAGCCTCATCCTCGTCAACGGCAAGTTCACCACGCTCGACAAGTCCAACCCGCAGGCGGACGCCGTGGCCGTCCGCGACGGGCGCTTCGTGGCCGTCGGCACGCGCCAGGACGTGATGAAGCTGGCCGGCGCGCAGACGCAGGTGGTGGACCTGAACGGCCGGCGGGCCATCCCCGGGCTGATCGACAGCCACATGCACATCATCCGCGGCGGCCTGAACTACAACATGGAGCTGCGCTGGGACGGCGTGCGCTCGCTGGCTGACGCCATGCGCATGCTGAAGGACCAGGTCGCGCGCACGCCGGCACCGCAGTGGGTGCGCGTGGTCGGCGGCTTTACCGAGCACCAGTTCGCCGAGAAGCGGCTGCCGACCATCGACGAACTGAACGCGGTGGCGCCCGATACCCCGGTGTTCATCCTGCACCTGTACGACCGCGCCATCCTCAACGGCGCGGCGCTGCGCGCGGTAGGCTATACCAAAGACACGCCCAACCCGCCGGGCGGCGAGATCGTGCGCGATGCGCGCGGCAACCCCATCGGGCTGCTGCTGGCCAAGCCGAACGCCACCATCCTGTATGCGACGCTGGCCAAGGGCCCCAAGCTGCCGCCCGAGTACCAGAAGAACTCGACGCGCCATTTCATGCGCGAGGTCAACCGGCTCGGCGTGACCGGCGTGATCGATGCGGGCGGCGGATACCAGAACTATCCCGAGGACTACAGCATCATCGAGGAGCTGCACAAGGACGGGCAGCTGACGGTGCGGCTGGCGTACAACCTGTTCACGCAGAAGCCCAGGGAAGAACTGAACGACTTCAAGACCTGGACCGCCAAGGTCAAGCCGGGCCAGGGCGACGACCTCTACCGCCACAACGGCGCGGGCGAGATGCTGGTCTACACCGCGGCCGACTTCGAGGACTTCCGCGTCGAGCGCCCCGACATGGCGCCGTCGATGGAAGCTGACCTGGAGCCCGTGATCCGCCTGCTGGCGGAGAAGCGCTGGCCGTGGCGGCTGCATGCCACCTATGACCAGACCATCTCCCGCGCGCTCGATGTCTATGAGAAGGTGGCCAAGGACATTCCCTTCGACGGCCTGAACTGGTTCTTCGACCACGCCGAGACCATCTCCGACCGCAATATCGACCGCATCGCCGCGCTCGGCGGCGGCATCGCCGTGCAGCACCGCATGGCCTACCAGGGCGAGTACTTTGTCGAGCGCTACGGCGCACGCGCCGCCGAGGCCACGCCGCCGGTGAAGAAGATGCTGGAAAAAGGCGTCAAGGTCGGCGCCGGCACCGATGCCACGCGCGTGGCCTCGTACAACCCGTGGGTTTCGCTGTACTGGCTCACCACCGGCAAGACCGTGGGCGGCATGGCGATGTACCCGCAGGCCAACCTGCTCGACCGCGAGACCGCGCTGCGGCTGTGGACCGAGGCGAACACGTGGTTCTCCTCGGAAGTCGGCAAGAAGGGCCAGATCAAGGCCGGCCAGCTCGCCGACCTGGCGGTGCTGTCCTCTGACTACTTCAGCGTGCCCGGCGACGAGATCCAGGACATCACCTCGGTGCTGACCATCCTCGGCGGCAAGGTGGTCTATGGCGATTCGGACTTCAGCAAGCTGTCGCCCGCGCTGCCTCCCGCCATGCCGGACTGGTCGCCGGTGCGGCACGTCGGCGGCTACCAGCCGCGGCCGGAAGCGCGCAAGCTGGCGCTGAACACGGCGTGCGGGTGCGCGAGTTCGTGCGGTGTCCACGGCCACGCGCATGCCAAAGCCTGGACCTCGGGCGTGCCGACCTCGGACGAGAGCACGTTCTGGGGCGCGCTGGGCTGTTCCTGCTGGGCGTTCTGACCTGCTGCCGACCGCAGCCAACCGAGACCGGCCATGCCTGAACCGATGACTTCCCTTCCCCTGGTGCCAGCCAGTGCCGCCGGGCTGCCGCGCTGGATGCGCTGGCTGCGCTGGCTGCGCTGGGTAGGCCTGCTGCTGCTGTGCGCGGCCTACCTGCAGGGCGGCCTGTTCAAGCTGGCCGACTTTCCCGGCGCGGTGGCCGAGATGCGGCACTTCGGGCTGAACCCGCCGGTGCCGCTGGCAATCGCCACCATCGTGCTCGAGCTGGGCGCGTGCGCCATGATCCTGCTGGGCTGGCGGCGCTGGCTGGGCGCGCTGGCGCTGGCGGCGTTCACGGCCGGCGCGACCTTCATCGCAAACCGCTTCTGGGAAGCGCCGCCAGAAGCCCGCTTCATGATGACCAACGCGTTCTTCGAACACCTGGGCCTGGCCGGCGGCTTCCTGCTGGTGGCCTGGCACGACCTGCGCGAGCGCGCAACCCGGCACGGCTGACCAAGATGGCAGAGCAAGCAACGCACTCCCCTTCCCGCCCCGCCGATGGCGGCACCTTCGCGCCGCTGGCGCAGGCCACGTTTGCCGTGCTGTGGGCGGCGACCATCCTCGGCAACGTCGGCAGCTTTATGCGCGACGTGGCCAGCGCCTGGCTGGTCACCGACCTGTCGTCGTCGCCGGCCGCGGTCGCGACGATCCAGGCCGCGGCAACGCTGCCGGTGTTCCTGCTGGCGATCCCGGCCGGCGTGCTGTCCGACATCCTCGACCGGCGCCGCTTCCTGATCGCGATCCAGGTCGGGCTGGCGCTGGTCAGCGGCACGCTGATGATGCTGGCCTGGCGCAATGCGCTGACGATCGAGATCCTGATCGCCATGGCGTTCCTTGGCGGCATCGGTGCGGCGCTGATGGGGCCGACCTGGCAGTCGATCGTGCCCGAACTGGTGCCGCAGCAGGAACTCAAGCGCGCGGTTGCGCTCAATGCGCTGGGTGTCAACATCGCCCGCGCGATCGGCCCGGCCGCGGGCGGCCTGCTGCTGGCGGCGTTCGGCGCGGCCGTTACCTATGGCATGGACCTGCTCAGCTATGTCTTCGTGGTCGCCGCGCTGCTGTGGTGGAAACGCCCGGCACGCGCCGCCGACCCGCTGCGCGAGCATTTCCTCGGTGCGTTCCGCGCCGGGCTGCGCTTTACCCGCGCCCACAGCAAGCTGCATGTCGTGCTGGCGCGGGCCGCAGTGCACTTTGCCTTTGGCAGCAGCATCTGGGCGCTGTTGCCGCTGGTGGCCAGGCAACTGCTGAAAGGCGGCGCCAGCCTCTATGGCGTGCTGCTGGGCGCGGTCGGGCTGGGCGCGATCCTCGGTGCACTGGTCATGCCGCGGCTGCAGCGGCGCCTGGACGCGGACGGGCTGATGTTGCTCTCTGCCTGCGCGACCGCGGTGGTGATGGCCGGGCTATGCGTGGCGCCGCCGGTCTGGATCGCGCTGTTGCTGCTGCTGTTCCTGGGTGCGGCATGGATCATCGCGCTGACGACTTTGGGCGGCGTGGCGCAGGCGATCCTGCCCAACTGGGTGCGCGGGCGCGCGCTGGCGGTCTACCAGATGGTGTTCAACGGCGCGATGGCGGCGGGCAGCCTGGTGTGGGGCCTTGTCGCGCAGGCACTGGGGACGCCCGGCGGGCTGCTGGTGGCCGCGGCAGGCATGCTGGTGGCAGCGCTGCTGCTGCACCGGCTGCGCCTGCCCCGCGGCGAAGATGACCTGGGACCGGCACGGCACTGGCCCGAACCCGAAGGCGCCGCGGCTATCGCGCATGACCGCGGCCCGGTCATGATCCTGATCGAATACTGCGTGCGTGCGCCCGACCGCGACGCCTTCCTGCGCGCGGTGCACCAGCTTTCCGAAGAACGGCTGCGCGACGGGGCCTTCGACTGGGGCGTGATGGAAGACCCGGCCGACCCGGAGTTGCTGACGGAGTGGTTCCTGGTCGAATCATGGGCCGAGCATTTGCGCCAGCACGAGCGCGTGCCCCACGCCGATGCCGACCTGCAGCGCGAGGTGACGCGCTTCCATGTCGGCGACAAGCCGCCGCGCGTGCGGCACCTGCTGGGCGTCGGATTGCCGCCGGCTCCTGCGGCGCGCCACTGATTCCCATGCTCTTGTTGTCACGCGCCTGCCTCAGGGAATCCGTGTGAATGCCATCCCGGTCATTGCCATCGTCGACGACGACGCTGCCGTGCGGCATGCAATGGGCGGGCTGGTGCGCGCCTTCGACATGGCGGTGGAGTTGTACGCGGGTGGGCCGGCGCTGCTGCAGTCGTCATCGATCGACTGCATCGACTGCGTGATCACGGATGTGCAGATGCCCGGCATGAATGGCTTCGCACTGTGCGAAGCGCTGCGTGGGCGCGGGTTGCGCATGCCGGTCATCTTCATGACGGCGTACGACCTGCAGGACCTTGCGCGGCGCGCGCAGGCCGTGGGGGCGGCCTGCTTCCTCAGCAAGCCGTTTGACGATACCGAGGTACTCCGGTGCATCGAGCGTGCGCTGGCGATGCACCGGGGATCATTACGCCCCGGGCCGGATCAGGCCAGCGCCGGATAGTCGACGTAGCCATGCGGGCCGCTTCCGCCATAGAGCGAAGCGTCCTCGAACGGCTTGTTCAGCGGCTGGTTCTCGCGGAAGCGGCGCGGCAGGTCGGGGTTGGTGATCATCTTGCGGCCGAACGACACCATGTCGGCGCGGCCGCTGCGGATGGCCTCCTCGGCCATCTCCTTCGAATAGCCGTTGTTGACCATCCACACGCCGCTGTACAGGCGGTGCAGCGCTTCGTAGTCGAACGGCACGTTGTCGCGCGGGCCGCCGGTGTGGCCTTCCACGACGTGGATATACACCGGGTGCAGCTTTTCCAGTTCGCGCACGACATGCTCGAACAGCGGCTGCGGGTTGCTTTCCAGCGCGTCGTTGACCGGCGACACCGGCGCCAGGCGCACGCCGACGCGTTCGGCACCGATCTCCGCGATCACCGCGGCCATGACTTCGAGCAGGAAGCGCGCGCGGTTTTCGATGCTGCCGCCATAGGCGTCGGTGCGCTTGTTGGTGCCGTCGCGCAGGAAGGCGTCGAGCAGGTAGCCGTGGGCGCCATGGACTTCCACGCCGTCGAAGCCGGCACGGACGGCGTTGGCCGCGGCGGTGCGGAAGTCATCGACGATGCCGGCGATCTCGCTCGCCTCCAGCGCGCGGGGCAACGAGCATTCGACGTAGCCCTGGCCATTGATAAAGGTCTTGGCATTGGCCGCGATGGCCGACGGTGCCACCGGCGCCTGGTTGTCCGGCTGGAAATGCGTGTGCGACATGCGTCCGGTGTGCCAGATCTGCAGGAAGATCCTGCCGCCCTTCGCGTGCACCGCGTCGGTCACCTGCTTCCACGCTGCAATCTGCTCGGGCGTGTAGACGCCCGGCGTATTGGTGTAGCCCTGGGCCGTGGTCGAGACCTGCGTGGCCTCGGCGATGATCAGGCCCACGCTGGCGCGCTGGCTGTAGTACTCGACCACCATGTCGGTCGGCACCAGGTCGTCGTCGGCGCGGCTGCGCGTGAGCGGTGCCATGGCCATGCGGTTGGCGAGTTCGAGCTTGCCCAGCCTGGCCGGCTGGAACAGCGCATCTGCGAGAAAGGCTTCGTTCTGTGCACCCATGAATCGCTTACTCCGAGGTTGGTGAATGGCCGGCCGCAGCAGCATCAGCAGCAGCGGCCGGCTGGAACAGGTGGTTGAACATCAGGTCGACGCTGCGGCGCAGCGGCTCGACCGAGCGTTCGAGCTTCATGCGCAGCAAGGCGCCTTCCCAGGTATCCCAGGCCAGGCCGGACAGTTCGGCGGCCGCGATATCCGTGCGGATGGCGCCGTCCGCCTGGGCTTCGGCAATCATCCCGGCCAGGCGCTCGCGCCAGGCCAGTTGCGCGGCCTGCAGCGCGGCACGGCAGGTCTCGCTCGACGAGGCGATCTCCGCCGCGAAGTTGCCGACCAGGCAGCCGGCCCGCTCCGTCCTGGATTCATGGTGGGCAACCATCTGGTCGAACACATAGCGGATTGCCGCCATCGGCTGCGGGGGTGCCGCTTCCATCATGGCTTCCCACGACCGCTGCAGGTACGCCGCGTACTGCGCGATGATCGCCGCGGCGAACGCTTCCTTGCTGTCGAAATGGTTGTAGAACGACCCTTTCGGCACGCCGGCATGGTCGGTGATCTGCTGGATGCCGGTGGCGTTGTAGCCATGGCGCGAAAACAGTTCGCGCCCCGCCTTGGTCAGGCGGTTCGGGATGTCGGTCTTGTCTGCGGTGCGGGCCATGGGATGAATAATATGACCAGTCGTCTTAAAAAGTCAAACACCAGAAAAGCGGCGAATTCGCCACCCAAAATGCAGTCTGTCTGGTGAAGATGCTGTTCCCTCTACCTTGGTTCGGCAGGCCGCACTTCATAGAATGAAGTTGCCTCTTGGAAAAAGCGGCCCGGATCCCGCCGCAGCAACCGCCATGCAAGCTGTCGCTTATCCCTACCAGCCGGTGCCGGAACGGGGCACCACGCGCTGCTTCGTGCTGGCCCTGCTGATGCACCTGTTGCTGGGTGCCCTGCTCTACTACGGCGTGCGCTGGCGCAACGCAGTGCCCGAGGGTGTGACAGCCGAATTGTGGGAAGCCGTGCCCGAAATCGTCATGCCCCCGCCCGCGGTCAAGCCGGCGCCGACGCCAAAGCCGGTCGAGGAAGACGCCGATATCTCCCTGCAGGAAAAGCAGCGCAAGGCCGAACGTGCCGCCCGCGACGACGCCCAGCAGGCACGCCAGCGTGAAAATCAGGCCCGCGCCGATGCGGCCCGCAAGGAGGCACAACGCAAGGCACAGGAAGAACAACGCCAGGCCGACAGCACGCGGCGCCAGGGCGAACTCGCGCGCCTGCAGGCCCAGGCAGGCCACGCCAACGCGGGAACGGGTTCGGGCACGTCCGCACGGCCTTCGTCCGGCTATGCCGAGCGGGTCCGGCAGCGGGTCAAGCCAAACATCATCTTCAACGAGGATGTCCCCGGCAATCCGGCGGCGGTGGTGGCGGTGCATATGGCGCCGGACGGGTCGGTGCTGTCGACGCGGCTGGCCAAGTCAAGCGGCAACGCCGGCTGGGACAACGCCGTGCTGCGCGCCGTTGCGCGCTCGGACCCGCTGCCGCGCGACGAGAACGGTGTCGCGCCCTCTAACATCAACATCACGTTCTGGCCCAAGGACCAGGGCGGCTAGCCGCGGCGCCGTGCGCAACGAAAGGGAAAAACAGAAGGGGAAACAAGAGGGGGTGGTGCCCATGGGCAGGATCGAACTGCCGACCTCTCCCTTACCAAGGGAGTGCTCTACCACTGAGCCACATGGGCATACACGCTCCGGCGAAAACCGGAAGGATTTGGAGCGGGAGACGAGTCTCGAACTCGCGACCTCAACCTTGGCAAGGTTGCGCTCTACCAACTGAGCTACTCCCGCGTACTTTGGCTCCCCGACCTGGGCTCGAACCAGGGACCTGCGGATTAACAGTCCGTCGCTCTACCGACTGAGCTATCGGGGAATTCATCGCGTTTTCAGCGAAGCGCGGATTCTACAACAACTTTGACGCATTGTGTAAGGGGGTAGCGAAAACTATGCGATGGACACAGCGATTGCGCATCCGGCAACTGCACGTCCTTGTCGAACTGCACCGCATCCGGAACCTGAGCCGGACCGCAGCGAACCTCGACATGACCCAGTCCGCCCTGTCGAAGTGGCTGGCTGAACTGGAGGACGACCTCGGCGTCCCATTGTTCGAACGGGAGCCCAAGGGCATCAGGCCGACCGCGTGGTCGCCTGACGGTTCGCCCGCCAGGCGGACGCATTCCATGAATGCCCGGCGCGGTCCGTAAGCCTCGTCGTCAGCGCGCGTGAGAAGGCCGATGTTGCCCCTGCCGGCATGAAAGAACGCAGTCCGGTTTTTCGACGAAGTCGCCGCCGCACCGCAAGCCGAAGCCGAAGCCCCCAGCCCGTCGGCTGTGCATAATGTGCACAACTGACGCCGGCGCCCTTGTCCCCGCGGACCCGATACGCTTGAATCGGGTCACCCTTCCGGCAGAGGAAGGATGGAGACAAAGATGCCTATTCCCAACACGGCGCGGCCACCGGTACGCGCCGATCGCACCGCACTGGCGCAGCTGCTTGAGCCCGCCTCGATCGCCATCATCGGCGCCTCGCGCGATACCAGCCGCATCGGCGGCGTGGCGCTGGACCACCTGCAGCGCCTCGGCTACCAGGGGCAGGTTTATCCGGTCAATCCGCGCTATGCGGAGATCGCCGGGCTGGCCTGCTATCCCGATGTAGAGTCCCTGCCGGCGGTGCCGGACGTGGCGGTGCTGGCGCTTGGCGCCGACGAAGTGCTCCCGCAGCTGCAGCGCTGCCATGTCCGCGGCATCCGGGCCGCCATCCTCTATGCGTCGGGTTTTGCCGAGGCCGGAGAGGCCGGTGTCGCGCGCCAGGCCGCGCTGGCCGCCTTCGCGCGCGAAAGCGGCATGGCCATCGCCGGGCCCAACTGCATGGGGCTGGCCAACCTGACCACGCGCGCCATCACCGCCTTTGCCACCACCTTCCGCGCCTACCCGCCGCAGGACGGCCCCGGCGCCGTCAGCCTGCTGACGCAGAGCGGCAATGTCTGCGCCATCGTCTATGCCACCGGCCGGCAGATGGACGTGGGCTTCCACCAGTTCATCAATACCGGCAACGAAGCCTGCCTGGACTACGCCGACTACCTCGACTACCTGGCCGACGACGCCCGGACCGGCGCCGTGGTCGGCTACGTGGAGGGCCTGCGCAGCGGCCCGCGCTTTATCGACGCCGCGGCGCGGCTGCGCGCGGCGGACAAGCCACTGGTCGTGCTCAAGGCCGGCGAAAGCGAGGCCGGTTCGGCGGCCACGCAGTCGCACACGGCCGTGCTGGCCGGCAACCAGGCCATCTACCGCGCCGCCTTCGCCCAGGTCGGCGCGATGCAGGCGACCGATCCCACCCACCTGACCGACCTGGCCTACCTGTCGGGCTTCCGCCAGCGCAGCGCGGGCCGCCGCGTGGTGGTGGCGTCGGTGTCGGGTGCGATGGGTGCGCTGTCCGCCGACCTGCTCAGTGCCGCCGGACTGGACGTGCCGTGCCTGGCCGAGCCGGTGCAGCAGCGCCTGCAGGCCGCCGTACCGGAGATCGGCTCGGCGGCGAATCCGGTCGACCTGACCGGCCAGCTGTTCAACCGCAGCGGCCTTGCCTATGCCGTGCTCGACAACCTGGCGGCGGTCGACGGCGTCGACGTGATCTTCCTGTACGCGACCGCCTACCTGCTCGACCGCGTGGCGGACGAACTGATCGACGTGGCGGGCAAGACCGGCCGGCTGATCGTCGTCGCCACCACCGGCGAGCCGGCCAGCCGCGCCCGGCTGGCCGCGGCCGGCGTGGCGCTGTTCCCGGATGTGGCGCGTGCGGCCAAGGCCCTGGGCACGTACGTCGGTTGGCTGGGCACGCGGGCCCCGACCGCGCATTGGATGGCGTTGCGTGCGCAGGCCGCCGGCCACGCGCCGGCCAGCGACGCGCCCGGCGCCGCCATGGACGAGTACCAGGCCAAGCACTGGCTGGCCGGCTTCGGCGTGCCGACAGGCTTGGAAGCGGTCGCAGCCACTCCCGCCGATGCCGCGCGCGCCGCCGAGAGCCTCGGCTTCCCGGTGGCGGTCAAGGTGCTCAGCCCCGACATCGCCCACAAGACCGAAGTCGGCGGCGTGCAACTGGGACTGCGCGACGCGCAGCAGGTGCAGGACGCCGCCGCCGAAGTGGTCGCCGCCGCGGCGCACGCCAGGCCGCAGGCACGCCAGCGCGGCGTGCTGGTGCAGCAGATGGCCAGCGGCGTCTGCGAGCTGATCGTCGGCGTGACGCGCGACCCGGTGTTCGGCCCGGCCATGACGGTCGGCCTGGGCGGGATCTTTACCGAAGTCTTCCACGACGTCGCGCACCGCTTGCTGCCGGTAGACCGCGCCATGGCCCGCGAGATGCTTGCCAGCCTGCGCGGCTACCGGCTGATGACCGGCTTCCGCGGCAAGCCCCCAGCCGATATCGACGCGGCCGCGGACGCCATCGCCGCGCTTTCCGACGCCGCAATGGCGCTCGGCGACTCGCTCGCTGAACTGGAAGTGAACCCCCTGCTGGTGCGCGAGGCTGGCCGCGGCGCGGTCGCGCTTGACGCGCTGGTGCTGACGCAGCAACCGAACCACGACGGAGAGCGGCAATGAGAGACGACACCATCGACACCCGCCGCCGCGACACGCTGGGGCTGCTGGGCCTGGGCGCGCTGGCGCCGCTGGGCACGCTGGGCACGCTGGGTATGCTGACCTCCGGCGCCGCGCGGGCGGCTGATTTCCCCGCGCGGCCGGTCACGCTGATCGTGCCGTTCGCGGCCGGCGGCGCCACCGATACGCTGGTGCGCACGCTGGCCGACAGCGCCGGCAAGACGCTGGGCCAGCCGGTCGTCGTGGAGAACAAGCCCGGCGCAGCCGGCGTGCTGGGCGCCAACGTGGTCGCGCGCGCCAAACCCGACGGCTACACCCTGACGGTGATCCCGGAGCCGGTGTTCCGGCTGCCGCACCTGCAAAAGACGCAATACGACCCGCTGCGCGATTTCACCTATGTGATCCACCTGACCGGTTACACGCTGGGCGTGGCGGCGCGCGCCGACGCGCCGTGGAAATCGTGGCAGGAAATGATTGACGATGCGCGGCGCCGTCCGGGCAAGATCAGCTACGGCAGCACCGGCACCAACGGCACCATGCACGTGACCATGGAAGAGATCGGGCAGAAGCTCGGCGTCCAGTTCAACCATGTGCCCTACAAAGGCGAGTCCGAGATCATCGCCGCGCTGATGGGCGGGCATATCGACCTGGGCGTCACGGCCGGCGGCATCGGCCCCTATGTCGACAGCGCCAGGGCGCGCTGGCTGGTGCTCTGGACGGCCGAACACTCGCGCCGCTGGCCGCGCGTGCCGACGCTGCGCGATGTCGGCATCGACATCGTGTCCACCTCGCCCTTCGGCATCGCCGGCCCGCGCGACATGGACGCGCAGGCCGTGCAGCTGCTGCACGACGCCTTCCGCAAGGCGCTCAACGAGCCGGCGATGCAGAAGCTGCTGGAGCGGCTCGACCAGGAGAACGCCTACCTGAACAGCGCCGACTACGCCGCCTTCGCGCGCCAGCGCTATGAAAGCCAGGGCAAGCTGGTCAAGCGCCTGGGCCTGACTGCCAACCCCTGACGCCTGATTTCGGAGCCCGCATGCAATATCGATCCGTCTTCCACACCGGCCTGTTCGCCGGCCGTACCGTGCTGGTCACTGGCGCCGGCAGCGGCATTGGCCGCTGCACCGCGCATGAACTGGCCAGCCTGGGCGCGCGCGTGGCGCTGGCCGGCCGCAAGCTGGAAAAGCTGGAACAGGTCCGCGAGGAAATCATCGACGCCGAGCCAGACGCCGCAGACCGGCTGACGCTGCACAGCTGCGACATCCGCGACGAGGCGCAGGTGCGCGAGACCGTGGCCGCGGTGCTGGCGGCTCACGGCAGCATCGATGGCATCTTCAACAACGCCGGGGGGCAGTTCCCGTCGCCACTGCGCGACATCAGCCTGAAGGGCTGGGAAGCGGTGGTGCGCAACAACCTGACCGGCGGCTTCCTGGTGGCGCGCGAATGCTTCACGCAATGGATGGAAGCCAACGGTGGCGCCATCGTCAACATCATCGCCGACATGTGGAACGGCATGCCGGGCATGGGCCATTCCGGCGCGGCGCGTGCCGGCATGCTGTCGTTCACCGAGACGGCGGCGTGCGAATGGGCCGCCGCAGGCGTGCGCGTCAACGCCGTGGCGCCGGGCTGGATCGCCTCCAGCGGCTTTGACACCTATCCATCCGAATTCCAGGCCAAGATCCGCCAGCTGGCCCGCAAGGTGCCGTTGCAGCGCCTGGGCACCGAGGCCGAGGTTTCCGCGGCGGTGGTGTTCCTGCTGTCTCCGGCGGCGGCCTTCATTACCGGCTCGACCCTGCGCGTCGACGGCGGCGTGCCCAATGCCAAGCACACCTGGCCGCAGCCACAGCACCAGCGCTCGCAGCCATACAACGGCTTCCCGCTCTACACGCTGCCGCAATGCCTGACGCCGTCCAACGAGTAAGCGAACACCATGACCCTGCAACCGCCCAACCCGCGCTACTACAGCGCGGACCATGAAGCGTTCCGCGCCAGCGTGCGGCGCTTCTTCGAAAAGGAAGTCGCGCCCAACGCCGAGGCCTGGGACGAAGCCGGCAGCTTCCCGCGCGAGCTGTACCGCAAGGCGGCGCAAGCCGGCCTGCTGGCGCCCGGTTTTCCCGAGGAGTACGGCGGCGCGCCATGCGACGCCTTCTACCGCATGATCCTATTCGAGGAGCGCGCCTGGGGCGGCTCGGGCGGGATCGCCTCGGGGCTGTTCTCGCACACCATCGGCGCGCCGCCGATCGCCGCGGTGGGCAGCGAGGCGCTGAAGGCGCGCGTGCTGCCGCAGATCCTGTCGGGCGAGAAGATCTCTGCGCTGGCGATCACCGAGCCCGACGCCGGCTCCGACGTGGCCCGGCTGTCGACCAGCGCGCGCCGCGAAGGCGATCACTACGTCGTCAACGGTACCAAGCTCTATATCACCTCCGGCATGCGCGCCGACTACTTCACCGTGGCCGTGCGCACCGGCGGCCCGGGCACAAGCGGTGTCTCGCTGCTGCTGATCGAGGGGGACACGCCGGGCCTGAGCCGCACGCCGCTGAAGAAAATGGGCTGGTGGGCGTCCGACACCGCGCAACTGTTCTTCGAGGACTGCCGCGTGCCGGTGGCAAACCTGGTCGGCGAGGAAGGCAGGGGCTTTGCCGCGATCACCCGCAACTTCAACCACGAGCGCCTGGCGCTGGCGGCGGCGGCCTGCGGCTATGCCCAGGTGTGCTTCCACGACGCGCTGGCGTGGGCACGCGAGCGCCATACCTTCGGCAAGCGGCTGGCCGACCACCAGGTGGTGCGCCACCAGCTGGTCGACATGGCTACGCGCATCGAATCCACGCGCACCCTGCTCGACGACCTGGCCGCGCGCCTGGACGACGGCGCCGCACCGGTGGCGCAGATCGCGATGGCCAAGAACATGGCCACGCGGACCTTCCAGTTCTGCGCGGACCGCGCGGTGCAATTGCTGGGGGGGATGGGCTATATGCGCGGCAGCCGCGTAGAGCGGCTGTATCGCGAAGTCAAGGTGATGATGATCGGCGGCGGCGCCGAGGAAATCATGAAGGACCTGGCGGCAAAGCAACTGGGGCTGTAAGCGCCAAGCGCCCGCGGCTTCCGCTGCGGGCGCTTTCCCCGGGCAAGTCCTGCTTATTCCAGCTTCACACCGCTCTTCCTCACCACCTCGCCCCAGCGCACCGCTTCCGTCCTGATAAAGGCCTGGAACTGATCGGGCTTGCCGCCGACCGGATCGATGCCATAGTCGATCAGCCGCGCGCGCACGTCGGGCTGGTGCAGCACGGCGTCCATGTCGGCCGACAGCTTCGCCAGCACCGCCGGCGGCGTCTTCGCCGGCGCCAGCAGGCCGATCCAGCTGCCCGCCGTCACCGCCGGGAAGCCGGCTTCGGCCATGGTCGGCACCTCCGGCGCGGCCGGCCAGCGCGTCGGGCTGGTGATCGCCAGCGCGCGCACCTTGCCTGCCTTCACCTGCGGCATCATGGTCTGCACCGAATCGAAGATCACCGCAACCTGCCCTGAGAACAGGTCGGGCAACGCCGGCGAGATGCCCTTGTATGGCACGTGCGTCATCTTCATGCCGACCGCCTGCGCGAACAACTCGCCCGCCAGGTGCGCGCCGGAGCCGGTGCCACTAGACGCAAAGGTCATCTTGTCCGGGTTCGCCTTGCCCCAGCCCACCAGCTCCCTGACGCTGGTCGGCGGCAGTTGCGCGCTGCCGACCAGCAGCAGCGGGATCCGGCCGATCATGCTGACGCCGGTCAGGTCCTTGACCGGGTCATAGCTCATCCTGGCGTACAGGCTCGGGTTGATGGCGTGGGCGGCGACCACGACCAGCAGCGAGTAGCCGTCCGGCGCGGATCTGGCGACGTTCTCCGAGCCGATCATGCCGTTGGCGCCGCCACGGTTTTCCACCACCACCGGCTGGCCGATGCGCTCGGACAGCTTCTGCATGACCAGCCGCGTCACGGCGTCGGACACGCCGCCGGGCGTATACGGCACCACCACGCGGACCGGCCGGTTCGGATAGGCGTCGCCCTGCGCCAGTGCCGGAATGGCGCCGGCAAGGCTGCCGGCGAGCAGGCTCAGCGTCAGCAGGCGGCGTACGTGCGCGTTGCGCTTGGATCGGGTCATGTGTCTCCTCCTTGTCAGGGGTGGCCGGGTCTATGCCCAGCTGCGCGGTACGGAAAGCGGGAAATCGAGCAGCATCTGCGCGTAGCTCTTGCCCAGCGGGTCGGAGCGCAGGCTGGCCACGCCGCCGCCGCCCAGCGCGCCATGCATCAGGAAGTTCAGCGCATGCAGGCCGGGCACGTCGAAGCGCTCGACCTCGCCCTCCACCAGGTGGGCAAAGTACGCGCGCACGGCCTGCGGCGTCAGTTGTTCACGCAGCAACGCCAGGTATTCCGGCTTGCGCGCAATCACGCCGATGTTCTCGTCGTCGCCCTTGTCGCCGCTGCGGGCGTAGGCCAGCGCGACCAGCGGCAGTCGCACGCGCGGCTCGTCGGGTACCGGCGACAGTGCCGGGCCGCTAACCACGGCGGGCGCCTCCGGTGCGGCGCTGGTTGCAGCATCGGGCAGCATGATCACGCCCCCCTCGAATTCCACCCGCATCGGCACGTCCGCCTTGGGCACGAGGAACGAAAACACTTTCACCACCGGCTGGATATCGACACGCCCGGCAAAGGACGAGCGCGTGCCGGCCGCCATCGACGTTCCCGCCGACGAGCATTCGCGCTGCAGGAAGCTCAGGCCCCGCGCCAGCGGGTGGCGCGCGCCGATGCGCAGCACCACCTCGCGCGTTGGCAGCTCCCGCGCATGGGCGCCGTATTGCGATTCACAGCCCAGCAACTCCACCACAGTCTCGGTGTAGTCAGGCATGCCGCGTTCGGCCAGCATGGCGCGGGTGCGCGCCAGCAGCGCGTCGGCGGTGCGGCGGGCCTTGGCCGGGGCGTCGATGCCGCGGATTGCCATCATCAGGCTGATCTGGAAGCCGTCCTGCCAGGTGGCGTTGCCCTTGTAGTGGGTGCCGGGCGCCCGGCCGCGTGCGCCATCCACGCGCACGCGGCCGGGTTCGACCAGCTTGGTGCGGACCATGCGGAAGTCGCAGGTCACGTCCGGCATCAGGTAGTTGGCGGGGTCGCCCACCTCGTACAGCACCTGCTCGGCGACCGCGGCGGGGTCGACCAGCCCGCCGGTGCCTTCCGGCTTGCTCAGCATGAAGCTGCCGTCGTGCGCGCAGTCGATCACCGGGTAACCCATCCGATCCCAGCCGGGCACGCGCTCCCAGTCGGTAAACAATCCGCCGGTGGCCTGCGCGCCGCATTCGATCACATGGCCCGCGAGCGTGCCGGCGGCAAGGCGGTCCCAGTCGGTCCAGTCCCAGCCGAATTCGTGCGCCAGCACCCCGACCACCACGGCGCTGTCGACGCAACGGCCGGCGATGACGATGTCGGCGCCCAGCGCCAGCGCGCGGGCAATGCACTGCGCGCCGGTGTAGGCGTTGGCCGACCACGGTTCGGTGGTCGGCACGGCGTCGCCGGCCAGGTCGGTCAGCCCGTCGGCGCACCATTGCGCAAAGCGGGGCTGCACGTCGTCGCCGGTGACCACGGCGATGCGCGGCTTCAGGCCCTGCTGCGCGGCGATCTTGAGCAGCGCGTCGCGGCAGGCTTCCGGGTTGAGCCCGCCGGCGTTGGCAACTACCCGGACGCCGCGCTGCAGGATCCCGGCAAGGTTGGGCCCCATCGCCGCCTGCACGAAATCGGTGGCGTAGCCCAGCGCCGGGTCCCTGGCGCGGGCGCGCGCCAGGATCGACATGGTGGTCTCGGCCAGGTAGTCGTAGACCAGGTACTGCAGGCCTGGAACGGCCAGCAGTTGCGGCGTGGCGATAGCGGAATCGCCCCAGAAGCCGGACGCGCCACCGATGCGCACGGTCTTGCCGGTGCGTGCCTCCGCGGCTTCGGTATTTGTCAGTTCGCTCATGCCGGCTCCTTCGCCGCAACATCGGCATCGACGCGCGCCAGCAGCGAACCGGCGCTGGCCTGGCCGCCTGCGCGCGCGGGCAGTTCAGCGACCACGCCGGCAAACGGCGCGGCAATGGTGTGCTCCATCTTCATGGCTTCCAGCACGACCAGCGGCTGGCCGGCTTCCACGCGCTCGCCCTCGGCCACATGGACCGCGACGATACGCGCCGTCAGCGGTGCCTGCAGGACCCCGTCGGCTTCACCGGCATCGCGGCGGCGGCGCGGGTCGTGCAGCGGGAATTGCCAGGCGCGGCCGGCCTGGAACAGGTGCAGCACCTGCTTGTCGGCGGCGAACACCAGCGGATAGGCCACGCCGTCGCACTCGACCAGGGCCGTGCCGCTGTCGCCGTCGGCGCGCAGCACGCGCAGCGCGCAGGCGACCGGCTGCTGGCCGGGCAGTTGGTCACTTTCGCGCTGGCGCAGCATCACGCGCCAGCCTTCGGCAGCGACGCGCAAGGTGGCTTCCCACGCCGTGCCGGCCGCGTACAGCACCACGCTGGCCGCGGCACGTGCGAGCGTGGCCGGCTTGCCGTTGTCGCCAAGCAGCCCCGACGCGGCCAGCGCGGCGCTGGCCATCACGTGCAGCGGCGGCTGCGGCGCCTGCAGCGCGCCCTGCATGTGCGCATCGACGAATCCGGTGTGCACGTCATTGCCCGCGAAGGCCGGATGCGCGAGGCAGTCGGCAAGGAACCCCTGGTTGCTCGGCACGCCCAGCAGCGCGCAGTCTTCGACCGCGCGCAGCAGCTTGCGGCGCGCTTCCTCGCGGTCGGCGCCATGGGCGACCAGCTTGGCCACCATCGAGTCGTAGTGCGTCGGGATGGCGCCGCCCTCTTCCAGAGCATGGTCGACGCGCACGTCGCGGCCTGCGGCGGGCGGGCGCCAGCGCATCAGCGGGCCGCCCTGCGGCAGGAATCCGGCCGGCACGTCTTCGGCGGTGAGACGGACCTCGATGGCATGGCCGTTGAGTTTCACCTGTTCCTGCGTCACCGGCAGCGGCTCACCAGCGGCCACGCGCAGTTGCCATTCGACCAGGTCGAAACCGGTAATGGCTTCGGTCACCGCATGCTCGACCTGCAGGCGCGTGTTCATCTCCATGAAGTAGAAATTGCCGTCGGCATCGAGCAGGAACTCCATGGTGCCGGCGCCGACGTAGCCGATCGACTTTGCCGCGCGGACCGCGGCCTCGCCCATGCGCGCGCGCAGCGCCGGGCCAACGGCGGGCGACGGGGCCTCTTCGATGACCTTCTGGTGGCGGCGCTGCACCGAGCAGTCGCGCTCGCCCAGATGGATGACATGGCCGTGCGTATCGGCGAAGACCTGGATTTCGACGTGGCGCGGCGCGATGACGGCGCGCTCCAGGATCAGCTCGTCGGAGCCGAACGCGGCCGCGGCCTCGGAGCGTGCGCTGGCCAGCGCGATGGGCAGCGCCGCTGCCTCCCGCACCAGCCGCATGCCGCGCCCGCCGCCGCCCGCCGCGGCCTTTACCATCAGCGGAAAACCGATCGAACCGGCTTCGGCCAGCAGCGTGGCGTCGTCCTGTGCCGCGCCCTGGTAGCCCGGCACGCAGGGCATGTCGGCGGCCAGCATCAGGCGCTTGGCCTCGGCCTTGTTGCCCATGGCGCGGATTGCCCCGGCAGGCGGGCCGACAAAGACAAGGCCCGCCGCCGCGACGGCTTCGGCAAAGGCCGCGTTCTCGGCCAGGAAGCCGTAGCCGGGGTGGATGGCGTCGGCGCCGCTGGCACGGGCGGCCTCGATGATGGCGGGGATGTTCAGGTACGACTCGCGTGGCGCCGCGGCGCCGATGCAGACCGCGCGGTCCGCGAAGGCCACGTGCGGGCTGTGGCGGTCGGCCTCGGAGTAGACGGCCACGGTGGCCAGCCCGAGGCGGCGCGCGGTGCGCATGATGCGCACCGCGATCTCGCCGCGGTTGGCGACGAGCAGCGTATGGAAGGGTCGGCTGGTTGCAGACATGGGGGAATCCTGTGAATTTCCGGGAATTGGCTGGCGGAGTTGTCAGCTCGCCGATTGGGCGCCGCGCACGGCATCGGCATCGAAGCGCACCGTCCAGTTCGCGTCGCGCTTCTCGCGGAAGGCCGCGACGCCTTCTGCACCCTCGCTGCGCATGCACTGGGCGAACAGCCGCGAGGCTTCGTCCAGCAGCGGCCCCGCCGGCTCCTGGCCGCAGCGGCTGACCAGCGTCTTGAACACGCGGTTGGCATTGGGCCCGCAGCGGCCGATGCGCGTCAGCCATTCGGCGACCAGCGCGTCCAGCTCGGCGCTGTCGGCGGCCAGCTGGTCGACCAGCCCGATCGCCACCGCGGCCTCGCCGCTGATGCGTTCGCCGGTGAGGCCCAGGCGGCGCGTGGCGGCCGCGCCGATGCGCTGCACCACGAACGGCGCGATCTGCGCGGCGATGATGCCCAGCGTGGTTTCAGACAGCGCGAAGCGCGCGTCCCGCGTGGCCAGCACGATGTCGGCGGCGCACGCCAGGCCCATGCCGCCGCCCATCGCGGCGCCGTCCACGGCGGCGATGACCGGCACCGGCAGCGCGCTCAGCCGCTGCATGAAATAGCCGAACTGGCGGTTGCGGGTGGCGACCGGATCTTCCCGGCTGGCATCGGCATCGAGCCGCGCCTGGAAGTTGCCGACGTTGCCGCCGGCGCTGAACATGCCGCCGGCGCCGCGCAGCACCAGCGCGCGCACCTCTGGGTCGGCTTCGGCCTGCTCGACCGCACCGGCCAGCGCGGCGACGACCTCGGGCGCCAGCGCATTGCGCGTGGCCGGGATATTGAGGGTGGCGAACAGCACGCCGCCGGCGCGGCGCACGATCACGGGTTCGGTTTGCGTTGGCACGGTCATGGCGGTTCCTGCCTGTCAGCCGCGGGACTCGCGCGACATCAGGCCCATCTGCTTGGCGATGACCTGCAGCATCACTTCGTCCGCGCCGCCGCCGATCGAGCCCAGGCGGAAATCCCGGTACGCACGCGACGCATGGTTGTCCCAGGTGTAGCCCATGCCGCCCTGGAACTGCATGCACCAGTCGGCCACCTCGCGCGACAGCCGCCCGGCCTTGAGCTTGGCCATCGACGCCAGCTCGACCACGTCGCCGCCTGCGATATAGGTCTGGGTGGCCAGGTAGACCAGCGCGCGCAGCGCCTCCATCTCGGTCTTCAGTTCGGCCAGCTTGAACTGGATGAACTGGTTGTCCAGCAGCGGCTTGCCGAAGGCGACGCGCTGGCGCAGGTACTCGGCGGTTTCCTCGATCAGCGCGGTGCAGGCCAGCCGGCGCGCCGCGCCGTTCAGCCGCTCTTCCTGGAACTGCTTCATCTGGTAGATGAAGCCCATGCCCTCCTCGCCAATGCGGTTGCGTACCGGCACGCGCACTTCGTCGAAGAAGATCTGCGCGGTGTCCGAGCACCACATGCCGAACTTCCTGATCTTCTGCACTTCCACGCCGCGCACGCGCTTGCCGTCTTCCCTGAGCGGCACCACGATCAGCGATTTGTTCTTGTGGACCGGACCGTCGGAGGTGTTGCACAGCAGGCAGATCCAGTCCGACTGGGTGCCGTTGGTGATCCACATCTTGGAGCCTGAGATGACATAGTCGTCGCCGTTGCGCACGGCGCGCGTCTTGAGCGAGGCCACGTCGGAGCCGGCGCCCGCCTCGGACACGCCGATGGAGCACACCATGTCGCCGGTGATGGCAGGTGCCAGGTAGTTGCGCTTGAGTTCTTCCGAGCCGAACGCGGTCAGCGCCGGCGTGGCCATGTCGGTCTGCACGCCCACGCCCATGCCGACGCCTTGTGCGCGCGCATAGCCGAGCGCCTCGGCGGCGGCGACGGCGTAGGAGAAGTCGAGCCCCATGCCGCCGTACTCCACCGGCTTGGTGATGCCGAGGAAGCCGAGGCCGCCCATCTTCTTGAACAGCTCGTGCGCCGGGAACACCTCGGCGGCTTCCCATTCATCGACGAAGGGATCGATCTCCGCCGAAACGAAGCGGCGGATGCTGTCCATGATGTTGCGGTGGTCTTCGGTGTAAAGCATGCTGGTCTCCTGGATTTCGTTGCGTTCTGTTTGTCTGTGGGGCGGCGGCGCTCAGAAGCGCCCGACGCCGAACTGGATGGCATGCGGCTGGCGCAGCGCCGCCTCGCGCGCGGTGGCCAGCACAAAGGCCAGCACGGCGCGCGTGTCGCGCGGATCAATCACGCCGTCGTCCAGCAGCAGCCCGCTGGTGACGAAGGCGCTCGCCTGGCGCTCGAAGTTGGCGACGATCTCGGCGGTCTGGCCGGCCAGTTGCGCCTCGTCGACCGGCTTGCCCTTGCGCGCCGCCTGCTGGCGCGCCACGATCTCCAGCGTCATGGCGGCCTGTTCGCCGCCCATCACCGCCGTGCGCGCGTTCGGCCACGAGAAGCAGAAGCGCGGCCTGAAGCCCCGCCCGCACATGCCGAAGTTGCCCGCGCCGAACGAGGCGCCACAGTACAGCGTAATCTGCGGCACTTTGGAGTTGGACAGCGCCTGGATCATCTTGGAGCCGTGCTTGATCATGCCGGCCTCTTCCGAGGCGCGCCCGACGATAAAGCCAGTGGTGTTCTGCAGGAAGACGATCGGCGTGCCGGACTGGTTGCACAGCTGGATGAACTGCGCGGCCTTGGTCGCCCCGGCCGGGTCGATCGGACCGTTGTTGGTGATGAAGCCGACGGTATGGCCTTCGATGCGGGCATGGCCGCACACGGTGCCCGGGCCGTAGTCGGGCTTGAACGGCAGCCACGCCGAATCGTCAACGATGCGCGCGATCACCTCGCGCATGTCGACCGGGCGCTTCATGTCCAGTGTCATGACGCCGTCCAGTTCCGACGCGTCGAGCCGCGGCGCACGGGCCGGCTGCGCCGGCTGGGGCTCCACCTTGGGCCAGTCCAGGCTGGCGACGATGTCGCGGGCGGTGGCGATGGCGTGTTCGTCATCCTCCGCCAGGTACTCGGCCAGCCCGGTGGCGGTGGCGTGCAGGTCGGCGCCGCCCAGTTCCTCGTCGGTGGCGATCTCGCCGGTGGCGGCCTTCAGCAGCGGCGGGCCGGCCAGGAAGGCGCGGGCGCGGTTGCGCACCATCACCACGTAGTCGGACAGGCCGGGCATGTAGGCACCGCCGGCCGTGGACGAGCCGTGTACCACCGTGATCACCGGCAGGCCGGCCGCGGACAGCCGCGCCAGGTTGTAGAAGATGGCGCCGCCGCGCACGAACTTGTCGACGCGGTACTTGCGCAGGTTTGCGCCGGCCGATTCCACCAGGTGGATAAAGGGCAGCCGGTTTTCCAGCGCGATTTCCTGGCAGCGCACCAGCTTCATGTTGCCGGCCTCGGTCATGGCGCCGGCATCGATGCCGGAATCCGTGGCGAGCACCATGCAGCGCACGCCGCACACGAAGCCGATGCCGGCCACCAGCGAGCCGCCGGGAATCGACGTCTGCGGGTCGGGATCGTCCATGCCGAAGCCCGCCAGCGTGGACAGCGGCAGGAAAGGCGCGCCCGGGTCGAGCAGGCGGCCGACGCGCTCGCGCGGCAGCAGCGCGCCGCGCTTGGCGAAGGTGGGCCGGGAGCGCTCGGAAGCGGCGACGGCACGCTGCTCCAGCCCGTGCAGGCGGTCGATCAGGGCCTGCATGCCGGCGCGCTGGCTGGCGAAGGCGTCGGAGGACGTGTCAATGCGGGATTCGATGGGGATCATGGCTGGTGCCTGTGGTTCCGTGATGGATGGATTGCAAACCACGGCGCCCCGCGCGACAACCGCAATCGCTCAGATTGTGCATAATGTGCACAATCTTCCTATCCTGGGAGTGTCTTCCGACGCTCCGCCGACGCATCCAGCCATGCCCACCAAATCCTCCGCCCCCGGCGGCGTCCAGAGCCTGGCGCGTGCCTTCACCCTCTTGCAATTGCTGGCTGAACACCATGACGCCGGCCTGGCGCTGCCCGACCTGGCCGCGCTGGCCGGCATCGACCGCACCACCGCGCATCGCATGGCGCGCTTCCTGGAAGCCGGCGCATATATCGAGCGCGAGTCGGCCGGCAAGCGCTATCACCTCGGCACCGCCGCAATGGCGCTCGGGCTGCGCGCCATGAACCGGCCGCCGCCGAACAGCGCCCTCGTCAGCAAGATGAAGGCGCTGGCCCGCCTGACTGGCGACGCGGTCTTCCTGATCGTGCGCATTGGCGACCACGGCCATTGCCTGCATACGGAGGAAGGCAGCCATCGCATCAAGAGCTTCCACATGCTGACCGGCACCTCGCGCCTGCTGGGCCAGGGCACCGGCAGCATGGCGCTGCTGGCCAAGATGGACAACGAGGCCGTCCGCGCCCACTACGAGCGCCACCGCGCCGAGTACGAAGCCGGCGGCCTGAGCCTGCTCAAGCTGATGCGCGGCGTCGAACGCAGCCGCAAGCTGGGCTATGCGCTGGCCGGCGCAGAAGGCGTGGCCGGCGTGGGCTACGCCTTGCCGCTGGCAATGGGCGCGGATGCGGCCATCAGCATCGTCTCGACTGCGTCGCGGATGTCGGCGGCGCGCCGGCATGAAATGGGCGGGATCATCGTGGCGATGTTCGCGCAGCAAGGGTGACGCGGCGGCGGACGCGCAAACCGCGGCTCTGCACGACCTGGTGGCGCACTGAGCGGCCGCGCAGCTCGGTTTTGAAACGCGTCTCTGTCAGGGGCCGCACAGAGACGCACCGGCTCTATGGCGTTCAATGGTGACGCAAACAGAGATACGCAAGAACGCGCCCGCTGCCCTGGCATCGGCCGGGCGAGCCGCCTTCATGGGAAGGCGGAATCAGTCCTGGTGCCAGAACAATAAATTCCCCCGCCGGCCAGAGGGAGGGTCGGCATTCCGGGCCACGCCCCGATGTCGGAGCGTGGCTCCTTTTTTTCCGGCGCCAGCCATTCCGCACCCCGCCACCGAGGCGCATATGGAATGCCGGTTTTATTCGTTGGATTTCGCCTGCCGCGCGCGTACGGTCATGGGTTCCCACGTTTCCAGCGAGTGCCATGACCGCTTCACGACGCCAGTTCCTGCGCCACGGCGCCGCCGCCACGGCGGCCCTTGCCTCCGGCCCGATCCTTACCTTCACCACACTCGCCAGCGGCAACGCGCAGGCGCAGGGGCGCCCCGTGCTGAAAGCCGGCGACCAGAAAGGCGGGCTGCGCGCGCTGCTCGAATCCGCCAACGCGCTCGAAGGGCTGGCCTATGACATCCAATGGACCGAGTTCCCCGCCGCGGCGCCGCTGGCGGAGGCGTTGAACGCCGGCGCCGTCGACAGCGGCCCGATCGGCGACGGTCCGGCAATCTTTGCGCTGGCAGCCGGCACCCGGATCAAGCTGATCGGCGCCAACCGCTCCGATCCGTTCGGCACCGCGATCCTGGTGCGGCCCGATTCGCCGCTGCGGCAGGCGGCCGATCTCAAGGGCAAGAGCATCGGCACCAACCGCGGCTCGATCGGGCACCTGGTCACGCTGAAGGCGCTGGAGTCGGCCGGGCTCAGGCCGGAGGACGCGAATATCCGCTTCCTGCCGCCCGCGGATACCAAGCTCGCCTTGAGCAACGGTTCGGTCGATGCCTGGGCGACGTGGGAGCCGTACACCGCGATGGCCGAGACCAGCGGCCACGCGCGCGTGCTGGTCAGCGGGCGCGGGCTGTGGTCCGGCCTCAGCTACCTTGCCGCCACCGATGCGGCGCTGGCGACCAAGCGCGCCGTGCTGCAGGACTTCCTGGCCCGCGTGGTGCGCGCGCAGCGGTGGTCGTACCAGCACGTGCCCGAGTTCTCGGCGACGCTCGCGCGCATTATCGGCATCACGCCGCAGGCGGCGCGGCTGCAGTTCGAGCGGCGCCACACGCAATGGCGCAACATTGACGCCGAACTGATCGCCGAACAGCAGCGCACCGCGGACTTCTACCAGAAAGCGGGCCTGCTCAAGCAACGGCTCGACGTACGGCAGACCTTCGACACCGGCTTTCCGATCGCCTCCTGAACCGCACGCCCGCACGCACGCACGCACGCGTGCAAGCAGCATCACGCCCGCTTGCGGCGGTTGTTGCCTGGCATTGCCGCCGGTACCGGCGCGGCCAGCGCTTCGCGCTTGTCCACCAGGAAATCCACCAGCGCGCGCACCTTCGCCGGCATTTGCTCGCGCGAAGGCGCGTACAGGTAGAAGCCGGGAAACGGCTTGCTCCACGCCTGCAGCACGCGCACCAGCGTGCCATCCCGCAAATGCTCGCGCAAGGCGAGCTCCATGTGCTGGATCAGGCCGACGCCCTGCAACGCCGCCCGGATCATGCCGTCGTCGTCGTTGGTGATCACGCTGCCCTGGGGCTCCACCACGAAGTCGTGGTCCTTGATCGTCGGTGACGTGAACTCCCAGCGAAAGATCGCGCCGCTCGAGGCATGGCGGTAGCACAGGCAGTTGTGGCGGATCAGGTCGGCCGGCTCGCCCGGCTTGCCATGCCGCGCGAAGTAGTCCGGTGTCGCGGCCACCGCCATTTCCAGCATGGGCGTGATCGGCACCGCCACCATGTGCCCGGCCAGGCTCTCCCCCAGCCGGATGCCCGCGTCGCAGCCGTCCGCGATGATGTTGGACAGCCCATCATCCATCACCAGTTCGAGCCGCAGCTGCGGATAGCGCGCCATGAACTCGCCCAGGTGCGGCTCGACCAGTGCCTTTGCGGCGATCCGTGACGTGTTCACGCGCAGCAGGCCGGTGGGCTCATCGCGCACCTCATGCAGGTTGCGCACCGCGCTGTCGATGGTGAGCAGCGCCGGGCGCAGTGCGTCGAACAGACGCTGGCCGGCTTCCGTCAGCGACATGTCGCGCGTGGTCCGGTAGAGCAGCCTGACATCGAGTTGCCGCTCCAGCGCTTTCAGGTTCTGTGACAACGCGGCGCGCGACACCCCCATTTCGGCCGCTGCCCTGGTAAAGCTGCGGTGATGGGCGATGTGGGCGAACCAGGCAAGGGATGGCAGCTGGGAAGGGTCCATGGCAGGGATCCATGATTAATTGTTAAGCTGTGCTTACCACTATAGTCCAAATTATGCGCTTGTTTAGCGCCAATCCGGGTTCTACATTCAGTCGTACGCGGCCGCCGCGCTCCGGACCCCAAAGGTTCCGGAATGCCGGAGGGCCTGGCCTCTCCCCCCTGTCAAGGCACACCGAATGAAGACCGTCAAGATCAAGCATCAAACCTGGGACATCGCCGCCGATATCCATTTCCCGCCCGGATTCGACGAAAGCAGGCAATACCCGGCCATCATCAGCGCGCACCCGATCGGCAGCTGCAAGGAGCAGACCGCGGGCAACGTCTACGGCGCCGCGCTGGCGCGCGAAGGCTTTGTCGTGATCGCCTTCGATGCAAGCTACCAGGGCGCCAGCGGCGGCGAGCCGCGCTTCATCGAAGACCCGACGCGCCGCGTCGAAGACTTCCGCGTGGTGGTTGATTACCTGGTCACGCTGCCCTACGTCGATGCAGGTCGCATCGGTGTGCTCGGCATCTGCGGTGGCGGCGGCTACGCCATCAACGTCGCCATGACCGAGCGCCGCATCAAGGCCGTGACGTCGATCACCGGCGTCAATTTTGGCCGCCTGATGCGCGAGGGATTCAGCGGCTACGACCCCATCGCGGCACTGGAAGCCATGGCCACGCAGCGCACCGCCGAAGTCCGCGGCGCCCAGCCGCGCGTCGACAACTTTCTGCCGGCCTCGGTCGAAGCAGGCAAGCAGCATGGCATCACCGACATCGACGTGCTGGAAGCGACCGAGTACTACAAGACCCCGCGCGGCCAGCAGCCGCATGGCGCCACCAGTGCGCGCTATTCGCGCAATGCGGCGGCGGTCGGCTGGGACGCGTTCCACCTTGCCGAAGTGCTGCTCACCCAGCCGTTGCTGGTGGTGGTCGGCGACAAGGTCGGCGGCTTCGGCGCGTACCGGGATGGCTGCGAAATCATCGGCCGTGCCGCATCGAAACAGAAGGAACTGGCAGTCGTGGCCGGCTGGTCGCACTACGACCTCTACGACAAGCCCGAGCCGGTGCGCCAGGCGCTGGCCAGGGTGGTGCCCTTCTTCAAGGAAAACCTCTGAGACATGACGTGCGCGGCAAAGCCTGCCGCCATCGCAGCGCAAGCGCAGGAACCCGACATGGAAAAGATCCGCTTCAAGAACCGCAACGGCGCCGACATCACCATGGCCGCCATCATCCACTTCCCCACCGGCTTTGACAGCAGCAGGCAATACCCCGCCGTGGTCGTCACGCACCCGGGCGGCGGCGTCAAGGAACAGACCGCCGGCCTCTATGCCAGCAAGCTGGCCGAGCAGGGCTTCGTCAGCATCGCCTTCGATGCCTCCTACCAGGGCGAAAGCACCGGCGAGCCGCGCCAGCTGGAAGACCCCCATGTGCGCACGCAGGACATCAGCGCGGTGATCGACCACCTGACCACGCTGCCGTACGTCGACCGCGAGCGGATCGGCGCGATGGGCATCTGCGCGGGCGCCGGCTATACCGCCAACGCGGCCATCAACGATCGCCGCATCAAGGCGGTCGGCACGGTCAGCGCGGTCAATATCGGCTCGATGTTCCGCAATGGCTGGGACAACAACGTCAAGTCAGCCGACGCCATCTCGCTGCTGGAGCACGGCTCGCAGGCCCGCACCACCGAGGCCGGCGGCGCCGGCACCGTCACCATTCCGCTGGCGCCGCTGCGCAAGGAAGATGCGCCCAACCAGGAACTGGAAGAAGCCTGGGAGTACTACCACACCCCGCGGGCCCGGCACCCGACCGCGCCGGGCTTCGCCACCGCGCGCAGCCTGAACCAGATCATCACCTACGATGCCTACAGCATGGCCGATGTCTTCCTGACGCAGCCGCTGCAGATCGTGGCCGGCAGCGAGGCAGGCAGCAAGTGGATGAGCGACGGCCTGTTCCACCGCGCGGCGAGCCAGGACAAGCATTTCCACGTGGTCGAGGGCGCCAGCCACATGTCCCTCTATGACGTGCCGAAGTACGTCGACGAAGCCATCTCGAAGCTCGCGCCGTTCTTCCGGTCGCATCTGTAAGCGGGCCGCGCCGCCCGCCTAACCCGGGGGCTGCAGTGCGCCAGTTGTGTGGCGCACCGTAGCCCCTCTCTTCAGCTTTCCCGGATTCGAGTCGATTGCGGCAAGCCTGCGCGGCAGGATCGCGCTCGTCCCGCGTTCGTGGCAAAGCCTTCCCAAAGTACGGCACAGATGCGTGAACGTGCTTGCCGCGCGGGCCATCCGTCGATGAAATGGCCCGCTATCCCCTTATCGCCCCTTATGGCCCCGCTCTTATGGCCCTTATGGACCTTATCGCCCTTTTCGTCCATATGGCGCGCCGATGCGGATCCAGCCATTGCCCCCTCACCGCCAGACAAGGAACCAAGAATGGCCACTGACACCCCTACCGCAAATCTCCCGGACACCGGCCTCTCCCGCGCCCGCGCGTGGATCGACGCCGGCCCCAAGCGCCTGCTGATCGGCGGCCGCTGGGTGGAGGCAGCTTCCGGCAAGACTTTCGACGTCATCAATCCCGCGACCGAGGCGGTGCTGTGCCGGGTGGCCGAGGCGGACAGCGCCGATGTCGACGCCGCCGTGGCCGCGGCGCGGCAGGCCTTCGACAAGTCCCCTTGGGTCGGCCTGTCGCCGCACGCGCGCACACGCGCGCTGCTGCGCATCGCCGACCAGGTCGAGCGCCATGCCGACGAACTGGCCGCGATCGAGACCCTCGACAACGGCATGCCCTTGTGGTTCAGCACCGCCGTGGCCAATAACGCCGCCGATATCTTCCGCTACTACGCGGGCTGGTGTTCCAAGGTGCTGGGCAGCACGATCCCTTCCGACGCCCAGACCTTCATCTATACGCTGCGCGAGCCGCTGGGCGTGTGCGGGCAGATCATCCCGTGGAACGTGCCGATCCTGATGGCGTCGATCAAGCTCGCCAACGCGCTGTGCTGCGGCAATACCCTGGTCCTCAAGCCCGCGGAACTGGCCTGCCTGTCGTCGCTGCGGCTGGCCGAACTGGCACTGGAAGCCGACCTGCCGCCGGGCGTCATCAACGTGCTGCCGGGTTTCGGCACCACCGCCGGCGCTGCGCTGGCGCTGCACCCGGACGTGGACAAGATTGCCTTCACCGGCTCCACCGCGATCGGCAAGCAGATCGTGCGCGACTCGACCTCGAACCTGAAGAAGGTGACGCTGGAACTCGGCGGCAAGTCGCCCAACGTGATCTTCGCCGATGCCGACCTGGACAAGGCGGTGCAGGCCGCGGTCAAGACGTTCTGCGGCAATTCCGGCCAGGTCTGCTCCGCCGGCACCCGGCTTTTCGTCCACGAGAGCGTGCATGACGAAGTTGCCGAGCGCGTCACCCGGCTGGCCGCCACCTACACGGTCGGCGATCCGCTTGCGCCAGACACGAAGCTGGGGCCGCTGATCTCGGCCCGCCAGCGCGACCGGGTGCGCTCCTGCATCGATGCCGGCCAGTCCGACGGCGCGGCACTGCGCCTGGGCGGCAAGCCGTGGCAAGGCAGCGGCTACTTCGTCGAGCCGACGGTGTTCGACGGCGTGCGCAACGGCATGCGCATCGCGCAGGAAGAGATTTTCGGGCCGGTGCTGTCGATCATCCCGTTCCGCGACGAAGACGATGCCGTGTTCCAGGGCAACGACACCACCTACGGCTTGTCCGCCGCGGTCTGGACGCGCGACGTTGCCCGCGCCCACAAGGTCGTACGTGCACTGAAGGCCGGCCGCGTATGGATCAACACCTACGGCGAGTCCGATCCCGTCATGCCGTTCGGCGGCTACAAGCAGTCCGGCTGGGGCCGCGAGTTCGGCCAGGAATCGATCGACGCCTACACCCAGGTCAAGGCCGTGATGCTGCGGATGTAAGCGTCAGCAACGACATGACCATCGCCCGCGAGGAAATCTTCGGCCCGGTCGCCGCGGTCATGCCGTTCGACACCGCGGAGGATGCGCTGCGCATCGCCAATGACACGCTGGTGCGTCGGGGCACCTGAAACGCCAGCGTTAGCGCTCAGGGCCGGTATGCACAAGCCGGCGCGCAAGCGCGCCGGCCCGAAGCGGCATCGGCGGCCGCCCTGCCCGCTCAGAACGAGCGCGGCAGGCCCAGGATGTGTTCCGCGACGTACGAATAGATCAGGTTGGTCGAGATCGGCGCAACCTGGTACAGGCGCGTCTCGCGGAACTTGCGTTCGACGTCGTATTCGCAGGCAAAGCCAAAGCCGCCGTGGAACTGCAGGCAGGCGTTGCCGGCTTCCCAGCTGGCCTTGGCCGCCAGGTACTTGGCCATGTTGGCCTGGGCGCCCATCGGCTCGTGCTTGTCGAACAGTTCGCAGGCCTTCCAGCGCATCAGGTTGGCGGCTTCCAGTTCGATGAAGGACTCGGCGATGGGGAACTGCACGCCCTGGTTCTGGCCGATCGGGCGGCCGAAGACTTCGCGCTCGCTGACGTACTTGGTGACGCGGTCCATGAACCAGTAGCCGTCCCCGATGCACTCGGCGGCGATCAGCGTGCGCTCGGCGTTGAGGCCGTCGAGGATGTACTTGAAGCCCTTGCCTTCCTCGCCGATCAGGTTTTCCTCGGGGATTTCCAGGTCTTCGAAGAACAGCTCGTTGGTCTCATGGTTGACCATGTTCGGGATCGGCCGCACGGTCAGGCCCTTCTTCTGCGCTTCGTGCAGGTCCACCATGAAGATGGACATGCCTTCGCTTTTCTTCTTCACGTCGGCCAGCGCGGTGGTGCGCGCCAGCAGGATCATGAAGTCGCTGTGCTGTACGCGGCTGATCCACACCTTCTGGCCGTTGACGACATAGCGGCCGTCCTTCTTGACCGCCGAGGTCTTGATCTTGGTGGTGTCGGTGCCGGTGGTGGGCTCGGTCACGCCCATCGACTGCAGGCGCCATTCGCCGGAGGCGATCTTCGGCAGGTATTTGTCCTTCTGCGCCTTGGAGCCGTGGCGCAGCAGCGTGCCCATGTTGTACATCTGGCCGTGGCAGGCACCGGAATTGCCGCCGCTGCGGTTGATTTCTTCCATGATGACCGAGGCTTCGGTCAGGCCCAGGCCCGAGCCGCCGTATTCCTGCGGGATCAGCGCCGCCAGCCAGCCGGCCGCGGTCAGTGCGTTGACGAAGGCCTCGGGGTAGGCGCGCTGCTCGTCGACTTTGCGGAAGTACTCATCCGGGAATTCGGCGCAAAGCGCGCGCACGGCGTCGCGGATTTCTTGGTAGTTGTTCGATTGGGTCTGTTCGATCATGGCGCGTCGTTGGCGTAGGTACGGACGAAATTGCGGACGGAGTTTGCGGCGCTTCGGTCCCACGGATGGCTCATGGGGACGACCGAGGCTGTCTTGGCCGCAATAGTCGCTGCGATCGCCGCCTCGGGCAATCAGCCATTGCGAAAGCGCGCCTTCCACTGCGCTTAAGGCCGGCATCCCGGGCCCGAGGTGCCGTTTTCGCAAACGCCGAAGCCGACCATTGGCATTGTCAAATAGCGCAAAACCCACTTTGGCGACATTCTCACGGCTATCTCCTGATGAAGACATAGGACCCGCACATGGCAGTGAGCTACCAGCACCTCAAGCAGCGCCCGTTCGCCCCCGTACGCCAGCGCTATACCGAGCGCGACACCATGCTGTATGCGCTCAGCCTGGGGCTGGGCAACGATCCGCTGGACGCGGCCGCCCTGCCCTTCGTGTTCGAGGGCGCCGCCGGTGGGTTGCGCACGCTGCCGTCGCAGGCCGTGGTGCTGGGCTATCCCGGCTTCTGGGCGCGCGAGGCCGATACCGGCATCGACTGGGTCAAGCTGCTGCACGGCGAGCAACGCATGCGCCTGCACCGTACGCTGCCGGCCAGCGCCGACATCGTCGGCCATAACCGCATCACGCACCTGACCGACAAGGGTGAAGGCAAGGGCGCGATCATGGTGACCGAGCGCCGGCTCGAAACGGCAGACGGCGAACTGCTGGCGACGGTGCAGCAGGTCAGCTTCCTGCGCGGCGACGGCGGCTACAGCCAGCGCGACGGCGGCCAGCCCAGCGACGATCCGCTGCCCGCTCTGCGCCCCACCCCGGAGGACCGCGCGCCGGACTTCACCGACATCCAGGCGATCCGCCCCGAAGCCGCGCTGCTGTATCGCCTGATGGGCGACTTCAACCCGCTGCATGCCGACCCGGCAGTCGCCAAGGCAGCCGGTTTCGAGCGTCCGATCCTGCACGGCCTGGCCAGCTACGGGCTGGTCGCGCATGCACTGGTGCGCCAGTGCGCGGACCACGATCCGTCCCGCCTGCGCGCGCTGGATATCCGCTTCACCGCGCCAGTGTTTCCGGGCGAGACGCTGGTCACCGAGATCTGGCGCACGCCGGACCATCCCAACCACTTCCAGGTGCGTGCCCGCGTGGCCGAGCGCGACAAGGTAGTGCTCAGCCACGGCTGGGCCGAGATCGCCTGAGTTCGCAGCGCCCTATGCACCCTATGCATCCCGCAACCGTGGACAACAACAACCTGGCCGCCGCGCTGCAGGCACTGCTGCACCCCGGCGACCATATCTGGTGGGGCCAGGCCACCGCCGAGCCGCTGACGCTGACGCGCGCGCTGGTCGGGCAGCGTCACGCGCTCGCTAAAGGTGGCAGGCTCAGCGTGTTTGTCGGCATCGGCCAGTCCGACACGCTGCAGCCGGCGCAGGCCGACGTGATCGACTTCGTCGGCTACGCCGCCAGCGGCCCGCACCGTGCGCTGGCCAGGGCCGGCGTGCTGGACATCGTGCCCAGCCACTATTCGCACCTGCCCGGCCTGATCCGCGACGGCGCGCTGCGCGCCGACGTAGTGCTGGTACAGGTGTCGCCGCCCGACGAGGAAGGCCGCTACAGCATGGGCCTGGTGCATGAGTACATTCCCGCGGCGCTCGACCGGGCCCGCGTGATTGTCGCCGAGGTGAACCCGGAAGTGCCATGGACCTATGGCAGCCGCCACCTCACCGCGGACGAGTTCGACCTGCTGGTCGATGCCGCGCATGCGCCGATCAGCCTTGACCGCAGCGCTCCCGGCCCGGCGGAACAGGCGATCGCCCGCCATATCGCGGGCTGGGTCGAGGATGGCGCAACGCTGCAGATGGGCATCGGCAACCTGCCCGAGGCCGTGGTGGCCGCGCTGCACGACCGCCGCGACCTCGGCCTGCACAGCGGCGCGGTCGGCGACGGCATTGCCGCGCTGGCCGAGGCCGGTGTGCTGACCAATGCGCGCAAGAGCATCGATACCGGCATTGGCATCGGCGGCATCCTGATGGGCAGCGAGCGCCTGCGCCGCTGGGCCCACCGCAACCCGACGCTCCAGCTGCGCGAGACCAGCTACACGCATCATCCCGAGGTGCTGGCCAGCATCGACAAGTTCACGGCGATCAATTCGGCGATCGAGGTTGACCTGACCGGCCAGGTGAATGCCGAAGTGGCGGCTGGCGTTTATGTCGGCGCGGTTGGCGGCGCGGTGGACTTCCTGCGCGGCGCCGCGCGCAGCCGCGGTGGCCTGCCCATCGTCGCCCTGCCCGCGACCGCCAAGGGCGCGAGCCGCATCGTGGCGCAACTGTCGGGCCCGGTCAGCACGCCGCGCTCGGATGCCGGCCTGATCGTCACCGAATACGGCGTCGCCGACCTGCGCGGCCAGACCCTGTCGCAGCGCGTGCGCCGCATGCTGGACATCGCCGCGCCGGAACACCGGGAAGACCTGGAGCGCCAGGCCCACGCCCTGCTGCGCCAGTGCGGCGCGGTTTTCGTTGCCACCGGGGGCACGGCCTGACCGGGCCCCAGCTTCGCTACCCAACAGAATTTCCAAGGAGACTTCCATGCGCCGAGCCGCAATCGTCACCCCCCTCCGTACTCCCGTCGGCACCTTCGGCGGCAGCCTGCGCCCCGTGTCCGTCGAGGAACTGGCCGCCACCACCGTGCGCGCCGTGGTCGAACGCAGCGGCATCGACCCCGCCCGCATCGACGACGTGGTCTTTGCCCAGTCCTACGCCAACAGCGAAGTGCCCTGCGTGGGCCGCTGGGCCGCGCTGCAGGCTGGCCTGCCGGTCGAAGTGCCGGGCATGCAGCTGGACCGCCGCTGCGGCGGCGGCCTGCAGGCCATCGTCACGGCGTCGATGATGGTGCAGAGCGGCGCTGCCGACGTGGTCATCGCCGGCGGCGTCGAGAGCATGAGCAATATCGAGTACTACACCACCGACATGCGCTGGGGCTCGCGCTCGGGCAACGTGAAGTTCTACGACCGCCTCGACCGCGGCCGCGAGCGTTCGCAGCCGGTCGAGCGCTTCGGCAAGATCTCCGGAATGATCGAGACCGCCGAGAACCTGGCGCGCGACTACGGCATCAGCCGCGAGCAGGCCGACGCGTTCTCCGTGCGCAGCCACGAGCGCGCAGCGGCGGCGTGGGAATCGGGCCGTTTCGACGCCGAGATCGTGCCGGTGCAGGTGCCGCAGCGCAAGGGCGACCCGGTCACGTTCGCGCGTGACGAGGGCTTCCGTCCCGGCACCTCGATGGAAAGCCTGGGCAAGCTGCGCGCGCTGACGCCCAATGGCACCGTCACGGCCGGCAACGCCAGCCAGCAGAACGATGCCTCGGCCGCCTGCCTGATCGTGGCCGAAGACAAGCTGGCCGAACTGGGCCTGACCCCGATGGCGACGCTGGTGGGCTGGGCCGCCGCGGGCTGCGAGCCGTCGCACATGGGCATCGGCCCGGTGCCGGCGGTGAAGAAGCTGCTCAAGCGCCTGAACCTGACGCTTGACCAGATGGACCTGGTGGAACTGAACGAAGCCTTTGCCTGCCAGGTGCTGGCCGTGCTGAAGGGCTGGGAATGGAACGACCAGGACGCGATCGAGCAGAAGCTCAACGTGAACGGCTCGGGCATCTCGCTGGGCCACCCGATCGGCGCCACGGGCGTGCGCATCCTGGCCACGCTGCTGCACGAACTGCAGCGCCGTGGCGGCCGCTATGGCCTGGAAACCATGTGCATCGGCGGCGGCCAGGGCATCGCCGCGGTGTTCGAGCGCTGCTGATCGCGCGCTTTCGATCTGCCTTACCTGTCCGCAGTACCGCACGGCCCCATCGGGAGCGAGGAGCCGTGCCTGCCTGCTTGCATGGCTGTCTGCATTATCCGCATTACGTATTACGCATTACGTAGGAGAAGTATCTTGATTTCCACCTCACGCCGCCACCTGCTGTTGTCCGGACTGGCCCTGTGCGCCGCAACCCTGGCCAGCGGCCCTGCCGCCGCGCAGGGCAATGGCCAGCCGGTCCGCCTCGTGGTCGGCTATGCCGCGGGCGGGCCCGCGGACCAGGCCGCGCGGCTCTTTGCCGTAGCGCTGGGCAAGACGCTCAACACCACCGTCATCGTCGACAACAAGCCCGGCGCCAATGCCACGCTGGCCGGGTATGAAGTGGTGCGCGCCAAGGCGGACGGCGCCACGCTGTGGTTTGCCGCCAGCGCCGCGCTGACGGTGGCGCCGAACATCATGAAGAGCCTGCCCTTTGACCCGGCCCGCGACCTGACGCCGGTGGCCCCGGTGGCGCGCTACTACAACATGCTGGTGGCCAACACGAAGGAGCCGTTCAAGACCACGCAGGAACTGGTGGCGTACGCCAAGGCCCATCCGGACAAGCTCAGCTACGGCTCCTCCGGCGTGGGCAGCTCCAACCACGTCGCCATGGCGCTGTTCGCGCGGCAGGCGCAGGTCGATCTGAACCACATCCCGTACAAGGGCAATGCCCCTGCCATGACCGACACCATCGGCGGCCAGATCGACATGATGTTCGACATCATCAGCACCGCCAGCGGCTATGTGCAGAGCGGCAAGGTCAAGCCCATCGCCGTGGGTTCGCCCAGGCGCAATCCGTCGCTGCCCAACGTGCCGACCTTCCGCGAAGCCGGCATTCCAGCGCTGAAAGACTACGAGGCCGGTGGCTGGTATGCCATCTACGCGCCCAAGGGGCTGGCGCCGGAACTGACGCAGAAGCTGGCGACCGCGGTGCGGCAGGCCGTGGACGATGCCGAACTCAAGAAGCGCTACGCCGAACTGGGCTACGAGCAGTGGAGCGGCACCACGCAGGACGTCGTCAACACCGCCGCGCGCGAGCGCACGCAGTGGGCCGGCGTGCTCAAGGGCGTGACGCTGGACTGAGCCTCCTTCTCGTCCCGCACATTGCCCCCCACATGCCGCGCACATTGCCTCCCACTCGCCCCCGCACCGACCCGACACTGAGGAAACCCCGACATGATCCGCGATAACGACACCCTGGAAGCCCTGCTCGACAGCGTGCGGCGCTTCGTGCGCGAACGCCTGGTGCCCGCCGAGGCACTGGTTGCCGAAACCGATGAAATCCCGCAGGACATCGTGCAGGACATGCGCGAGATGGGCCTGTTCGGCATGACCATCCCCGAGCGCTTCGGCGGCCTGGAACTGACCATGGAAGAAGAAGCGCGCGTGGTCATGGAGCTGTGCCAGACCTCGCCGGCGTTCCGCTCGCTGCTGGGCACCACCGTCGGCATCGGCTCGCAGGGCATCCTGATGGACGGCACGCCGGAGCAGCAGCAAGCCTGGCTGCCGCGCCTGGCCACCGGCGAGATCCTGGCCTCGTTCGCGCTGACCGAGCCGGATGCGGGTTCGGATGCGGGCTCGCTGCGCACCACTGCCGTCAGGGACGGCGACCACTACGTGGTCAACGGCACCAAGCGCTTCATCACCAACGCGCCGCAGGCCGGGATGTTTACGCTGATGGCCCGGACCAATCCGGACATCAAGGGCTCGGCCGGGGTCTCGGCCTTTATCGTCGACGCGAAGACGCCGGGCATCAGCTTCGGCAAGCGGGACGTCAAGATGGGCCAGAAAGGCGCGCATACCTGCGACGTGATCTTCGAGAACGTGCGGGTGCCGGCGTCCAACCTGATCGGCCTGAAGGAAGGCCAGGGCTTCAAGACCGCGATGAAGGTGCTGGACAAGGGCCGGCTCCACATCTCGGCGGTCAGCGTGGGCGTGGCCAAACGCGTGCTGCGCGACGCGCTCAACTACGCGCTGGAGCGCCAGCAGTTCGGCCAGCCGATCTGCGAGTTCCAGCTGATCCAGGCCATGCTGGCCGACAGCCAGGCCGAGCTCTACGCCGCCGAATGCATGGTGATCGACGCCGCGCGCCGCCGCGACGAAGGCAAGAACGTTTCCACCGAAGCCTCATGCTGCAAGATGTTCGCCACCGAGATGGTGGGCCGCGTGGCCGACCGCGCGGTTCAGATTCTCGGCGGTTCCGGCTATATTTCGGAGTACGGCATCGAGCGCTTCTACCGCGACGTGCGCCTGTTCCGCCTGTATGAAGGCACCACGCAGATCCAGCAGGTCATCATCGCCCGCAACATGATCCGCGAGGCGCGCGGCGCCTGAGGGCCGAGCTGCCGAGATGCCCCCACGCTGCCCGCCCCGCAACATCCCGCACCGGGCAGCAACGATGCAACCGCCACGATTTCCATGACTGATTCCGCCACCAACTCCCTTCCCGACCTGCCGCCCCCTTCGCCGCGCACGGGCGCGCTGAGCCACCTGCGCGTGCTCGACCTGTCGCGCGTGCTGGCCGGGCCGTGGTCCACCCAGAACCTGGCGGACATGGGCGCCGATGTCATCAAGATCGAAAAGCCCGGCGAAGGCGACGATACCCGGCACTGGGGCCCTCCGTTCCTGTCGGGCGAGGATGGCGCGCCCACGCGGCAGGCGAGCTATTTCACCGCGGCCAACCGCAACAAGCGCTCGGTCACCGTGGACATGTCTAAGCCGGAAGGCCAGGCACTGATCCGCGAGCTGGCCCGCCACAGCGACGTCGTGGTCGAAAACTTCAAGACCGGCGGCCTCAAGCGCTATGGCCTGGACTACGAGAGCCTGAGCGCGATCAATCCGCGCCTGGTCTATTGCTCGGTGACCGGCTTTGGCCACACGGGGCCGTACGCCGCCCGCCCCGGCTACGACCTGCTGATCCAGGCCATGAGCGGCCTGATGAGCATCACCGGCCATGCCGACAGCGAACCCGGCGGCGGCCCGATGAAGGTGGGCGTGGCGGTGATCGACCTGTTTACCGGCATGTACGCCACCACCGCGATCCTGAGCGCGCTGGAAGCGCGCCACTACACCGGCCGCGGCCAGCATATCGACATCGCCCTGCTCGACGTGGCGATGGCGGTGCTGGCCAACCAGGGCGCGGGCTTCCTCAATGCCGAGGACGTGCCCCGCCGCCAGGGCAATATCCACCCGAGCGTGGTGCCCTACCAGGACTTCCCCACCGCCGACGGCAACATGCTGCTGGCGATCGGCAACGACGGCCAGTTCGCGCGCTTCTGCGAGGCCGCGGGCGTGGACTGGGCCCGCGATGAGCGCTATGCCACCAACACCGGCCGCGTCAACAACCGCAAGGTGCTGATCGCGATGATGATGGAGCTGACGCGCACCCGCACCACCGCCGGATGGGTCACGCTGCTCGAAGCCAATTCCGTGCCGTGCGGCCCGATCAACAACATCGCCCAGGCGTACGCCGACCCGCATGTGCAGTCGCGCGGCCTGCGCATCGAGCAGTCGCGCTATCCGGGCGAGCAGCCGCCCGCCGGCCAGAGCGTCAATCGGGTAGTGACCGCCGCCAGTCCGCTGCGCCTCTCGGAGACGCCGCCCACGCTGCGCTATGCCCCGCCGGCGCTGGGCCAGCACACCGAGGAGGTGCTGCGCGACTACCTGAAGCTCGATGCGGAACAGGTGGAGGCGCTGCGCACCAAGGGCGTGGTGTAAGCCGATACGACGACAAGGCGCCCAGGCCCTCACACGGTTGCCCGAAGACCATGCGCATCGAACTCCAGGCTTTCTCGCATATGCATGTGTCGCGGCTGTTGCCGGCCTTCCCGCTGGTGATCGCCGCGGCGCAGGGCAAGACCCTGGTACGGCGCCGCGGCTTCGAGCGCGTGGTCGTTCCCGGGCAGCCTTTGGTGGTGGCACCCTTCGAAACCGTCGACCTGTACCTCGACGGCGGCGCGATGCAGCCGGCCTGCTGCAGCCTGCAAATGCGGTTGCGGCCCGGCGGCGCGCCCGGCGCGTCGCTGCATCACCGGCTGTCGCGGCGCGTCTTCATGCAGCCGCAGCACACATGGAGCGCGGCCTTTATCGCCGGCTTGCTGCGCGCTTCGCCCACGCAGGTGCGGCGCACGCTGTTCTCGGAAGGTGCCGCATTGACGGAACTGTGCCGCACGCAGCGGCTGATGCGGGCCTTGTTCGAGGTCCTGCATGACAATCCCGGCGCCGAGGAACTGAAGCGCCGCATCGGCTGGTCGCCGCGCAGCGACCTGGAGGCCGCCTTCTACGACTGGTTCGGCCTCTCGCTGCACGCGCTGGCACGATCCGGCGCCCGGAGGCCTGCCGCCGATGCCACGCGCGCCGCGGCGTTCGTACCGCGCTGGCTGGAACAGCAGATGGCCTGACCCACGCGCTTTCGGCAACCTCGAAAGGGGCCTTTGCCGATGCGCGATTGCAGCGCACCAGCCGCGCACATACACTGGCGTCGTCCGCTTTGCCGGACGGTTTTCTACCCCGCACAAGGACTTTCCGCGCGATGCCCCCGGACCGAGCCAACCTACAACGGATCAGCGACATCCCCCGCCACTGGGCCACCGAGGCCCCTGACCGCGCGGCGGTATTCGAGGATGGCCGCATCGTCACCTTCGCCCAACTGTGGCAGGGAATCGAAGATGCCCAGGCCTGGCTGCAGGCGCAGGGCGTCGGCACCGGAGACCGGGTGCTGGTCGTTGCCGAGAACTGCCTCGCCGTGATCACGCTGGTATTCGCCTTGTCCGAACTGGGCGCGTGGCCGGTGGTGGTCAACGCGCGCCTGTCGGAACGCGAGATCGAGGTGATCCGCTCGCACTGCCAGCCGCGCCTGATGCTGTTTACGCACGCAGCATCGCCCGACGCGCTGCGGCACGGCGTGCGTTACCGTGGCCGCGAGATCGCGCCCACCGGCCTCGGCCCGCTGATGGCCAGCGCGGCCGACAACGCCAGCGAGCGCGAGCCCGAAGCCCTGGCACGCGAGGTCGCCGTGCTGATCTACACCTCCGGCACCACCGGGCAGCCCAAGGGCGTGATGGTGACGCACCGCGGCCTGCTGCACTTTGCCCGCGTCACGGTGGAATCGCGCCGCATGCAGCCTGACGACTGTGCCTATGCGGTCATGCCGATGTCGCATGTCTTCGGACTGGGCACGCTGCTGGTGTCGACCTTCCAGGCCGGCGCGAGCCTCTACCTGAGCGCGCGTTTCAACGCGGCGGACGTCACCGCGGCGATCCGGAAAGGGGCGATCACCCTGCTGCAGGGCGTGCCGACCATGTTCAGCCGCATCCTCGCGCATGTGCGCGCCAGCGGCATGCCGCTGGCGCCGTCACCCAGGCTGCGCTACCTGTACACCGGCGGCGGGCCGCTCGATCCCACGCTCAAGCAGGAAGTCGAAGCGATGTTCGGCCAGCCGCTGCACCATGGCTACGGCATGACCGAATACGCGGGCTCGCTGTTCGTCACGCGCATGAACCGGCCGCGCGCCGATTGCTCGGCGGGTGAGATCGTCGAAGGTGCCGAACTGCAAGTGGTCGGGCCAGAAGGCCAGCCGGTGCCGGCCGGCGAACCCGGCGAGCTGTGGGTCAGGGGCCCCGGTGTCATGCGCGGCTATTACCGGGCACCGGCGCTGACCGCCGAGGCGCTGCGCTCCGGTGGCTGGCTCAATACCGGCGACCTCGGCCGGCTGGGGCCCGACGGCGCACTGTTCATCGTGGGCCGCACCAAGGACCTGATCATCCACTCGGGCTTCAACGTCTATCCGATCGAGGTCGAATCGGTAATCAACACCCATCCCTCGGTGCGCGTGTCGGCCGTGATCGGCCAGCCCGCCGCGGACGGTAACGAGCAAGTGATTGCCTTTGTCGAGATCAAGGACGGCGAGAAGTTCGATGCGGAGGCACTGCACGACTACCTGGTCGACCGCCTGTCGCCGTACAAGCGCCCGGAGAAGATCCTGCGCGTCGCCAGCATCCCGACCACGGCCAGCGGCAAGCTGCTCAAGCACCAGCTCAAGCAGATGGTTTCGCAGCAGAAATAGTGGTAGCGGTAGCGGCGGCGGGGGCGATCAGGCGGGGGCGATCAGTCCTGCCGCCCGAGTCCGTCCTCGACCAGCAGGTCGACCAGCTTGCGTGCGAACAGCGGCAACGCGCCGACATCCGCCACGCACACCTGCAGCTTGCGCTCGGCCCATTCGTCGTTGAGCTGGATGATGCGCAGCGCCATCGTGCCGGCATGCCGCGCGGCCGTGCTCTCGGGCAGCACGCCGACGCCGACATTGGCCTCGATCATGCGGCAGGCAGTCTCGAAATTGCTGACCTGGACACGCCAGCGCAGCTCACGCTGCAGGTCGACCGCGGCACGCTTGAGGAAATTGTGGATGGCACTGGCTTCCGGCAGGCCGATAAAGTCGTAGTCGAGCGTATCGATGAAATCGACGGTGTCGCGCTCGGCAAGTGGGTGGCTCAGCGCGGTCGCGAGCACCAGCCGGTCACGCCGGTAAGGCATGACCTCCAGTCCTTCGGTGCGCACGTTGCCGGCGATGATGCCGATGTCGACCATCCCCTCCTGCACTGCACGCACGATATCCGGGCTGAGCCGCTCCTGCATGTCGATGGTCACGTCGGGATTGTTCACGAGGTAGGTGCGCAGCACCGCGGGCAAAAACTCGCTCATCGCCGTGGTGTTGGCAAAGACGCGCACATGGCCCTTCACGCCGGCCACGTATTCCTGCAGATCGCCACTGAGTTGCTCCAGCTGGCGGATCACGCGGCGCGCGTGGGCCAGCAAGGTCTCGCCGGCACCGGTGACCTTCACGCCCTGGCTGCTGCGGCTCAGCAGCTTGACGCCGACGTACTCTTCCAGGTTCTTGATCCGGGTGCTGGCCGCGGCCAGCGACAGGTGGGAACGCTGCGCGCCGCCGGTCAGGCTCTGGGCCTCGGCAATATGCGTAAACAGTTTCAGATCGACCAGATCAAAGCGCATTACATCGTTCCCTAGCGTGGTACGGGATTATCGCGCAAAGGCGCCGCCCGTACACGACGCCGGTGCGAATGCCGCACTGCGGGGGCGAATATCGCCCAGCGATGGTGGCCTGTGCGGAGGGCTGACAGACGTTAGGTAGAATTTGCGTTGCTGTCGCGGCGCAGCATCCGCCACATTGGCGGCCTGCCCGCGATTTCCCGACAACATCCCCCCATCATGCCCAAGCGCAACGACAACGCCCTCCCCGTCGACACCCGCGAAAAGCTGCTGCGCCTGGCGGCACGCGCCTTCGGCACGCAGGGCTACGCCGCCGCCACCATGCGCGGCATCGCCGACCAGGCCGGCATCGAGGCGGCCAGTATCTACTATCACTTTGCCTCCAAGGAAGAGTTGCTCGAAGCGGTGATGGAGCATGGCGCGCAGAGCATCGTCGCCCATACGCGCGCGCGCATCGCGGCGCTGCCGCCCGGCGCCGACGCCGAGCAGCGTTTCCGCGCCGGACTGCTGGGACTGCTGGGCGCCATGGTCGAGTATGGCGACTACACCCTGGCCCAGGGGCGCCAGCTGGCCGAGTTGCCGGACAAGGTGCGCGAGCGCCAGATCCGGCGCCGGGCCAGGCACCAGGAGTTCTGGAACGGCTTGCTGGAAGACCTGCGCGCCGAAGGCCGCTTGCGCGAGGAGGTCGATATCGCGCTGTGCCGCGTCCTTATCCTCAGCACCATTGCCTCGGCGCAGACCTGGTTCAATCCCAAGAAGGGCACCGCCGAAAAAGTCGTCGACCAGTTGTGCGGCATCCTGTTCGAGGGGATCCGGCCGAGACCGGCACGCAAGCCCGTGCGGCGCGGGCCCCGGCCTCGGGCTGGATAGCGGGCTCCAGCCCCTGGGTGGCGCAGAACTCCTTGAAGGCTTGTGTTCCGGCAGCCTTGGTCATGGCCGTGGAAAGCTGGCTGACGATGGCCTGCGGCGTGCCGTGCCGCGCAAACGCCCACATTGGCGTCACCAGCTCATAGCCCTTCAGGCCAACCTCGTCCAGCGTGGGCGCGTCCGGGAAATACGCGGACCGGCGCGCGCTGGTGACTGCCAGCACGCGCAGGCGCCCCGCCTTGACCAGCGGCAGCGACGTCGCCACCCCGCCAAAGCCGGCGTAACAGCGAGCCATATGGCCCAGCCAGTGCCACGGTCAGGTCGAGCACCCGGATCCCTTCGAGGGGCCGCGATTGATTTGCTGCCACGACTGTCTCCTTTTTCTTGCGCCGGACCGCGTGGCCGGCGCCATGTGTGTGGATTCGATGCTAGTGAAGCGCCCCGGTTGCGCTCAAGTCATCACTGGCGAACCGGTGATTCGCATTGCGCGAACCCCGCGCGGACGCGCTCAGACGATGCCGGCCTGGCGCATCGCCTGCACCTGTACGCGGTCGTAGCCGACCTCGGCCAGCACTTCTTCGGTGTGTTCGCCAACGGTAGGCGGCCGCCGCGCCACATCGGGAGGCGTGCGCGACAGCATGGCGGGGGGTGCAACGATGGGAGCCTTGCGGGGCAGCCCGGGATAATCGAGCCAGATATAGGCGCCCGAGTCCTGGATCGAAGCGTCGTCCAGCGCCTCGCGCGGTGAATAGATCGGGGCGGCCGGGATCCTGGCCTGCTCCAGCGCCTGCAGCGCTTCGGCGCGGGTGCGGCCGGCGCACCACTTTCCCATCAGGCCGCTGAGGAATTCGCCGTGCTCGCCGCGCCCCAGGTCATCGCCGAAGCGCGGATCGTCGGCCAGTTCCGGCATGCCGACCAGCGTGGCCCAGCGCCGGAACAGCGGCTGCCCGATCACCTGGGCAATGATCCAGCCATCGGTCACGCGGAAGATGTCGGAGGGGCCATAGGACGGGCTACGGTTGCCGATCGCCCGCCGGTCGAGGGACAGCGCCGCTTCCTCGATCAGCGCGCCGCTGGACAGGTTCAGCGCGGTCTGCAGCAGCGAGGCCTCGACGCATTGCCCGCGCCCGCTCATGCGGCGTTCATACAGCGCCATCACCGTGCCGAGCGCGCAAGACAGCGCCGTGGAGAAATCGACCACCGGCACCATCGCCTTGGTCGGGCTGTCGGGCGTGCCCGACATATACACTGCGCCACTCATCGCCTGGCCGACGCCATCGAAGCCGACGCGGTGCCCCGCGCCCTCATGCGAGCCGAACGCCGTGGAAGCGGTCAGGATGATGGCGGGATTGATCGCGCTCAGCGTGGCGTAGTCCAGCCCGAGATTCGCCAGGGTCCGGGGCGGCATGTTGGCCACCACCACGTCGGCGGTCTCGACCAGGCGGCGTACCACCTCGCGGCCTGCGTCGCTGTCGATGTCCAGCGTGATCGAGCGCTTGTTGCGGTTGCACTGCAGGAACAGCGCGCCCTCACCCGATTCCGTGACGGGCACGATAAAACGGTCTTCGCTGCCGCCGACCCGGTCGATACGGATGACATCGGCGCCGTAGTCGGCAAGCAATGCCGCGCAGAACGGCCCGGCGATAAAGCGTCCGAAATCGAGGACGCGGATTCCTTCAAGCACCTTGGACATCTTGTTCGTTTCCATGTTGACTTCACTGCCATGCTGGAAACGATCGTGGCCGCCGCACGCCTGGCAGTCAACGCAGATACCCGCGGTGTTCCGTGCTTCGAAAATGCAGTGCCGGGTGGCGGGGAAGCGACCGCGCCGTGCGGCTCAGCGACCGCGCCGTGCGGCTCAGGCTACCGAACGGTGCCGTTCCGGGGCGCGAGGCAGCGCGAGCCGACGTGCCGCATGCATGGACAGGCCAAAGCGGTCGTAGAAGGCGCAGTCGAGGTCGCTATTGGCGGGCCAGCCGGCAAAGCGCGCCAGGTTGGCCGTCGCCACATGCCCCGACATGGCTTCGAACAGCACGCGCATCAGCCGCTGCGTCCGGCACAGGTCGGTCAGCGCCGTGCCCTGCGCGAACAGCGTGCGCCGGACCTGCGCGGCAGACATGTCGAGCCGTCCGGCGATGAACGCGGCGCTCCAGGCGTATTGCGGCTGCAGGAACACCCGCTTGCAGATGCGGTGATGCAGCGGCGCCTGTGGCGCGGCGGGCATCACGCCGTGGAGTTCGAGGTAGCATGCCGCGGGCTGCGCGCCGCAGCCGTCAAGATGGAGATCAACGGCTTCGAACGGCGCGACCGCGATCTCCTGGCCCGGCAGCAGCACGCGTTCGTAGCCGCGCCGCCTGACCACCGCCCGTCCCTGCGTGGCGGCGACCGACAGCGGGAAGGCCAGCAGCAGCCGCTGCAGGCTGACATGCATGGGGGACTGCAGATGGACTTGCATGATGGCTCGGAAAGCGGTCTGTGACGATGACTATCATCGCCGCCCGCGAGAATTCCTGCCTCTGCAATTTCCGAACGCCCCATTCGCCGCCACCGCACGGGGCGCTCGCAGATGCTGCCGGATTCAGCCGCGGGACCGGCCGAGGAAGGCTGCTACGCAAGCACTCAGGCTGACGTCGTGGTCGGGAACACCGGCGCGCGCTTCTCCCGGAACGATGCCACGCCCTCCTTGACCTCCGGGCCGCCGAAGCCGAACATCTCCAGCGCCAGCGACGCGTCGAAGGTCGGGCCCGCCTGGCGCAGCCAGTTGTTCAGCGAATACTTGGTCCAGCGGATCGCAGAGGGTGCGCCATTGGCCAGGCGCGTGGCGATCGACACCGCGGTGTCCTGCAGTTCCGCCTCGTCAACGGCCAGCGACACCAGTCCCATCTGTTCGGCCTTCTCGCCGCTCACCGGTTCGCACAGCAGCAGGTGGTACTTGGCCTTGGCCATGCCGCACAGCAGCGGCCACACGATCGCGGCGTGGTCGCCGGCGGCAACGCCCAGCCGCGTATGCCCGTCCACCAGCCGCGCGGTGCGTGCCGCCACCGAGATATCGGCAAGCAGCGCCGCGACCAGCCCCGCGCCGACGGCGGAGCCGTGGATGGCCGAGACGATCGGCTTGGCGCAGTTGATGATGTTGTAGACCAGGTCCTTCGACTCACGCCAGACGCGCGCGCGCGCCTCGAAGGAATCGATCATCTCCTCGACCATATCGAAATCGCCGCCGGCGGAGAATGCCTTGCCGGCGCCGCACAGCACCACGGCGCGAACGCTGGGATCGGCGTCGATATCGCGCCAGACGCGGGCGATCTCATCATGGCCGCGCGCATCCAGCGCGTTGAGCCGCTCGGGGCGGTTCAGCGTGATGCGCAGCACGCCATCGCCGGGGCGGTCGAATGCCAGGCTGGAATAGTGCTCGTAGGCCGCGCCAGGCGCGGTGTTGCTCTTCGACATGGAATCTCCTGAATAAAAAATGCGGGACGTGTGCAGCGAACAAGGAAATGCACACGCCCCGCGAGTCAGTACGCGCTCAATGCGCCGCGGCGGCGCGGATCTCTTCCAGCGCGGGCGGGTTGTCCAGCGCGGACAGGTCGCCCGCGGGCAGGCCGGTATAGACGCTGCGGATCACGCGGCGCATGATCTTCGAGCTGCGCGTCTTGGGCAGTTGCGCGACCACGTGGACCACCGACGGGCGGAACGGACGTCCCAGCCGGCCGTCGACATGCGTGCTGACGGCCGCTGCCAGCGCCTCATGCGACTGCGTCATGGCAGCCGATGGCACCAGGAACACCACCAGCTTCTGTCCCTTGACCGGGTCGTCGACCCCGATGGCGGCGGCTTCGGCGATGTCGGGCAGTTCCAGCAACACGTCTTCGATCTCGGCCGGGCCGAGGCGCTTGCCGGCAAGCTTGATGGTGTCGTCCGAGCGGCCCATCATGAACCAGCTGCCGTCTTCGCGGCGCAGCGCCAGGTCGCCATGCACCCAGATGCCCGGCACGGTGTGCCAGTAGGTGTCGAGATAGCGTTCATCGTCCTGCCAGAACGACTGCGTCATGCCGACAAAGGGCCGGCGGATCGCCAGTTCGCCCACGGCGTTGGTGAGCGGCTTGCCATCCGCGTCGACCACGTCGGCCGCCACCGATGGCGACGCGGTATTGAATCCGGCCGGGCTGATCGGCTTGACGATCACGCTGGACAGCAGCGCGCCGGAGACCTCGGTGCCGCCGGTGTAGTTGATGACCGGGCTGCGGCCACCGCCGAACGCCTGCTGGAACCACAGGAAATGCTCGGGCGCGATGCTCTCGCCCGCGGTGATCAGCAGCCGGACCGTCGAGGTATCGCCTTGCGTGGCGACCGCTTCATTGGCGGCCAGGCCGCGGATCAGCGTCGGCGCCGAGCCGAAATGCGTCACGCCGTAGCGCTCGACGATGCGCGACATGCGCGACCAGTCCGGGTAGTCGGGGGCGCCGTCGTAGCAGACCAGCGTCGCGCCGCGCAGCAGCGCGCACGACATCACCAGCGTGCCGGCGACCCAGCCCATGTCAGCCGGCCAGCAGAACACGTCCTTCGGGCTCAGGTTAAAGTGGATCGCCGCGTCATGCGCGATCTTCATCGGGAAGCTGCCGTGCGTATGGACGGTGCCCTTGGGCTTCCCGGTGGTGCCCGAGGTATAGATGATCATAAAGGGATCATCCGGCGACATGACCGCAGGCGCGGCATCCGGCTGCGCACCGGCGACCTGCTGCCAGTCCGCCACCTTGCCGCCGAAGGCGATGTCCTCGCCTGCATGCTTCCAGACCGTTGTGCCGAGTTCCGGCAGGCGCGACAGCGCCTGGTCGACCAGGCTGCGGGTATCGACCCACTTGCCTCGGCGCGAGAAGCCGGTGGTAGCCACCAGCGCGCTGGCCGAGCACGACTCGAGGCGCGACACGATCGCATCGACGCCGAAGCCGCTGAACAGCGGCACCGCCACCGCGCCGATCCACGCGATGGCCAGCGCCGTCACCGTGGCCTCGACGCCGTTTTCCATCAGCAGGCCAACACGGTCGCCACGCCGGATGCCAAGGGCTTTCAGGCCGCCGGCAAAGCCGGCCACCTTGCGCGCCAGGTCGGCGTAGCTCAGCTGCTCGACCGCACCGCCCTCCTTTTCTGCCACCACGGCGGCCCGCGACGCCATCGCGGCATCGTCGGACCAGCGCAGCACGGACTTGACCCAGTTGAGCTTTCCGCCTGGAAACCACCGCGGAAACGGCTGCCCCCTGGAAGCGTCGACGTATTGCTCGTACGGCACGTCCCAGACCATGCCGCAGTAGTCGATGACGGCGTTCCAGTACGCGTCCGGCTTTTCATTCGAGAACGCCAGCAGCGCGTCGTAGTCCTTCAGGCCCAGGCGCGCGGCCAGCGCCGATACGTTCGCCGTGGCGATATCGTCGCTTGTCGGGACCCAGTCATTGTGCAGAGAATCACTCATCGGAAATCCAGCGGTAGGGTTGCACGGTTGCCGCGGCGCGATACGGCAGGGCCGGCTCGTGCCGCGTCGGCAGCGCCTTGGGACGCTCGCCATCGCATGGATTCAGCGTGCTCGCCGGCCTGGCCGCAGTCAACCGGCATGGGCGCGTTGTGCCGTACTTTGAAACGGCGCCGACGGGATTTTCATTGCACGGCACAATTGCGGCGTGCGCTTTGACGCGCCCCCATGGCATCTCCAGACTCCGCCCACACAAGACCACAACGGAGGAGATGCATGAAGACCCGGATCTACGCAGCAATGCTGTTATCGGCGGCCGCGCCATTCGCCGCCGCGCAATCGTCCGTCACGCTGTACGGCGTGGCGGATATCGGACTGGAATACCTGAGCCACGCCAACGCCGCCGGCGACAAGCTGTTCCGCATGACGTCCGGCAACGTGTCGGGTTCGCGCTGGGGCCTTCGCGGCGTCGAGGACCTGGGCAGCGGCATGAAGGCGGTGTATGCGCTGGAAAGCGGGTTCGAACTCGACAGCGGCGTTTCCAGCCAGGGCGGCCGGCTGTTCGGGCGCCAGGCTTTTGTCGGGCTTGACCACCAGTGGGGGCGCCTGACGCTGGGCCGGCAGCAGAACGCGCTGTTCGACCTGCTGATCAACTACGAGCCGATGGTGCTGGCGGCCCGCTACTCGGCGCTGGCGATCGATGCCAACCTGGCGGGCCGCTATGACAACACCGCCAAGTACACCGGCAAGTTCGGTCCTGTCACCGCCACCGCGCTGTACAGCTTTGCGCGCGGCACCAGCATCACCAGCGGCGGCACCACGACACTGGCGACCGAAGTGCCCGGCGACGTGAAGAGCGACCGTGCCTTCGGTGCCGGGCTCGAGTATGCCGGCGGCAATTTCGGCGCCACCCTCATCTACGACCAGCAGCAAGGCACGCGCGGCATCACCGGCCAGAACTCGGGCCAGACCGACCGGCGCATCGCGGCGGCGGCAAATGCCAGCTTCGGCAGGTCGACGGTGCTGGCGGGCTACCGCTGGTTCAATGGCGATATCGGCGTCGCGCCGGGTTCGCCGCAGCGCCGCAACGACCTGTTTTGGCTGGGCTACCGCTTCCAGGCGACGCCTGCCCTGATGCTGACCGGAGCCGGCTACTACCTGAACAACAAGCGCAACGGGCAGGATCCGTGGATGCTGGTGGCATCGGCCAACTATGCGCTGTCCAAACGCACCGACGCGTTCCTGAACGTTGGCTACGTGCGCAACAAGGACAACTCCAACCTCGGCCTCAACGGCTTCGGCAGCACCGTCACGCCGGGCGAGAACCAGACCGGGGTGATGGTCAATATCCGGCATAAGTTCTGACGGCCGGGGAGTGGCCCGCTGCCTGTCCGGTTCTGGAGCACCTACCGGGCATCGCCATCGATGCTGGCCGATGTGCGGCCCGGCACGCAATGACCACCGGAAGCGTCACCGATCTGATCCAATAGTCATCGGCCGCTGGTGGTATTTCCTCCAGGCGGGCACCTGCACGCCCGACTCCCCTTGCGGGTGCCTCATGGTTCGCTTGATCTCCCCGCGGTAGCGCCGGAAGATGGCTTGTTGTGACACAAGTCCCGGACCCATGGCGTTCCGGGTGGCGCAAGTCCGCGCAAATCCTTACAGGGACATTCAGATGACACCAACCAAAGCCTGTCCGATTGTCCTCAGACGCACGCAGAACCGTGTGGAGATCCTCGCCTTCGAGCATCCCCTCTCCGGATTCCAGATCGTCAAAGGCACGATCGAGCCTGGCGAACCCCCGGCAGATGCCGCAGTGCGCGAACTGCGCGAGGAGTCAGGGATAACGGGCGTGGCTACGGCCGACCTGGGCTTGTGGGAATCCGGATTCGAACAACAGATATGGTCGCTCCATCTCTGCGAGCCAACGCAGCCGCAGCCGCTGCCGGACACCTGGGAGCATCACACCGCCGATGATGACGGCCATGTGTTCAGGTTCTTCTGGCATCCCTTAGGCGAGGCTCCATCCGAGCAGTGGCAATCGTTGTTCAGGGATGCGCTTTCCGTCATCGGCGAGCGACTGGCAAGGATGGGAAAGTCCTAGAGCGACATGCAGGCGTAGCTGCGGACCCTGAGCACCGCTTCCTGCTGGAAGCTGGTTTTGTACTCGCTGGCGATGGCGCGTGCCGCCGCCTCGCTGCGCTCGTTGGGGGCATGCATCAGGCTTAGCACGCGCGTGGCCTCGCTGACGACCTTGCCGTTTGCGCCGCGCCATTGGCCGGAAGCCGGCCAGACCGTGAAGCCGTCCGGGAAGCGCGGTGCCACGGAGGTTTGAACGAAGGCGTCCCATTCCGCCTCCGACACGGTTCCGCCGGGCTTTGCCATGCCGAAGTACAGCAATTCGCTGATCGCCGCCTGTTCTCCGGCCGGGCATGTGGGAGCTGGCGCCGTTGCGCAACCGGAAAGCGCGGTTGCCAGCGCGATGGCGATGGCATTCCCGGCACGAGACGAAGGCAGGCAACGAATCTGCATCCGTGCAGATTAGTGCAGCGTCCAGCCTTCGTAAATGGCAAACGCGGTGAACGCGGTGAACGCGGTGAGTGGAGTGAACGATGCCGGATCCGCCTGCCTACCGGCATCCCTCCATGCCTCAGCGGCTATCAACGTCCAATACCGCCTGCGCAAACGCCACCGGCGCCTCGTGCGGCGGATTGTGGCCGATCCCGCCGGTCAGGTCGCGGTGCTCATACGGCCCGGTGAACTTGCTCGCATACGAACTGGGCGTCGGATGCGGCGCGCCGTTCGCGTCGCCTTCCATGGTGATGGTTGGCACGCTGATGGTCGGCGCGGTGGCGAGGCGCTTTTCGAAGTCGTCGAACCGCGCCTCGCCGGCAGCGAGACCCTGGCGCCAGCGGTAGTTGTGGATGGTGATGGCAACGTGATCCGGATTGTCCAGGGCAACCGCGCTGCGATGGAAGGTGGCATCGTCGAACTCCCATTTCGGCGACGCCAGTTTCCAGATCAGCCTGGCAAACTGGTGCGTGTATTGCTGGTAACCGGCCTGGCCACGGTCGGTGGCGAAGTAGAACTGGTACCACCATTGCAGTTCGGCCTCCGGCGGCAGCGGCTTCTTGCCGGCGGCCTGGCTGCCGATCAGGTAGCCGCTGACCGAGACCAGCGCCCGGCAACGGTCCGGCCACAGCGCGGCCATGATGCCGGCGGTGCGCGCGCCCCAGTCAAAGCCGGCGACCACGGCGGTCGGGATGCGCAGCGCGTCCATCAGCGCGATCATGTCGGCAGCGATGGCCGACGGCTGTCCGTTGCGCATCGTCGCAGACGACAGGAAGGTGGTCGAGCCGAAACCGCGCAGATAGGGAATGATCACGCGATAGCCGCGTGCCGCGAGCAGTGGCGCCACGTCGGCAAAACTGTGGATGTCATACGGCCAGCCGTGCAGCAGCAGCGCGACGGGCCCGTCGGCCGGGCCGGCTTCGGCGTAGCCGACGTTGAGTACCCCGGCGTTGACCTGGCGGATCGCCGCGAAAGTCTTATGGGTGCCTGGCGCGGTCGGCGGCAACGGGGCCGTCTTGCGAAATCCGGCCTGGGGCTGGGCGGCGTGCGACAGGCTGACGTGCGCGGCGGCCAGCGTCAGGGCGGCGGCGCCCAGGAAGCCGCGGCGCGGCAGATCGATGGTTGTTGACATCCTTTTCTCCTAGCAAGTGATCGAACCGAAAACGAGTCTAGGCAGCGAAGGCAAGCGCAATGTGTCGAATTGCAGGGGGTCTTGTATCCGCATGTATCTGGGAGCACTTGTCAGATACGCCGATACAAAATCGGCGCAAGAAAAAGGCCGCTCCGGAGAGCGGCCTTCTGCCGAGCGCGAAATCCGCGCGGGCGTCAGTCGTCCAGCAGCGACAGGTCGCGCACGGCGCCCTTGTCGGCCGACATGACCAGCTTGGCGTAGGCCTTCAGCGCCGCAGACACCTTGCGCGGGCGCGCCTTGGCCGGCTTCCAGCCCTTGGCGGCCTGCTCTTCGCGGCGGCGCGCCAGTTCCTCGTCGGACACCAGCACGTCGATGGTGCGGTTGGGGATGTCGATGCGGATCTTGTCGCCGTCGCGCACCAGGCCGATCGCACCGCCGGCTGCCGCCTCGGGCGAGCAGTGGCCGATCGACAGGCCCGAGGTGCCGCCCGAGAAGCGGCCGTCGGTCAGCAGCGCGCAGGCCTTGCCCAGGCCCTTGGACTTGATGTAGCTGGTCGGGTACAGCATTTCCTGCATGCCGGGGCCGCCCTTGGGGCCTTCGTAGCGCACGATCACCACGTCGCCGGCCTTGACCTTGTCGGCCAGGATGTTTTCCACCGCTTCGTCCTGCGACTCGGTGACATGCGCCGTGCCCTCGAACACCAGGATGCTCTCGTCCACGCCGGCGGTCTTCACCACGCAGCCGTCGAGCGCGATATTGCCCGTCAGCACGGCCAGGCCGCCTTCCTTGGAGAACGCGTGCTCGTAGGAGCGGATGCAGCCCTCGGCGCGATCCAGGTCCAGGCTCGGCCAGCGCGTGTTCTGGCTGAACGCGACCTGCGTCGGGATGCCCGCGGGGCCGGCCATGTAGAAGGTGCGGACCGCTTCGTCCTGCGTGCGGCCGATGTCCCACTGCTCCAGCGCATCCTTGAGCGTCGGGGCGTGGACCGTCGGCACGTCGGTATGCAGCTTGCCGGCGCGCTCCAGCTCGCCCAGGATCGCCATGATGCCGCCGGCGCGGTGCACGTCTTCGATGTGGTACTTGTTGGTGTTCGGCGCCACCTTGCACAGCTGCGGCACGACGCGCGAGAGGCGGTCGATGTCGTCCATGGTGAAGTCGATGCCCGCTTCCTGCGCGATCGCCAGCAGGTGCAGGATGGTGTTGGTCGAGCCGCCCATGGCGATGTCCAGCGTCATGGCGTTCTCGAACGCCTTGAAGCCCACCGAGCGCGGCAGGATGCGCGCGTCTTCCTGCTCGTAGTACTGGCGTGCCAGTTCCACCACGCGGCGGCCGGCGCGCTTGAACAGTTGCTCGCGGTCGGCGTGGGTGGCGACCACCGTGCCGTTGCCCGGCAGCGACAGGCCCAGCGCTTCAGTCAGGCAGTTCATGGAATTGGCCGTGAACATGCCCGAGCACGAACCGCAGGTGGGGCATGCGGAGCGCTCCACCTCGGCCACGTCGGCGTCGGAATAGGCGCTGTCGGCCGCCATCACCATGGCGTCGACCAGGTCCAGCTTGCGGAACTCCATGGTCTTGGTGACGGGGTTGGCCAGCCGCGTCTTGCCGGCTTCCATCGGGCCGCCGGAGACGAAGATCACGGGGATGTTGAGGCGCATCGCGGCCATCAGCATGCCCGGGGTGATCTTGTCGCAGTTGGAGATGCACACCATGGCGTCGGCGCAGTGCGCGTTGACCATGTACTCGACCGAGTCGGCGATGATGTCGCGGCTGGGCAGCGAGTACAGCATGCCGTCGTGGCCCATGGCAATACCGTCGTCGACCGCGATGGTGTTGAATTCCTTGGCCACGCCGCCGGCAGCCTCGATTTCGCGCGCGACCAACTGGCCCAGGTCCTTCAGGTGCACGTGCCCGGGCACGAACTGGGTGAACGAATTGACCACCGCGATGATGGGCTTGCTGAAATCTTCGTCTTTCATGCCGGTGGCACGCCACAGCGAGCGGGCCCCCGCCATGTTGCGGCCGGCGGTAGAGGTTTTGGAACGGTATGTGGGCATTGTTTTGCTAAGGAATGTCGCCAGAAAGGTTGCGGGCCACGGGATGACCGGCCCTGCGCGCGCCCGTGCGGACAACCTCTTGAGCTGCGCCCTGGGCAAACCGGGGATTATCCCATAACAGGTCGGGAATCAGGCCCCCGGCGAGGCAGCGGGCCGAGAGCCAGCGGGAAAAACCTCGAACAGGCATGCCGATAACCGCACTTTCCCCCGCACTTTCCCCCTCGCGCGTAAGACGCCGCCCGATACACCGCCTCCGTGGCACCCCCTAGACTTCTTGCATCGCGGGCGCTCTCGTGGCGCGGCTGAGGCGCGTGAGTCTTATGGCAACGAATGCAAGGGCGACAACGGCCAGGCGCCGCGCAGCGGAGCAGCCGGACAGCCTCCAGGACTACCAGGAAAAGCGGAATTTCCACATCACCCCCGAGCCTGCCGGCTCTCGGCGCAGGGGTAAGGCGCAGCCGTTGCGTTTTGTCGTGCAGAAGCACTGGGCCCGGCGCCTGCACTACGATTTCCGGCTCGAACTGGATGGCGTGCTGCTGAGCTGGGCCGTGCCCAAGGGACCCAGCTACGATCCTGCCGAAAAGCGTATTGCCATCCATGTCGAGGACCATCCGCTCGACTATGCGGACTTCGAAGGCGAAATTCCGCCGAAACAATACGGCGCCGGCGCGGTCATCGTCTGGGACCGCGGCACCTGGGCGCCCGTCGGCGACGCGCATGACGGCATGGCGGCCGGCAAGCTGGTGTTCGACCTGTCCGGCGAAAAGCTGGCCGGCCGCTGGGAACTGGTCCGCATCGCCCGGCCGGGCGACAAGTCGGAACAATGGATTCTCTTCAAGAAGCGCGACGCTTGGGCGCGCCCGTTGTCGGAGTTCGACGTACTGGCAGCGCTGCCGGACAGCGTCATCGCCAGGCCGCTGGGCGCGTTGAACGCATCCGGGCCGGGCGTCGTCGAAGACGCGGCCGAGGCCATCAGGTACGCGCCACGCGCGCCGCTCCCGGCAAGACTGACGCCGCAGCTCGCCACGCCCTCGCCCACGCTGCCGGACGGCGCCGGCTGGATCATCGAAACCAAGTTCGACGGGTACCGCATCCTGGCGAGGATCGACGATGCCCGCGCAACGCTCTACACCCGCAACGGCCATGACTGGACCAGGAAGCTGGGCTCGGTGGCCGCCGAAATCGAGAAGCTGGATATCTCGCAGGGCTGGCTGGATGGCGAGATCGTCGTGCTGCGCGATGGCATGCCGGATTTCAATGCACTGCAGAACGCCATCGACGGCCATCGCCACGACGCGATGGTCTTCTTTGCCTTCGACCTGCCCTACTGGGAAGGGCGCGACCTGCGCGGCTTGCCATTGTCCCAGCGCCGGGAAAAGCTGGCCGAGCTGGTCGGCGCGCGCACCGAGCGCGTCCGCTTCAGCGAGGCTTTCGAAGCGCCGCCCGCGCAGATGTTCCAGGCGGCGTGCCGGCTGGGGCTGGAAGGGCTGATGTTCAAGCGGGCGGACGCGGCCTACGTTTCGGCGCGCACGCAGAGCTGGCTCAAGACCAAGTGCAAGCTGCGCCAGGAGTTTGTCATTGGCGGGTTCGCGGACCGCGAAGGGTCGAAGACTGAAATCGGCAGGCTGCATCTTGGCGTCTATGACGAGGGCGATGAAGGCGGCCTGCTCTACGTCGGCGGCGTCGGCACCGGCTGGGATAGCGAGATGGCCGCGAAACTGCGCAAGCGCCTTGCGGCATTGCAGGTTGACGACAGCCCGTTCGCGACCGAGGCGCGTGCCAGCGGGCGCTGGGGCCGCGGCCGTGCTGCGCCGGGGCGATGGGTCAGGCCAACCCTCGTGGCGGAGATCGAGTTCTCCGACTGGACCCCGGAAGGACAGATCCGCCACGCCTCCTTCAAGGGCCTGCGCAGCGACCGCCCCGCCAGGTCGGTCCGGCGCGAAGCGGTCCAGACCGCCGTGACGCCGCATGGCATGGCCGCCATCAAGGTCACCAACCCCGAACGCATCATCGACAAGGCCAGGGGCATCACCAAGGTCGAACTGGTGCGCTATTACGAGAGCGTCGCCAGCCTGATGCTGCCGCACCTCGCCGATCGCCCGTTGTCGCTGGTGCGCGCGCCGGAGGGCATCGACGCGCCGACGTTTTTCCAGAAGCATGCGGAGACGGCAATGCCGGGGCTGACCGAACGCTCCGCGTCGCTCTGGCCCGGCCATGGCGCGCTGCTGACGGCCGACTCGGCCGACGCCATCGTCGCCGCGGCCCAGATGAACGTGGTCGAGTTCCACACCTGGAATTCCACCGCATGCCATATCGACCGCCCTGACCGCGTGATCTTCGACCTCGACCCCGGCGAGGGTGTGGCGTGGGAGTCGATGCTCGAAGCCGCCATGCTGGTGCACACGCTGCTGGATGAACTCGGCCTGCAGTCCTGGCTGAAGACCAGCGGCGGCAAGGGCCTGCACGTGGTTGTGCCGCTGGCGCCGCACCGCTCGTACGACGAGGTCAAGGCGTTTTCGCGGGCCGCAGTGCAACACCTGGCGGCCACCCTCCCCCAGCGCTTCACTGCCCGCTCCGGCGCGGCCAACCGCAAGGGGCGGATATTCGTGGACTACCTGCGCAACGGCTTTTCCCAGACCACCGCGGCCGCGTTCTCGGCCCGCGCCAGGCCGGGGCTCGGGGTATCCATGCCGGTGTCGTGGGAGCAACTTGGCAAGCTGAAAAGTGGCGCACAGTGGACGATCCGGGATGCCCGCGAGTACCTCAGCTTCCAGGTCGCCGACCCGTGGCAGTCCTATTGGGACACAAGCCAGACTTTGACCGCCGCCATCGAGCGCTTAAGCTGATTCCAGCCGTATTGCATTGCGGAGACCTCCATGCCTGCCCGATCCCTCGCCTCGCTGTCCCTGTCCTTCGGTCTTGTCTCGATCCCCGTCAAGCTCTACACGGCCACCGAAGCCAGCTCGGCAGTGCGTTTCAACCTGCTGAGCAAGGAGGGTTCGCGCCTGAAGCAGCAGTACATCTCCGAGCAGACGCAGAAGGTGGTCGAGCGGGCCGAGATGGTGAAGGGCTACGAATTCGAGAAGGGCCGCTTCGTGACCTTCTCGCCGGACGAACTCAAGGCGCTGGAGGAAAGCGCCAGCCACATGGTCGATATCGTCGCGTTCATTCCCGAGCAAAGCGTCGATCCGCTGTACTACGACAAGGCCTATTTCATCGCGCCGGACAAACGCGGCGGCAAGCCCTACAGCCTGCTGCGCGAAGCCATGGCGAAGACCGGGCGGTGTGCCATCGCCAAGTGGGCCGCCAAGGGCAAGTCGCATATCGTGCAGATCCGGCCGGTCGAAGGCGGCCTGGTGTTCCAGCAGCTGTTGTTTGCCGATGAGGTGCGCAGTATCACCGAACTGCATATCGAGGATGTGTCGGTCTCGGATGCCGAACTGAAGCTTGCGATCCAGCTGATCGAGCAGGCATCGGAAGACCAGTACGATCCGACCCAGTACAAGGACGAAGAGAAAGCCAGGGTGCTCGCCGCCATCGACGCCAAGATCACCGGCAAGCAGATCGTCTCGCCGGAGCCGGCCGAAGTCGCCGCCGGCGGTGAGGTCATCGACCTGATGGATGCGCTGCGCGCCAGCCTGTCCAAGAAGGGCGCGCCGGCGGCCAAAGGCAAGGCCGCCGCCGACACTGCATCCGCCCGCCGTCCCGGCAAACGCGCGGCAACGCCGGCGGCGCCCACGCCGATCCGGCGCACCGCGAAGAAATCGGCGTGAACCGCGGCGAAGGCCTGACCACGCGAGCGCTGGAGGCGCGCCTGGGCGTGTCGCGCCGGCTGATCGGCAGCCTGGTCAGCGCCGGGCTGGTCACGCCTGCCCGCGGCCCGCGCGGCGAACATTTGTTCTCCTTCCAGGACGTGGTACTGATCCGTACCGCGGCCTCGCTGTACCAGGCGCGCGTGGCACCGGCGCAGATCCTGCGGGCGCTGCATCGGCTCGAACGGCTGGCGCCGGACCGGCACCTGTCAGGCGTGCGCATGTCCGCCAGCAGCGGCAAGGTATCTGTGCGCGACCGGCACGGCGCGTGGCTGGTGGAGAGCGGGCAACGGCTGATGGAATTCGAGCCGGCCCCGGACGACGTGCGCGTCGTTGAACTGGCACGCGCGGCCGCCAGCGAAGCGGCGGCCGACGAGGTATTTGCGCGCGCACAGGCGCTGGAGCCCTTCGACGCCGTAGCTTCCGAAGCCGCTTACCGGCGCGCACTGACGCTGTCGCCCGGCATGCTGGACGCGTACCTGAACCTGGGGTGCCTGCTGTCCGACCAGCAGCGCTTCGATGAAGCGATCGCGCTATATGAGGGCGCGCTGGCCTGCCTGCCGGACGCGCCGCAGCTGCATTTCAACCTTGGTGTCGCGCTGGAAGATATCGGCGCACCCCAGTCTGCGCTGTCCGCCTACGATCGCTGCATCGAACTGGCACCCGGCGATGCCGATGCGCATTACAACGCCGCGCGGCTGCATCATGAACTGGGGCACTTCCAGAAGGCGGTGCGGCACTTCAACCAGTATCGAAGGCTCAACCGCGCGGAGTAGCCGGCAGGCCGATGGGGACGCGGATGGCTGCCTGCTTCAGCTGAAGCGCTCCCGCAATACCAGCGCGCTGACCTTGTGGCCATGCCAGAACATCTGGTGGATGCGGGCCTTGAGCTTGTCCAGGGTGTCATCGTCCAGCGTGTCGAAGGTCAGCCTGACGGACGGCCTGCTGCCGTCGCCATCCAGGTGCTCGATGCTGTTGTATTCCGGGAAGCCGTATTTCACCAGGAAGGCGCCGATGTCTTCATCGGTGACTTCGGCATCGATGTTGCTGAGCATGAGAACGGACATGATTCACCTCCGTAGGTCGCGCAAGGGTGTCCAGCGTGCCGTCACCCGGGGCGTCATGGTTTGACCTCGGTCCACCCCGGCCCCGGGTCGAATGACCGGATCGCGCCGGCCCGGGCCGCGCTGTCCGGGCCCAGGTCGCGCTCGAAGACGCGGCCGTCGTGGCTCACCATGAAAGTCTTGACGCCGGTATCCCCGTAGCGGAGCGGCCACGCGATCACGGCAAACCCGCCAAAGAGCTTGCCGCCGACGACATAGTCATACTTGCCGCCGGGCGCATGCGTGCCTTGCGAGGTCAGCAGCCGGTAGCGATATCCATGGTAGCCGCCGCCCGGCGCGCTGCGATGTTCGGCGCTGAGGAACGCGGGGCCAAGCGGGCTTTCCGGTTCGCCGGAGCGGGTTGGCCAGTACAGGCCATCGTGCTTGCCGGGCGAACTGACCAGCTTCGATGCGTACGCTGTCACGCCGCGGTCCTGGCGCATCAGCTGCGCATACTCGTTCTGCGCATCGCACACGGCAAGCAAGGTCTGCATCACCGACAGTTCGTTGCGGCCGATCCGGCGCAGGCGCATCTCCTCGACCCCGGCGCGCGTGTCGAAATGCCAGCCCTTTGCCGTCTTCACCAGCGGGACCGGCATGGTCCAGTCGTCCTTGCCCGCGGCAATGCGGGCCCGGTCGGGTCCGTCGGAACGAATCGCGTGCGATTGGTGCCAGGCCTCCAGGAACTTGTAGCGGATATCCGCGCCGACCGGCGGGATCAGGTCGGTGTAGCGGGCGCCGAGCAGAGACTTCATGGCGGCGTCGTCGCTGGTGGCGACGGCTTCGCCGAAGGCATTCATTGCGGCCTCGGGCGTAGCGAAGTCCTTTTGCGCATAGGCTGGCGCCGTCGCCAATGCGACCAGCATCCCGCCGAGGGACAACGCCTTGCGGCACGGCCATGCCAGGCCCGATCGTTTCGTGCGCTGCATATCGCTGTCCCCCGCTCAACGCCGTCCGCCACCGCCACGGCCACCGCCCCCGCCACCGCGGCCACCCCCGCTGAAGCCCCCGCCGCCGCGGCCGCCGCCGCCACTGAAGCCACCCCCGCCGCCGCCACGCTGGCCGCCACCGCTGAAGTTACCGCCACCACGCTGGCCGCCACTGTCGCGGTACGAGGCCGATTGCGTGCTGGCACGGCCGCGGTCAAAGTCTCGCTGCGCGGCCGCGCCTCCACCGCCCACGCCCTGGAACGCGTTGTCGCGTCCGCCGCCCGCGGCCCGGTCAGAAGTGCGAGCCCGGTCGGATGCTCCGGCCCGGTCGGAAGTGCGCGCCCGGTCGGATGCTCCAGCCCGGTCGGATGCTCCAGCCCGGTCGGAGACGCCGGCGCGATCTCCTGCACTGCCACGTTCGCCAAGGCTTCCGCGCTCACCGCCGCGGTCGCCAAAGCCTCCGCGTTCGCCGCCACGGTCGCCGCCGAGATCACCGCGCCCACCGCGATCCCCGCCTGCCATACGGTCCGACACGCCACCGGCGCCGTCGCGGCCGCGGAATTCGTTGCGCCGGTTGGCGCCGGCGGCATCCCTGCCACCAAACTTCTCGCGCGAAGCGTTATCCCGGTATGCCACGCCTTTCCGGTGCGAGGCGTCATGCTGCCATTTCCCTCCACCCTGCACCTTGGTGCGGTCGAAGTTGCGGTCGATATTGGCGGCCTTGTTGACGTTGATATTGACGTCGCCGCCGCCCCAGTTGCAGTTGCCGAAGATGGCACCCGCCGCGGCCAGGCCGACGCCCCAGGCAAAGCCGGTCATCAGCGCGGCGCCAGGATAGTAAGCGGGATAAGGGGGCCAGTAGTACGGCGGGTAGGCGGGATAGCTCCAGGCCCCGTACACCACTGTCGGGTTGTAGGCTGGCACGTAGATGACTTCCGGGTTCGCCGGCTCGATTCGCACGATGGTCTGCGACGCCTGTGCCGGCGGTGCCTCCTGCCCCGCCTGTACGGGTGGCGCCGGCGCAGGCTCGACGATTACCTTCTGCTGCTCGTTCGACTTCAGGTTGCCCGATTGCTGCGCACGCGCCCGCAACCGCTGCACGGCGTCGAGCACCTCCTTCTCCTGGCCGAGGAAGGCGTCGCCCAGCTTCTGCGTCCAGTCGAGCTTGTCGTTCAGCGGCTCAAGCACCTGCGGGAAGGCCACCAGCGACTTGACGCTGACATCCCAGGGCTGGCTCTCGACTGCCTTCAGCGCGGCGTCGCCCTTCACCTTGGGGTTGGCCTTGACCCAGCGGGCCGCCTGCACGATCTCGAGCGGATACGTGGAGGCCATCAGCACCTGGGACAACACTGAATCGGGATAGAGCGCGATGGGGGCGACCAGCGCTTCAAGTTCTTCCGGCTTGAACGGCGCCTGCGCGGCTGGCGCATCCTGCGCATGGACATTCAGCGCCAGGCATGCCAGGCCGGCGCACAGACAGGCGCCGACCCGGCGCCACAGACGCATCCCCCGCCCCTCCATGGCCAGTCTCCCTTGCCCCGTTGCCGGACCACCGTCCGGGGCTGAACTTCCGGCCTGCCGCCAGCGCCCTGCCCGCGCCAGGTCCGGGAAACGATAAAAGCGATCGCGACGTCTTATTGCCCTGAGAAACTATAGGTGTCGGCGCCTGCCGCAGAGATGAAAAATTTACGAAAGTGATATAGGAAAAACTTTTGCGGCGAGAGCCAGGACACCACGCGCAATGCTCGAGATCCGATATTGCTGTCCGAATTGTCTATTGTGAGGAATGTGAGGAAGGTGAGACAGCACAACAACCCCGGACGTCTTGCCGTTCGAGGTGTCCGAACCCAATGGAGGTGGAAGATGGCCAAGCACAAGGACAAGCGCCACGACAGGGAGCAGGCCGAGACCGAGCCGCCGCGCCCGCGGGATGACGCCGGGGAGCGCCCGGATGCAGCGGACGAGCCGCGCGAACGCATGTCCGAGAAGGCTTACCAGAAGGAACTCCGCCACCTGCATGGCGAGCTGGTCAAGCTGCAGCTATGGGTGCAGGCCAGCGGCACCAAGGTCTGCGTGGTGTTCGAAGGCCGCGACGGCGCCGGCAAGGGCGGCACCATCAAGGCCATGACCGAACGCGTCAGCCCGCGCGTGTTCCGCGTGGTCGCGCTGCCCGCCCCGACCGAACGCGAAAAAAGCCAGATGTACGTCCAGCGCTATCTGCCGCACCTGCCTGCGGCAGGCGAGATCGTCATCTTCGACCGCAGCTGGTACAACCGCGCCGGGGTCGAGCGCGTGATGGGATTCTGCAGCGAAACGCAGGCCGAGGAGTTCCTGCGGGCCGTCCCGCTGGTGGAGCGGGCCATTGTCCATTCCGGCATCATCCTGATCAAGTACTGGCTGGAAGTCAGCCCCGAAGAGCAGACCCGCCGCCTGAAGGGACGCATCCACGACGACCGCAAGACCTGGAAGCTCACCGACATGGACCTGCGCTCATACAGCCGCTGGTATGACTATTCCCGCGCGCGCGACGCCATGTTCGCGGCCTCCGACAGCGACTACGCGCCGTGGTTTGTCGCCGATTCCAACGACAAGCGGCGGGCGCGGCTGAACATCATCCAGCACATGCTGGACCGCATCCCGTACAAAGAGGTCGAGCGCAAGCCGGTCAAGCTGCCGGCAAGGCAGAAGGCACACGGATACCAGGAACCGGACTACCCGTACCGGTACGTGGAGTCGCGCTTCTAGGCCGCTGCAGGCCTCTGCAGGCCGCGATCGCCTAGCTGGCGAGCTTGCGCGACTTCCAGTCGCCGCTCCTTTCCCTGCAGTACCAGCCGGTCCAGCTCTCCGATTCGCCGGCACGGCGGAACTCGCTGTGCAGCTGCCGGCACCGGTCGCCGCGGTCCTGCCGCGTGCGCAATGGCGTGAAAGCGCCTTCCACCGGGCGCTCCCGCATGTCGGGCGGCAGCGTAAACGGCACGCGGGCACCATCGGCGCCCTGCTCCAGCGTCTTGCGAAAGACGCCGGTCAGGACTTCGAGCTGGCTCTTCGTCAGCGTGCCGACGATGGTGCCGGAGAGGTAGTGATCGAAGTAGGCAACGGCCGTCCCTGCCGGTGCCAGACCAGCAAGGCATGCGGCGACGCATGCCAGCACGTGCAAGACCCGGTATCGGCTGTTCATGTCGGCTCCTTCGAGGTGGTGCCCCGGTGAGCTTGGCGTGATCTGCAAGCGCTGCGGCCGGGCATCGGGCCCGGCGTCAGTCTGGCTTGCCAAGGTAATCATCGACCGCGCTGCCCACGGTGGGATGGAACTTGTCGCCGAACGATTCCATCAGCTCAAAGCGCTTGAGTTTGTCCCGTACCGGATCCTTCATCTCGGCGAAATGCAGGTCGATACCGCGCTCGCGCAGGATGCTGCCCAGGTCGCGCAGCATGTCGGCCGAGGTGACGTCGACGCTGGTCACCGGTTCCGCTGCGACCACAACGCGGCGCACGGGTGTCGGCGAGGCGTCGATCGCTTCTATCAGGCGTTCCTGGAACAGTTCGGCATTGGCGAAGAACAGCGGCGCGTCCCAGCGGAACAGCACCAGTCCGTCGATCAGCCTGGCCTCCGGGTAGCGCTCGATATCGTGGTATCCACGCAGCCCGTCCACTTTCCCCAGCACGGCGTAGTGCGGCCGCCAGCCGTCCCAGAGGAATTCGATCACGGCAATGACCACGGCCAGGAAAATCCCCTGGATGGTGCCGAACACGGCAACGACCGCGAAGCAAACCATCGACAGCCAGAACTCCCACTGCTGGATGCGGTAGATGCGCTTCAGGTCGCCGATCACAAACAGGCCGATGGCCGCGGCGATGACCACCGCGGCCAGCGCGCTGCTTGGCAGGTACTGAAGCAGGTTCGGCGCGAACAGCAGCAGGATGGCCACGGACAGCGCGCCGACCACGCCGGTGAGCTGTGTCTTGGCGCCAGCGGCTTCGGCCACCGGCGTGCGCGAAGCGCTGCTGCTGACCGGGAAGCCCTGGAACAGTCCGGCCGCCAGGTTGGCGGCGCCCAGCCCCACCATCTCCTGGTTCGGGTCGACGCGGGTGTTGGTGCGTGCCGCATAGGTGCGCGACAGCACGCTGGTGTCGGCGAAGGCAATCAGCGCGACCGCGCATCCGCCCAGCACGATCTTCATCAGGTCGGCGCCGTCCAGCCACGGCAGGACAAAGGCGGGAAGCCCCTGCGGCGTCTTGCCCAGCACTTTCACCCCGTGCTGGTCCAGGTCGAACATGCTGACCGCGAGCGTGGCGATGACCACCGCGATCAGGATGCCCGGCACGCGCTCGAAACGCTTCAGGCCCAGGATCAGCGCCAGACTACCGGCGCCGACGGCAAAGCTGTACCAGTTGGTCTGCCCGTCCAGGATGGCTCTGCCCAGTTCGAGCATCTCCCGCAGCGGCCCGGCATCCTCGACCGGGATGGCGAACAGCTTGGGCAGCTGGCTGACCAGCACCGTCAGGGCGATGCCATTCATGTAGCCGTAGCGGATCGGCTTGGACAGCAGTTCGGCGACAAAGCCAAGGCGCAGCAGCCCCATCACGATGCAGACCGCGCCAGAGACTACCGCCATCATGCTGGCCACCAGCACGGCGAGCGCCGGATCGCCGCCGGCGACCTGCAGCACCACCGCCAGGATCGGCGCGGCCAGGGCCGAATCCGGGCCCAGCACCAGGATGCGGCTCGGCCCGAACAAGGCGTACACGAGCAGCGGGACCATGGTGGCGTAGAGCCCATAAACGCCGGGCACGCCGGAGGCTTCGGCGTAGGCGATGCCCACCGGCATCAGCATGGTGGTCAGCACCAGTCCCGCCGCCAGGTCCCGTGGCAGCCAGTCCGGCCGATAGGACTTCAGCACCCGGACGCCGGGGAGCCAGCGTAGCCAACCGACGGCCTTGCCGGCGTCCTGCCCTGCGAAGTGCGTCAATTTCTGGGGCTCCATGTGCAGCAATCTCGTTCGACACGCATCGACTATAGGCGGTGGCGACACGGTCTCGCCATGCCATGGCCCGGGCGCTTGCCGGCGGCGCCAGGTCGCGCGCCAAACGCACGGCGAGGTCGCGGCGCCGTCTGCCCCGGCCGCCCCCACGCGGCTCCCTCTCGTTTTCCCCGATTGTCCCTGAATGCAAAGGAGATGTCCCGCCAGGCCAAACCCGCGGTCGCCAATATCCGATACTTCGCCAGTCGCAACCGGCCTGCGACCACGCCCCAGAGGACTGCTTTTTCCTGCTGGCAACGCCGTGGCTCAGCCGGTCCACTACTGGAAAAATTCTCATGATCGGGCAACCCACTACCCATCGCACCGTTGCAACGCCGTCGGACAAGACATCGCGCTCAAGCCTCTATGCCTGGCTTGTCTTTGCCCTGAGCTTTGGCCTGCTGCTGTCGGACTATATGTCCCGCCAGGTGCTCAACGCGGTATTCCCCCTGCTGAAGGCCGAATGGTCGCTTAGCGACACCGAACTGGGTGCGCTGGGCGGCATCGTGGCGCTGATGGTCGGCTTGCTGACGTTCCCGTTGTCGATCCTGGCCGACCGCTGGGGCCGGGTCCGCAGCCTGGTGCTGATGGCGGCGCTGTGGAGCCTGGCGACGCTGGGCTGCGCACTGGCAAACGGCTTTGGCCAGATGTTCATCGCGCGACTGTGCGTGGGCATCGGCGAGGCAGCATACGGCAGCGTCGGCATTGCCGTGGTGCTGTCGGTATTCCCGCGCCACCTGCGCGCCAGCCTGAGTTCCGCCTTTATCGCCGGCGGCGCGTTCGGCTCGGTGCTGGGCATGGGGCTCGGCGGCGCCTTGTCGGCGCATTTCGGCTGGCGCTGGGCCTTTGCCGGCATGGCGGTGTTCGGGCTGGTGCTGGTGGTGGTTTTCCGCCTGATCGTGACCGAACCGCGGCTGCGGGCACGGCGCAAGGAGCTCGGCGAAGACGCTGATACCGGAGCGCGCGGGCCCGCCATGCCCCTGCGCCCGCTGCTCGCCGCGCTGTTCTCCGCGCGCTCGATCCTCTGCGCCTATGTCGGCAGCGCCCTGCAGTTGCTGGTGATGGGCGCCCTGATCACCTGGATGCCCAGCTACCTGGCGCGCTACTACGGCATGGCGACGGACCGCGCCGGCGCGGTCGCCGCGGGATTCGTGCTGGCCGGCGGCGTCGGCATGGTGCTGTGCGGGGCGATGACAGACTGGCTGGCCCGGCATGCGCCTTGCCGCAAGTGGGTGATCGCGACGGCCTACAGCCTGATCTGCTGCGCCCTGCTGCTGACGGCGTTCCGTCTGCCGGCGGGCACCTTGCAACTGGTACTGATCGGTGCCGGCATGCTGTTTGTCGGCGGCGCCGCCGGCCCTGCCAGCGCCGCGGTCGCCAACCTGACCCGCCCGGCCATCCACGCCACCGCCTTTGCCACGCTGACGCTGGCCAACAACCTGCTGGGGCTGGCGCCCGGGCCGTTTGTCACCGGCCTGCTGGCCGACCACATCGGCCTGCGCGGTGCGTTGCAGCTGGTGCCGATGGCGTCGCTGCTGGCCGCCGCCGCGTTCCTTGCCGGACGCCGTTACTACGCTGCGGACCTGCGCCGCCTGGAGAGCCGGCACGAGGCCTGCGCTTCCCGAACTTCTGACTGACATTCCTGCAGAACCATGAGCCTTTCCCCTGATACCACCGTGCTGCTGGTGCCCGGCCTGCGCGACCACGTGGCCGAACACTGGCAGACCCTGCTCCAGGCACAACTGCCCAACGCGCGCTCGGTGCCGCCGCTGGAGCATGACAAACTGAGCCGCGACGCCCGCGTCGCGGCGCTGGACGCCGCCCTGGCCGACATCGACGGCCCGGTCGTCCTGGTCGCGCATAGCGCCGGCGTCATGATCACCGTGCACTGGGCCGCCCGGCACCACCGCAAGATCCGCGGCGCGCTGCTCGCCACGCCAGCCGACCTGGAAAGCCCCATGCCGGCCGGGTACCCGGACATCGCCACGCTCGCAGAGCACGGCTGGCTGCCGATCCCGAAGGACCCGCTGCCCTTCCCGACCATCCTCGCCGCCAGCCGCAACGATCCGCTGGCGAGCTACCCGCGCGCGGCCCAGATGGCCAGCGACTGGGGCAGCACGCTGGTCGACCTGGGCGAAGTCGGCCACCTCAATCCCGCCGCGGGCTACGGCCCCTGGCCACGCGCGACCGCCCTGATCGACGATCTGCTGCGCGCCAACTGAAGCACGCGAAGAACGCGAAGAAAACGCATTGAATCGCAGTACCCGGCAATACCAGACCAGACGGAATTCATCCGCATCCCAAACCAAAGGAAAAGAAGGGGAGAACACTCCATGAAGCTCAGGACCATGGCTGCAGCCGCAGCGCTAACCTGCTCAGGCAGCGCCCTCGCGCAGTCAACCGTCACGCTATACGGCGTGGTGGACATCAATGTCGAATACGCAAACCATGTCGGCGCCGTGCCGGTGGCGAGCAACCAGTTCAACCGCGGCCCGGCGAACGACGTCTACCGCATGAACTCGGGCGGCGTCTCCGGGTCGCGCTGGGGCATGCGCGGTACCGAGGACCTCGGCGGCGGCCTGAAGGGCCTGTTCGTGCTGGAAAGCGGTTTTAACCTCGATACCGGCACGATGCAGCAAAGCAACCGCCTGTTCGGCCGCCAGGCCTTCGTCGGCCTGCAGAAGGCAGGCATCGGCCAGATCAGCCTGGGGCGCCAGTACACCTCGATGTTCGAAGCCCTGGCGAACTTCTCGCCGGCTGCCTATGCCACCCAGTACGAACCGGTGGTGCTGCAATCCGGCCCGAACTTCCGCGCCGACAACACCATCAAGTACACCGGCCAGTTCGGCCCGGTCACGGCGCTGGCGCACTGGTCCTTCGGCACTGGCCTGGCCCTGCCGGCGACCGTGGGCATTGCCACGCCGATCGGCGGCAACGGCGAAGTGCCCGGCCAGTTCCGGCGCGACACCGCCTGGGGTGCCGCGCTGGCCTACCAGGGCGGCCCGTTTGGCGTGACCTTCGGCTACGACCAGTGGAACCCGACCATCGGCACGAGCAACGGCGAGATCAAGAAGGCCGTGGTCGGCGCCAGCTATTCGTATGGTCCGGCAAAGATCATGGGCGGCTACCGCTGGGGCCAGAACAAGAACGCCGCGGACGTGGTGATCCAGCGTGACGATTTCTACTGGATCGGCGGTACCTACCAGGTCACTCCGGCCATCGGCCTGACGCTCGAATACGCCTACGACAACGTCAAGACCCTGTATGGCGATACCCATGTCCCCAACCCATGGCAGGTCGCCTTCATTGCCAACTACGCGTTCTCCAAGCGTACCGACGTGTACCTGACCACGGCCTACGCCAAGAATGCCGGCCTGATGATGGAATCGCTGGCCACGGTCTACGCCAACAGCCTGTCTCTGGGCAACAGCTACGCGCTGGCCAACGGGCAGAGCAACATGTTCGGCGCGGCAGTGGGCATCCGCCACAAGTTCTGACAACGCGTCTCGCAGCATCGACCCTGCAACCGATGCTCTTTTGCGGCCGCCCGGATTCCGGGACGGCCGCTTTTTTTTTATGGGTGGTGGTTGGGGGTGCCTCCGGCGGCCACGAGCCGAAAGCGCCGTTGCTGGCGCTTCAATGCCGTGTCAGCGGCGCAAAAAGCCGTGGACGATGCCGGCCGCATGCTCCGGCCCGGTGACCAGGAAGAGGTGGCCGTCTTCGACCATCTGCAGCGTCGAGTCGGGAATGCGGGCTGCCAGGATCCTGGCATTGACCGGCGGCACGATCGGGTCGTCGCTGCCGTGCATGACCAGCGTGGGCTGTCGCAGCGCGCCCAGCCACGGCAGGCTGCTCCAGCCCCACGCCGCCAGCAGTTGGTAGAGATAGCCGCGCCCGGGCGGTGGCTGCATGTGCCGGCCGTGTTCGTCGAGCAAGTCCGGATCGCGGCGGAAGGCGCCACCGTAAAGGTCGGCGCCGATTCTGCGCAGGTATTGCGGATCGGTATAGCGCCGCACGCCGATCATCTTGGTGAGCACCGACAGGCTGCCCGGCACCATGAGCACGCCGGGCGACGTGGCGGCAAGCACCAGGCGCCGGCATCGCGCGGCATAAAGCCGGGCAAACTCCTGCGCCAGCGCCCCGCCCCACGACACGCCGAGCACATCGACCTGGCCCTGATAGCCGAGGTGCGACAGCAGGCGGTCAGCCAGCACGCAAACACTGGAAAGGCGATACGGCAGCACCGGCGCGGGCGAGCCGCCGGCGCCGGGAACGTCGAAAAGAATGACTTCGATGCCCGGAAGGGCATCGACAAAGGGGGCGAGCAGTTCAAGGTTGGCGCCGATGCCGTTGAAGATCAGCAACGGCGGCCCGGCATCGCTGCCGGGCCGGATACCGGCCTTTACTACCTGGCCGTCCAGGTCCACGGTCAGGACCTGCAGCTTGTGACCGGCATGCGTGCCGGCGTCTGTTGTTGTCATCAGTTCATCCTGGAGACGCAGCGCACGGGCATGGCCGGGGGCAGCCATGCCCGCCGCCACTTATTGTTTCGGGCGCAGGATCCCCTTCGCCTCCTCAACGTTCTCGGCGAGGCGGCGTCCGACCACCGAAATGCTGTCGGCCTGGGCCTTGTACAGCGTGTCGGTCAGGCCGCGCACGCCGGCTACCGCCTTCTGCAGCGAGCGCGGCAGGGCTTCCGCCAGCTTCGCGGGGGCCTTGCCGTCGACAGCCTGGCTGCCGCGCGACAGCGCCTGCAGGTCGGCGGCGGCATCGCACAGGAACTCGGCCTGCTGGCGCACCAGCGATTGCAAGCCGCCCAGCAGCATCACGTTGACGCTGGCAAGCGCCTCGATGTCCTTGCGGCGCGATTCCAGGACCGCGGACGGGTCCAGGCGGTTGTTGCGCACGAAGTCGAGCAGTTTCTTGTGCGGGGCCTGTGCGGCCGATGCACCTGCGGTGTTGGTCGTTTCCATCTTGGTTTCTCCTGACAGTTGGGTTGAGGAATTCAGATTGCAGTGTTCCGGCGGCGCATCAGGCCTCGGTCACATAACGGCCCGGGGCTTCGCCCAGGGGGGGAAAGTTCAGGCTGCCGGGCTCGGCGGGCGCATTGCGCTTCGGGCCCGAGCGCTTCTTCAGCCACTGGGTCCAGTGTTCCCACCACGAGCCCTGCTCGGCGGTGGCGCCTTCCAGCCAGGTCTCGGGCTGCGCATCGGGCGTGCCGTTGCGGAAATACTTCGCCTTGGCATTGCCGGGAGGATTGACCAGGCTTTGCACGTGGCCGCTGGAACTCAGCACGAACTCGGTGCGCCCGCCAAACGCCTGCGCCGAGCGGTACACGGCCTTCCACGGCGTGATGTGGTCGGTCATGCCGGCCAGCACGTACTTGTCGCAGTCGACGTCGGACAGCGAAATGGCGTGGCCAAGCACGTTCAGCGCGCCTGGCGTGGCGAGCTGGTTCAGCGTCAGCATGTCCAGGAACTGGCCATGCAGCCCAGCCGGCAGGCGCGTGGTGTCGTTGTTCCAGTAGAGGACGTCGAACACCGGCGGCGCGTTGCCGAGCAGGTAGTTGTTGACCCAGTAGTTCCACACCAGGTCATTGGGCCGCAGCCAGGCAAAGACCCGGCCCAGCGCCTCGCCGTCGAGCACGCCTTGCGACGCGCTGCCATGCCGCGAGGCCGTAACCGCCTCGGGCGTGCTGAACAGGCCGAGTTGCGACTCCGCATCGAGCCCGAACACTGCCACCATCAGCGTGACGGCATGCACAAGCTTTTCGCCACTCGCCGCGCAATAGCCCAGCAGTGCGGCCATCGTCATCGCGCCGGAGCAGGCGCCATGCAGGTTGACGTCGGCACTGCCGGTGATATCGCGTATCGCATGGATCGCCTCGACCAGCGCGCCGACATAGGTATCGAGATTCCAGTCGCGCTGCGCCGCCGTGGGGTTGCGCCAGCTGACCACGAACACCTGCAGCCCCTGGCCCAGCATGTACTCCACCATGCTCTTGCCCGGCGCAAGGTCGAACACGTAGAACTTGTTGACCTGCGGCGGCACGATCAGCTGGGGCCGCGCATGCACTTTCGCGGTGGTCGGGGCGTACTGGATCAGCTCCAGCACCTCATTGCGGAACACCACGACGCCAGGCGTGGCAGCCAGGTTCTTGCCCACGCTGAATGCGCTCTTGTCGACCTGTGCGGGCATGCCGCCATTGGTCAGGACATCGGTGGCCAGGTTGACCAGACCGCTGACCAGGTTCATGCCGCACGACTCGAAGGTCTTGCGCAGTGCCGCCGGGTTGCCCGCCAGCGTGTTGGTCGGCGCCAGCGCATCGGCCAGCAGCGACGTGAAGTACTGCGCGCGATGCTTGCTGCGCGGGTCCATCACGGAACGCCGCACCGTGCCCTCGAGCGCGTCACGCCAGGCCTGGTAGCCTTGCAGCGACATCCGGAACAGCGGATGTTCGCGCCAGGCATCGTCAGCAAAGCGCCGGTCGCGCGCCGACGGCATCGGTGCCGAACCATCCAGCACGCTGACCAGGTCATGGGCCAGCTGCGCCTGCTGCTCGAGCACCAGCACCGGCTCCTGCACGCACTGTGCGCCGATCTGCTGCGCGGCCGTGATGAAGTCTTCGGGACGGATCCCGACGAAGGGATTGGGTCCCGCCAGAAGGTCGGTTGGCGCCTCCACGTTGGCTGCACTTGTCATGTTGCTTCTCATCTTTCGTTCCTGCTTGCTTTCCTGCTATATCCGCTGTTGCCACTTCACGCCATGACAAGCGCCAGGGCTTCGGCCACCATGGCCGGCTTGGCTTCGCCCTCGATTTCCATCGTGTTTTCCGTGCGCAGCAGCACGCGGCCATCGCCCTTGCTGTCGGCCGACATCAGCCTGACGCGATTGCGCACGCGCGCCCCCGTCTTCACCGGCGCCAGGAAGCGCGTCTTCTCTACGCCGTAGTTGACAGCGGCACGTGCATCCGCGGGTACCACGCCCATCTCGACCAGCTTCCCTGCCAGCAACGACAGCGTCAGGTAGCCGTGCGCGATGGTGCCGCCGAACGGGCTTTCGCGGCGCGCGCGTTCCACGTCCACGTGGATCCACTGGTGGTCTCCGGTGCATTGCGCGAATGCATCGATGCGCGCCTGATCCACCTCCATCCATTCCGAAACGCCGAGCTCCGTGCCGACGAATGCGCCGAGCGTGCTCATGCTGTAGCCTTCAATAGCCATATGCCTCCTTGCTAACCCTGGTTCTGTGCCTCCGACCGCGTCGGACACACGCTTGTTTGTCTGCCGCATCGTAGTGGCAAGGCGCGCCAGAACAGCTACCAAAACCTGCCCAATCGTTGACAATGCTTGCCGCTTTGCACGGCCTCGGCGCAGCGTGCGCGCAAAGCGCTGCCGAGTCCTCCCGGGATGGCACGATTTGTCAGTCACGCGGCCGGCATTGGCAGCCGCATGCGCGGCTACGGCGCGCGGCGGTACGTGTTGGGCGTGCTGCCGGTCCACTGCCGGAAGGCACGATGGAAGGCCGTGGGATTGTCGAAGCCCACGTCGAAGGCAATGGCCGCGATCGCGTCGCCGGTGCGTGTCAGGCGCTGGATGGCGATGTCGCGACGCACGTCATCCTTGATCGCCTGGAAGGTGGTGCCTTCCGCGGAGAGCCGGCGGCACAGCGTTCGCACGGAACAGTGCAGCGCCGCCGCCACCGCCTCGATCGTCGGCGCGACCGGCAGGCAATCCGCCACGTGCTGCCTGACGCGATGGCAGGTCATCGGCTCCGCGAACGTGACGAAGATCCAGTCCTCGGGCGCGCGGGCGAGAAATTTTTCAAGGTCGGCCTTGCGCTGCCGCACCGGCATGCCGAGGTATGCCGCGTCAAAGACGATAGCGCCGCGCTGGCAGCCGAAGTGCACCGGGCCGGGAAACAGGTAGAGATGGTCGCTTGCCTGCGCGGGCCGCCCGGACGGCAGCTGTACCGCCTGCAGCGGGATCTTTTGGCGGATCAGCCATGACGCCACGCCATGCACCAGCTTCAGCATCAGCTCGCGCGCCATCGCGTTCACCGTCGGCCCCGCGGCGGGCTCCACCAGCTCCACATAGGCCGCGTTGCCGTCGCGCCGCGACTCCACGCGGAACTCGTCCAGCAGCAGGCGGAAGAATTGCCCGAAGCGATGCAGTGCCACTTCCAGCCGTGGCGCATCCAGCAAGCTCAGGCACAGGTACTTGAGCGTGCCGTTGCGCAACGGACGGCTGAAGATGCCGGGCATTTCATCGTCGAGTTCGTGCGCCAGCAGCCGGTACAGGGTTGCGAACTGCTCCTGCGTCACGCGCGCCGCGGGCTCGTCCATCAGCTCCGTCGCAATGCCAGAGCGGGCTGCAAGCCGCGCGATCAATGCCGGGTCGGCACCTGGCAGGAAGCCATGGACGAAGGAGACCGGGACGGTGGGGGACAGGCAGTTCACTGGGGGGACGGAGAGGAAAGACGGCGCGTGCCGCGCCAACGCTCCGACACTTTGCAACGTCGCCCGATCCCCGCACATCGTGTTTTCCCTGACTGTCCCGAAATGCCAAACAAGCGTCCCGGATCGCCAAATCTCCGGACGCCGTTCGCCGATACTTCGATACATCCGAATGGCCACGACTACAGGCTCACGGACTGCGAGCCGGCGTGCTCGCAAGCGCCCATGCCGACAAATCACAGGAGCAACACACATGCAATTCCTCGACGATTCCCTGCACCCCGAGAACCAGGACAAGGTGGTTATCACCGTGGCCCCGTATGGCCCCGAGTGGATGCCGCAGGACTTCCCCGAAGACATCCCGGTGACCATGGAAGAGCAGGTGCAAAAGGCCGTGGATTGCTATAACGCCGGCGCCACCGTGCTGCACCTGCATGTGCGCGAACTGGACGGCAAGGGCTCCAAGCGCCTGTCGAAGTTCAACGAGCTGATCGCCGGCGTGCGCGCCGCCGTGCCCGACATGATCATCCAGGTCGGCGGCTCGATCTCGTTCGCGCCGGAAGACGATGGCCAGGCTGCCAAGTGGCTGTCCGACGACACCCGCCATATGCTGGCTGACCTGGACCCGAAGCCGGACCAGGTCACCGTGGCGATCAACACCACGCAGATGAACATCATGGAGCTGCTCTATCCCGAGTACCTGAAAGGTACCTCGCTGGAGCATCCCGCCTACCAGGCTGCCTACCGCGAAATGACGGTGCCGGCCGGCCCGGGCTGGGTGGAAGAGCACCTGCGCCGCCTGAGCAACGCCGGCATCCAGCCGCACTTCCAGCTCACCGGCATCCACGCGATGGAAACGCTGGAGCGCATGGTGCGCGCCGGCCTCTACAAAGGCCCGCTGAACCTGACGTGGATCGGCATCGGCGGCGGCTTCGACGGCCCCAACCCGTTCAACTTCTTCAACTTCGTCCACCGCGCGCCGGATGGCTGCACGCTGACCGCGGAGTCGCTGCTGAAGAACGTGCTGCCGTTCAACATGATGGCGATGTCGATGGGCCTGCACCCGCGCTGCGGCATCGAGGACACCATCATCGACCAGCACGGCAACCGCATGACGTCGGTGCAGCAGATCGAGCAATGCGTGCGCGTGGCCAAGGAACTGGGCCGCGAGATCGCCTCGGGCAAGGAAGCGCGCGAGATCTACCGCATCGGCACCTGGTACGACAGCGCCGATGAAACCCTTGCGGCGCACGGCATGGCGCCCAACCGCAAGGCCGGGGAGAAGAACCTGCCGCGGCGCGCTGCCTGACGTGCGTCGCCTGGCCGTGGGCCCCGGTCCCGGCCAGGCGTTTACCGGCCCACCCGCCGAGCGAACCACCACACTGCTGAAGTCATGAACCCTGCCGTCGCCGTCGCCAACCCGTGCCTCAACATCTGCCGCCTGGACGTGGCCGGCAAGTACTGCCAGGGCTGCGGCAGGACACCGCTGGAAATCGGCACCTGGGACAGCATGACCGACACCCGGCGCGCCGAGGTGCTGGCCGAACTGCCTGCCCGCCAGCCCTGGCGCCGCACGCAGGCCGCGACCGCGCCCTGATTCCCCATCGCCCGCTGGCAGGCACGCATGCGCCGGCGGGCGTCATCGAGCTGTTGCCATGAACCACCCATCCACGCTTACGGTCGATGCCTACTTCGACCTGATCTGCCCCTGGTGCATGATCGGCAAGAAGCACCTGGAAACCGCCATCGAATGGCTGGGCCAGGAGCATCCGAACGTTGCCGTCCAGGTTGCATGGCGGTCTTACCCACTGCTTCCAGTCACGCCACCGGAAGGCACGCCTTACCGCGAGTTCTACCTGGCACGGCTGGGAGGCCCCGATGCCCTGGCCGCGCGCCAGGCGCAAGTCTGCGCCGCGGCACTCGACGCTGGCATCGCGCTGGCGCTGGACCGCATCGAAACCTTTCCCAGCACGCTGCTGGCCCACCGCCTGGTACGCCACGCCGTGCAGCAAGCCGGCCCCGCTGCCGCTTCGCCGCTGCTGGACGAACTGTTCACGCGCTACTTCATCCGTGGCGAGAACATCGGCGATCCGCTGGTCCTGCGGCGCGCGGCGGCAAGCTGCGGCATCGCATTGCCTGACGACGGCGCCAACGCCGGCCGCCGGGACCTGGACTGGCTGCCGCCACTGCACGACACGGAAGACCGGCCGCTGCGCGCCGGCTCCGGCGTGCCCTATCTCGTTTTCAACGGCACGCACAGCGTGTCGGGCGCACGGCCGCCCGCCGTGCTGCTCGAAGCCATGAAGCGGGCCCTTGCGCGCGCAAAACAGCGCGCCACGCTGGCCGCCGGCTGAATCTGCCTGCGCCGGCACACCGGCGCACGCGCCCCCGATCTCTTCAAACCTGACCCCATGACCGTCCCGGCAAGAAGGCTGGCATGGGCCAGTTCCATCTCATATCTTTAAATTGGAGACAACCATGTCAACCCGCCCCACCCTGTTCCGTCCCCGCCACGCCGCGGTTGCCGCCATGCTGGCACTGGCAATGCCCGCCGCCATGGCCTGGACCAGCAAGCCCGTGCGCATGCTGGTGCCGGCGCCTGCCGGCGGCACCATGGACGTGATCGCACGCCTGCTGGCCGACCAGCTTTCGGCCGACCTCGGCACGCCCGTGGTGGTCGACAACAAGCCGGGCGCCGGCGGCGGCATCGCGATCAGCGCCATGCTGGCCGCGCCGCCCGACGGCCAGACCATCATGGTGACCGCGACCAACGTGCTGACGGAAGTGCCGCACGTGCTGAAGACCCCCTACAACACCATGAAGGACATCCGCCCGCTGGCCGCGGTGGCGCGGTCGCGGCTGCTGCTGGTGGGCGCTCCCACGCTGCCCGCCAAGGACTTCAACGGCCTGGTGAGCTACGCGCGTGCCAACCCCGGCAAGCTCAGCTTCGCTTCCTACAGCGCCGGCACGGCGTCGCATTATGCAGGCGTGATCGTGAACCAGAAGACCGGCATGGACCTGCAGCACGTGCCGTTCGCCGGTTCGGCGCCTGCGCTGGCCCAGGTGATGGGCGGACAGATCGCGGTGATGTACGACGGCATGGTAACGTCGCTGCCGATGATCAAGGCGGGCAAGCTGCAGCCTTATGCCGTGGCGTCGAAGAGCCGCTCGCCGCTGCTGCCGCAAGTGCCGACGTTCGCGGAACTGGGCTATCCGGATGTCGAGTTCAGCAACTGGGTTGGCGTAATCGCCTCCGCGCGCGTGCCGGTCGAGCTGGCGCAGAAGATCCAGACCGCATCCTACAAGGCCGCGGCAACGCCGAAGGTGCAGGAGCGGATGCAGGCGCTGAGCTATGAACCGATGCCGGCGCAGTCATTGCAGCAGCTTGGACAGTCGCTGCACGATGAGTTCGAGCGCAATGGCGCGATTGTGAAGGCGTTCAATATTCAGCCTTGAGCGGGCACTTCTTTTCCGACGGTTTGCTGCCTTCGTCGTCGGGCCCGCCACCCTCACGTGATAAAGAGCGGCGGGTTTTCTTACCCAAGGAGCCTGCCTGCCGTTTTCCAAAGACCGGCCACGTCGGCCATCTCTCCCATCTCTCCCATCCCCTCCCGCCTGAGCCCTGATCACCATCGACAACTCGTTCGCCACCGACGCCCGGTACGACGCGGGCGCGCTGGGGCACCTGCCAATGAAAATCATTCTGGCGAATTCAGATTATCTTAATACTGATTTCAGCGTGATCGGATGATTTCCAGGAGGCGTCCGATATTCCGCTGCGCCCCTTCCGTACCGTTCGACATCTATTGATGCGTCTCAAATGCGGGCGCAGCGATGCTCCGCACAATTGCCAATCCCTGGCTGCCTGCGGCAGCGAATGTCCAACCTGGCACGAAGTACCAAGCGTAACGGTATGGCGAAAGCGGAGTGAACAAGAATGGCGGAAGGATTTGACGAACTCAAGGCTCCCGGCGCCCGCGCACTCAACGAGCTGACCACCGGGCGGCAGGCTTACTTCCTCGAAGTACCCGGCACGGCCAGCGCCGCCGCGCTGTCGGTGGTGTCCTTCGAAGCGGTGGAACGGATGGGCGCCCCCTATGTCGTCACCATCCAGCTCACGCACCCGCTGGCACTCTCCCGTGCCGACTACCTGGGCCGCGAAGCGACCTTCCTGATCGCTCCCGCCAACGGCGGCGAGCCACGCAAGTTCGCGGGGTGCATCACCCACTTCCGCCAGACCCGCCAGACCCGCGATTTCGGTGGCTACGAGAGCGTGGTCGGGCCGCTGGTCGCGCGACTGCCGCTCACGCGCGCCAGCCGAATCTACCAGCAGCAGACCGCTCCGCAAATCATCGAGGCGATCCTCCGCCGGCACGACCTCCCCCCGCGGCAGAATAGATGTCGCCCCTATAGAATTTGAACCCTGGGGGCGATGAGAGAGAGAAGTGGCTCGTTACGGGAAGGATTTCAAGGACCGGGCGGTAGCGCGGTTGTTACCGCCGGAGAGTGCGGCGGTGGAAGTGGTTGCAAGGGAACTGGGTGTGGCAGTGGCCACGCTGGAGCGCTGGCGTGCGGACGCTATGTCCATGCCCGCTCGCGAGCGGGCATGGACAGCGGCGGCCAGGTTTGAGGCGGTGCTGGCGACGGCTGCGATGGACGAGGCCAGCAAGAACGCCTGGTGCCGTGAGAACGGTGTGTATCCGCAGGAGTTGGAGCAGTGGCGTGCTGCCGCCACGCAGGCGCTGGCGGAGCCCGAGGATGCGCGCGCCACCCCTCGCGAGACGAAGGCCGATCGGCGCCGCATCAAGGAACTCGAACGCGAGCTGCGCCGCAAGGAGAAGGCGCTGGCTGAAGCCGCCGCCCTGCTGATACTCTCAAAAAAGCTAGAGGGCATCTTCCCGAAGGACAAGGACGAGGACGCATGATCGGCCTGGAAGATCGCCACACGATGGTCCGCCATATCGAAACCGCGCATGCAGGCGGCGCTCGCCTGCGCCTGGCGTGCGAGGTAGCTGGCATAACCGTGCGCACTCTGCAACGCTGGAAGGCCCACGATGGCCTGGTGGTCGGCGACCGCCGCCCCGGGGCCGAACGGCCCACGCCCGCGCATGCGCTGAGCATTGAGGAGCGCGAACGCATTCTGGCCGTTGCCAACGAGCCGCGCTTCGCCGACATGCCGCCGGCGCGCATCGTACCGATGCTGGCCGACGAGGGTGTCTACCTGGCCAGCGAATCGAGCTTCGGTCGGGTGCTGCGCGCCCATGGGCAGACCCGGCATCGAGGACGCGCTAAGGCGCCGCGCCAGCGCCGTCCGCCCACCACGCACGTGGCCACGGGGCCGCGCCAACTGTGGTGCTGGGACATGACGTATTTGCCGGCCGAGGTCGCCGGGCGCTGGTTTTATCTGTACCTCATCCTGGACGTGTACAGCCGCAAAATCGTGGGCTTCGAGGTCCACGACCGCGACGACGCCGACCACGCGGCGCATCTGGTCAAACGCACAGCGCTGGCCGAGGGCATTCACGCCATGGCGGCCAAGCCGGTGCTGCACGGTGACAACGGCGCCACGCTCAAGGCCACCACGGTGTTGGCGATGTTGCACTGGCTGGGCGTCAAGCCCTCGTACTCGCGTCCGCGGGTGAGCGACGATAACGCCTTCGTGGAAAGCCTGTTCCGCACGGCCAAGTACCGGCCGGAGTTCCCGTCTACAGGCTTTGCCGATCTGGTCACGGCACGTACGTGGGCGGCCCACTTCGTCCACTGGTACAACCATGAGCACCGGCACAGCGGCATCCGCTACGTGAGCCCGGCACAGCGCCATGCCGGAGAGGACAACAAGATTCTGGCCGCGCGCCACGCGCTCTATGTTCAGGCTCGTGACTGCAACCCGCGTCGCTGGTCACGACACACGCGCGACTGGTCGCCAATCGACACGGTCACGCTCAATCCGGAGCGCGAGATTGCCGTGCCCACCGGTGGTATCAAGCCAGGAGCCGAAAACCAGCGTTTGGCTGCATGAATGAGGCGACATCTACCTTGACGCGCGCCGACCTCAAGGGCCACCGGTTCATCTTCAAGACACGCCACAAATGCCCGCGCCACGCCTTCCGCATGCGGTATCAGATGCCGGATTGGGACAATATCCGGCTGTTGATGGCGCAGGAGGGCCTGTACTGCTGGCCTTCCCCGACGGCAACCACGCTGCCAAGAAGGCCGTGACAGGCAGCAGGGTGCCTACCTGCATTCGACGGCCACAGCGCCACCTTCCATTGCTCCGGCGCCTTCAAGGTGAAAGCCGCGTCCTTTACGTTCGAAGGTCCGGACGGGATGGACTTTGCCTTGCCGACCCTGCCGAATAGCCAATTGCAGCTCAGCAACCTGTATCCATCATCCCACTGATCATGATCATCAGCCCCCCCTTCCTGCCGGCCAACGGCATGGAATCCAGCGATCCGGCCAGGATTGACCCGATGATGGATGTCGTGGACAAGCTCGAATTGCCCCATCACGGCGTCTACCCAATCGCGTTTGACCGCCGCTGGCATTGCGGTGCGCATCTGCAGCCAAGCCTCCAGAATGAGGCGGTCCGAGCCATCGCGGATGGTGAAGTCGTTGCCTATCGCGTCAGCCAGAAAGCCATTGGAGATGGGCAAAAGAAGAACGACGGCAGCGATGCACTGAACTCGAACACCGGCTTTGTACTGCTCAAGCACACCACAGAGACAGGGGATGGCAGAACCATTACCTTTTATTCGTTGTACATGCACCTGCTGGATCTCGAAAGCACGCGCACGAACATCAAGCCGTTGCCGGCTAACCCACCGGCGGTCGGATCATCCACGGTGCTTCCGAAATGGCTTTGCTATCCGAGCGATGGCGTGAAGGTGCCGCAAAACCTGAAGGTCTACCGCAAGGACATGCTCGGATATCCCGGAGCCTGCCACGGGCAATCGCACCTTCACTTCGAGATCTTCATGACCGAAGTCGACTTCGGGGCATGGTTCGAACAGGCTGGCCACACGGTGCAGCTTGGAAATGCGGCTCCCACTACCCCAGCGTCAAAAGACTACTGGGGGCATAGCTACTTCGTCATCACAGGCCCTCAAGCGTTCGTCAGTACTCCGAATGCGGTCGGAGCAGCCGCCGAGTACTTTCCAGCGCTGCAGGCGGGCACACTGGACGCCGGCAACAAGCTGTATGTCGAAGCCTATTTTCACAAGGGCCAACGCTACACACGTTCCTGGCTGGAAAAGGTCGACACCATTACGCTGCTGACGCCTGCTCCAGAACGGGACGCCTATGCAGACTACGAGTACAAGATGTACGCGCGCGCCACCGCGCTCTATCCGTCATGCCCGAGCGACGGCTACGAGATGCTCCGGTTCGGGCGGATTTTAAGCAAAGATCTGACTCCGCCTGCTGCCCCGCCAAAGACGTGGGTGGCGGTGACCTTCGATGCGGGCAAGCAGGGCTATGTTGATATCAGCCAGAGCACAATCCAGAAACTCTCCGATGCGAATTTCCCGTTCTTTACGGGCTGGCAGAAGATCGACGAAGGCAATGCGCTGTTCAGCCAGGACGGACTCTGCGATCAAGACGCACTGCGCAACATTGTCAAGGTAGTCGAGGACCTGGAAACACCAACCGAGCGTTTGCGCCCTGAATGGGGGCAGGAAGACAAGCTGGCCGCTTACATCCAAACTCACGCCGAGGTAAGGGAAAAACTCAAGGGTTTCATTTGCCACGCCCCGAGCGAATGGGATGCAAGCGGCAACGAGGAGCGCTACAAGCGGTTGAATGACCCGAATGGGTTCTTCGGAAAGCGTAAGGAAACCGATCCAAATGGCTACAACAATTTCCTCAAATTCCAGAAGCAACTTCAGTTTCTTGACAAGACCCCGCTGGACAGTGGGCAGAAATTCTGGTTCTTCCACCCCCTGGCGTTTGTGCGCCATTTCAGGAAATGTGGGTGGCTGGCTAGAAATGAACTTCTGCAACTTCTTCCTGCCTTTACATTCGATAAAAACGGGGCGAACTGGCTGTGGTCGAATATATCATTGAATGGAGCCGCATCGCTTCTTTCCAATGATTGTAGTGATGCCATTTCTCGCCGGCTCGAACTAAATGCAGCACTCCGAAAATACGGAATAACCCCTCTAGTTCGCATGGCTTGTTTCTTTGGAAATGCAACCCAAGAAACGCAGTGGTTTCAAAAATATCATGAGGGGTCGCCATACTGGTATAGGCCGTGGGATGGGCGAGGATTCCTCCAACTCACTCACGCAGCCAATTACATCAAATACTGGACATTTCGCGGGCTTACCACCAATGAACAGAGTAAGCTTATTTTGCAGCAGCATACCACCCAGGCGAATAATAATCGTCCCGTTATTAACGGCAAGAGGACGATGTTCGACCCAGCAAATTCGTTGAGCGACACATCGACACATATTTCTGCCGAAATTATAAATCGAAGAAATGACACAAAGAATGCATTCGAGGCTGCAGATAGCGCGGGCTCCTACTGGGCCTGGTCGAATGCGGCTTCTGGAGCCGATGAATATTATTCCACACCAAACGGAACTTTGAAGGTTCTCAACACCAATAGTGGCCCAAGGCATTATTATGAGAACAGAGCTTTTGGGAAAGTTGCCGGCACCGTCAATACCGGATCCCCCTCAAGCAGTTATTCAGCCATATGGGGCATCCAGGCTAGATTTCTGGCTTTTGGGAACGCACAAGTTGTATTGCTAGATGCACCGGCATTCAACCAGATAGACGGAAGTTTTAGCCAGATTCCAGTAGATTACGTTCGCCGGGAGATTCCGTGAAAAACGCAAACATGGCAGCAAAAGCCCTTGGGATGACATTCATCCTGTCAATCAATTTAACATTCGCTGAAATAGCGCCAGTACCAAAAACCTCCGTGGGAAACGATATTGGAAGCTCACAGTTCGCTGATGGGCCCGGAAATATCGCTGTTACCCTAGGGGATTGCAAATTTTCGATTAATCTTGCCAAAGACGACCACATTCGATTCAATGATCCTGATATGATTATTTATCGATCAGCGACGCGATTTTCTGATAATAGAATGCCATATCTTTCGCAGACCGAAATGGCGGCCGGCTATGATTGGTCGTTCAAAAAGAAAGGGAGACTTGATGACAGATGGATTGGAATAATGTGCGAAAGCACATCCAACTTTTCATGGGGTATTAAAAATATCGAAAATGTTACTCCGGAATTGACGCAAATAATAGCCACAAATTCATACAGGTGTCCAGCCAAATTTACCAACAATGCCTGGAATCCAATTTCAATGGGTAAAGGCGTGAAGTTTCGCGCGCTTGATGGGAAAGGATGGTCGGGAGTCGTAGTTGCATATCTCCATCGAAATAATCAAACCAAGCTTGAGCGAATAAATATTTGCATCGTTCAAGGCAGCAATGTATTGATTGGGGCGTCGGAAAATTTTAATGGAACTCTGCGTATTCCCGTTTCGTTTTTTGATGAAATCGCTGAACTCATGTCGTCCATAGAGTTTGATCACAGCGACAAAGAGAGATGAAATCCAACTCACAATCATCACTTGTCGAGGCGCGTTCATATAGGAGCCAAAAAAAAGGCGCCAGTCCCCGCCTGAGGACTGGCGCCAAGCTCCTTACCTTCTCTCTCAGGCTGCGTCTTCCCGCAGCTGCTTCTTGTTGATTTTGCCTACGCTGGTCTTCGGGATCGCATCGACGAACGTGATGCGGTCGGCCTCGGGCACCGCGTACTTGCTGATGCGCTGCGACGCGACATGTCCCAGCAGATGCCCGCGAACCTGCTCCGCATCCACCTCCACGCCCGCCTTGCGCACCACGAAAGCCATCGGCCGCTCACCCCACCGTGCATCCGGAACGCCGATCACCGCGCATTCCAGCACGCCGGGCACTTCGGTGATCAGGTTCTCCACCTCGATCGACGACACCCACTCGCCGCCGGTCTTGATCACGTCCTTGATGCGGTCGACGATCTGCACAAAGCCATCCTGGCCCATCACCGCGACGTCCTGCGTATGCAGGTAGCCGCCTGCCCACAGGTCTTCCGATGCCGCCGGCTTGCCGAAGTACGCCTTGGTCAGGAACGGCGCACGCAGCACGATCTCGCCCCGGCTCTTGCCGTCACGCGGCAGGTCCTGCATGTCTTCGCTGACGACGCGGTAGTCCACCAGCGTCACCGGACGGCCGGTGGAGCAGCGCATGCGGACTTCTTCCGCACGGTCCTTCGGCTTGCGGCCGGGCGGCAGCTGCGCCAGCGACACGATCGGGCCGGTCTCCGACATGCCGTAGCCGGCAAAAATGTCGATGCCGCGGTCCAGGGCCGCCTCGCACAGCGCCGGCGGCAGCGCCGAGCCACCGATGATGATCTTCCAGCCGGACAGGTCCGGCTTGCCGTTGGCGGACGCCTGCAACAGCATCTGCAGGATGGTCGGCACGCAGTGCGAGAAGGTGACCTTCTCGGTCTCGCGCAGCTTCAGCAGCTGGTCGGGCACATAGCGGCCCGGCAGCACCGTGCGCAGCCCCAGCATCACGGCGATGTAGGGGATGCCCCACGCCAGCACGTGGAACATCGGCGTGATCGGCATGTAGACATCTTCGCGATGCATGCGCTGCCCTTCGCGCGGCGAGCACAGGCTCGTCGCCGACGCCAGCGTGTGCAGCACGATCTCGCGGTGGCTGTAGCAGACACCTTTCGGGTCACCGGTGGTGCCGGTCGTATAGAAGGTGGCCGCCTTGGTGTTCTCGTCGAAGTCCGCGAACTCGAAGTCCGGCGACGCCTGCGCCAGCAGCGCCTCGTACTCGCCGGCGAACGGCACGCTGGTCTTCGGCACGTCCTGGCCATCGGCCAGCAGCACGAAGCGCGGGTTGCCGGTCAGCTGCGGGCGGATCTGCTCGATCACCGGCAGGAAGTCCGGGTGCACCAGCACGATCGCGGCGCCGGCATCGTTGAGGGTATAGAGGATCTGCTGGGGCGACAGCCGCACATTGACGGTGAACAGCGTGGCCCCCATCATCGGCACGCCGAAATAGCATTCCAGGTAGCGGTGGCTGTCCCAGTCCATCACGGCAACGGTGCTGCCATGGCGGACGTCCAGCGCAGCCAGCGCCGAGGCCAGCTTGCCGATGCGGTGGCGGAAATCGCGGAACGTATAGCGCATCTCGCCGCGGTAGCTGATCTCCTGGTCGCCATAGAGGCTCAGGGCGTTGGTCAGCAGCTGCTTGACCAGCAGCGGATAGGCGTAGGCCGACTTGGCCGGTGTAATCAGGTTGTCTTGCATGCTCTTTTGCTCTAAGCCTTGTTCAGTACGGGCGCGTGCCGATGATGCCGGCGCGTTCCATCTTGCGGTGGCAAGGCGGGTAATCCATCACCGCATAGTGCTGCGTGGCGGTGTTGTCCCAGATCGCCATGCTGTCCGGCGCCCAGCGCCAGCGCACCTGGTATTCGGGGATGTAGGCCTGGCTTACCAGGTAGCGCAGCAGGTCCCCAGCGCCCGGATTGGCGTCCTGGCCGAATCGCACGCGTGCGGCGGTGTGGTAGTTGGTGAAGTGCGTGGTGAAGGCGTTGACGTAAAGCACCTTCTCGCCGGTGTCGGGGTGCGTGCGCACGACCGGATGCTCGGCATCGGGATACTGCGCCTTCAGCGCCAGGCGCTTTTCGATCGGCATGGCGGCGCCAAAGCTGGCTTCGATACTGTGGCGTGCGCGCAGTTCGGCGATCTCCGACTTGATGTGGTCGGGCAGCCGTTCGTACGCCAGCGCCATGTTCGCCCACATGGTGTCGCCACCGACCGGCGGGCATTCCAGGCAGCGCAGCACTGCGCCGAACTGCGGCGCCTCGCGCCACGTGGTGTCGGAGTGCCAGGCGTTCTCGTAGCGGTCATTGGGCTGGTCGGGCGTCTTGTAGATGCGCACCAGGCCCGGGTGTTCCGGGTCGCTGCCGGCCACCGGGTGGTCTTCCAGTTCGCCGAAGCGGCTGGCGAAGGCAACGTGATCGGCCCGGCTGAGCTTCTGGTCGCGCAGGAACAGCACGCGGTGCTGCAGCAGCAACGCGCGGATCTCGGCGAACAGGCCGTCGTCGCGCACGGCATCAGCCAGGTTGACGCCGCTCAATTCGGCGCCCAGCGCGCAGGTGAGTTGTTGGACTCGCATGGCTTTGGCTCCTTAAATGACAAAGATCGACGAACCGGTGGTCTTGCGCGACTCCAGGTCGAGGTGCGCCTGCACCGCGTCTTCGAGCGCGTAGCGCTGGTTGATCTCGATCCGGATGCGGCCGGAGCCGACGTGATCGAACAGTTCCCCGGCCAGCTGAGCCTTCTCGGCAGGATCGAAGATGTAGTCGGCCAGCGCCGGGCGGGTCAGGAACAGCGAGCCCTTCATCGCCAGCAGCACCGGGTCGAACGGCGGGATCGGTCCCGAGGCCGTGCCTACGCAGACCATGGTGCCGCGGCGCCGCAGCGAATCCAGCGACGACGCGAAGGTGCTCTTGCCGACGCTGTCGAACACCACCGAGACGCCGACGCCGTCGGTCAGTTCGCGCACGCGCTTAGCCACGTCTTCATGGCTGTAATTGATGACGTGGTCGCAGCCATGGGCGCGCGCCACTTCGCCCTTGGCCTCGCTCGACACCGTGCCGATCACGGTCAGGCCCAGCAGCTTGGCCCATTGCGAAACGATCAGGCCCACGCCGCCAGCGGCCGCGTGCAGCAGGATGGACTCGCCCGGCTGGAACGCATGGATGCGGCGCATCAGGTAGGCCGAGGTCAGGCCGCGCATGGTCATGGCCGCCGCGGTCTCGAAGCCGATGGTGTCGGGCAGGCGGATCAGCGGCGCGGCCGGCACCAGGCGCTCGGTGCTATAGGCACCCAGCGTGTTGATGAAGCCGGTATACGTGACGCGATCGCCCACGGCAACGTTGGTCACGCCCGGGCCGATGGCCAGCACCACGCCCGCGGCTTCCACGCCCATGCCGGACGGCAGCGGCACCGGATAGGTGCCATTGCGGAAGTAGGTATCGGCGTAGTTCAGGCCCACCGCCACGTGGCGGATGTGCACCTGCCCCGCGCCGGGCTCTCCCACCGGTGCGTCTTCGTAACGCAATACCTCGGGGCCGCCAGTCTCATACATACGGACGATCTTTGCCATGCACTTGTCTCCTTGAAACGTTGCGGCACCGATGTGTGCCGCGCATGCATGCAATGTAGGACGCCGCGGCCCGGCCAGCTTTGCAATAGACTCCAGCGGCTTTGCATTTCATGCCAACCCCGCCTATCATGCCGCTGCAAAGACAATGCGGCGGCCTTCCGACGGCCCGCCGCCATAAGTGGGAGACAACCTTGGACACGTTGGTACGGGCGGCGGTACTGACCAATTTCTTTGAAGTGGCCGGCGCGCTTGGCCTCAATACGCAGCCCTTGCTGCGCACCGCCAGGCTCAGCCAGGCGCTGCTGGCGGAGCCGGACCAGCGCATCCCGGTGGGCGCCTGCGCCACGCTGCTGGAAGCCGCCGCCAAGGCCGCGGACTGCCCGACCTTCGGGCTGCGCATGGCGGAATCGCGGCAGTTGTCGGACTTTGGCGTGATGAGCCTGCTGATCAGCCAGCAGCCCACGTTGCGCGCCGCGCTCGCCACCATCATCCGCTACCGGCACCTGGTCAACGAATCGGTGTCGATCCTGCTGGAAGAAGCCGGCGGCGCGGTCATCATCCGCCAGGAAATCGTGCTGGACCAGCCTTCGCGCCAGGGCACCGAGCTGGCGCTGGGGGTGTTGTTCCGCCTGTGCCGGGCCTTGCTCGGCTCGCACTGGCGCCCGCTGAGCATCAATTTCACGCACCCGGCGCCGGACGACCTGCGGGTCCACCGGCGCCTGTTCGGCTGCCCGATCGAGTTCGACAGCGAATTCAACGGCATCGTGTGCCGGGCGGCCGACCTCGACGCGGCCAACCCGACCGGCGATCCGGCCATGGCGCGCTATGCCCAGCGCTTTGTCGACACGCTGCCGCGCATCAACGCGCCGAGCATCGGGCGCGACGTTCGCAATGCCGTCTACCTGATGCTGCCGATGGGCCGCGCCACCTGCGAAGGCGTGGCGCAGGGACTGGGACTGAGCCTGCGTACCATGCAACGCCAGCTCGACGAAGCCGGCGAAACCTTTACCGACATCCTCAATGAAGTGCGGCGCGATCTGGCGCTGCGCTATGTGGAGAATCCGCAATACGCCCTGCTGCGGGTGGCGGAGCTGCTGGGCTACAGCTCGGCCAGCACGTTCACGCGCTGGTTCTCGATCCAGTTCGGCGAACCGCCGCTGACATGGCGCCGGCGCCACGCCAACGCAAGCGCGCCCGGCGCCGAGGGCACGCAACGATGAGCGCCGCCCGTCCGGACGCCATCCGCTTGCATTTCGCGACTATCGGATAACGCGATGTCTTACTACCTCCGCAGCGCCAGCCTCACCCACTACGTCGAAGTCGCCCGCGCCGTCGGCCTCGATCCGCACCAGCAAATGCGCGCGGCCAAGATCAGCCGCGACGTGCTGCTCGATCCCGATATCCGCATTCCCGCCGCGCTGGTGGGACGCCTGCTGGATGCTTCGGCACGCGCCGCACGGGTGGATGACTTCGGCCTGCGCATGGCGGAGCTGCGCCAGTTCTCGAACCTCGGGCCACTGGCCTTCGTGGTGCGCGAGCAGCCCACGCTGCGCCGCGCGCTGGAATCCATGGTGCGATACATGGGCCTGCAGAACGAAGCGCTGGCCATGCGCATAGAGGAAGGCGAAGGCCTGGTCCTCATCCGGCTCCATGTCCTGAGCGAGGAGCCCGGCGTGCTGCGCCAGGCCACCGACCTCGCCGTAGGCGTGATGTTCCGCATGCTGAGCCTGTTCCTGGGGGCGTCATGGCGCCCGCGCAGCATTTGCTTCACCCACCCCGCCCCCGCCAGCGGGGCGACCTGTATGCGCGTGTTCGGCATCGAGCCGCTGTTCAACCAGGACTTCGACGGCATCGTCTGCTCCGCCGCCGACCTGGAGGCCCCGCTGCCGTCCTACGATCCGGTGATGGCAGGCCAGGTCAAGCGCTACCTCGGCGGCCTGCTGGCGCAGGCCAATGCCACCGCGCCGGACAAGGTGCGCAAGCTGGTCTATGTGCTGCTGCCCACCGGCATGTGCTCGGTGGACCGGGTGGCGCAGCACTTGGGGGTGGACCGACGCACCATCCACCGCCGCCTGGCGCGGGAAGAAACCAGCTATTCCGAAATCCTGAACCAGGTGCGCGCGGGGCTGGTGGTCGGCTATATCGAGAACCCCGACAGGCCGTTGTCCGAGGTGGCAACGCTGCTGGGGTTTACTTCATTGAGCACGTTCTCGCGCTGGTTCAGCGGGGAGTTTGGCTGCAGCGTGTCAAAGTGGCGGACGCAGCAGGTGCAGCAGGTGCCGCAGGCGCAGCACATGTAGGCGCGGGGGCGCCAGCAGCCGGATCAGGCTCCCCGCCGCGCCGCCTCGATCTTGGCGATGTCGATTTTCCGCATCGTCATCATCGCTTCGAAGGCGCGCTTGGCCGCCGCGGGATCGGAGTTCCCTGTGACGCCGGTTCGCCAACCCTGCCGTCAGGCCCGCCACCCTCGTTTGGCGGCGAACCGGGCTCCCCGCTGTCACAGGAGTCCAAATGCCCAACGCACGGATGCGCGCTCCGCCGCTCACGAGGCGGTCGGGGTACCCTCTTCCTCCATAGCTTCCTACCAAGCTGGCGCCCTGGCCGCACACCGCTTTCCTGCTTTGATACGCAGCGGTTGCTATAGAAACGCGCGGCCCGCACCGTCCCGCCCCTCTATCTATTCGCGCACGGCGAGGACTACCTTTCCCATCCTTCCCTAGCCTTTCGCGTCGGCATCATGGCCGCGCTGTCGCTGTACTTGCAACTCTGCCTCGAAGGCTGCTAGGTCGAGATTGCCTCCTGGCGCGTGCTCGACGTCATCGCGGGAGTTTCAACAGAAACCATCAACTGAGCCTCTCGCGCGCATCCAACGCAAAGTCAACGAGTGTGACATTTCGGCTCCACCTATTCCTTCCGCAAGCCGCAGACCCGACAGTAATTGGATAAAGAAAAAGAACTCGAATTCAAGGTTACATAATTTTGTATTCAGTAATTTTTATTCCGAAAATCGCCCTCGTTTTCGGAATCGTCCGATTTTATTCCAGACCTCGATTCGCTATTTTCGGCCCAGCTTAGGCGCAGTGCGGCGTTACCCAAGCCCATGGCGGGCTTGCTCGTTTCTCCCCGACACGTACCCAATGAACAACAAAATTCATCGCCTGGTTTTCAGCGCCGCACGCGGCATGCTGGTGGCAGTACAGGAAAGTGCGGTAGGACGCGGCAAGGGCCGCCATGGTAGCGCGGCACGTCAGGGTGACGGCATGACGTTCGCGCCGGTATTGTGGCTGACGGTGCTGGCGGCGTCGATGATGGGCATTCCCGTGGTACTGGAGCAGTCCGCACACGCGCAAACGCTGCCCATCCAGGTGGACAAGAGCGCGCCGGGTGCACGCCCGGTGGTGGGCGTGGCCGCGAATGGCGTCCCGGTTGTGAATATCGCACCGCCCAACCACAATGGCGGTACCAGTGTGAACAACTTCACGCAGTACCACGTCGGACCATCTGGCCTCGTGCTGAACAACTCCGGCCAGAACTCGCAGACTCAAATTGCAGGCTGGGTACAAGGGAACATGCAGCTGGGCAACAACAGCGCCAGCGTGATCGTCAACCAGGTCACCGCGCCCAACCCATCCCAATTGCTCGGGATGCAAGAAGTGGCGGGTAGCCGCGCGACAGTAATCCTGGCCAATCCTGCGGGCATCACCTGCTCGGGCTGCGGCGTGATCAATGCGGATCGCTTCACGCTCAGCACGGGCCGACCGGTATTCGGTGCCGATGGCAATCTGGCCGGCTTCGACGTACGCGCGGGGCACATTGCCATCGATGGACAGGGTCTGTCCAGCCCGCAAGCGCAGGTGGATTTGTTGGCGCGCTCAATCTCGATCAATGCCGAACTCTGGACCAAACATCTCAATGCCGTGACCGGTGCCAACCAGGTCGATTACCAGAGCCTGAATGCCACCGCCCAGGTGGGCAGCGGTGCCGCACCCCAATTCGCGCTCGATGCCTCCGCAGTGGGCTCAATGTTCGCGAATGGCGCAATCCGCCTGATCGGCACCGAAAAGGGCCTCGGCTTCAACCTGGGCGGCGTAGTTGACGCGCGCGGTGGCGATATCACGGTGGACAACAACGGCGATGTCCGCGTGCTGGCAAGCGGACGGGTGCAGGCCGAAGACGGCGCCACGATGACCGGTGCAAACATCAGCAATGCGGGCACCGTCACAACGCGCAGCAGCATCACGGCCACCACGCCGGGCCAGTTGACCAACAGCGGCACCCTGGCGGCGGGCATCGACCTGCTGGGCATGGCCGACCGGATCGCGAACACGGGCACCATCGGCGCGGGGGTGGACGCCAACCCCAATGTCACCGGTGCGGGCACGGCGAACCTGGCCGCGCGCACCGCCATCCAGTCCAGCGGCAAAATCGTCACCGGGGCGGATACCAACCTTTCGGCGCCGACGTTGGACCTGTCCAACGGCACAACCGTCGCGCACATCACCGCCAACCTGTCGGCTTATGGCGACATTGTGAGCCGTAACGCCCGCGTCGAGGGCGCGGCGCTCCAGGTCGTCGCAGGTGGCAACGTGGACAACCAGGGCGGCGCACTGGTGGCGGGTGCCTACGGTGGGCAAGTCAATGGCGCCAGCATTCTGAATCAGAACGGCGCCATCACCAGCACCGGCGCGCTGGGTGTGTCCGGCACGCAGGCGGTGGACAACACCGGCGGCACCGTTGCAGGTAACGGCACCACCACCCTTTCCGCTCCCAGCCTCGTCAACCGCAGCGGCACCATCGGCTCGGTAAATGACAAGCTACTTGTTACCGGCGCGCTCGACAACACCTCGGGCAAGGCGCTGGCCGCCACCGACCTGGCTGTAGCGGGCGGCAAGATCATCAATGACCATGGGCTGATTTCTGCAGGCCAGAACTTGCGCCTGGATACCGCCGGGCAAGAACTGGTCAACACCTCGGGCGGCATTGCTGGCAGCAACGTCCATACCGATTCAGCTCTCTTCGATAACCACGCGGGCATCGTGCAGTCCACCGGCCTCCTGGTTGTCGACACGCACGGGCAACTGTACGACAACAGCCAGGGCGCGCTGACCGTGGCCACCGGCGCCATGAGCCTCCATACCGGCGCCTTCAACAACCAGGACGGTACCGTCTCGGGGCAGCAGGCCGTCACCGTGACGGGCACCGCGCTGAATAACACGAGCGGCAAGATCGTGTCCGGCGGTTCGCTGGCAGTGAAAGGCGATAGCCTCGCCAACCAGGATGGCTATCTCGCCACGAATGGCGACGCGAAGATCCAGCTAACCGGCGCCTTCGACAACACCGCAGGCTTTACCCATGCTGGCGGCCTGCTCGACGTGCAGGCGAGCACGGTGGTGAACCGCAGCACGCTGGGCGGCACAGACGCGTCTCCCAAGGGCATGGAAGGCGGCACTGTCCAGATTGCCGCTAGCACCATCGACAACATCGACGGCGCGCTGCGGGCCGATACGGCCATGACCGTTGGCGCGATGAAGCTGGATAACAGCCGTGGCGAAGTGACCTCGGGCGGCACGGCGCAACTCAATGTTGGCGCCACCACCAACGCCGATGGCCTGCTGTCCGCCAACAGCCTGCTTGGCATCGAGGGCAGCAGTCTTACCGGCGATGGCACGCTGCAGTCGAATGCGGGTGACGTCACTGTCAAGCTTCAAACCGATTTCCATAACACCAAGACCTTGGCCGCTGCGCAAGACCTCCAGGTCTTGATCGAGGATGGTAACGGCAACGCCATCGGCGACATCACCAATGATGGCAAGGTGGTGGCTGGACGGGACGCCAGCTTCCACGGGAAAAATGTGAACAACAGCGGTGAACTGTTCGGAGCCCGCGCCAATACCGTCCGTGCCGACGCGGCGGTTACCAACAGCGGCCTGATCGACGGTGGCGCAGTGCGCGTGCAGGCCGGCACAACGGTCACCAATACCGACCGCATCTTCGGCGACTCTGTCGCCATCGGCGCGGGCGTGCAAATCCTGAACGACCGGAACGCCGCCACCGGGAAGGGGGGCGTGATCGCCTCGCGCACCGGCGATGTGGACCTTGGCGCGCCGGACATCGTCAACCGGGAGCACGCCCTTATCCTCTCCTCGCAGGACCTGAGGGTGGGTGGTGCGCTGGATGCCGAGGGCAAGGCAATGGGACAGGCCAACTCGCTGACCAACGCCTCGGCTGTTATCGATGTGGCGCGCGACGCCAACATTAATGCGGCCAGCATCCGCAATGAGAACAGCCATTTCGAAACGCAGGTGAAGGACACTGGCGTCCAAACGTCGCTGGTCTATCGTCTCAAGGGCTCCCCGGAGGATATCGACGCCACGACGGCGCTCATCTTCGATTGGAGCGGTAAGGACGATTACTTCCATCCTGGCACGGATGTAGGCTGGCTGTACCGAGACGGCAACCAGAAAGGTGTCGCACGCGTACTACTGCTGCCCTCGGAGCAGTATCCATTTGCTGAGTTCGGCCCGCCGTTCGACTGGTCACGCGGCCTTGATGGCAAGGCGGGACCTGTCATGCCTTGGCAAAGCGCCTGGCTAGGCTTCTCTAACCCGGACTTCTACGGCGGACTGCCAGAAGACCATTGGTCGCCGGTGGGATTGGCCTATACATCGGGCTACGTGACGGATGCCAACAACGATCCGGTGACGGAGCAATACCACTACCCGTTCGACCACCCGATCTGGGATAAGCTGAAGGTCGCGCGGCCCGACAGCGCGCCACCGCCCTATGCCGCACCCTGCGAGGTCAACGCCCCGCCCGCGTGTCTTGCGGCGCGCCAGCAGTACGTGGACTGGCAGACGGTCAACAACGACCGGTATAAGGTGCTGAACGACAAGATCATCGCCTTCAACAAGGACTTCCACGCGCGCACCGTCGACGAATTCTACTCCGTCGATAAGCAGACGCAGATGCGCGAGGAAGTCGTTCTGCATACCGATCCCGCCCGAATTCTGGTCGGCGGCAATGCTGCGCTCAATGGGGCCGTGGTCAATGACAAGAGCGAGATCGCCATTGGCGGCAGGCTGACCGTGCCTGCACCGGTGCGCAACGAAGGCTATACCGGCACGCGGTACGAGACAGAAACCGGCACGCAGGCGTGGCACTACATCAACCATGGCGTCAATGCCCCGGACCGGCGCAGCGATAGTTCCACCTTGCCGCCGCTCAATCTGACGCTCCCGCTGGTACTGGCAACCGGCACCACGCAGGAGCACTTGCAGACTGTCCCGGGCAGCGGCGCCGCCCTCGACCCGAGGGCAGGTCTCGCCCCGATTGCCACGGCGCCAACCTTGACGCAGGTGTCGCTCAACCCAGGGGGCAGCACCGCCGGGGGCCGTCTGGGCGGCGAGGTGATCCGCACCGTCACGCCCTCGCTGGCGATGCCCAACAATGCGCTCTTCGTCACGCGCACCGATCCCGGCGCGCGCTACCTGATCGAGACCGACCCGCGCTTCACTAACCAGCGCCAGTGGCTATCAAGCGACTTCATGCTGACGCAACTCGGCCAGGACCCGACCCGGGTCCTCAAGCGCCTCGGCGATGGCTACTACGAGGCGCGACTGGTGGCCGACGCCGTGATGCTCGCCACCGGCCAGCGCTTCATGGGCGACTACACCGACAACGAGTCGCAGTACAAGGCGCTGATGCAGTCTGGCGTGGAGTTCGCCAAACAGTTCTCCCTGAACGTCGGCACGGCTCTGACCGCCGAACAGATGCGGGCGCTGACCACCGACATCGTCTGGCTGGTCGAGAAGACCGTCACGCTGCCGGACGACTCCACCCAGCAGGTGCTGGTGCCGCAGGTGTATCTGAAGGTACGCGAGGGGGACCTCAAGGGCGACGGCACGCTGATCACGGCGCGCAACATGGCGATCCAGACCGGCGGGGATGTGAAGAACAGCGGCACGATCGCGGCACGGGACGTGATGCTGATCGACGCGGGTAATATCCGCAACGAGCGCGGCACGCTGTCCACCGGCGCCATGGGCCTGAATGCAAAGCAGGATATCGACAACCTGGCGGGCAAGATCAGCGCAGGCAACCTGGCGGCGACGGCAGGCCGGGACATCAACCTGACCACCACCACGGCATCGGCCAGCAACAAGGTCGGCTAATCGACTGCCAGCCGCACCGTCATCAGTGGGGTCGCCAGCGTGGACGTGGACAATGCCATCCTCGCGGCGGGCCGCGACGTCAATAGCCAGGCGGCCAGCATCACGGCAACCGGCAGCCTCGGCATGGGCGCGGGGCGGGACATCAACCTGGACACCGTGAAGGTGGCCGACAGCTTCGATGCCGTCGTGGACGCTAAGAACCGCACCAGTGTGGCGCGCAGCGCGGAGATCGGCTCCCAGATCACAGGCCACGACGTGGCGCTCGTTGCCGGCCAGGATATCAATGCCAAGGCTGCGTACGTGAACGCCGATGGCGCGCTCGCCGTCAGCGCAGCGCGTGACATCAACGTGAAGGCCGGCGAGGCCAGCGCCACCATCCGCGACGAGCAGTCGAAGCAAAGCGGCGGCGTCCTGTCGAAGAAGTCCACCCATACCATCGATGCGGCGAGCCGCAGCGAGGCCCTGGGCAGCACCTTCTCGGGCAATACGGTTGACATGGCGGCGGGACGTGACCTGACCACCTCAGGCAGCACCATTGCGGCCACGCACGATGTGAACCTCGACGCGGGGCGCAACATTACCGTCGGCACCGCCGAAACCACGTCGTCGGCATACAGCTTCAAGGAGGAGAAGAAGACCGGTTTCGGCGCCACCGGTTCCGGCCTGTCCTACGGCAAGCGCGAGCAGAAGGACACCGTCAACGACAATGGCACGCAGCAGGTGGGCAGTCTGGTCGGCTCCACGGATGGCAGCGTGCACATGAATGCGGGCAGTACACTCAAGGTCACGGGCAGCGACCTGATCGCCGCGAAGGACATCACTGGCGTGGGCGCTGACGTGACCATCGAGGCCGCACAGAACCGCCAGCACCACGACGAGACGCACGAGGTGAAGCAAAGCGGCTTGACGCTGGGCGTGTCGGGCGGTGCCATCGGCGCGGCGATCAACGCGGGCAACAAGGTCAGTTCGGCCAGCCAGAGCCAGGACGGACGAGCGTCTGCGCTGTGGAGTATGGCTGCCGGACGGGATGCATACGACGCCGCCAAATCGCTCGCCAAGGACGGACTTACCGGCGGCGCCGCGCTTACGCTGTCTTTCGGCACCAGCCAGAGCAAGCAGACGCTCACAGAGGACAGCCTCAGCCATAACGGATCCAACGTGTCGGCAGGCGGAACCACTGCCTTCATTGCCACCGGCGTCGATGCCAATGGCAACAAGACGGCAGGCAACCTGAACATCATCGGCTCGAACATCGACGCCAACAAGGTTGCGCTCGGTGCCAAGAACGACATCAACATCGTGGCGGCCACGGACACGAACGAGAGCCACAGCACCAACAAGTCGAGCAGCGCCAGCGTGGGTGTCTCCTACGGCACTGGTCCAAACAACGCAGGCTTCGGCGTATCGGCCTCGGCCTCCAAGTCCACGGGTAACTCGGACAGCCAGGGCACAACCCAGGCGAACAGCCATGTGACCGGCAAGGAGTCCGTCACCTTCGTCTCCGGCAATGACACCAACATCCTGGGCGCCACGGCCACCGGCGGCAAGGTGATGGGCGATGTGGGCGGCAACCTGAATATCGCGAGCCGGCAGGACACCGAGGAGATGCGCGCCAAGCAGGAAAGCATGGGCGGCGGCTTCAGCATCAGCCAGGGCGGAGGCTCGGCGAGCTTCTCGGCGAGCAAGGGCAAGGCCAGCGGCAGCTATGCGAACGTGAGCGAACAGTCGGGCATCCAAGCGGGCGAAGGTGGCTTCGATATCCGCGTGGAAGGCAATACGGACCTCAAGGGGGCAGTGATCGCCAGTACTGCAGGCAAGGACAAGAACCACCTCGACACCGGCACGCTCAGCTTCAGCGACATCCAGAATCATTCCGACTACAGCGCAACCTCGTTCGGCGTGGCGGGAGGCATTACCGCTGGCCCACAGAACAGCGAGAAGAACAGCGGTCAGACCGCCGGCAGAAACACCGGCGGCATCAGTCCGATGATTCCGCAGCACGAGAGCGGCAGCCAGGACGGCGTGGCGCACAGTGCTATTGCGGACGGCACCATCACGATCCGCGATGAGGCCAGTCAGAAGCAGGACCTGGCGGACCTCAAGCGGGACACCACTGGCGCCAACACCACGGTGGGCAAGAACCCCGACCTGAAGCACGTGCTCGACAAGCAGTCGGACATAATGGCGGCGGCGCAGGCAGCGGGCGAGGCGGTTGCCAAGACCGTAGGGGATATCGCGCAATCGAAGCTCGATGATGCCAACAAACGATATGCCGCAGCAGAAAAGGCAAACAAGCTGAATCCTAGCGCCGAGAACCAGACTGCAATGGACGCGGCGCAAGCCGACATTGACGGTTGGAAGGACGGAGGCAGCTACCGAGCAGCGCTACACACCGCCGGTGGTGCACTGATTGCCGGTCTTGGTGGCGGCAATGCGCTGGCAGGAGCCGCTGGAGCTGGAGCCGCATCGCTTGCTGGTGGGAAGCTTGGCGAGCTGAGCGGCGCGGTGGCTGGCGGTGCCGATACCGGCAACGCGGCACTGAACGAGACTCTCGGCAATATTGCCGCCAACATCGTAGCGGGGAACATCGGCGCAGTAGTGGGCGGCGGGTCTGGTGCGGCTACGGCAGCGAATGTAGACCGCTACAATCGTCAGTTGCATCCCGATGAAAAGCAACTTGCGAGAAAGATGGCTGCAAACAGCGGCGGCAAGTACACCGCCGAGCAGATCGAAGCGCAAATGCGTCTGTCGGATCGAGTGGATATGAACGGGAAGGTACTGGAATACGGCACGCCCGACCAAATCGATGCAGCCAAGACCAAGCCGAGCGACACAGGTGTGGAATGGACATCGATCGCAGGTACGACTCAGGTCAAGGAAGTTCAAGCGAAACCGGACGCTGAAGCTATTGCATACATCCAGGCCCAGCAGACAACCATGCAAGGTGACGTCCCATATACCAGCCGGCTTGACTTTGGCAACGCACAGAAGACCAGCTACGCACCGGGAGTCTTAACGACTGCGAAGTGTGGCGCCGGCCAAGCGGACTGCGCTGCCGGTCTTCCTGCAGGCTACAGCGCTGAGGAAATTGCGAATCGAAGGACAGCGGTCGCTGACGCAGCGAGCTACTTGGGAACTCAGGCTGGGCGCGTAGGTGCCGCAGCGACAGCTGCGGGAACTGTACCCGGGCCTCACGTCGTCGCAGCTGACGCACTCGCGGCAGTGGCCACCGCCGCAAACCTTGCGATAACTGCTATTCAGCAGGTTGCGAAACCTAATCCCGGAGGACTGGCAGCGGACACTATCTCGGCTGGATTGGGGGAGGCGGCAAATGCTATACCTGGCTATGGAAAGGCGCTGGCGCCGGTTGTAAATGAATTTATCGAACTCGGCAAGAATTCAGCAGCTTCTTCTGCAGCACAGGATAAATTGAACAAGGCCCTTCAGAAATGAAATATCTCTTAAAAGACGGAAACCTAAGTGGCTTCGCGATTATTGTCCTGCTGGTGGTAGGCTTGTTGCTGGTATATGCCTGTGTCTCCTGGATTGAAAGCTATCTTGGTCGACTTGCCAGCTTCTCAGTGGGCCTTGTGTGTGTCGCATCTGCGGGATATGCGGGAAGGGCCAAAGCACTAGGATTGCGCCCGTTCGGAGAATCGCCGTGGCGCAAAGCGAAAAGAACTTATGAAGAAAAGGATAAATAGCAAGCCACTTTCATAAGTTCCGTTTCCTGGCCCTCCAACCGTAGCAATACATGCCGATTACCAATCCGTGATGGTGTCTTAGCAATACGATCAAACAAGTCAAGGAAAAGAAACAATGAGCTTGGAAATCGGTACGGCAATACTAACGGCATTATCGCTAATCTTAACCTGGTTAATTTTTGGAAAATCCTTAGATGGGACCGGGAAGGGTCGATTTTTATACTGGCTTAAGTCCACAGCAATCACCAGCGGTGTCTTGTTGGCTTGGCTGTTGTATAAGGAGCCTTCTCTTGGATATTGGATGGCAATAGCTATTGCCGTACTGATTTCCGCAGTCGTGAATCTTGTTCGCTCTCAATGGGTGTTCTTGATTCCATAAAAACGCCTAATCGCTATAGCAAGAAGGAACGCCACCAAGTGAACATTGATTCGAAATATCGCAATCAATAAAGCCGTCGCAGACAATTTGATCCATGTTACAGAGTTTATGCACCACGCGCCGCAAGACGCGCGGCGTCTCCCCTTTTGTCCCTTTTTTCCTGGCCCTGCCCTCGCTGGCGGTGGCCCAGGCGCTGCCGTTCTTCCCGCCGGTCACGCCGAACGACGCCATCGAGCGGCGCCAGGAGCAGCAGCAGGAAGCGGCTAAGCAGCGCGCCATGGCCCGGCCCGATGTGCTCTCTCCCACCACCACCGACCCCGCGCCATCCGGCCCGCTGCTCCTGCCCGCCGAAGCGCCATGCTTCCCGATCCAAACCGTGACCTGGGAAGGCGCCGAGGATTTCCCCTGGCTGCAGGCCGAAGTTGGCATCCTGGTCGGCCAATGCGTCGGCAAGCAGGGGCTCGAAGCGATCCAGGATTACTTCTCCGCGCGTCTGGTCAGCCATGGCTACATGACCACGCGCGTGCTGATCCCGGACCAGCACCTCGCCAGCGGCGAGTTGCGGCTGCGCGTCGTCGCCGGACATATCACCGGCGTCAAGTCTGACGACACCGCAGGCTGGTGGCGCACCGCCCTGCCGACCGGCCCCGGCGGCGTGGTCAACCAGCGCGACCTGGACCAGGGCATGGAGAACATCCGCCGCCTGCAGGGCCAGGCCGATGCCAGCATCGACCTCGTGCCCGGCGAGGCCCCGGGGGCCACCGACCTGGTCATCAAGCCCGGCACCGGCAAGCGCTGGCACGCTCTCATCACCGGCGACAACGCCGGCCTGGAGAACACCGGCAAGTACCAGATGGGCGGCACGCTGACGGTGGACTCGCCCCTCTTCCTCTACGACAGCCTGACTCTCTCCGCCAACACCAATGCCAACTATGGCAACGGCGCGGCGGGTACGCGCTCCTCGGCCATCAACTACAGCATCCCGTTCGGTTACTGGAATGCCTTCTTCAATGCCAATCAGTCGCGCTACAAGCAGACCGTGGCAGGCTTCGAGGAAAACATCGTCTACGGCGGGCGCAGCACGCAGATCGAGGCGGGCCTGGGCTATGTGCCCTTCCGCAATGCCTCGGGCAAGGCCAGCCTCTACGGCAAGGTTTTCCGCAAGACCGCGCGCACCACCATCAATGGCCTGGACATCCCGGTGCAATCCCGGGACCTTGTCGGCTACGAGGTCGGCGCCGCGCATCGCCAGTACTTCGGCGCGAGCGTGCTCGATCTCGGTGTTGGCTGGCGCGCGTCGTTACCGGCCCACTCCAAGTCCCCCGGCTTCGTCCTGGGGGATCCGACCTGGGATGGCAAGTCCGGGATCCTGCTGGCTAATGCCGGCCTGATGGTGCCGCTCCAGGCCGGAAGCCAACGCCTGCGCTACCAGGGCAACGTGCGCGCCCAGTACGCCCGCACGCGCACCCTGCCGTCCGACTACTTCACTATCGGCAACCGCTACTCGGTGCGCGGCTTCGATGAGCAGCTGACTTTGGCCGCCGAGAACGGCGTGACTATGCGCAACGACCTGGCGTGGCAGCTCGGCAGCGCCGGGCAGGAGGCTTTCGTCGGTTTCGACATGGGCCATGTCAGCGGGCCGTCCGCCGCGTTCCTGATGGGACAGACACTGATAGGCGCCGTGATAGGGGCCCGAGGCCGCTGGGCAGCCAGCCGCTATGCCGCGCTGACCTACGAGATAACGCTGGGCTGGCCGGTCAAGAAGCCGGAGTTCTTCCGCACCCACTCACCCAACATCGGCGCCCAGATCGGGCTCGAATTCTGAACGCCCCCGCCCCGCTCGCCTCGCGCGAGTTCCACTAACCTCGGGTCATCGCAGCACGTGTAGGCGCGGGGGCGCAATCAGCCGGATCAGGCTCCCCGCCGCGCCGCCTCGATCCTGGCGATGTCGATTTTCCGCATCGTCATCATCGCTTCGAAGGCGCGCTTGGCCGCCGCGGGATCGGAATCGAAGACCGCCGCGGTAAGCGCCCGCGGGGTGATCTGCCACGACAGTCCCCACCGGTCCTTGCACCAGCCACATTCGCTTTCCTGCCCGCCATTGCCGACGATCGCATTCCACAGGCGATCGGTCTCGGCCTGGTCGTCCGTTGCGATCTGGAAGGAAAACGCCTCGCTGTGCTTGAAGTGCGGGCCGCCGTTCAGGCCAAGGCAGGGAATGCCGGCCACCGTGAACTCGACTGTCAGGACATCGCCCTGCTTGCCATCGGGATAGTCGCCGGGGGCGCGGTGGACGGCCTTGACAGCGCTGTCGGGGAAGGTCTCGGCATAGAAGTTCGCGGCATCCAGCGCATCTCGGTCGTACCACAAACAGATCGTATTCTTGCTCGGCATACTGTGTCTCCTGGAAAGGTGAGCACGGGGCATCCGTGGTCGTCGAACACTCGAGGGCAGCGGCCGGGCACGGTGTGCCGGTCGTCCGCCTCAGAAGTCGATATTAGCCCTATCTCGCCGCCCCCCCAATATGCCGTGAGCGCCACACACAGGCACTAGCGTGCCTGCACCGCCTCGCGCTTCACGCTCTTGGGATTGATCTGCCCGGCATCGAGGCGGCGGAAGACCAGCCCGGACAGTACGGTAACCAGGCCCATGCTGAGGAAGGCGAGCCGGTAGGCCGGCGCGGCCACCCCGAGCTTGACCGAGAACAGGCTGACGAGCCCGCCGCCGATGGTCACGCCCAGGCCAATCGCCAGCATCTGCACCATCGAGAACAGGCTGTTGCCGCTGCCGGCGTCCTCGCGCGACAGGCCCTTCAGCGTGACGCTGTTCATCGCGGCGAACTGCATCGAATTGGCGCAGCCGAAGACGGACAGTTGCAGGATCGACAGCGCCAGCGGCCAGCCCGGCGCCATGGCCGCGAACGATGCAATGGACACGCCCACGATCCAGGTGTTGACCAGCAGGAACATGTCGTACCCGAACCGGTTCACCAGCGGCACGATCCAGCGCTTGGAGATCGTGCCCGCGATGGCGATCGGCAACAGCATCAGGCCCGAATGAAACGGCGAGTAGCCAAGCTGGAGCTGGAACAGCAGCGGAAGCAGGAATGGCACCGCACCCGAGCCGATCCGGCAGACGAGGTTGCCGACCAGGCCGACGCTGAAGTTCGGCTCGCGGAACAGCGCCAGCCGGAACAGCGGCGTGGCGTGGCGCCTGGCATGCGGGATATAGAGCAGTCCGCTGCCGAGGCTGACGGCGATCAGCAATGCGCTCCACGGGCTATGCGCGCCGTATTCCAGCGCCAGCGAAAACGTGACCATGCATAGCGACAGCAGGCCGCAGCCGATCCAGTCGAACGGCGGCGCGACGCCCGCCTCGCCCTTTGGCAGGTAGCGGCGCACCGCGAACAGGCCGACCAGCCCCACCGGCACGTTGATCAGGAAGATCCAGTGCCATGAGGCGCTCTGCACCAGCCATCCACCCAGGACCGGGCCGAAGATCGGGCCAACCTGGCCGGCAATGGACACGAAGGCCAACGCGGCGATGTACTGCTCGCCCGGGACATTGCGCAAGACGGCCAGCCGGCCGATCGGCAGCAGCATCGATCCGCCGATGCCCTGCAGCACGCGCGCGACCACCAGTTGCGGGAGCGTCCAGGCAGTGGCACAGAACACCGAGCCGAGCACGAAGATCAGGATTGCGCAGAAATAGACGCGCCGCGTGCCGAACTTGTCCGCCAGCCAGCCCGATGCCGGCGTCAGCAGCGCCATGGTCAGCGTATAGGCCACCACCACCGGTTTCAGGTCGAGCGGGCTTTCGCCGAGACTGCTCGCCATCGACGGCAGCGCGGTATTGACGATCGTCGTGTCCAGCGTCTGCATGAAGAAGCCGGCAAAGACGATCCAGAGCATGGCTTTGCGGGAAAAATTCTGTCCTGCGGCGGGGGCTGAGGCGGTATGCATGGGAACCTTCGGTGATGCCTGCCCGGAGAGCTCGGGCAACTGTCTTGCATGCTACGCATGCGCCGCCTCATCGGGAACCCCTCTGGCCTTATTGACTGTCATCGGTAAATCCGATGACAATGCCGCGATGCTCAACCCCATATGGATCCAGACCTTCGCCACGGTGGCCACGGCGCACAGCTTTACCGACGCCGGGCGCCAGCTCGGCCTGTCGCAGTCATCGGTCAGCGATCACATCCGCCGGCTGGAACAGAGCGTGAACCGGCGGCTGTTCGTGCGCGACACTCACTCGCTGTCGCTGACGCCCGATGGCGAGGCACTGCTGGTGCATGCGCGCCTGATTCTTGAGTCCCTGGCGCGCGCCGAGTCGCAATTCAGCGGGCCCCGGCTGCAGGGCCGGGTGCGGCTGGGCACGTCCGAGGACCTGGCGCAGGGACCGCTGCCCAACCTGCTGGCGGCGTTCCGGGCCACGCACCCGGACGTCGAGCTGGAGATCACGATCGCCATGACCAGCAAGCTGTATGAGGGCATCGAGGCCGGCACGCTGGACCTGATCGTCGGCAAGCGCCGCGAAGGCGAGCGCCGCGGCGTGCCGCTGTTCCTGGGCCAGCTCGAATGGCTGGCGCGGCCCGGCACCGTTGTCGACGTGGGCCAGCCGGTGCCGCTGATCCTGGTCAACGAGCCGAGCGTGACCCGCTCGGTGGTGCTGGACACGCTGGCCAAGGCCGGCTGGCGCTGGCGCGTGACCTGCACCAGCAGCAGTCATTCCGGCTGCATTGCGGCGGCGCGCGGCGGCCTCGGGATTACGGTGCGGGCACAGAACCTGACCGGCGGCGGGCTGGTGCCCCCGGTCAATGTCGAGGCCTTGCCGCCGCTGCCCGGCGTCGAATTCATCACGCTGGCGGCGCGACGCCTGAGCAAGCCCGCCGAGACGCTCCAGCAACTGATCCGCAAGAGCGACCTGCGCGCGGGGCGGGTGGACTGAACGCGAGGCCTCTCATTCCGATCGGCCATGCCGCAGCACCCTGCCCGCGTGCACATCGACCGTCCGGCCGTTCCGGCAGGCGAGCTTGCCATTGACGAACACCGCGAGGATGCCGGTACTGACCGCCGTCGGGTTCTCGAAACTCGCGGTACCGCTGACGGTCGCTTCATCGAACACAACCACGTCGGCATGAGCGCTCTCGGCAAGCACGCCCCGGCCTGCCAGGCCAAATCGGGCTGCACTCAGGCCAGTCATCTTGTGGACAGCCTGTTCGAGCGCCAATATGCGCCTTTCGCGCACATAGTGCCCCAGCACTCGGGGAAACGTGCCCCACAGCCGCGGGTGCGGGCTCACGTCATGTGCCAGCCCATCGGATCCGACCATGGTCAGCGGATGCTGCAGGATGCGGCTGACGTCGTCCTCGCTCATGGCGAAGTAGATCGCGCCGGCCGGCTGCAGCGTCTGCGCCAGTTCTTCAGGTGCCACGCCGCGCTCGCGCGCCAGGGCAAACAACGAGCGCCCGGCAGCGCTGGGGTCCGCCTTTGACCAGGTGACCCGCACATCGTCCGACTGCGCCACGCGGCCCGGCAGCAGCATGGTCGACGAGGCGTTGTAGGGATAGCAGTCCAGGCAAACCGACTGGTTCCGGGACGCTTCCTCGATCATCGCCAGCGTTTCCACCGAGCGTCCATGGTTGGCCTTGCCGACCAGCTTGTGGTGCGACAGCACGGTGTCGATGCCCAGGGCGCGTCCGATCAGCAGCGCCTCGCGCAGGGCACTGTCGATGGCATCGCCCTCGTCGCGGATATGCATGGTGATGACGCCCCTGGCACTCGTCAGCGGCGCGCCTACCGCGATGACCTCGTCCGTGCTGGCGGCTTTCGCAGGCGGGTAATAGAGGCCGGTAGACATGCCGATGGCGCCGGCTTCCAGCGCAATGGCCAGGTCCAGCGCCATCAGCCGCTCCTCATGCGCGGTCGCGGCGCGATCCAGGCGGTCCATGCGCCGCACGCGCAGCGTCGAGTGGCCCACCAGGCAGGCGGCATTCACCGCTGGCCCGGTCTGCTCCAGTTCGTCCAGGTAGTCGCCGAAACTGCCGAAGCGCCAGGCGTCCGTTCCCAGCAGGTCCAGCGGCGCCGGCGGCGTCGCCACGGCCTGCAGCGGTGCCAGGCTGATGCCGCAATTGCCCGTGACGACCGTCGTCACGCCTTGCGACAGCTTCGGATGCGGGCCCGCGGGGGCATCGAGCAAGAGCCGGTCGTCATGTGTGTGGACATCGATGAAGCCAGGGGCAACGACGCGCCCCCGGGCATCGAAGCGCTCCCTGGCCGGCACATTCGTCAGGTCGCCAAGTCGGACGATGCGGTCCCCGGCAATGCCGACATCCGCTTGCCGCCGCGGCGCCCCAGTCCCGTCGATCACCGCGCCGCCTTCGATGATGAGATCAAGCATGGTGTTCATTCAGTCGCCTCGCTCGCCATTGGCATTCATTGCTGCGCAAAGAAGTCGGAGATCTGCCGGATGTCCTTTGTCCTGGTCAACGCAAGCATCAGCAGGATCCGCGCTTTCGCTGCCGTGAGCGCCCCGGCGGCCATGCTTCCCGAGACCTTCGGCGTCACGATGCCGCTTACCACCCGCGAGCCGCGCACGATCGGGATACCTTTGCCGCCGAATTCGCGGATCAGCGCTTCGTGATCCGGGCTGGCATTGCCGTTGCCGGTGAAGCCGATGACGACGCCCTGCGCCCCCTCGTTCACCGCATCGCGCACCAGCTGCATCTCCTGCCCCTGGTAGCGGTACACCAGCTCGACGCGCGGCAGCTTGGTGACGCCTGAAACGTCGAAGTACAACTCGCCCTTGGCGCGCGCCGGCTCGTAGTAGTAGATCACCCGTTCGCCGGCCACGGCGCCAAGGTAGCCTTGCTCGACGGAGCCCATGGCATCGACATTGAGCGTGTTCATCTTGGTGACGTACCGCGCCGCACTGATGCGGTCGTTCATCACCACCATCACGCCCCGGTCGCGCGAGCCCGGGTCGGCGGCCACCATGACGGCGTCGAGCAGGTTCACGGGCCCGTCCGCGCTGAGCGACGTTGCCGGGCGCATCGAACCCGTCACGACGATGGGCTTGCTGGACCGCGTGGCCAGGCTCAGGAAGTAGGCCGTTTCCTCCATCGTGTCCGTGCCGTGCGTGACCACGACACCAGCGACGTCCGGGTCCGCCAGCACCGCATTCACCCGCTTCGCGAGGTTGAGGATGTTCTCGCTGGTGATGACGTTGCTGCCGACGTTGACGATCTGCTCGGCCCGCACGTTCGCGTAGCTGTGGATCTGCGGCACCGCCTTCAGCAGGCTGTCGACGCCTGCCAGCGGGCCGCTGTAGTTGGCCATGTCGGTGGCCGAGCGGGTCGAACTGACGATGGTGCCACCGGTGGCAAGGATGACCACACCGGGCTTGGGTGCGGCGCCGGGCTGCGGCGATTCCTTTGCCGGTTGGGCGGTGGCGGGAAGGATGAACAGGTTTGCCATGGCAAAGCACGCCAGCAGTGCGCGAAATGAAGTCTTCATGATTTCCAGTCGGGGGATGGTCGGTACTCAGTCCACTTGCGCGCCGGAGCGCTGCACTACGCTGGCCCAGAGCGGGGTTTCGCGCGCGACACGTTCGGTCAGCCGCTCGGGTGCACCGGTCAGCGTCTCGAATCCGATGGCGGCGTACCTTTCACGGACAGACGGCTTCGCCAGCACGGTGTTGATGACGCTGTTCAGCTGCGCGACGATGGCTTTAGGGGTCCTGGCGGGTGCGACGATGCCGCCCCAGGCCACGATGTCGTAGCCCGGCACGCCGGACTCGGCAATCGTCGGCGTTTCCGGAAACAGGGCGCTGCGCTGCGCGCCGGTCACGGCCAGCAGCTTGAGCCGCCCCGCCTTGATATGCGGCGTGATCGAACTCAGGTTGTCGAACATCAGGTCCACCTGCCCGCCCATCAGGTCCTGGATGGCCTGCGGGCTGCCGCGATACGGCACATGCGTCATCGAGGTACCGGTCATGGCCTTGAACAGCTCCCCGCTCAGGTGCCCGGTCGTGCCGTTGCCGGCGGAACCCATGGTCAGCACGCCCGGCTTCGCCTTTGCCATTGCGATGAGCCCCTTGACATTGCTCACCCCAAGGTCCTTGCGCACCACCAGCGCATTCTGGACATAGCCGAGCAGCGCGACTGGCACAAGCTGCTTGTCCGGGTCATAGGGCAGCTTCCTGAACAGGGCCTTGTTGATGGCCAGCGTGCCCACGTTGCCATAGCCAATGGTGTAGCCGTCCGGCGCCGCATTGACCAGGTCGACCATGCCCACGTTGCCCGCGCCGCCGGGCTTGTTGTCGACGATGAAAGACTGGCCCAGCGAGACGGACAGCTCTTCCGTCAGCAGCCGGCAAATGGCGTCGGGCGACCCGCCCGCGGCGGAGGGCACCACCAGCCTGACCGGGCGACTGGGCCACCCGGCGGCACGCGGCAGGCCGGAAACGCCAAGGGATGCCGCCGCGATGCCAAGCTTCAGCACGTCGCGGCGGGTTAGTTGTCTCGTTGTCATTGACTCACCTCTCCTCGTTGGAAACACTGGGTGTGTTCAGCACGGATGGTAGAAAGGGCCTCGACATTGGACAAACCACATTTACTGTGGATAGCATGAGATTTCCTCATGGCTAACCGGCGGATTGCCCAGATACCGGCGCTTCCGCCACACTCCTGCCCCCGCTTTTCTCATGAACCTTCACGTACGCGCGCCTTCGACAATGTCATTGCTGTGCCTGGAAGCCAGTGCCCGCCTGCACTCCTTTACGGCGGCGGCGAAAGAACTGCAGCTGACGCAGGGGGCCGTGAGCCGGCAGATCCAGACGCTGGAAGACCGGCTAGGCGTGAGGCTCTTCACCCGCACGCGGGAAGCCCTGGTGCTGACGGATGCCGGGCGCTACTACCTGGGCGAGATCGAACCGCTGCTGCAGAAGCTCGAGCGTGCCACGGCCAATGTGATGGCACTCAAGGGGCGCGGGGGAGCCCTGTCCTTGTCGGTCGGCGCCTCGGTAGGCACGTATTGGCTGATTCCACGTTTGCCGGCCTTCACACGGGCCCATGGTGAAATCACGCTCAACCTGGGAACGCGCGTGGGCCCTGTCGATTTCCGCACCATGGCCGTCGACGCTTCCCTGGAATTCGGCGATGGCCTGCGCACGGGCCTGCACAACGAGTTTGTGTTGCCGCTGGTGCTTTCGCCATATGCGGCGCCGGATTGGATCGCCAGGCACGGGAAGTCGGTCGACGCCAATACGCCCCGCGCGTCGTTGATCCACCATCAGACCCTGCCCGACGCATGGGACGAATGGTTCCGGCTGGACGGCATCCCTGGCGAAGGCGGCCGGGAAGGCCCCCGCTATGAAATCATGTCGATGGCGCTGAATGCCGCGGTGGCCGGGATGGGCGTGGCGTTGCTGCCGCCGTATATGGCGGACGACATGGTGGCGCTTGGGCGGCTAAGGCGCCTGTCGCGCCGCAAATGGCGCTATGCCAAAGGTTATTACCTGGTTTATCCCGAGGAGTCCGCGGCGCTGCAATCGCTGCAGGTGTTCAGGGAGTGGCTGCAGGAGCAGGCAAGGGAAAGCGCCTAGTCAGCCCGTTCCCTGGGGTTGCGGGCTTCGGCATGCCGGGTCTATCCGCGCCACTGCGGCCGACGTTTTTCCACGAACGCCGCAATTCCCTCCTTCGCATCGTCGGTCGCGGCCACCTGGCAGAACGTATCGACGGCGTACGACACCCCGCGACGATAGTCGCTGTCCGCTGCGCGGTGAAACGCGGCGCGGCCGATCGTCATGGCCGAGCGTGACTTGGACGCGAGCGTCCGGGCCAGGCGGCGCGCCTCGGCCAGGACTTCCTCCTCGGCTACCAGGCGGTTGACCAGGTGCAATGCATGTGCCTCGGCGGCATCGAAGGTGCGGCCCGTGAACAGCAGATCGAACGCAACATGCCGCCCGACAATGCGCGGCAGGTGGGTGAAGTGAATCGCGGGCAGCATCCCGACATCGATTTCCGGGTAGCCGAAGCTTGCGTTCCCTGCGGCGACGATGAGGTCGCAGGAAATCGCCACGGTCATGCCGCCCCCGCGCGCCGCGCCGGCCACCGCCGCGATCGAGGGCTTGCCCAGCTGGTATTGCGCATCGCTCAGGCGCACATAGAGCTTGTCGAGCAGGGCATGGACGTCGGCCGCGGAGGCGCCCTGCAGCGCGCTGATATCCAGCCCGGCACAAAAGCGCCCGGGCACCTTGCTGGCGATGATGACGGCTCGCGCAGCATCGTCGGCGGCGGCTCGCTGCAATGCCTGGATCAACGCATCGACCATCGGAATGGTCAGTGCATTGACGGGTGCGTTGTCCAGCAGGATTTCGGCGACGTGGTCGCGTACGGTGTAGGTGACAAGTGACATGGCGAATGTTGGGTGATGAGTAGATGGACGTCTCAGGCGGCGTCGGCTTGCGCCACACCGATGCCAATCGTGCCATCGTCGGCCAGGCGATGGACGTGGTCGACCGGGTAGCCCGCCTCCCGCAGGATTTCCTCGGTATGTTCGCCCAGCAGCGGCGCGGGCCGGTGTGCCGCGCGTGGCGCTTGCCCGAAGCGTACCGGCAGGCCGACGTTGCTGACCGTCCCCAGCACCGGGTGGTCGGACTCGACGATCAGTTGCCGCGCGGCCACCTGCGGATGCGCAAGCGCCTGGTCCAGCGTCTGGATCGGCGAGCACGGCACGCCGGCCTGGCGCAGCCGATCCAGCCAGAAAGCGACCGTATCCCTGCCGATCCGGTCCTGCACAAGTGCCACCGTACGCGTGAAATGCCGTACCCGGCTGGCATTGGTGGCAAAGTCCGGGTGGTCCATCCACTGGTCGAGCCCTGCCACGGCGCAGAAGCGGCGCCACTGCGCGTCGTTGCCGACGCCGAGCATCAGCGGCCCATCGGCGGCCTCGAACGCCTGGTAGGGAGACATCGACGGATGGGCCGTCCCCATCTTCTGCGGCACCTGGCCCGTGCGCCAGTAGTTCTGCGCCATGTAGCCCATGAAGCCGAGGGCGGTTTCCATCAGCGCCACTTCCAGGTAGACGCCTTTGCCGGTCGACTGGCGCTCGATCAGCGCTGCCAGGATGCCGCTGAACGCGTGCATGCCGGTGCCCAGGTCGACCGGCGAGAAGCTCGCCCGCGCAAAGCTGCCGCCCGGCTCGCCCATGGTGCTGATCATGCCGCTGAAGGCCTGCAGCATGACGTCGTAGCCCGGCTCCTGCCCGAGCGGACCATCGCGGCCGTAGCCGGAGATCTCGCAGTAGATCAGCCGCGGATTGAGCGCGCGCAGCGTGTCGTAGTCCACGCCAAGCCTGGCCGCGGTGCCGCCGCCGAAGCCCTGCAGCACGACATCCGCCTGCGCCGCGAGGCGCTGCACGACCTGCTGCCCGGCCGGGGTCTTCAGGTCGACCGCGATGCTGCGCTTGTTGTGGTTGACGGACAGGAACACCGCCGACTGGCCCGCCTCCTGCGGCAGCCATGCGCGCGTGTCGTCGCCCGTGCCCGGCGGCTCTACCTTGATGACATCGGCGCCAAGCTCCCCGAGATACTGGCCGCATAGCGGCCCGGCCAGGACCTTGCTCAGGTCCAGTACGCGAATGCCTTTCAGTGCTTGCATGGTCAGATCCCTCGTTGTCATTCCGGCTTGATGCCGATGTCGCGCGCGACGGTGGTCCAGCGCTGGGCGTCGGTGCGCACGAAGGCCGCCAGTTCGGCGGGCCGGGTGGCCATCGGCTCCGCGCCGCGCGCCCGCAGCGCTGCGATGTAGCCGGGATCGTTGACCGCCTTGGCGGCGGCGGCGCGCAACCGCTCGATTACTGCCTTGGGCGTCTGCGCCGGCGCCTGCAGCGAGAACCAGTATTTCAGGTCGACGTCCGGATAGCCGGCCTCCTTCAGCGTCGGCACGTCGGGCAGCAAAGGCGAGCGCTGCGAAGCGGTGATCGCCAGCGGGCGCAGCTTGCCGCCCTGGATCTGGCCGATGCAGGTGGTGAACGAGTCGAAGACGAAATCCACCTGCCCCGCCATCACGTCGGTCAGCGCCGGTGAACTGCCCTTGTACGGCACCGCCACGGCCCGGAAGCCGGCGGCCTTTTGCAGCAATGCGCCGTAGATATGCGGCGACGTGCCGGCGCCAAAGGTGGCGTAGGTGAGCCCGTTCGCGCTGGCCTTGCCAAGCCGGATGAGGTCTGCCAGCGACTTCACCGGCAGCTTGCCCGGATGCACCACCAGCACATTGGGCATCGCCGCCGTGGTCGCGATGGGGACGAAGTCGCGCGCGGGCTGGAAACGCGCCTGCGGGTACATCAGCGGATTGACCGCCTGCATGCCCACGGTGTTGTGCAGCAGCGTGTAGCCGTCGGCCTCGCCGTCCAGCACGTTCTGCGCGCCGAGGTTGCCGCTGGCGCCGGGACGGTTCTCGATGACCACCGGCTGGCCCAGCGCCTGGGACAGCGGCGTCGCCAGCAGCCGGGCGATGAAGTCGGTGGGCCCGCCGGCGGCAAAGGGCACCACCAGCCGGATCGGCCGGCTGGGCCAGTCATTGGCGAAAGCGGGCGGTGCCAGCGCGGCGGCAGCGGCACCCAGCAGCAAAGTGCGTCGTTTTGGATTCATTTGGTGTCTCCTGACCGGATTCGTGGGCCGATCATGGCAGCGCACCAGCCATAAGTCCAAGACAGATACAGGATGACTGATATAAGATTTCACGATACCCCGGGGTGCCCCCGGCGCTTTTTCCGGAACCCAACCCATGGCATTAGACCTGCGCGCCTTGCGTGCCTTCATGGCTGTCGCTTCCGCCGGCTCGATCTCGCGGGCTGCCGAGCGCATCCACATCGCGCAGCCGGCGCTGAGCCTGCAGATCAGGAACCTGGAAGAAGAACTGGGCACCGCGCTGTTCGAGCGCACGCCCAGGGGCGTCACGCCCACCGCGCCCGGCAACATGCTGCTGGCACATGCGGCCGATATCCTGCGCCGCGTCGACGTGGCCTGCGAAGACATCCGCACCGCGGTAAAGGAGCCCCAGGGACGGGTGGCGGTCGGCCTGCCCCAGTCGCTGGCCAAGCTGGTGACGGTACCGCTCGTGCGGCAGGTGGTCGCACGCTGGCCGGGGATCGACCTGCAGATCATCGAGCAGAGCACGGGCTATATCCCGCAGAACCTGCTCACCGGCCATATCGATATCGGCATGACCTTCGGCCCCGCGCCGGAAGCGGGGCTGCGCACCGAGGTGCTGTTCGAGGAGGAGTTGCTGCTGGTTGCCGCACCGGGCCAACTCTCGGGCTTCGGCGAGGACAGCGTTGCGCAGGCGATGGTGGTGCCGTTTGCCGATCTGCCCCGCTACCCGCTGGTCTTGCCCGCCGGACTGCACGGTTTGCGCAGCGTGATCGACCACCATAGCGCCATGCACAGGACAGCGCTGAACGTGATCGCCGAAGTCAATGCGATCCCCGAACTGATCGCGCTGGCCGGCGCGGATGTCGGCTTCACCATCCTGTCGCATGCGGCCGTGCAGGAGGAATGGCGCACCGGGCAGGTATCGTGCGCACGCATCGTGCAGCCGGCCATGACGCGGCAGGTGTGCATCTGCCGGTCGGCGACGATGCCGGCTTCACTGGCCACGAGCACGGTGTGGACGCAGTTGCTGGAGATAACCGGTGGGCTGGTCGACAGCGGCGCCTGGCCGGCGCGTCCGGTCGGCAGGCACAGCGCGTGAACAAACCCTGCCCCGTTCGGGCCATGGCTACACGGCACATTTCTCATGGTGAAAGCGCCGGGCATTGGCCATTGCGGGGATCCGTCACCGTCGCCTATCCTGTCCTAACCGACACGGCGAACTGTGCGGAACAAGACATAGCTGAACAAGACTGAACAATAACAAGGGGATATTCCCCAAAAGCGGGCCGATGCACCAAGCATGCGCCGTCCGCGCGATCGGCCTGGCTGTAACCACGGGGTGGAACCATCGCACGCGGCGCTGTCCCGGCCGTGGGCGGGATACTCCGTTGACAAACCATGGCCGATGCTTTCCTGTTCAGCAAGCCCTTCACCTTTCTCGCCTGTCCCGGCATGTCGGAAGTCAGGGCTGGCGTCGATGCGCTCGAATCCCTGCCCGGACATATGTTCTGGCTCGAGAACGAGGACTTTATCCGTCGCGTCCACGTGCCGGATTTCCTCGCGCAGAGCCGTGCCGCGCTAGAGGCGGTCATGCCCGGCGGGGTTGCGCTGGTCGACGCGAAGGCGGACGAAATCCGGCGCAGCACGCACCTGGTCCCGGCCTTGCAGCGCCTGGATGCGGAAGCGGCGGCTGCCGCCCACTCGTATTGCTACTGGCGCTATTCCGCCGACGTGCTGGGACGCTCGCTAGGCATTCCGCGCAGCGCGATCGAGCGCCAGTTCGACCGCGCGGTCGCGCCTCGCGACGGCGCGCACAAGCTCGAATGGATCTGCCCGTGCTGCGACGGCCAGGCGCACTACCAGGTCGATGGACTGCTCGCGTCGCAGCGCGCCGCGCGGCAGGGTGGCTTTTCGGTGGAATGTCCGCATTGCGGGCACCTGGAGCGCCTGTATGCCGGCTTCCTGCACTCGGGCCGGCTGGAGTGTCACTGCAGCATCTGCACCGGCTTTATCCAGACACTGGCGGGCCAGCTTGCCAGGCCCGCGCGCAAGCTGGTGGGCGGCCTGGAAGCGTTTGCCTGGAAGCACGCCGCCGATGCCGTAGCCGAGATCCAAGAACTGAAGGAAGCCGCGTTGCAGCGCCTGGCACGCGGCGACACGCCCTCGGAAAACGCGATGGCGTTCGCGCATGCCGTGCAGGCAGACGGCAATCGTCCCCTGCCAGACATCCTGGGCGACATCGATCCCACCCTCGAAGGCCGGCTCGACAAGAATCCGCGGGTGTGGGCGCTGCTGTGCGAGCTGCTGCAGGAAGGCGTGCTCGACTGCCAGTGCACCATCTACGACCAGGACAGGTGCCAGCGAGTCGCGCTGGAGATCGCACTGCTTGATGAGGATTCGGCCGCGGCCAACCCCGCGGCGCACGAACAGCTCAATACGTTGCTGAAGGGATACCAGCCGTCGGATCGAGACGCCTTCATCAACTGGCTGCAGGCGCTGAAGCGTCTGCGGCTGTGCACCGCGCGGTTCAATGTCGCCGTCGACGTGTCATGGAAGCCCAGCGTGGAGCATTGCCGCATCCTGACCGCGCGGCAACCGGACAGCCTGGCCGCGGCCGGCCCGCATGCCAGCGCCCCGCCGCGCTGGCAGCCCGCGCCACGCCTGCGGCCACCGGATCGTCCCGTTTATCTCGATGCCGAGCTGGAAGCGGTGCAGCTGTTGAAGGCGCTCGGGTATATCGTGTTCAGTCCCGAGGATATCCGGGCGCAACAGGACAACCTGGAAAACATCTCGTAGATCTTGAAGCGCAGTTTCCTGGCCGAAGCACGACATGACCTCCGCTGAACTCAAACTGGATCCTGCAACCACGGCGCTCGTCCTGATCGACCTGCAATACGGCATCGTCGCCCTGGAAGTGCAGCCGCAGCCGGCCAGCGAGATTGTCGCCAGGGCGCGGCAGCTTGCGGCAACGTTCCGCCAGCTCCAGGCGCCCGTCGTGCTTGTCACGGTTGGCAACTCGCCCGATGGCAAGGATGCGCTTGCGCCGACGGTGGATACACCCGCTCCCCAAAGCCAGCGCGGCCCCGACTGGTCGACCGTGGTTGCGGAACTGGGCGCCGAGCCGACCGACCTGCGCATCATGAAGCGCCAATGGGGCGCCTTCTATGGCACCGACCTGGACCTGCAGCTGCGCCGCCGTGGTATCCGCACCATCGTGCTGGCCGGAATTTCGACCAACGTAGGGGTGGAGTCCACCGCCCGTGACGCCTTTGAACGTGGCTATGGCCAGGTGTTCGTGACCGATGCGATGGGCTCGCCGTCCGCGCAAGCACATGCCAACACGCTGAAATACACCTTCCCCCGGATTGGCCGCCTGCGCACTGCCGACGAGGTCATCGCCGCGCTGCAGGCCTGACTTATCCGCCAGCTTCAGCAGATGGCAATGCCCCGGCGGCGACCTCCTCTTGCGATGGACGGCTTTGCGCACTACTCCTATGAGGGAAGCGTCCCGAGGAGGCCCCATGGCGCAATGCACAAAGTGCGGATGCGATAACACCGCGGGGGCCAATTTTTGCCAGCAGTGCGGCAGCGCCCTCACCCGCCAATGCCGCCGCTGCGGCCAGGCCCTGGCGCCGGCGGCGCGCTTCTGCAGTGCGTGCGGCGAACCCTGCGGCGATCTGGCATCCGCTGCGCCCACCGCCCCTGTCTCCTATACGCCACCCCACCTGGCCGAGCGCATCCGCAACGAGCAGGCGGCGCTGGAAGCCCGGGGCGAGGCCGCCGGCGAGCGCAAGACCATCACCGTGCTGTTCGCGGACATGGCCGGTTCGACCGCCCTGATCCATGACCTGGACCCGGAAGACGCCCACCGGCTGATCACGCCGGTGATCGACCTGATGATGGAGGCGGTGCACTACTACGAGGGCTACGTTGCCAAGTCATTGGGCGACGGCATCCTGGCGCTGTTCGGCGCTCCGATCGCCCACGAGGACCACCCCCAGCGTGCGCTGTACGCCGCGCTGCGGATGCAGAAGGCGATGCAGCGGCACAGCGACCGGCTCAGGCTGGAGCAAGGCATCTCGCTGCAGATCCGGGTCGGCATCCATACCGGCGAGGTGGTCGTGCGCTCGATCCGCAAGGACGATTTGCACACGGACTACGATCCGGTCGGCCACACCATCCACATTGCCTCGCGGATGGAAACCATGGCCGCGCTCTCGTCGATCTTCGTCAGCGAATCCACCCAGCGGCTCGCCGCAGGGTATTTCGCCTTCAAGCCGCTTGGGGTTGCGCAGGTCAAGGGCATTCCCATGCCGCTGGCCGTCTACGAGCTGACCGGCATCGGGCCGCTGCGCACGCGCTTGCAACTGGCGGCGCACCGGGGTCTCGCATGCTTCGTCGGGCGCGACATGGAACTGCAGACGCTGCACCATGCGCTGGAGCGGTCCGCGGGTGGACAGGGGCAGATCGTCGCGGTGGTCGGCGAGGCCGGGGTCGGCAAGTCGCGGCTCTTCCATGAATTCAAGGCGCGTTCGCCCGGCAGTTGCCTGAAACTGGAGACGTTCTCGGTGTCCCACGGAAAGGCCTTTGCCTACCTCCCGCTGATCGAACTGGTGAAGAACTATTTCCAGATCGAGGCCCAGGACGACGAACGGAAGTGCCGCGAGAAGGTGGCGGGCCGCGTGGTGATGCTCGACCGGGCACTGGAAGACGTGCTGCCCTACCTGCTGCATCTGCTAGGCATCAGCGAGCCCGGCTCGGCATTGCCGAACATGGATCCGCTGATCCGGCGCCAGCGCACGTTCGAGGCGATCACCAGCCTGCTGGCGCGCGAGAGCCGCAACCAGCCGCTGGTGCTGTTGTTCGAGGACCTGCAATGGCTGGACAGCGAGACCGAAGCCTTCCTGGATGTTCTGGTCGAGCGCCTTGCCGACGCGAGGATCCTGCTGCTGCTGAACTACCGGCCGGAGTACCAGCATGGCTGGGACCAGAAGGACAGCTACACGCCACTGCGGCTGGCGCCGCTGGGCCAGGCGGAGGCCGGGCAACTGCTTACCGCGCTGCTTGGCGACGATCCGACGCTGATGGCCCTCAAGCGCCTGATCCTGGCAAAGACCGAGGGCAATCCCTTCTTCATGGAAGAGGTGGTACAAACCCTTTGCGAGGAGAAGGCCCTGCTTGGCGAACCTGGCCACTACCGCATCGAGACGACGCCCACCGCGCTGCATATCCCGACGACGGTGCAAGGGGTCCTGGCCGCCCGCATCGACCGGCTGTCCCGTGCCGAGAAAGACTTGCTGCAAACACTGGCCGTGATCGGGAAAGAGTTTTCCCTCAGCCTGATCCAGCGGGTAGTCGCGCAGCCGGATGACCAGTTGCGCCCGCTCCTCGCGCAGCTGGAGGCGGGCGAGTTTATCTACGAGCGGCCGGCGTTCCCCGACACCGAATACACGTTCAAGCATGCGCTGACCCAGGAGGTGGCCGGCAACAGCCTGCTCACGGAGCAACGCACGGCGCTGCACCAGCGCACGGCGCAGGCGATCGAGGCGCTCTTCCAGAACCAGCTGAAGGACCACTACGGCGAGCTGGCCCGGCATTACAGCCTCAGCGGCAACGATCCGAAGGCGGTGGAATACCTGCAGTACACGGGACAGCAGGCTGTCCAGCGCTCCGCCTACCACGAGGCAATCAACCACCTGAGTGCCGCACTGGAATTGCTCGGGCGCCAGCCCGACACCCCGGAACGCGCGCACCAGGAGCTCGCGCTGCGGCTTGCCATCGGGCCGGCGCTGATCGCCGCGCGGGGCTTTGCCGCATCCGAGGTGGAGACGACCTACAGCCGCGCGCTGGCACTGTGCGGCCAGGGCGGCGACACGCCACAGCTGTTTCCAACGCTGGTCGGCTTGCGTACCTATTTCTCGCTGCGCGCGGAGCATGCGAAGGCCTACCGGCTCGGCAAGCAGCTGCTGCGGATGGGCGGGCAATCGAACGACCGGGAGTGGCTCGGAGAAGCGCATGTCGCGCTCGGGATGACCGCGTTCTACCTGGGAAGATTCGGCATCGCGCGTTCCCACCTGCGCGATGCCCTCGCGGTCTATGGCGCAGGGCCGCATCTCAGCCACCTGAATGTCCATGGCGTGGACCCCGAAGTGCGCGCCCTGTCGATGTCGGCGCTGGTGCTGTGGTGCCTTGGCTATCCTGACCAGGCCTGCCAGTGCGCGCAGGAGGGGCTTGCGCTGGCGCGGCAGCTTTCCCACCCCTTCAGCCTGGCGCATGCGCTGTGCCAGGCAGCAGAACTGCACCAGTTCCGCCGCGAGCCCCAGCTCACGCAGGAATATGCCGAGGCCGCCATCACGCTCTCGACCGAGCAGGGTTTCCCGCTCTGGCTCGCATGGACGACCATCCTTCGCGGCTGGGCGCTGGCCGAACAGGGGCAGCAACAGGCTGGCATCGCGCTGATGCACGAAGGCCTGGAGGCCTATCACGCCACCGGGGCGGTGTTGGGGAATCCGCATTTCCAGTGCCTGCTGGCCCACGCCTATGGACGCCAGGGACAATGGCAGGCTGGTCTGGATGCGCTTGCCGAAGCCAAGGACGCATTGGACAGGACCGGGGAGCAATACTGCGAAGCGGAATGGCACCGGCTCAAGGGCAAGCTGATACGGCAAGGTCCTGGTCCGGAATGCGATGCGGAAGCGGAAGCGTGTTTCCACAAGGCGATCGAGGTCGCCCGCCACCAGCATGCGAAGTCGCTGGAATTGCGGGCCGCGCTGGATCTGGCGCAGCTATGGCGGCAGCAAGGCAAGGAGGAACCCGCCACACAGTTGATGGCCACCGTCCGGGCGGGATTCACCGAGGGTTTCGACAGCGCGGACATGCAGGACATGCAGGGCATGCAGGGCATGCAGGACATCGTGCCTGCCTGCCGCTGATGCCATGGCAGTGTCCGGATCCAAGCCGCCGGCAGATGCCACCCCTGTTCTCACGATCCTGTTTGGTGCCTTCGACCGCCACAACTTCGGCGACCTGCTGCTGGCGCACGTGGTGCAACGCATGGCCGGGCTGGGCAGTCCCTGTTACGGAGGACTTGCCGACCGCGACCTCAGCGTGCAGGGCGGCCATCGGGTCGATGCCCTGCGGCGGCTTTCGGCCATTGTTGGCGACGCGCCCGTCGATGTCATCCACGTAGGCGGCGAAATCCTGACCTGCTCGCTGTGGGAAGCCGCCGTGATGCTGCTGCCGCCCGGGCAGGCCGAGGCCGTAGTGGCGCAGCTCGATAGCCGGCCGCAAGCGCGCACGGCGTGGGCACGGAACCAGTTGGGCCTGCCGGACCTGGTTCCCTACCTGTTGCCTGCCGGCCTGTTTGCCAACGTCAGGCGCGTGATCGTCCACGCCGCCGGCGGCATTGACCTTGGCTCGGTCGATGCTGGCATGCGGGCGGAAGTTGCAGCCAAGCTCGGTGCCGCTACCAGCGTTGGGATCCGCGACCATCAGACCCAGGCGCTGCTCGCTGAAAGCGGCATTGACTGCCGCCTGGAGCCCGATCCGGCGGTGCTGGTGGCCGAGTTGTTCGGCGACGGCATCCGCCGGCGCGCCGGCCGCGGCGAGTGCGCCCGCATCGTTTCGGCCTTCGCTGACGGATACCTCGCGGTGCAGTGCAGCGCCGATTTTGGCGACGACGAAACCCTTTCAGAGCTGGCGGCCCAGCTCGATCGCGTCGCCCGGGACAGGCGCCTGGGCGTCGTGCTGTTCCGCGCCGGCGCCGCGCCGTGGCATGACGACCTGGCTTGCTACCAGCGCCTAGCGGCCCGGCTGCGCGGCACGCCCGTCGCGCTGTTTGGCTCGCTTGACCTCTGGGATATCTGCGCCCTGATCGCGCACAGCCAGGGTTTTGTCGGCAGCAGCCTGCACGGCGGCATTGTTGCAGGCGCCTTTGCCTTGCCAAGGCTGGGCCTGCTGCGGCCCGCGCAACCGCCCGCGGCCAGCAAGCAGGTTGCCTTCGCCGCGGCCTGGGGCACTGCCGGCGCGCCGGCCGCGGTGCCCGTGCAGGAGGTTGCGTCCGGCATGGACCAGGCGATGGCGGCCCCGCCCGCACGGCGCAGAGCGCTGGCCCGGGAATGGACCACGGCATGCAGGGCCGCATTCAAGCTGGTTCAGCAGAGCGAATAGCACCGGGCCAACGCAAGACGGCGCGACAGGCATCTACCCCGTCGCGCCGTCGACGCCTTGCGGCGGAAGGCTTAATGGCCGGCGCTCTGGCCGCCGTCGACGTGCAGGATCTCGCCGGTCACGAACGGCGCGCGGTCGAGGTACAGCACGGCATCGACGATATCGCGCATTTCTCCCATATGCCCCATCGGATGCAGCGCGCCCAGCGCCTCATGCGTTTGCGCCGGATGCATCGGCGACTTGATGATGCCGGGCGACACAGCGTTGGCGCGGATACCGGTCTTCGCATACTCGATCGCCAGCGACTTGGTCGCCGCGTTCAGCCCGCCCTTGGTCAGCGAAGCCAGTACCGACGGCACGCCGCTGATCGCATGGTCGACCAGGCTGGTCGTGATGCTGACCACATGGCCGCTGCGCTGCTTCTCCATTTCGGCGATGGCCAGTTGCGTGATATGGAAGAAGCCGTTCAGGTTGATGCCCGTGACGGTGGCATAGTCCTCGTCGGTATAGCTGGTGAACGGCTTGGCGACGAAGATCCCCGCATTGTTGACCAGCGTATCGACGCGACCGAACTTCGACACGGCTTCCGCGATGACGCGGCGCGCGGTGGACGGATCGGCGATATCGCCGGCCACCGCCAGGATATCCTGGTCGTCCGACGGCTTGATGCTGCGCGCCGTGGCGACGACCCGATGTCCGCGCTCGCGGAATGCCTTGACCAGTTCTGCGCCGATGCCCTGCGATGCGCCGGTGATGACGACAACCTTCTGTGCTGCACTCATTTTCTAACCTCGATGTCTGTTGACTCGGCCTTCCGGCCGATCGGGCCGACGGCTCCGATGGGCTCAAATTTAGGAGAACCGTCCTGGCATTCGAAGACCTCCACGGAACAAACAGTTATGCACGCGCGGAACAAATGGCGCCGAGACCACGGTTGCCAGAGCGATGTTTAAAGCTGCATGACGTGGGGTCCCGGCCACATTTCCGTCCCTGAGGCTCCCGCCATCGACTTCTGGCATTGGCCCACATATGATGGCGGCACCGCTTCCAGCCACACCTTGCAGCGCCCGATCCCACGCCATGAAAAGGCAATTCGATGACCTCCAGCTCGGCAGCATCGAGCTGTTCTGCCTGGCCGCCGAGCTGGGCAGCTTTACCGCCGCCGCGGCCGCGGCCGGCGTGACACCGCCCGCCGTCAGCCGCACCGTGCAGCGGCTGGAAGAACGGCTGGGGGTACGCCTGTTCGTGCGCACCACGCGGCAGATCCGCCTGACGGATGAAGGACGGCTGTATTTCGAGCAAAGCCGCGGCGCGCTGGCGCAGCTGCTGGATGCGGAGCGGCAGGTCAGCGGCCAGCGCGCGGCACCCGCGGGCCGGCTGCGGATCAGCTTGCCGACGCCTTACGCGCACTATCGCGTGCTGCCGATCCTGCCGGCGTTCCGGGCGCAGTACCCGGAAGTCGAGGTCGACGTGCACATCAGCAACCGCAACGTCGACTTCGCCGATGACACCTATGACCTGTCGGTGCGCGGCCGCGCGCCGGACGATTCGAACCTGATCGCGCGCAAGCTGGAAGATGCCGAGCTGGTGGTGGTGGCAACGCCCGCGTACCTGCAGCGCGCGGGCACGCCCAGGTCACTGGAAGACCTGCTCAGGCATGAGTGCATCCAGTTCGAACGCCCCAGCAGCGGCCGGCGCATTCCCTGGACCTTCCGCGTCAATGGCGAAGACGTCGATATCGCCACCACCGGCGGCTATGCGGCGACCGAAGACATCCTCGGCGGAGCCACGCTGGTGCGCGCCGGCGCGGGCCTGTTCCAGACCTATCGCTTCGTCGTGGAACAGGATCTGCGCGACGGCACGCTGGTAGAAGTGCTGCAGGAATATGCCGGCAGTACGCGGCCGTTCGTGCTGCTTTACCCGTCGGCACGGCATGTCACGCGCCGCGTGCGGGTCTTTGTCGACTTCCTGGTCGAGAAATTTTCCGCGTAGAACCCGGACTCAGGCAGGCCTGACCTGCGCAATGACCACGAGGATCACGGCCGCATTGGCGGGCTGCTGGAAGTGCGACGAAATGGTCCGCGCATGGCCGGCCTTGTCCCCCAGCACATCACGGAACAGGTCGGAAGCGCCGTCGAGGACCGCCGGCTGGTCGAACCAGCCCGGCGCACCGGCAATATGGCCGTCGACGCGGACAATGTGGTCCAGCCGCTCGAAGCCGCCCAGATAGGCGTCGATCTGCGCCAGCACATTGAGCGCCGCCAGTTCGGCGGCGCGCTTGCCCTGCTCCACTGTCAGGTCCTTGCCGAGCTGGCCTTGCCAGACCACCTTGCCATCCTGCAATGGCAACTGCCCGGAGATAAACAGCAGGTCTGCGGCCTGGCTGACGGCGGTATAGCTCCCCAGCGGCTGCGGGGGCTGCGGCAGCGCCAGGCCGCGCGCTGCGAGTCGTTCATGTACGGACATTCTTGCTCCAATCGGATCAGGTGTGCTCGCAACGGGCGGGTGCGCCGTGCGCGTTGGCCGAGCCGGCGGGACGGCACAGTTTGACCGCCGCCGCCGGCCTGTCGTGGCCACTTTAGGTGCGCCAAGCGCGTGAATACAGGCACCGGCAGGAACAGGAAAAGAAACGGCGGGGAACAAATCCCTCGCTTAAGCGCGCTTAATACAACCCGTCGTACTTATCTCCACCCCCTCGAAATATCGCTTGCACGGCCCTCCGACGGCACGTACATTATTTCCATATATCGTAATTTATTACGACATCTCGGAGATAAAAGTGCCTGTCAATATACCCGCCGCGAGCCGCGCCATGGCCGTGTTCGAGGTCTTCGCCCGCGAACAGCGCGACCTGTCCAACTCCGAGATCGCGAAACTGCTGGCAGTCGCCGACAGCAGCTGCTCCGACCTGCTGCATACCCTGCAATCGCTTGGCTACCTGATGCGCACCACGCGCACGCGGCGGTTCTATCCCACTGGCCGCCTGCTCGAGACTGCGCGGCAGATCGCCGAAAACGACCCGCTGAGCCGGATTGCGCGGGAAGCCGTGCGCCGCCTCGCCGAGGCCACCAACGAAAGCGCCTTCTTCGGCTTGCTGGAGCCACAGGCCGTGCGCGTCGCCGCGGTGGCGCAGAGCCGCCAGCCACTGCGCTACATCCTCGACGTCGGCGAGCGCGTCGCGCTGCATGCCTCTGCCCTGGGCAAGGCCATGCTGGGCCTGCTGCCGGAGGACGAGGCCCGGTCGCGGCTGGACACCATCAAGCGGACGGCGGTCACACCGAACACGGTGGTGGCGCTGGACCAGCTGATGACGCAGCTTGCCCGGTGCCGAGAACAAGGCTGGTACGAAGCCATCGATGAAGGCACGGCCGGTGTAACGGCGCTTGCGGTCTCGGCGCGCCTGGGCGAGCGGCCGGTAGCCATCTCCGTGGCCGGCCCAACGGAGCGCATCGAACGGCAACGCGACTTCTATCTTGCGGCCCTGCGCGAAGTGCGCGACGCACTGTTGGCCGACCACTGAACCTGCGCAATTCCAACGAAGGAGGAGAAATGGATCTTGGACTGAATGGCCGCGTGGCGGTCGTCACCGGCTCGGCCCGCGGCATCGGCGCGGAAACCGCCCGCATGCTGGCACAAGAAGGCATGGCCGTGGTCATCACCGACCTGGACCTCGACGCCGCGCGCGAAACCGCCAGCGGCATCGGGCGCGACGGCGGCAAGGCAATCGCCGTGCAGTGCGATGTGCGCATGGAAGACCAGGTGCGAAACATGGTCGGCGCCGGCAAGGAAGCGTTCGGCAGCATCGACGTGCTGGTCAACAACGCCGGCCTGGTCAAGGACCGCACCATCCTCAAGATGGACGAGTCCGACTGGGACCTGGTGCTGGACGTGACGCTCAAGGGCGCCTTCCACACCTGCCGCGCCGCGCTGCCCTTCATGCACGAGAAAGGCTGGGGCCGGATCATCAATATCAGCTCGCGCGCGCTGTTCGGCAACCCCGGCCAGGCCAACTACTCCACCGCCAAGGCCGGCATCGTCGGCTTTACCCGCGCGCTGTCGCTGGAGCAGGCGCGCAAGGGCGTGACGGTCAATGCCATCGCGCCCGGCTATATCGAGACCGAGTACATCAAGAGCCTGCCCAACTACGACACCATCCTGGCCAACGTGATGGCCAGGAACGCCGTGACGTTCCCCGGCGAAACCAGCGATATCGCCGGCGCCGTGGCCTTCATGGCGTCCGAACATGCCCGCTACATCACGGGCACCACCCTGTTCGTCACCGGAGGCCGCTATGGTTGATCCCAATGTCGACGTCGATGGCCTGGATGCCAGCCAGCAACTGCTGCGCGACAACATTCGTCGCTACCTGAAGGAAAACATCGCCCCGCGCATCGACCAGGCCGAGCAGGACAAGCAGTTCCCGCACGAGCTGCTGACAGGCCTCGCCGACTTTGGCTACTTCGGCGGCCACCTGCCTGAAGCCGACGGCGGGCTGGGCCTGGACTACCTGACCTGGGCGGTGATGATGGAAGAGGCAGGCTATTGCTGGTTGTCGCTGCGCATCCTGCTCAACGGGCTGAATATCGTCTCGGGCATCATCAATGCCTATGGCACCGAGCAGCAGAAGGATCGCTTCATGCGTCCGCTGCTGCGCAACGAGCGCAAGACCTTCGTGTCGATCTCCGAGCCGGACGTGGGCTCCAACGTGGCCGAGATCAAGACCCGCGCCGACAAGCGCGGCGACCGCTACGTGCTCAACGGCAGCAAGCTGTGGATCACCAACGGCATGTTCGCCGACTTCGGCATCGTGGTGGCGCGCACCTTCAGCGAGACCTGCAACGGCGAGCTGTCGCTGTTCCTGGTGGAGCGCGACGTGACCCCGTACAGCGCCACGCCGGTGGAAACCATGTTCACCCGCAGCACCGGCACCGCGGCCTTCACCTTCGAGAACGCCGAGGTCCCGGCCGCCAACCTGCTGGGCAAGGAAGGCCAGGGCCTGCGCCAGATCCTGATCGGACTGAACTTCGGCCGCCTGAACGTTGCCATGGGGGCGGTGGGCGCGGCGCAATGCGCGCTGGACCTGTCGGTGGACTACGCGCTGCAGCGCAAGCAGTTCGGCCGCCCCATCGGTTCGTTCCAGCTGGTGCAGAAGCACATCGTCGACATGACCATGCGCACGCAGGCCGCACGCGCACTGGGTTACCGCGCGGCACGGTCGATGCAGAACGGCACGTCGCGCACGGAATGCTCGATCGCCAAGCTGTACGCCACCGAAGCCGCGTTCGAGGTGTCCAACCTCGCGCTGCAGGTGCACGGCGGCATGGGCTACGCCACCGGCTACCCGATCGAGCGCATCTTCCGCGACACGCGCGGCGGGATGATCCCCGAGGGCACCACCGAGATCCAGACGCTCATCATCGGCCGGGAAATCCTGGGCATCAGCGCACTGACCTGATGCTCACAGACAATACGGAGACACTAGACATGACCCAACCCGCCATCCTCGAACAAATCGCCAACACCACGCTCTACTGGGAAGACCTGGTGCCGGGCATGACGTACAGCACCTCGTCGCGCACCATCACTGAAGCCGACGTGGCCGCGTTCGCGGCACTGACCGGCGACTTCAACAAGGTGCACGTCGATGCCGAGTACGCCAAGGGCACGATCTTCGGCCAGCGCATTGCCCACGGCATGCTGGTGGCCGCCTTCATGGCCGGCCTGACTTCGCGCTCGATCCCCAACCAGTTCTTCGAAGGCTCGCTGTTCAGCGTGCTGGAGAACCGGCTCAAGTTCCCCAAGCCCACGTTTATCGGCGACACCATCCGCGTGGAAATCGAAGTGGTTGAGCAGAAGGCCACCAGCCGACCGGACCGCGGCATCATTGCCTTCCTGCGCAAGGGCATCAACCAGCGCGGCGAAGTGGTGGCCGAGATGGCAGCCACCTGCCTGTTCAAGCGCCGCCCGCAGGGAGAGGCGCAATGAGCAGCCATCCGACCTGGTTCAGCGACCTGTCGCGGCTGGTGAACCCGCGCTCCATCGTGCTGGTCGGCGCCTCCGAGAAGCCGGACAGCATCGGTGGCCGTACGCTGGAAAACCTGACCACCTTCTCCGAGTTCAAGGGCGACCTCTACCTGGTCAATCCCGGCCGCGCGGAGATCCACGGCAGGCCGTGCGTGGCCTCGGTCAATGACCTGAAGGAAGCGCCGGACCTCGCCATCCTGGCCGTGCGCGCCGACATGGTCCTCCAGACGCTGCGCGACTGTGGCAATCGCGGCATCAGGTTCGCCATCGTCTTCACCTCCGGTTTCGGCGAAACCGGCGAGGACGGCCGCGCGGTGGAAGCCGGGATGCGCGAGATCGTGGCCAGCACCGGCATGCGCATCTACGGCCCGAACTGCCCGGGCCTGAACAACATGAATGCTCGGCTGGGCCTGACCTTCTCGCCGGCCTGGCGCATCGACCGCCGCGCCGGCCCGATCGGCGTGGCCACGCAGGGCGGCGGCCTGGGCCGCTCGTTCATCCAGGCGATGGACCGCGGCGTGGGCGTGGGGCTGTGGTGCTCCGGCGGCAATGAAGTAGACCTGGAGGTCAGCGACTATATCCACTACATGGCCGACGCGCCGGACATCGAGGTGATCGTGACCACGCTGGAAGGCGTGCGCAACGGCCCGCGCTTCATGGCCGCCGCACTGCATGCGGCGCGGCGCGGCAAGCCCATCGTCGCCATCAAGGTCGGCAAGTCGGAATATGGCGCCAAGGCGGCGCAGTCGCACACCGCGGCGATCGCCGGCTCGGCGGAGATCAACAGCGCGGTGTTCAGCCAGCTCGGCATCATCGAGGTGGATGACATCGACGAGCTGATCGACGTAGCCTCGCTGCTGGCGCGGCGCAAGCCCACCGGCAAGGAGCAGCTGGCTGTCTACAGCTTCTCCGGCGGCACCGCGGCGCTGGCCTCCGATATGGTCGGCCTGGCGGGACTGAAGCTGTCCGAATTCGCGCCCGCGACGATCGAGGCGCTGCGTAACGCCCTGCCCGGCTTTGCGGCATTCAGCAATCCGGTGGACGTGACCGCCGAGGTGCTGGTCAATACCGAAGTCAGCTATGCCACCCTGAAGGCCACCGCCGCCGACCCCAACACCGACCTGGTGCTGGTGCCGATCCCGGTGGAATACGGCAAGACCACGGCCATGCTGGCCGACAGCATGGTGCGCGTGCAGTCGGAAGAGACCGGCACGCCGATCGTGCCGGTCTGGATGAGCGACCGCACCGGCGAAGGCCATCGCAAGATGATCGACGGCGGACTGATGCCGATGCGTGCTGTGGGCAACGCCGTGCTTGCCATCCAGCGTTTCATCGAGTACGGGCGCTGGAAATCCGGCTTCGAACGCGAATGGCAGCCACTGGCCAACGTGGCAGGCACCGAGGCCACTGCCAACCTGTCTGAAGCAAGGACCAAGGCGCTGCTTGAGAAAGCCGGCATTCCGACACCGCGAGGCGTGGTGGCGCGCTCACCCGCCGACGCCGCGCTGGCCTTCCGCAATGCCGGCAATGGCAAGGCGGTGATGAAGATCGTCAGCGCCGCGATCACTCACAAGACCGACATCGGCGGCGTGCGGCTGGGCATCGCCTCCGGCGGCGACGCCATGGCAGCGTACGAGGAAATCCATGCCAACGGCGCCAAAGCCTGCGATCCGTCGCGGATCGAGGGCGTGCTGGTGGAACCGATGCTGCCCGCGCCGTTTGTCGAAGCGGTGGTCGGCATCCATCGCGATCCGGTGTTCGGCCACGTCTGCACCTTCGGCCTCGGCGGCGTCAGCATCGAGCTGTTCAAGGATGTCAGCCGGCGCCTGCTGCCGCTGACCCCGGCAGCCGCGCGCGAAATGGTCACGGAAACGCGCTGCTACGAGTTGCTCAAGGGCTATCGCGGCCAGCCGGCCTTCGACATCGATGCGCTGGCCGACATGCTGGTGAAGCTCTCGGATCTTGTCGCCAGGCACGCGGACAGCATCGAAGAACTGGAAATCAACCCGCTCGCGGTACGTCCGCAAGGCGAGGGAGTGATCGCGCTCGACGCGGTTCTCTCGTATCAAGGCACGGAGCCTTCGGCATGGTAAAGACTGACATCGGCTACACCACCACCGACACCATCATGGTGCGTGGCCTGAACCTCTCGACCGAGATCATCGGCAAGTTCGACTTTGTCGACATGATCTTCTTCACCACGCTGTCGCGCCTGCCGGCCCCGCGCGAGAAAGTCATGGTCAATGCGCTGCTGGTGACCACGGCCGACCATGGCATCACGCCCAGCTCGCTGTCGGCGCGCCTCACCTACATCGGCGCGCCGGAAGCGTTGCAGGGCGCCGTGGCCACCGGGCTGCTGGGCGCGGGCAGCGTATTCCTCGGGCCCATGCAGAACGCGGCGGAAATGCTCAACGAAGGCGCCGCCGATCTGGCCGACGGCGCCACGGACGAACAAATCCTGGATGTAGTCCGCGCGCTGATCCGCCGCTACAAGGAGCGCCGCCAGCAGATCTTCGGCGTGGGCCACCCCATCCACGTCGACGGCGACCCGCGCGTGCCGGCGCTGCGCGCGCTGTCGCGCGAGCACGGCTACTACGGCCTGCACTGGCGGCTGATGGACGCCATCGTCGAGGTGCTGGTGAAGGAGCAGCACCGCAAGCTGCCGATGAACGTGGTGGGCGCCATCGGCGCGATCGTCGCGGCGATGGGGCTGGACCCGCTGATTGCGCGCGGCCTGGCGCTGGTAGGCCGCTCGGCCGGCCTGCTGGCCCATGTGCTGGAAGAGAAACAGCAACCAATGGCGCGCGAGGCATGGCAGCTGGTCCTGAAGGACGACCCGCGCAACGTGCTGCCCTGACAGGCGCGACCCAGGCGGCGGGATATCGCGTGGGCGTGGCGTGATGGCGGGGCCGGCTTCCGGCAGACTACGAAATTTCGTATAGTACTGTCGTTGACCGAATCCCCAACTGCCAACCCATGCCTACCCTGATCCCCGCTGCCGGCCGCGCCATGGCCGTCTTCGAAGTCTTCGCCCGCGAGCGGCGCGAGCTGTCCAACTCCGACATGGCGCGCCTGCTGTCGCTGCCGGAGAGCAGCACCTCCGACCTGCTGCACACGCTCCAGTCGCTCGGCTACCTGGTGCGCACCACCCGCAGCCGGCGCTTCTATCCCACCGGGCGCCTGTTCGAGGTCGCGCGCCAGATCGCGGAGAACGACCCGCTCAGCACCGTCGCGCAGGAAGCCGTGGAACAGGTCGGCGAGAAGACCAACGAAAGCGTCTTTTTCGGCGTACTGGATACCGCCGCGGTCAAGGTCGTTGCCGCCCAGTCCAGCCGCCAGCCGCTGCGCTACATCATTGAAGTCGGCTCGCGCGCCGCGCTGCACGCCTCGGCGCTGGGCAAGGGCCTGCTGAGCCTGCTGCCGCCCGAGGAGGCGCGCGCTGCGCTGGGCCGTAGCCAGCTGCGCCAGATCACGGAGCACACCATTGTCGACGTCGACACGCTGATGGCGCAGATTGCCCGCGGCCACAAGCGCGGCTGGCACGAGGCGCGCGAAGAAGGCAGCGAGGGCGTCTATGGCCTGGCGGTGACCGGCCTGCTCGGCGGACAACCCGCGGGCATCTCCCTCGCTGGCCCGGCGGATCGCATGAAGAGGAACCATGACGCCTACCTCGCCGCATTGATTGAAGTCCGCGATGCACTGATGGAGAAGGCATAGCCGCGCGCCGGGTGCCAGGCGCGATACAAGCGATGTATTACGCGACATACCGAAAGTATTTTTCACAGCGCCGCTCTGTCCTTAGCATCGATTGGAAATCGCCGTGCACGTTTCCGCGCCGGTCCTTCCACCCTTTAAATCGACCTGGACATGAGCAGCTTCCTGGATATCCGGCGCGATGGCGCTGTCGCCATCGTCACCATGAACCGCCCCGAGACACGCAATGCGATCTCGGACGACGACGCCATCGAAGCCCTGGTGCAGATGTGCGAGACCATCAACCGGGACCTGACGGTGCGCGCCGTCATCCTGACCGGCGCCGGGTCGGCCTTCTCTTCCGGCGGCAACCTGAAGACGCTGCGCGACAAGCTCGGCAGCGGCCTGGCCCACCCCGTGCTGAGCCGCTATGGCTATCGCGACGGCATCCAGCGCGTGCCGCTGGCCATGTGCAACCTTGAAGTGCCGGTCATCGCCGCGGTCAACGGCCCCGCGCTGGGCGCCGGCAATGACCTTGCCTGCACCTGCGACATCCGCATCGCCTCCGAACATGCAAAGTTCGCCGCCACCTTCGTCAAGCTCGGGCTGATCCCGGGCGACGGCGGCGCATGGCTGCTGCCCCAGGCGGTGGGCATGTCGCGCGCCTGCGAACTGGCCTATACCGGCGACACCATCGATGCGCGCCAGGCGCTGGCATGGGGCCTGGTGTCGCAGGTGGTCGCCGCCGATGCGCTGCTGCCCACCGCCATGGAACTGGCCCGGCGTATCGCGCGCAACTCCGGCCATGCGCTGCGCATGACCAAGCGCCTGCTGCGCGAGTCGGTCCATGCGCGGCTGGACACCATCATGGAGATGTCAGCGGGCTTCCAGGCGCTGGCACACAACACGCCCGAACACGACGCCGCGCTGGACGCCTTCCTCGAGCGCCGCGTCTGAGGGCGTGATGGCGGTACGCCGCCCGCGCCGAAGTGCGCGGGCGGACAAAAAAATACAGCAAGGAGACAACATGGCATTCCACCATTTCATGCATGGCCTGGTCGCGGCATCGCTGGCGCTGAGCGCGATGCCGGCCACGGCGCAGTCCGACTTCCCGAACCGGCCGGTCAAGGTCATCGTCTCGCTGCCGCCGGGCAGCGGCGCCGACACCACGGCACGCTTCATCGCCCAGCACCTGGGCGAAAAATTCAAGCAGCCTTTCGTGGTGGAAAACCGCCCCGGCGCCAACAGCTTCATCGGCGCGCGCGCGGTGGCCGAGGCAGCCCCGGACGGCTACACCCTCTTCGTCGGCAGCAATTCGTCGATGGTGACCAACGTGGCGGTGTTCCGCAACATGCCCTATGACCCGGTCAAGGATTTCGTGCCGGTGGAACGGATCGCACGCTTTGCCATGGTGGTGGTAGTGCCGGCCAGTTCGCCCTACAAGACCCTCGACAACCTCGTGGAGGCCGCCCGCAAGGCGCCCGGCAAGCTCAACTATGCCAGCGGCAGCGCAGGCTACCAGGTGGCTGTGGAACTCTTCCATGAACGCTTCCGCATCAAGGGCAACCCGATCGCCTATAAGGGCACGGCGCCGGCGATGACGGACGTGGCCGCAGGCAACGTCGACTACTCGATCGGCGAGATCAGTTCAGTGCTGCCCCTGATCCGCGCGGGCCGCCTGCGAGCACTGGCCGTCACCGACACACAGCGACTGAAGGAACTGCCGCAGGTACCCACCGTTGCCGAAAGCGGCGCGCCCGGCTTCGAGGTGTTTGCCTGGACCGGCGTGTTCGCACCGGCCAGGGTTCCGGAGAAAATCGTCAAGTCCCTGTCGGACGCGGTGCGCGAGACCATGCAGCAGCGCGACAGCGTGAAATTCATCGAGAACCTGGGCGGCAGCGTGTTCTCCGGCGGTCCGCAGCAGCTCAGGCAGTTCCAGCTGGCAGAGATCCAGCGCACGCGCGACATCGTCAAGACTGCCGGCATTCCCGTGGAATAACGCCCCGCAAACCAGATCCAACCGACCGCAAGAGGAGAACGATGGGCCCCCTCGCAGGCATGAAGATCATTGAACTGGCCGGCATCGGCCCCGGCCCCATGGCGGGCATGGTGCTCGCCGACATGGGCGCCGAGGTACTGCGTATCGAGCGCCCCGGCGAAGCCGACCTGGGCGTCAGGCGCGAACGTCGTTTCGACCTGATGCTGCGCAACCGCAAGTCGATCGCGCTAGACCTGAAAGATCCCCGGGCCGTGGCCATCGTGCTGGACCTCGTGGAACAGGCCGACGCGCTGATCGAAGGCTTCCGGCCGGGTGTCACCGAGCGCATGGGCCTGGGGCCGCAGGACTGCATGGCGCGCAACCCGCGCCTGGTCTACGGCCGGGTCACCGGATGGGGCCAGACCGGCCCGCTGGCCCACACCGCCGGCCACGATATCAACTACATCTCGCTGACCGGCGCGCTGAACGCCATCGGCGCACGCGGCCAGGCACCCGCCATTCCGCCGGCCTACCTGGGCGACTTTGCCGGTGGCGCCATGTTCCTGGTCACGGGCGTGCTGGCGGCGCTGATCGAAGCCGGAAAGTCCGGACAGGGACAGGTGGTGGATGCCGCCATTGTCGACGGCGCCGCGGCACTCGGCACTGTCTTTTACGGCATGACGGCGGCCGGCCAGTGGCGGCAGGAACGCGGCACCAATGTGCTCGACTCCGGCGCCCACTACTACAACGTCTACCAGTGCCAGGACGGCCGCTGGATCTCGGTGGGACCGATCGAGGCGCGCTTCTACCGCGACCTGCTGGCGCGGATCGGCATCGATCCCGCCGGCCTGGGCGAGCAGCTGGACGCGGACACCTGGGAACCCGCGCGCGACCGGCTGGCGGAGGTCTTCCGCAGCCGTACCCGGGACGAATGGTGCCGGTTGCTCGAAGGCACCGACGCCTGCTTCGCCCCCGTGCTGGACTTCGAGGAGGCGCCGCAACACGCCCACCTGAAGGCGCGCGAGACCTTCGTCGAGGTGGACGGCATTCCCCAGCCCGGCCCCGCGCCGCGTTTCAGCCGTACCCGGAGCGCCCCGCCCGTGCCGCCGAGCGCGCCCGACGCAAGCCGCTATGGCGAGGTGCTGGCCGGCTGGCTTCCGCCCGAGACTATCGAACAGGTACGCACGCTGGGCGCCACCGGCCGCTGAATCGCGCACGGGGCAATGCCCGATTGCGCATTGCCCCCCCTTGCCGCATAGTCGGTCGCGCGGCACTGGTGCCGCGCCCGACCCGCCTTATCCGCATGGACCTCCGTCAGATCAAGCAGGCGCTGGTGCTGAGCGAAACGCTCAACTTCCACCGCGCCGCCGAGCGGCTGCACATGGCGCAGCCGCCCCTGTCCACCGCCATCCGCAAGCTGGAAGAAGAACTGGGCGTGACCTTGTTCGAGCGGCTGCCATCCGGCCTGCGCCTGACGCCCGTGGGCGAAACCGTGCTGCGCCAGATGCGCAACACCCTGTTCTTCGCCGACGAAATCCGCCGTGCCGCCAGTGAAGGCGAGCGTGGCGAGCAAGGCAAGCTGCGCGTGGGATTCGTCGGCTCGGCGGTGTATTCGCTGATGCCGCGGCTGATCCGCACGTTCCGCCTGCAGTATCCGCGTGTCGACCTGGTGATCGAGGAATCGACCACGGTAGAGCTGCTGCGGCGATTGGACGAACACTCGCTGGATGTAGCCCTGGTGCGCTATCCGATCCTGGAACGGTCCGGCGCCAGCGTCCTGCTGCTGCAGCCCGATCCGATGGTGCTGGCCGTCAGCGTCGATTCGCCGCTGGCTGCGCGTGATGTGGTGGATATCTCGGAGCTGGGCACCACACCGTTCATCTTGTATTCGCGGACCTTCGTGCCCGCCATGCATGCGATGACGATGATGGCCTTCCATGAGGCCGGCATCCAGCCTCCCATCGCCCAGGAAGCGGTGCAGGTGCCATCCATCCTGGCATTGGTGGAAAGCGGGCTGGGCGTGGCGCTGGTGCCGGCCACGGCCTCCCGGCAGGCCGGCGATGGCGTGAAGCTGGTGCGCCTGACCGGGATGCCGCCCAGGATGGAGTTGGGCATCGCGCTAGTGACGCTTCCGGAAACGGTCAACGCGACCACGCGCAATTTCGTTGCCATTGCGCGGGAGATCATGCCGGCGGCGCCGGGGACAACGGAGCCGGAAGCAGACTGATCTGGCGACCCTGCCAGCGGGCCTTGTCCGGCGCGGTTTACAGGGAATCCCGTGAATCTGGTCAGTGCGTGGCCCGGCAGCGGGCACGACACCAGGTCACCCTTGCGCGCGGCCTGGCGTCCCATGACCACCATCGTTTCCGAACCAGTAAGAATGACGCCACCGGGAGTTGTGGCATCGCCTACATAAGCAATCGAGGACATGGGTTTTCGCTTTTGCTGAGGCTAGTTCGTTTCTGAGCAGGGCCGTTTCAAAGCCGGAGCATCTTCCGAAGCGGCGTCAAGAAAGCAGCGCAAGCGGCTGCCTCCGAGTCGAAAGACTGCTCCTCTGTATGTTGTCCATGCCCGCTGTAGTACACGCACCAGCGCCCGTAACTTTCCAAAAGACATAACGCCTCATCCTTCTCACATCCAAGGCAATAGCTGTCTCGTGGCGCGCCAGCGGCACGAAGCTGCCCGCCTCGTGCAGGTACAGCGACGCCCCCTGCCACTGGTTGGCCTCGTCCAGCGTATGGATGCGCTGCGCCACTGGCAGGGAATACTCCAGGCGAAGGATCGCGAGAGACAACCCTGGCAGTATTGGTTTTGTCAGCAGTCCGCTGCCCTTACCTCAGCTCGCCAGGTGATACCCCCCATTCACCCCGATATGCTGCCCCAGGATGTACGACGCCGCGTCCGACAGCAGGAAGCAGATCGGCTGCGCCACCTCCTGAGGCTGCGCCCAGCGTCCCATCGGGATCATCGACAGGATGCCGTCGCGGAAGCGGTCGCCGCGGATGGTCTCCGTCATCGGCGTTTCCACCACGCCCAGGCAGATCGAGTTGGTACGCACGCCGTACTTGCCCCACTCGCGCGCGGCGCTCATCGTCATCCCAAGCATGCCGGCCTTGGCGCTGGAATAGTTGATCTGCCCGATCGAGCCGCGGCGGCCTGCCTCGGACGAGATATTGACGATGGAACCGCTGACCTGTTCGCCCTTCTTCGCGCGCTCCACCAGGTGCGCGCCGACTGCCTGCAGCCACAGGAAGGAGCCCGTCAGGTGGCAGTCGATGACCTCGTTCCACGTTGGCAGCGTCATGTTCTCGATCATCGACGCGCGCACGATGCCGGCGCAGTTGACCAGACCGTCCACCTTGCCGAAGTGCGACAACGCGTGCTCCATCGACGACGCGACGAAGTCAGCGTCGGACACGCTGCCGGTATAGGCAACCGTCTGTCCCGGATAGCGCGCGGTGATTTCCTGCAGCGCTTCGCCCTGCATGTCGACCAGCCCGACCCTGGCGCCCAGTTGCAGCGCGAGTTCCGCCGTGGCCTTGCCGACGCCCTGCGCGGCGCCGGTGACGATGATGACTTTGCCTTTCAGGGACATAAGATCCGACATAGTGTTCTCCTCGGTGTTTTCAACGGTTCAGTGGTACTGGCGGCCTTCCAGGCAGCCCATGTGGTATTGCGTGTCGCCGTGCAGCTGGTCCAGCACGAGCACGCGGCGCAGGTAGTGCCCGACGGCATATTCTTCGGTCATGCCGATGCCGCCGTGCATCTGGATCGCCTCTTGCGTGACCTGCCGTGCGGCACGGCCGATGTAGGCCTTGGCGGCATGCACCTGGTCCGCGCCGGCGGCCAGGTCATTGCGGCCCGCTAACGCCACGGCCAGCGAGAGCGACAGGCTGCGGCTCTGCTCCAGCGCCACCAGCATGTCCACCGCGCGGTGCTGCAAGGCCTGGTTGGATCCGATCAGCTTGCCGAACTGCTTGCGCGTCTTGAGGTAATCCACCGTCAGGTCACAGGCGCCCTGCATGGCCCCGACCATTTCGGCGCAGGCGGCGTTGATGCCGGCGTCGAGCACGCGCCGCAGCGCGGCCCCGTCCGCCTCGCCATCCAGCAGTTCGGCCTGGACGCCGTCGAGCCTCACATCGGCGGCCGGCGTGCCGTCGATCAGCCGGTAGCCTTCGCGCTGCACGCCGACGCTGTTTCCGTCCACCAGGAACAGCGCTGCCCCGCCTGCCGGCACCTGCGCGCTGACGACCAGGTAGTTGCTGCCCGCGCCGTGCACGACGCAGGGCTTGCTGCCGAACAGCGCCCAGCCGCCGACCCCGGACGCGGCCTGCACGGACACGCGTCCCGGCATGGCTTCGCCATGCGCCCATGCGAGCGTCACGTCGCCCTGGGCGATGCGCGGCAGCAGCCGGGCCTTTTGCGCGGACGAGCCCGCAGCCGCCAGCGCGGCGCCGGCCATCACCGCCGTGCCGTGGTAGGGCTCCAGCGACAGGACACGGCCCAGCTCGCGGGAAATCAGCATCTGGTCGACGGCATCGCCGCCGAAGCCGCCGAATTCCTCGGCGATTGCCGCCCCTGGCACGCCAAGCCCGGCCAGCGCGCCCCATACCTGCGAGCTGTGTCCGTCGTCGTGCACCACGTACTGCTGGCGCTTCTCAAAGTTGTACTCGCGGCCCAGCAGCCGCGACAGGCTGTCCAGCAGTTGCTGCTGGACGTCGTTCAGTTGCAGGTTCATCGCAGGTCCAGGACAGTGACCGAAAGAATGTTCTTTTGCACCTCGGTGCTGCCGCCGAAGATCGAGACGGCTCGGGAGTACAGGTAAGACCTGGTGAGCGTGCCGGTATCCGCGCGCAGTGCATCGGTGCCGCTCATGCCGCAGATCACGTCCGTGATGGCCTGGAAGATCTCGCTGCCGCGCGCCTTGAGCATCGGCGAAAGATTCATGTCGGCATCGCCGCCATGCATGCGGAATTGCGTGACCTCCAGCGCATGCAGGTCGGTCTCGATCATGGCAATGCGGCCGCGCCAGGGGGCCAGCATCTCGGCCGGCCGGCCTTCGGCCTGGTGCCGCGCAAGCAGGTCCCTGGCATAGGCCACGCGCTCCTTGCTGCGGCCGATGCCGGCAATGTAGGCGCGCTCGTGGCCGAGCAGGAACTTGGCGTAGTCCCAGCCCTTGTTCTCCTCGCCCACCAGGTTAGCCGCCGGCACCAGCACGTTGTCGAAGAAGACTTCGTTCAGGCTGTGCCGTCCGTCAATGCTGATGATGGGCCGCACCGTAATCCCCGGCGACTTCAGGTCGACCAGGATGAAGGAGATGCCTGCTTGCGGCTTGGCCGCGCCCGGGTCGGTACGCACAAGGCAGAAAATCCAGTCCGAGTAATGCGCCTGGCTGGTCCAGATCTTCTGGCCGTTGACCAGGTAGCCGTCCGCCGTGCGCTCGGCTCGGGTCTTAAGCGAGGCCAGGTCCGATCCGGAGCCCGGTTCCGAGAAGCCCTGGCAGACCTGGATGTCGGCGTTCAGCAGCTTCGGCAGGAAGTATTCGCGCTGCGCGTCGCTGCCGAAGTGGACCAGCACCGGGCCCAGCATGGTGATATTGAAGATATGCGGCGGCGGCGCGGGCGCGCAGGCGCACTCGTCGGCGAAGATCTGCTGCTCGGCGGCATCCCAGCCGGCACCGCCGAAGGCCTTGGGCCAGGCCGGCGCGCCCCAGCCGCGCGCGTTCAGCCGGCGCTGCCAGAGTTCAGTGTCGGCCTTGGAGGCAAAGCCGCCGGCGCGCAGCCGCTGGCGCATATCGTCGGGCAGGTTGGTGGCGATAAAGTCGCGGATTTCCTGCCGGAACGCCTTGTGTTGCCCGGAATAGAGCAGGTCCATGGTTGTCCTTCCGTTGGTTGGGGCTCAGCACCCCTTGAATACAGGCGCGCGCTTCTCCGCGAAGGCACGCAGCCCCTCTTGCATGTCGTATGAGCGCTGGTGGTCGCGGAACGCCAGCAACTCATCGCGCAATGCGTCGCTCACGGTCTTGTCCGTGGCCTGCGCCGCCACCCGCTTCATGCGCGACAGCACCAGCGGGCTGCGGGCGGCCAGCTCTTCGGCAAGTGCCTGGGCGTGGCCGGCCAGTTCACCGTCGGGCACCACTTCATTGACGAGGCCATGGCGCTCCATCTGCGCCGCCGTGAAGGTGCGGCCGGTGAAGAGCAGGTAGCGGGCCACGTTGACCGGCACCTTGCGCGGCAGCACGGCCGCGCCGCCGGCGCCGGGAAACACGCCGAAATTGGCATGCGCGTCACCGAGGCGCGCCGATTCGGCAGCCACCACCAGGTCGCAGGCCAGCACCAGCTCCAGTCCGCCAGCCACGGCCAGTCCGTTGACGGCGGCGAGCACCGGCTTGGGGAAGGCGCGCAGCGTGGCGAAGAACGCCGTGGCCACGTCGATGAAATCCGGCTCGCCGGCGGCAACGGGCGCAGAGACTTCCTTCAGGTCGGCGCCGGCACAGAAGGCGCGGCCATTGGCGGCCAGCACGACCACGCGCACGGCGGGATCGTCGGCCCAGCGCCGCAGTTGCGTGTCGAGTCCCAGCATCAGCTCGCGGCTCAGGCTGTTCATGGCAGCGGGCCGATCCAGCGTCAGCCAGCCGACGGCGCCACGAAGTTCATGCAGATGGCTCATCGTCAGGCTCCGTTCAGCACAGCTCGATCGCCACGGCCGTGGCCTCGCCGCCGCCCAGGCACAGGCTGGCCATGCCGCGGCGCAGGCCGCGCTGCCTGAGCGCGTGGATCAGCGTCACCAGCATCCGCGCGCCGGTGGCGCCGACCGGATGGCCCAGCGCGCAGGCGCCGCCGTTGACGTTGAGCCGGTCACGGGAAATGCCCAGTTCCTGCAGCGTCACCAGGGTGACCACGGCAAAGGCTTCATTGACCTCGTAGAGATCCACGTCCTGCGCCGTCCAGCAGGCTTTGTCGAGCACACGGCGGATCGCGGCAGCCGGAGCATCCACGAACTGCTGCGGGGCCTGGGCATGCGTGGCATGGCCGACGATGCGGGCGAGCGGCGCCACACCCTGGCGCTGCGCATCGCTTTCACGCATCAGCACCAGCGCGGCGGCGCCGTCGGAGATCGACGACGCATTGCCGGCGGTGACGGTGCCGTCTTGCCGGAACACGGCCCTGAGCTTTGGCAGCTTGTCGGCATCGCACTGGCCCGGCGTTTCGTCGCGGGTGAACAGCGTCTCGGCACCCTTGCGCTTGAGCGTGACGGGCGCGATCTCGTCATCGAACGTTCCCTCCTGCACCGCACGCTGCGAACGCTGCAGGCTCTCACGGGCATAGGCGTCCTGCGCCTCCCGGCCGATGCCGCGCTCCTGCGCGGAGAGGTCGGCGTAGTAGCCCATCAGGTGGCCCTCATACGCGTCTTCCAGGCCATCGCAGTACATATGGTCGAGGAACTGGCCGTGGCCGAGGCGGTAGCCATGGCGGCCGCGCGGCACAATGAAGGGCGCGTTGGTCATGGATTCCATGCCGCCCGCCACCGCCACCGAGCAGGTGCCGGCGCGCAGCAGGTCGTGCGCCAGCATCACGGCCTTCATGCCGGAGCCGCACATCTTGCTTAGCGTGGTGGCCGGTGTGGAAACCGGCAGGCCAGCGCCCAGCACAGCCTGCCGCGCCGGTGCCTGGCCCAGGCCGGCGAACAGGCAGCAGCCCATCAGGGCTTCGTCGACCGAGGCCGGGTCAACGCCCGCCCCGGCTACGGCGGCGCGGATGGCCACCGCGCCCAGTTGCGGCGCCGTGTGCTGCGCCAGCGCGCCATTGAAGGCGCCGATCGGCGTGCGCCTGGCGCCGACGATCACGATCGAATCAGTGTTCTGCATGTCAGGTTCCAGCCAGTCAGGGGGTCAGGCCGCGGCCGGTGCCAGCTGCAGCCGCACGAAGTCCAGGATCTCCTGGCCGGTGCCGCTCGCCTGGCTAAACAGCGCATCGCCAAGCGCGGTGGCGCAGGCGGTCTCCGTGCCGGCGCATGCGCGCCATTCATGCAGGCGGCGCGTGAACAGGCCGAGCGCCAGTTCCTCGGTGATGCCGATGGCGCCGTGCACCGCGTGCGCAATCGCGGCGACGCGGCTGGCCGCCTCGCTGCAGCGCAGCTTGGCCGCCGCTGCCAGCAGGGGACGCGGCAGGTAGCTGTCCGCGGCGCAGCCCAGGCGCGCGCCGAAGGCCGACGCATTGGCCTGCTCGGCCAGCACGCTCACCTCCTGCTGCATCGCCTGGAACTGCGAGATGGCGCGACCGAACTGCTGGCGGTCGTTCACGTAGCCGACGCTCATGGCCTGGATGCGCACCATGGCGCCGGCCATGCCCGCGGCGTGCATGGCGTTGCAGATGGCCAGCACGTCGCCCTCGCCGGCCGGCAGCCGGCGGATGGCCTGGGCCGCTGAATCCCAGCGCAGCGTGGCCGAAGCCTGCGGACGATAGGCCCCGGACGTGGCCTGGGCCAGCGCGCGCGGCATCAGCAGCCACTCGCCACGCCAGCCCACCAGCACCTGGTGCGCCAGCGCGCCGCCCGGCACTTCACGGCAGACGATGGCATCGCCTGCCTGGGTCAGCGCCGGGGCGATGGCGATACATTCGCCATCGTGCTCGTGGCCGGCGTCGGCGAGGATGGCGCGGGCGATGGCGGTCTCGGCAAACGGATGGCTCAGCCCGGCGCGCCCGGCGGCCAGGAACAGCGGGAAGGCTTCCGCCAGCGGCAGTCCCGCCCCGCCCCGCTCCACCGGGACCAGCGCGTCGGTGAAACCCAGCGCATCGATGGCGGACCATTGCGCGTCGGCACCTTCGCCGGACTCGCTGCGCCGTACTTGTTCATCCTGGCACAGGCCGGCCAGCGCGCGCTCGAAGGCTTCCAACAGGGAATCAGTCATGGTGTCTCTCGTATCAGCGAAGCCCGAGCGATCGGGCGATGATGCCGCGCAGGATCTGGCGCGTGCCGCCGCGCAGCGAAAAGCTCGGCGCCAGCTGCGTGATATAGGCGTGGGCGCGCAGCAGGTCGTCGGACGGGGCAAAGTCAGGCATCTGCTCCATCGCCTCGCTGATCCAGCCCGGTGCGGTCTGCTCGAACTCCGTGCCGAGGTCCTTGACATACGACGCGTCGATTTCCGGGTTCTCGCCCTTGTCAAGGCGGTCGGCCACGGCAAGCGACATTGCCCGCAACACGGCCATGCGCCCGGCGATGCGCCCGGCAATCGCCTTGACCGAATCCGGCACCGGCAGGCCGGAGGCCTTCACCTCGGCCAGCCATGTCTCGGCCAGCATCAGGCTGGTCAGGATGCGTTCCGGCCCGCTGCGCTCGAACGCCAGTTCGGCGGTCACCTGCTTCCAGCCGGAGCCCTCCTCGCCCACCAGCGCATCGGCCGGCAGGTCCACGTCTTCGAACACCACCTCGCAGAAGTGGCCATCACCCGCGAGGTCGCGGATCGGCCGCGCGGTGATGCCGGGCAGGCTCAGGTCGATCAGCACCTGCGACAGGCCCTTGTGGCGGTCGCCATGCTGGCCGGAGGTGCGCACCAGCGCGCACATGTACTGCGCCCGGTGTGCGTTGGTAGTCCAGATCTTGCGGCCGTTCAGCCGCCAGCCGGTCTCGGTGCGTACCGCCCGGGTGCGTACGGAAGACAGGTCCGAACCCGTATCCGGCTCGCTCATGCCGATGCAGATGAAGATCTCGCCGCGGATCAGCTTCGGCAGGAAGAACTGCTTCTGCGCTTCGCTGCCATAGCGCAGGATCAGCGGGGCAGTCTGCCGATCGGCGAACCAATGCGCGGATACCGGCGCGCCGGCGGCAATCAGCTCTTCCACCAGCACGAAGCGGGCAAAGGCGCTGCGGCCCGCGCCACCATACTCGGGCGGCAGGGCCAGGCCGATCCAGCCCTGCTCGCCGAGCGCACGGCTGAAGCCGGCATCAAAGCCCATCCAGGTGCGCGCGCGCACCGGCGCCGGCACGTCGCGCAGCGCGGCTTGCAGGAATTGGCGGATCGGGGTCCGCAGCGCCTCGTCCTCGGGCGGGATGCTGACGAGCGGAAGGGAATCGAGGGTCGAGTTCAAGTTAACTCCCGGTTTGGGTTCAGGTTCGGTCGCCGGCGTTCCCGCCGAGGCGCGTGGCGCCCTGCCTGGCCAGCTCGCGGATGCCTTGCTCGCTGTAGCCGGCCTCGGCCAGCACCTGGGCACTGTGTTCGCCCAGGCGCGGCGCCTGCCGCGTGACCGTCGGCTGCGACTTCGACCATTGCGACGGGATCGCCATCGAGCGGATCGCGCCTTCGCTGGGGTGTTCGACAACGTCGAAGAAGCCCACCGCGTCGAGGTGCGGGTCCGCCATCAGCGAATCCACCGTGTGCAGCTGCATCACCGGCATGTCGGCGGCTTCAAGCACGGCGATCCATTCCGCCGTGGTGCGCGTGGGCATGATCTCCGCGACCATGCGGTACAGCTCGTGGATATGCTTGTTGCGCTCGACGATCGAGCTGAAGCGCGGGTCGCTGTCCATCAGGCCGGGCTGGCCGATCAGCTCCAGGAACTTGCGCCACTGCTTGTCGTTGTAGAGCAGCACGCACAGGTAGCCGTCCTGGGTGCGATAGGGACGGCGGTGTTCGTTGAGAATGCGCGAATAGCCGCTGGGGCCGATGGGCGGCTCGAAGGTCAGCCCGCCCATGTGGTCGCCGAGGATGAACTGGGCCATGGTTTCGAACATCGGCACGTCGATCGACTGCCCTTCTCCGGTACGCTCGCGGTGGAACAGCCCCGCGGTGACCGCGTTGACCGCCGCCAGGCCGACGATGCGGTCGGCAATGGCGCTCGGCGCGTAGCGCGGCACGTCGCTGCCGGCCTGCTTGGCGAGCGCCGGGATCGCGACCGCGCCCTGGATCAGGTCGTCGTATGCGGACTTGGCCGCGTAGGGGCCACCCTGCCCGTATCCATACAACCCCACGTACAGGATGCGCGGATTGACCTTCGCCACTTCCTCGTAGCTCAGGTTCAGCCGCGCCATCGCCTGCGGCCGCACGTTGTAGATCAGCACGTCGGCATCGGCGGCGATGCGCAGCAGTGCCTCGCGCCCGGCCGCGGCCTTCAGGTCCAGCACGATGCTGCGCTTGCTGCGGTTCGCGTGCAGGAAGATGCCGGACATGCCGGCGTTACGGCGCGGGCCGACCTCGCGCACGGTATCTCCGTCCGGTGGCTCGACCTTGATCACGTCCGCCCCGAGGTCGCCCAGGATCTGCGTGGCGTAGGGGCCCATCAGCACCGTCGTCATGTCGACGATGCGCACGCCCTGCAACGGGCCGCTCATGTTGCGCTCCCCGCCCGTGCGGAGACGGGGAAAGTGAATGCGTTGAAAGTCATCATGCCTCCTTGAATCGCGTTGATGGAAATCCTACGGAAGCACGCAGGGTTGGAAAAATACTTTGTGTATGTCGCTCAATACATGGCTTGTATCGGTACCGGCGAGGGCAATGCCGTGCGGGGACGCGTGCACCACGGGTCCCCGCACGTACTCCCGCGACCGCCGGATGGCGTCAGAAGACGTGGCGAATGCCCGTGGTCACGCCGACCATGGCCTTCTGTCCTGCCATCGACGGATAGCCGTACAGGAACAGCGTCTGTGACGAGTCGAAGTTCAGGCCTGCATTGCGCGAGTAAGCCGCCGACAGGTAGACGTCGGTGCGCTTGGACAGGTTGTAGTCCACCAGGAACGACACCTGCCACGGGTTGGCAGGATTGCTGGCAGGTGCCGTCTGGCCCAGGCTCAGGCGCTTGAAATCCGCGTAGTAGTAAGCCAGCGACAGTCCCAGTGCCCTGGTAGCCTGGTAATTGACCCCCGCCCAGTAGTAGTCGTCGCGCGCCAGCGTATTGCCGTTGGCGAAGTCAACCTTGGCCCAGCGGTAGCCCACCATCGCCTTGAACGGGCCGGTGGCATAGCTGAACGCGGTGCCGGCCTTGCGGCTGGTTCCCTGCTGGCCCGAGGTCACGGTCGGATGCCATTCGTCATAAGCGAGGGTGGCGCCGAAGCCGTTGCTCAGCCACGTCAGCGAAGCGCCGTAGCCATTGTTGTCGCGGAACGCCCCCGGCGTTTCGCCGGCGCCGCCGTTGGCCAGCGCGGTGGCGCCGATCGCCGGCACCCCAACGCCGAACGAGTAGTGCGCGACGGCCTGCACCGGGCCAAACTGCCCCACATACTTGACCGTGTTGTCTTCGCGGTAGTTCGTGCCGAGCTGCCAGGCGACAGGTTCATAGGTCGTGGCAAAGCGCAGCGGCGCGAAGTTGGCCATGCCCTCGAAGAAGGAGGTGTACTGCCGGCCCAGCATCAGCTTGCCGTAGGACTGGTTCTGCAGGCCGACAAAGGCCTGGCGGCCAAACAGCCGGCTCGACTGGATCGCGCCGGTGTCCCAGGCAAAGCCGCTTTCCAGCACAAAGATGGCACTGTTGCCGCTGCCCAGGTCCTCCACGCCGCGCAGGCCCCAGCGCGAAGGCGACAGGCCGCCCAGCGTCGGCATCCCCACGCGCTTGCCGCCGGTGGTGGCAAAGACCGGCTGGCCATTGACGACGGCAGGCTGCGCCGTCGCGACGCGATTCACGTATTCGATGGACCCGTCGACCACCCCATACAACGTCACGCTGGAATTTGCCCGGGCCGTCGCGCCAAACCCCCCAAGGGCGCCCATCGCCGCCAGGGCGAAAATCGTCTTCCTCATTTCTTGTCTTCTCCTTGTCAATCGTCTGCGCCAGACGCAAGCTTCCCGTCCGGTGCGGGCACGCCTCCTCCAGAAGCGCGGCGCACGCCGCTTCCTCCGTGTGCGCGGTGACTAGGAGAACATTGCGCGGACCTCCCGATACCCCCCTGTCGGGAGGCGTTGGCCCTGCCCACACCCCCACTCATGTCGAGGGGGGACAAGCAGCACCAGGCGTCTAAAAAAATGGTTCTTCACCGATTTCCGGGGAAGGCTGCCCGGATTTTCAGGAAGAAGTAATAGTCATCGCGGAAGCCGTAGGCCATGCGTTTGATGACCTTGATCCGGTTGTTGATGCCTTCCACCAGATTGGTCCCCAGTGGCCAGCGGCTGTGGGCGAGGATGCCTGGCAGGTATGGCTTGAGCCGTTTGGCGAAGAGACATAGTGGGGCGATGCCGCTGGCCATGGCTCGGCCGTACCACTCATGCCAGAAGCGCCTGGCGTAGCCGGGATGCCGATATGCCCAAAGCGTCTTGAGGTCGTCCTTGAGCACGTAGACGGTCATCAGCGCCTTGTTGGCCGCCAGTATTTCCTCAAGCCGGATCTGATCGGCCTCACGCGTGACGTTCTCCCGATTGCGCAGCAGCAACCAGCGAGATGACTTGACCACCTTACGGGCGGTCTTGTCGCCGCGCAGCCGATTAGCCTCATCCACCCTGACGCGGTCGATGACCTCACGGCCGTACTTGGCCACCACGTGGAACAGGTCATAGACAACCTCCGCTTGCGGGCAGTGCATCCGCACTTCAAGGTCGTAGGCGGTATTCATGTCCATCACCGCGGCGCGAAGCCGGGCACAGCCTTCAGGGCCAAGCAGCTTGAAGAAGGGCCGGATTTCCTCTCGGGAGCGACCGCGCCCGACCCAGAGTACCCGCTTGCTCGACGGCTCGACGATGACTGTGGCATAGCGATGGCCCTTCTGGATCGCAAACTCGTCCATCGCGATCACCGTGACCCCGCTCAGATCGACCGGCCCCAATTCCCGCTCGAGATGGCGCAGATCGATGCGCTTGACCGTGGTCCAGGCCAACCGGTAGAAGCCCGCGACATGGCGCAACGACATAACCTTGCATAGTCGCGCTACGCTGGCCGCTAACCGCGTCGTGACCCGCGCATAGGGCGCGAGCCAGTCCAGGCGCTCCAGCTTCGGGCCACATCGCCGGCAAGCTAGACGAAGCCGCGGCACGACCAGCTCTACCGGAATCTCGAACACCGGAAGATCCCGCACGCGCCGCTCCACTCGGTCGTGGATACTGCTAACACCTCGACCACAGCCATCGCAGCACCGCCTCCGACGTGCCTTGGGTTCCAGCCGGATGATGCAAAAACGCTGCCCATTACGGGTCTCCTCCCAGCTATCGCGTAAGCGATAGCCTTCCCAGCAGCCGAGCTGGGCCATACAATCGCGTGGGGCCAACCTCCACCTTCCTGATTCTTGTTGTGTCGCAACTCCAAGATACCAGTGGTGGGCGGTTGGCCCTTTTTGTTTCTAAACGATCACGCAGATCGGCGAAGAACCAAAAAAATCCCGCGCGCAAAAAAAACTCCGGCACCAGTGCCGGAGATGAAACGCCCGTCACATCGAGCCTGTGACAGGGCATGGAGACATTTGCGTGTCGAGGCTCCGCCAACCCTGGTCAGGGCCGCGCCTCCCTGTCCCAGTCGAACCGTGCCGGCTTGCCGTTGAGAAAGGCATCCACCGCCTCCGCGTAGTACGGCACCGCCGAAGCCAGCGCCTGCGCCTGGCACTCCAGCTCCAGCAGGGTGTCGTATGAGCTTTCGAAGGTGCGGTTGAGCGCGCGCTTCATCAGCGCGAGCGCCTCTTGCGGCGCTGCCACGAAGCGTTGCGCGAAGTGCCGCGCCTCCTTCGCCAGTTCCTCCGCCGGATGGATCGCATGCACGATGCCGCAGCGCCTGGCATCGACGACTTCGAGGCGCCGGCCGGTGAACATCAGTTCCTTGGCCAGCATCATTCCCACGGCACGCGGCAGCGCATACAGCGAGCCCATGTCGGGCAGCAGGCCGACCTTGGCGAACGACATGCAGAACGACGCACGCTCCGAGGCCAGCACGAAGTCGGCCGCCAGCGCCAGCGAGAACCCCGCGCCGGCCGCCGGCCCGTCCACCGCCGCGATGACCGGGATTTCCAGGTCGCGCAACCGCCGCAGCCACTTGTGGATGTCCTGCAGGCGGCGGCGCATGGCCTCCGGCGCGCGCGCGGAAGGATCGGGACTTGCGAAGATCTCCCTGATCGACTTCAGGTCGCCACCCGCGCAGAAGCTGCCGCCTGAGCCGGTCAGGATCAGCGCGCGGATACCGCGGTCGGCTTCCACGCAATCGAGCATGTCGTGGTAGTCCTGCCGCATCTGCAGCGTCAGGGCGTTGCGCGACGCCGGACGCTGGTGCGTGAACTCGGCCACGCCGTCCGCAATGGAAAGGTGGCTGTGGCGCATCGGGATTTGCCGGGCCTGCATCGTCGTATGTCCTCCAGGAAGTGGCGGAAAGCCGTTGGCGGCAGTGTGGCGCCGCGCATGGTCTTGCCGCCCCCCTCATCTCAAGGGGGATGCTCCCAGCGTGTCCATAAGCCAGCGCCTATGCGCCAGCGGCACCCCCAGTGGTGGGGGGCGTTCCCGGCGTGGCCCGGGCTTAATGTGGACGGCATCGGCAATGCAGGCTGGCCTGCCTGCCGCCAACCAACTGGAGCGCCTTCATGAACTTTGCCCCCGACCCCAATCTCGCTGCGTTCCGTCAGGAGGTACGGGACTTCCTGCGGCAACACCAGCCGGCGGACCTGCCGCGACGCAAGGACGGCCTGCGCTCGCCGCGTGCCGACGTGGTGCGCTGGCAGCGCATCCTCGATGCCCAGGGCCGGGGCGCGCCCTACTGGGCAACCGAGCATGGCGGCACCGGCTGGAGCGTGCAGCAGCGCCTGGTGTTCGACGAAGAATGCGCGAGCGCCGGAGCTCCCTCCCAGGATGCGTTCGCGCAGAAGCTGGTCGGCCCGGTCCTGAACCATTTCGCCACGCCGGATGCGGAACCGACGGCAACGGCCCCGATGCTGCCGATGGCGGAGGTCGCGCAAGGCATGGCGTCGGAGATGTTCTTCCGCCGCGCCACCACCATCTATGGCGGCACCAGCGAGGTGCAGCGATCGATCATCGCCAAATCGCTGTTCCAGTTCTGAAGCCGCGGAAAGCAAGAATGTCCTTCGGCATACCGCCCGAAGGACTCTTGCAACCGGCAGGGTCGACTACGACTGCTATTCGGGCTGCAGGCCGGACGCCGCGATCAGCCGCTTCCATGTCTGCTGGTCCGCCATCACGGCCTTGCCAAGTTCCGCCCCGCTGCCCGGGTTAGGCAAGCTGCCACGGCTCGCGTAGTGGACCATGGCTTCAGGCGAGTTCACAAACTCCAGCGTCAGCCTGGCGATCTTGTCGACGATCGGCGCCGGCGTGCCTGCCGGCGCAAACAGGCCGCTCCAGTTGATGCGCGACACCGCCTCAACCACGGTGTTGTTCTGCATGCCGGCTTCAGCCAGCGTCGGCACCTCTGGCAGCAACGATACGCGCCGCGGGCTGAGCACCGCCAGCGCGCGCAGCTTGTTCGACTGGATCAGCGGCAGTGCCGCGGTGAACTCGACCATGGTGAAGTCCACATTGCGGCCAATCAGGTCCGGCAACAGCGTTGCGGTCGCCTTGTAGGGTACATCCACCGTCCTGATGCCCGCCGCCTCCGTGAACGCCGCTGCCGTCAGCCGGTAGCCGGTGCTGCTGCTGGCGCCGTTGAGCTTGCCGGGCCGGGCGCGTGCGGCGTCGACGAGATCCGAAACCGACTTGTACGGAGAACTCGCGGCGACTACCAGCGCCACCGGCAGCGACGACATGCGCGCCACCGGCACGAAATCCTTGCCCGGGTTGTACGGCAGTTGCCTGAACAGGTAGGGGTTCGCCGACATCGCGCTGGATGCGGTGAGCAGCAGCGTGTAGCCGTCAGGCGCGGACTTGGCCACATAGTCACTGGCGATGATCATGTTGGCGCCTGGCCGGTTCTCCACCACGACGCCCTGCCCCAGCTTCTGCGACAGGAATTTCGCCAGGAGCCGGGTGTAGTCGTCGATGCCGGTGCCGGGGCTGGCAACGGATACGATCCTGATCACGCGTTCCGGATAGTTCTGTGCCTGCGCCCCCGCCGGGGCGGCCAGGACCGCCAGCGCGCCGCTGGCGGCGGCAGCGAGAATGCGGCGGCGCTGGCGTGAAATGCGATCTTGCATGCGTGTCTCCTCCTTGCTTGTACTGCCCCGGTACGGGGCAGCTGGTCTTGTAGAGAGGTCCGGCGGGTTACGGGAACCGCCTGATGATCGATTCCGCGATGCAGACCGGCTTGCTGCCGCCCTGCCGCTCCACGATCATCTCGAGCTTCAGCTGCGCGCCGCCGTTTTCCAGCGGATCGAATGACACCAGCTTGAAATGCGCGCGCAGCAGGCTGCCGACCGGAACCGGCGCGGGAAAGCGCACCTTGTCCAGGCCGTAGTTCACGCCGGTGCTGCTGTGCTTCACCTTGTAGGCGGTATGGGAAAACGCCGGCAACAGGCTCAGCGTCAGGAAGCCGTGCGCGATCGGCGCGCCGAACGGGCCGTCCTTGGCACGCACCGGGTCCACGTGGATCCACTGGTGATCGCCGGTCGCATCGGCAAACAGGTTGATGCGGTCCTGCTCCAGCATCAGCCATTCGCTGGTGCCGATGACTTCCCCGACCAGCGGCTGCAGGTCGCTGATGTTCTCGTAGATCTTCATGCTTGCAATGCCTCCTGGTTCAGGGCTGCCTGCAGGGCGCGAGCGTTGCAAGCCTCGTGCAGGTCTGCGTTGCCAAACAGCACGTCCGCCACCACGGCGCGCTTGAAGTAGTGGCCCACGGTGTACTCCTCGGTCATGCCGATGCCGCCGTGGAGCTGGATGCCTTGCCCGCAGACGTAGCGGGCGGCACGGACGATCAGTGCCTTGGCCTGCGACACCGTTCGGGCCAGGTCGCCATCGTCGTCGTTCTCGATCGACGCCAGCAGCGCATACAGCATTGAGCGCGCGACTTCGAGTTCGGCCGCCATGTCCGCCATGCGGTGCTGCAGCGCCTGGAAGCTGCCGATGGGCACCCCGAACTGCTTGCGCACCTTCAGGTACCCGGCCGTGATCTCGATGGTCTTCTCCATGCCGCCGACCAGCTCGGCACAGAGCGCCGCGATGCCATGCGTGAGCCCGTGGCGCAGCGCAGCCTGTCCCGTGCCCGCTTCGCCAAGCAATGCATCAGCCGGTACAAAAGCCTGGTCGAAGGTGACTTCCGCCGCCCAGCTGCCGTCGTGCAGCGGCAACGCAACGCGCTGCAAGCCCGCCGCGTCGGCCGGGACCAGGAACAGGCTGCACAGGGCAGCCTCGCCGGACGCGCCTGGCAGCATGGCGGACACGATGAAGGCATCGGCATCGCAGCCGCCCAGCACCAGCGTCTTGGTGCCGTGCAGGCGGTAGCCGCCGGGCGCCGGCTCGGCGCGCGTCGCCACGGGTTCGGGCAGGCCGCGCGACTGCGCCTCGCTGTAGGCCAGCGCGACGCGGCGCGAGCCGTCCGCCAGCGCGGGGATCAGTGCGTCCAGCTGGTCGGGACCGGCAGCCGCCGCCAGGGTCTGTGCGGCCAGCACCGCGCTGCCGAGATACGGTTCCACCACCAGGCCCCGGCCCAGTTCGGTGGCGATCAGCACGGTTTCGATGATCGAGCCGCCCAGGCCTCCGGCCGACTCCGGCAGCGCGGCCGCCAGCCATCCGTTCTCGGCAAAGATGGCCCAGTGCCTGGCGTTGCAGGGCTCGGCGGACCTGATCCTGGCCGTGCGCGCCTCGAAGTCGTAATCTTTGTCGACGAAGCGGCGCACGCTGTCCTGAAGCAGGCGCTGTTCGTCAGTCAGGTTGAAATTCATGATCGGTCAGTGCCTTCAGAGTTGGAACATTGACTTGGCGATGATCGTGCGCTGCACCTCGCTGGTACCGCCATAGATCGTTGACGCGCGGCGAAAGAACATCTCGTTGGTGATGCCGCGGGCGACGTCCTGTGCGGGCAGCGGCGCGGCGGCATCGGCGGCGGCGTCCTGTGGCGTCGGGTAAGCGACGGCGCCGTAGTCCCCCAGCGCCTCGACCAGGAAGCTGCTCATCTTCTGCAGCAGCTCGGTGCCGCGGATCTTCAGGATCGAGCCCATGGCATGCGCGGCGGGGCTGTGATCCTCTTCCATCGCCGCCACGCGCTGCACCAGCGTGGCGATGGCGGCAAGCTCCGCCTCGAAGCGCGCCAGCTGCAGCGCGAACTCATGCCGCTCCAGCAGCACGCTGCCGCCCTCGCACCGGCGTGTCGCCAGCGCGTGGATCTGCGCCAGGTAGCGGCGCAGCATCGGCAGGTCGGCGGCCGTGGCGTGTTCGTTGTTGAGCAGGAACTTGGTGATCTTCCAGCCTTCGCCCTCGGCACCTACCAGGTTCCTGACCGGCACGCGCACGTTGTCGAAGAAGGTCTCGTTCAGGTGGTGGCAGCCATCGATGGTGACGATGGGCCGGACCGTGATGCCCGGCGTCTTCATGTCCACCAGCAGGAAGCTGATGCCTGCCTGCTTCCTGACCTCGGTGTCGGTGCGCACCAGCAGGAAGATCCAGTCGGCGCGATGCGCGTAGCTGGTCCAGATCTTCTGGCCATTGACCACGTAGTGGTCGCCATCGCGGTCGGCGCTGGTACGCAGCGAGGCCAGGTCCGAGCCGGAGCCCGGCTCCGAAAAGCCCTGGCACCAGTGCCGTGCGCCGCTGAAGATATGCGGCAGGTGCTCGGCTTTCTGCTCCGGCGTGCCGAATGCATTCAGCACGGGACCGAGCAGCTTCTGCGCACCGGTATCTTGCGATGGCGCGCCAACCGCCGTGCACTCCTCGTCGAACACCAGGCGCTGCAGCACGCTCCAGCCGGTGCCGCCATGCTCGGTTGCCCAGTACGGCGCGCCCCAGCCCTTCTCGTTCAGGATGCGCTGCCAGTGCTTGAGTTCCGACGCGGGCGAGCGCGTGCCGATGCGGATGCGGCCGCCCAGCTCGGCGGGCAGGTTCTCGCGCAGGAAGGCGCGCACCTGCTCGCGAAAGGCCTCCAGGCCCAGGTCACGTTCAAAATCCATGTTCGTCTCCGGCCGTCAGACCGGATCCCAGCCGAACACGTCGCGCGACAGGTCCAGCTTGTAGAAGGAATCCTGGAACATCGGGATGGCGCGCTCGACGCAGCTGTCGACGGTCCAGCCTTCGCCGTTGTGGGCGGTGCGGATCGGGCGCGGCTGCGAGAACAGGTAGATCTCGTTGTTGCGCACGCCGAAGACCTGTCCGGTGACGTGCTTCGCCCGATCCGTCAGCAACGCCAGCGTGAACGGCGCGATCTTGCCGGCTTCCAGGCGCATGTTGATCTTCATGCGTTCGGCCGCTTCCGGCGTGTTGGTCGGAATGCTGCCCACCATGCGCGTGAAGGCAAACGGTGCGATGCAGTTCGAACGGACATTGAACTTCTGCATATCGACCGCGATGGACTTCGACAGGCCGACGACGCCGAGCTTGGCCGCCGAGTAGTTAGCCTGGCCGAAATTGCCGATCAGGCCTGCGGTCGAGGTCATGTGCACGAAGGCGCCGCTTTCCTGCGCCTTGAAATGCGGCGCCACGGCGCGCGACACGTTCCAGCTGCCCTTCAGGTGCACGCGGATCACGGCATCGAAGTCGTCTTCGCTCATCTTGTGGAAGATGATGTCGCGCAGGTTGCCGGCATTGTTGACCACGCCATCGACGCGGCCATACAGGTCCAGCGCCTGCTGCACGATCTTCTGCGCCGGGTTCCAGTCCGCCACGCTGTCGGTGCTGGCCGCTGCCTCGCCGCCGGCCGCCTTGATCTCGTCAACGGCCTGCTGGGCCGGGCCCGCACTGCCGCCGGACCCGTCGATGTTGACGCCCAGGTCGTTGACGATCACGCGCGCGCCCTGGCGCGCTGCTTCCAGCGCGATACCTTTGCCGACGCCGGCACCGGCGCCCGTGACGATAATGACTTTCCCTTCAAGCAAGCTCATGTTTGGTACTCCGGAATGAATCGTTTGGATAAGGCTGTCGGCAGGGCGAATCGGGTTGCTGCCTCGGTAACCATGATTGCGGGAGGCGCGCAGGCGGGCACTCCCCGACCCGGGGGGCGGGCGAAAACGTAGCTTAAGAAACGCGGAGATGAGGGATAAGGCGCCGGCGCAAGCGCTCAATGGCTGCCTTGCCATTGCGGCAAGCAGCCATCGAGCACGCTGAATTCCGGCCGGATCAGGCAGCGCGGAGAGTGGGCTGGATCGAGTCGCCGCTCAGGTCGCGCAGGCGCGCCGCCGCACCGCCGCGCCCCCCCACGCCAAGCTTGGCATAGACATTCTTGAGATGCCATTTGACCGTCTCGGTCGAGAGGTTGAGCACCCTGGCAATCTTCTTGTTCGACATCGCTTGCGCCAGCAGATGCAGGATCTCGCGCTCGCGCTCGCTCAGTGCGGCCATGGGTCCGGCGTCCTCGCTGCCACGCGCCTGCCCCTGCCGAGCCGTGGCCACGGACGACATCTTGTGCAGGCGCTCGACGTAGAAGGCCAGCACTGGGTCGGGTGCGGCGTCGCGGCCGAGCCGGATGAGCAGATCGGGCGCGCTTTCCAGGACATCGAGCAGCGTCCGTGTCAGCTCAAGCCGATGACCTTGCCGGATCGCGCGCAGGAAGTCCTGGCGCGCCGCCTGCTGCTCGCCCAGGCCCAGCCGCGCGATGGCCAGTTGCAGGCGCAAGCCGGCAGCTCCCGGTGCCTGCTCGCTGCCTGCCAGCAGCAACTGGATGCGTTCGATGGCGTTGGCATAGTCCTTGGTATGCAGTGCCATCTCGACGCCGCCACGCGCAGCGGCCAGCGCGATCTGCCCCGAACGCTCCGGGCCCGCTCCGGCATAGCGCTCCGCCACCCCCTGCACGCACTCCAGCACGACACTGGCGCGCTCCATCTCATCCTGCTGCAGGTGGCGGCGCAGGCGCAGCACCAGCGCTTCGGCAAGGAGCCGGTCGAGACCGTAGCGCACCGCGTAATTTTCGAGACGGTCCAGGTAGGCGAGCGCCTGCGCCTGGCGGCCCGCCAGCCAGTGGGAATTGGACAGCACCCGGCACGCGCGCAGCACGATCTCCGGCAATGACACGCGCTCAAGCATGTCGATGCGCGGCTCCAGCAACTGGCACGCTGCCTCGGCCTCGTTCGATTCGTGGAGCGTATCGGCCAGCAGCCCCGCAGCCATGCATGCCAGTCCCTGGTAGGCAGCGCCGCGGCGTTCGGCTTCCTCCATCACCTCGCGCACGATCTTGCCGGCCTGCTTGATCCTGCCTTCCCGAGCCAGGCTGATGGCATGGATGCAACGGCCGAGCTGCCCGCTGCGGTGCGCACCGGTGCGTAACTCGGCCTCCTCCAGCACACGCCGGGCCAGGTCGTACTCGCCGCGCGCGGTGAGCAGCCAGGACAGCACATTGCCGCGTGCATGCCACGCAAAATCGTCGAGATCGGCAGGCGCGTCCAGCAGTCGCGGCAGCATGGCCGCCGCGGCGTCGGTGTTGTCCAGCTGCAAGGCAAAGCCTGCCCGCAACAGGCACAACGCGTAGCGCTCGCTCGCGTCGAGCTGCTCGCTCCGGGACTCGATCTGGTCCAGGCTGCGCTGGAGCTGGTCGAAGTCCCTCGAATAGAGCTGCATGTACGCATTGACAACATGGAGCCCGAAGCGCCGCTGCACCAGCTCGACCGGCAGCAGGCGCATCAACGCGGCCAGCTGGCGCAATTGGCCGCGTGTCAGCAGCGCCTGGGCGCAGCCTTCTACCATGCTCGCCGCGGCGTCCACCTGGCCGGCCTTGACGGCGTGGAACACGGCTTCTTCGATATGGCCGTGGCGCTCGAACCAGCGCCACGCCGTCTGGTGCAGCGCGCGCTGCCCGGCCTCGCCGCGCGCCGGAAGACGCTCGAGCAGCGCTTCACGCAGCAACGGATGAACGCGATACCAGGTCACGTGGTCCGCGCCGCATTCCGCCGTGACGAAGAGATGATCCAGCACCATCTGGCCCAGCCGCGACTGGATCGGCGCGATCGCCGTCGGCCGGCCCACGATCTCAGCGCAAAGCGGCGCGCAGAAACGCTGGCAGATGGCCACGCTGGCCAGCATGTCAAGATTGGCTGGTGCCAGGTGCACCAGCACTTCACGCTCGAAGTAGCCGGAAAAGGCGCCGGTACCCCCGACGCGGGCCAGCGGCGACCTGCCTCCCTGCCTGGTGCGCAGTTCGATGGCAAAGAGCTGCAACCCCGCCACCCAGCCGTCGGTCAGCGCATGCAGCGTGGCTGCGTCATTGCTGCCGATGCTGCCGAGCTGCTCGCGCAGGAAGCGTTCCGACTCGTCCGGCGTGAAGCGCAGGTCACGCATGTCGAATTCCGCCAGCGCGCCCTGCAGGCGCAACCGCTCCATCGACAGTTCGAGCGCGCTGCGCGAACTGAAGGCGAGGTGCAGTGGCGCCGGCGCATAGTCGAGCAGCCATTGGAGCGCCTGCAGGATGCGCATGTCGGTGATATGGTGCAGGTCATCGATCATCAGCACCAGTTCGCGCTGGCGCCGGGCCAGCGCCCGGACAAGGGTGATCACCCACAGTTCGACGGCAGTGTCGCTGCTGTCGGCGCCGACCACCCGCGCGGCTTCGCTGGCTGCGGCGGGATCGACTTCAGCGATGCTGGCCAGCAGGTAGTCGAAGAAGCGGACCGGCTCGTCGTCTTCGGCCGTCAGCGTCAGCCAGCAGACGTCGTACCCGAGCGGCAGGATTGCCTTGCGCCATGCCATCAGCGTGCTGGTCTTGCCGCTGCCGGCCTGCCCCTGGATCACCACGCAGCGCTGGCGGCGCGCTTCCATCAGGCGCTTCAGCAGCGTGTCGCGCGGCATGAGCTGGCGCGTGCCCCGCGGCGGCAGGACCCTGTCGCCGGCGATCGGCGTACGCTCGCGCGCCTCGGCAGTGGGTGCCTGCCAGCCGGCGGGCGATGGCACCGTGGCGGGCTGGATGCGCGCCGGCTCTGCCGCCGGAGGCACGTGCCGTGCGCCGGTCGTTGTGCGGACCCACTGGAAGGGTGCATCGGTGCCGGCACGCATGGCGGCCTCCACGGCCGCCAGCAATTCGGGGATGCCGGCGGGAAAGGCCCCTGCCCGCTCGGCCTGCGTGTCGCGCACGAAGCGATGCACCATGCGCAGCCAGCTGGCCGGGCCATGCGCCAGTTGCACGGTAATGCGCGGGTGCGCCCGTAGCCAGTGCTGCAATGGCGCATCGCAGGCGCCAGCGTGGCTGACCGCCAGCGCCAGCAACCTGCGCCCCGGCGCAGCCGCGGCTTGCGCCTTCTGCAGGAACGATGCCAATGCTTCATGGCCGGTGTCGCTGGCCGGGGCACCGGGCAGGCCGCCCTCCAGCATCGCCAGTGCCGTGACCAGCGAAACAGCGAGACTGCGCCGATGGGCGGGCAGCGTGCGCATGTGGTTGCTGCCATGCGGTGGGAGCGGTCCAGCGGCATCGTTGTCTGCCTGGTCTGCCTGGTCTGCCTGGTCTGCCGTGTCGGCCACCGACAGCACCAGCGCGTAAGCAGGCGGCGCGGCGTAGAGCGCGATGATTTCTGGCGACGGGGCTTCCGGAGCAAAGGATGCCTCCGCTGCGCCACCAGACTCCTGCATCGGCATGCCGCCGGCCTGGCTACTGGCGCCCGGTCTTGCTCCGGCCGCGCGCCAGTGCCGCGAAACGCTCATCGCGCTCACGCCGAGTTCCGCGGCAAGGCTGCGGGTGCTCCAGCCACGCGAGACGCCCGTCATTTCGCAGCCGGTCAGCATGGCCAGGCGTTCCACGTCCACCCGCACCGGCGGCGCGCCACGCGGCAGGTCGCGCAGGATGCCGCTCACGCCGGACATCGCATAGCGCTCACGCCAGCGTGCCACCTGGGCCCGGCTGATCCCAAGCTGCGGGGCGATCGCCTTGTTCTGTTCGCCACTGGCGGCGAGCAGGACAATGCGTGCGCGCTGTGCCAGGCGGGCGGGGGCGTCGGGGGCTCGGGTCATTGCCTCGAGCTCGGCGCGTTCGTGCTCAGTCAGGGAGATTCGGGGTGCAACACGCATAAGCAACCTCTGCGGATTGGCGGTGGCTAGCCTGCCAAGGGAATGCGCCGGCGGTTCGGATGCCCGCGCCGCCGGTACGACGTTTCAGCCCAGTGCGGCAATGGCCGCGGGCACCGGCTCCTGATAGAGCGCTTCAATCAGCGCCTTGCGGCGCTCACGCGTGACCACGCCTTTGGGCACGCCGGTGGACCCCGAGGTAAAGAAAATCCGCGCGATGTGTTCGGCGCGCACCGCGCCGTGCGCTGCCTCGATCCGCGCCAGGCGTTGCGGTGTCAGCTCGGTATCGAGCAGCGCGTCCCACCTCATATTCCCGTCGGCGGCTTCCTCCACGGCAATAGTCGCCTGCGCCGGCAGCGCCAGTGCCCGCAGCGCGCGGGCAAAGCCGGGCGCCGATTGCACGAACACCGCGGCCGGCGCCAGCAGCTTATGGACATCTTTCAGCCGCACGAAGTCCTGGCTCTGCAGCGAATAGGCGGCGGATACCGCGGCGCAGGGAATGCCCACGTATTCGGCGGCTGCCACCACCACGGCATGCTCGATCGAATTGCCCGACAGGATCATCAGGGGCTGTTGGCGCGACGGGCCCATCTCAAGCAATCCGGCCGCCACCGCCAGCATCTGCCGGTGGAAGTCGCCCCAGCAAAGCGTGCGCCAGGCGCCGGCGCTGTCGCGCTGGGCCAGCGCGGTCTGCGTGGCGCGCTGCCGCGCCCAGCCCTTGACGAAGCCGCTGAAGCCCAGGTGCGGCGATGGCACCGGCGCCGTGCCGGCGCGCAGCAGCAGCGTGCCATCGGGGCGCACCTCGTGGATCGCCTGCGCGGTGCGCAGAGCGGCGTCGCGATACCGCGGCTGCATTCGTGCCATGTCGCTCGTCGACGAGGTGGCGTCAGTAGCGTGTGGCCGATGGTGCAACATTGTCTTGCGTCTCCTCTCTCTTGCGCCCCGGGGACCTGCCGCCGCCAGGGTCGATGTCGTTCAGTCGATGTCGTTCAGTCGATGGTGGCGCCCGAGCGCTCGATGGTGGCCTTCCACTTGCTGCGCTCGGCCTGGATGAAACCGGCGAACGGCTGGCCGGCCAGCGGCAACGGCACCCCGCCCATCTTGTTCAGGGCCTCCACAGCGGCGGGATCCTTCAACATGCGCCCGACCTCCGCCTGCCACCTGGCCACGATGGCGGCAGGCGTGCGCGCCGGGAAGAACAGGCCGATCCACGAAGTGGACTCCGCCGCCGGATAGCCGGCCTCGGCAATGGTTGGCACCTGCGGCAGCGCCGGCAGGCGCGTGGCGCCAGTGACGGCGAGCGCGCGCAGCTTGCCCGCCTGGATCTGCGCCAGGGTGGAAACCGGATAGTCGAAGGTCATGTCGACCTGCCCTGCCAGCAGGTCATTGATGGAAGGCGCGCTGCCCTTGTACGGGATATGCACGAACCTGACGCCGGCCTGCGCCTGGAACAGTTCGGCGGCGAGGTGCGTGCCGGTACCGTTGCCGGCGGAAGACACCGTCAGCTTGTCCGGATTCGCCTTGGCGAACGTGACCAGGTCCTTGACCGACTGGTACGGCAGGCGGCTGTTCACGACCAGCACATTGGGGATCGAAACCAGCCCCTGCGCGGCAACGAAATCCCGGGCCGGATCGAAGCGCAGCGCCTTGTACAGGTACTGGTTGCTGGCCATGGTTCCTTGCGTGCCCATCAGCACCGTATAGCCGTCAGGCTCGGCCCGTGCCGCCAGCTCGGTGGCCAGGTTGCCGCCCGCGCCGGGGCGATTGTCGACGACGACGCGGATGCCGCCGTCGCGCGCCATGCGTGCCGCGACCAGTCGGCCGAGCTGGTCGGTAATGCCGCCGGGCGGCCCTGGCACCACCAGCGTGACCGGCTTCTCCGGATAGAACGCCTCTGCCCGCGCAATGGGCATCCACGCGGCCAGTACGCCACATGCCAGTGCCGCGGCACTCGCCGCGACCAGCCTTCTCCCGCACGCGCGCAGGCGCGGCACCTTGCCATGCGTTTGCCCTTGTCTTTGCATTACCCAGGTCTCCTGTTCGCACCGGGGACGTCCCGGCTGGCTACCGTCACTCGGCGTGGCACTCCTGCTATCTACGAATACCCGTAGTCAATCACGGAATTTCGTACAAATTGAATACTACGTCATTTCGTATAAATCTACAAAATATCGTAGGCGAAGCGGAATATGGCTCACATACGCCCGTGCAGCCAATGCGCCCCCCTGTATCGCTGATAGCAAGGCTTATCCGCTGGGCCACCGCGTATTTGCCCGCATATCGACCGCATGCCCCCCCTTGGTCGAGTGGGGCGAAGGCCGGGGCACTGCGTGACACTGTCCAGCAGAAACCGCAGCCCATCAGCGAATGCCGGCTGCCACCAGTGAGACAAGCCGATGCAGTGCCACCCTTCCCCGACGCTTTCCGCGCCATTCAAGGCCGACCCGCCGCCGGCAACGATCCAGCCCTTGCATGGCCTCGCGCCGATGGAGCGGCTGATGGACCTGCTGCAGGAAGTCCGCCACGTCAGCCGCCAGCTGCAGCGCAAGGCGCGGCAACTGGCGCGCTGCGATGACGAGCCCGCGTATGCCGAGGTCCTTCACGCCATGCTCAGCGACCGCATGCGCAGCGGCGATGCCCGCATGCGCATCGTTTGCTACGCGTCGGCGGCCGAACTGGGCGTGCCGGTGGAGCTGCCCGCGGAACACTGCAGGCAGGCCATGGCCGGTGGCCCGGGCTTCGCGCTGCGCGTGCTGTTCTGGGCCGCGCACCGCCGCATGCAGGGCGCCAGGCGGCCGCGACGGCAGGCCGGGGAATGACCTGGTGCTGACGATGCCGCCCCGCACGCCACCGAGACTGACGCTACCGATCGACCTGCCGCCGGCTGCGCTGCGCGCGCCGGCAGGGAAGCCATGCCATGACCCAGACCACCACTGACCGCATCGCCATCCACACCCGCGAAGTGACCTGCCGCGGCTATGAACGCAGCGATGGCCTGCTCGATATCGAGGCCGAAATGCGCGATATCAGCCCCACCGGCACCGACCTGCTGTTCCGGCAGGTGTCGCCGGGCGGCGCCATCCACCACATGCGCATCGTCGTGACCATGGACCGGGCACTGGTGATCCGGGACGTCAGGGCGGTGATCGAAGCCGGGCCCACCGAGTACTGCAACGCGATCGAGTCGGCCTACGCCGGCCTGAAAGGACTGCAGATCCGTGGCGGCTTCCGCCAGCAGGCCAAGGCGATCGTCGGCGGCGTGCACGGCTGCACCCATCTGACCGAACTCCTCGGTCCACTGGCCACCACCGCCACGCAGACCACCATGGCCATCGGCCGCCGCGAGCGCAATGGCCGCTGGCCCGGCGAAGGCACCGGCCCCATGCCGAAGCCGGTGCTGATCGGCAGCTGCCATACCTACCACGAGGATGGCGAGGCGGCGAAGCAGCTGTGGCCAGTGCACCGGCGCAGGCCCGCCACGCAGGAAGCCTGAACCCCGGCACGCCCTGCGCGGCCGGCAACCATGAGAACCACGGAGGAGACATGAACTGTTTTGCGGAACGGACCCGCGCACCCTGGCGCGCATTGCTGGCGCTTTGCCTGCCGGCCCTGGCAGCACCCGCGGCCGCCCAGCCATACCCGGAACGGCCCGTGCGCATCGTGTCGATCACCAGCGCCGGCACCGGGGCAGACGACTACACGCGCCTGCTGGCCAAACACCTGGGACAGAAGCTGGGGCAGAGCTTCGTGGTCGAGAACAAGCCCGGCGCCAACATGATCCTGGCCTGCGACTATGTCGCCAAGGCCGCGCCCGACGGCTACACGCTGCTGTTGTCCGCCTCCGGCGCCATGGCGGCCAATCCTTTCCTGTTCAAGCGCCTGCCCTATGACCCGCTGAAGGACTTCGTGCCGATCGCGCGCATGTCGGTGATTCCGGTGGCGCTGGTCGTGCCGGGCACGTCGCCGTACCGCACCGTGGCCGACCTGGTCAGTGCGGCCAAAGCCAGACCGGGCACGCTCAACTTCGGCACGTCGAGCACCGGCTACCGGACCATCATCACCGCCTTCAACGACGCCGCGAAGATCCAGGCCATGAGCGTTCCGTACAAGGCCATGAGCACGCTGCTGCCAGACCTGATGAGTGGCGTGGTCGATTACGGCGTGGTGGAGGTCTCGGCGGTGGTCCCGCACGTGCAGTCGGGCAAGCTGCGCGCGCTGGCGGTTACGGCCAACGCGCGCATGCCGCAACTCAAGGATGTCCCCACCATGGCCGAGGCCGGCATGCCGGCGGCGGCGATCAACAGCTGGACCGGCCTGTTCGCGCCGGCCGGCACGCCGCCGGCCATCGTGGAAAAGCTCACCCGGTACACGCTGGAATTCGTGAACTCGCCCGAAGCCATGGCGCACTACGGCGCACGCGGCAGCGTGCCGTATCCCGCTGGCGGTGCCGAGCTGCGCAAGACCATCGCCGCCGACCAGCAGATGTGGAAGCGGCTGATCACGCTGGCCGGCATCGAGCCGGAATAGCACCTGCTCTGACACAACCTCTGACACCACCTCAGCCGCCCGGCGGCATGCCGGGCGCGCCCGCCCTCCCACCTTACCGACCTACAGGAATCAAACATGAGCATCAAAGGCAAGGCCTATATCGTCGGCGCCTATGAGCACCCGACCCGCAAGGCACCGGACAAGACCGTGGCGCAGCTGCACGCGGAAAGCGCCAAAGGGGCGCTGGAAGACGCCGGCCTGACACTGGCCGATGTCGACGGCTACTTCTGCGCCGGCGACGCCCCCGGGCTGGGCGTGCTGAACATGGTCGACTACCTTGGCCTGAACGTGCGCCACGTCGACTCCACCGAGACCGGTGGCTCGTCTTACCTCGCGCACGTGTCGCATGCCGCGCAGGCCATCGCCATGGGCAAGTGCAACGTGGCGCTGATCACGCTGGCGGGCCGCCCGCGCTCCGAAGGCTCCAGCGGCACCAAGCCGCGCAACTGGGGCGACAACCTCCCCGACCTGCCCTTCGAAGCGCCCTACAGCCCGCTGACCGTCAATTCGTATGCCATGGTGGCGATGCGCCACATGTACGCATACGGCACCACCAGCGAACAGCTGGCGTGGATCAAGGTGGCGGCCTCCCATCACGCCCAGTACAACCCGAACGCCATGCTGCGCGAGGTGGTGACCGTGGAAGACGTCCTGAACTCGCCAATGATTTCCGACCCGCTGCACAAGCTGGACTGCTGCGTGGTCTCCGACGGCGGCGGCGCGCTGATCGTGGCCCGGCCGGAGATCGCGGCAAAGCTGAACCGTCCGAAAGTCCGCATCCTCGGCGCGGGCGAGCACGTGAAGGGGCAGCTTGGCGGCAACGTGGACCTGAGCTGGTCCGCGGCCAGGGTATCCGGCGCCGCGGCCTTCGCCGAAGCCGGCGTCACGCCCGCCGACATCCAGTACGCCTCGATCTACGACAGCTTCACCATCACCGTGCTGATGCAGCTGGAAGACCTGGGCTTCTGCAAGAAAGGCGAAGGCGGCAAGTTCGTGGCCGACGGCAACCTGATCTCGGGCGTAGGGAAGCTGCCCTTCAACACCGACGGCGGCGGCCTGTGCAACAACCACCCGGCCAATCGCGGCGGCATTACCAAGGTGATCGAGGCGGTGCGCCAGCTGCGCGGTGAGGCCCATCCGGCCGTGCAGGTCAGGAACTGCGGGCTGGCACTGGCGCAGGGCACCGGCGGCCTGCTTGGCTCGCGCCACGGCAGCGCCACCCTCATCCTGGAACGTGAATAACCCCTGCACGCAGGCATCGAGCACAGCCATGACGACACCCTATACCCCTACCCCCTTCAAGGCACCCGCCGAACACCCCGACAACACCGAATTCTGGGCCGCCGCGCGCGAAGGCCGCCTGCTGCTGCGCCACTGCGACAGCTGCGGCAAGCCCCACTGGTATCCGCGCACGCTGTGCCCGTTCTGCCTGGGCACGACCCAGTGGAAGCAGGCCAGCGGCCGCGGCACGATCTACTCGTACAGCGTCACGCGCCGCGCCGGCCCGACGCCATTCTGCATGGCGTACGTGACGCTGGACGAAGGCGTCACCATGATGACGCAGATCGTCGACTGCGACCTCGACACGGTGCGGATCGGGCAGAAGGTGCTGCTGCGCTTTGCGCCGTCGGACGGCGGTGCGCCGCTGCCCACCTTCACGCTTGCCTGAGCCACATCGGCCCTGCCCCGCACCCAACCTAGCCAGCCTGTTATGAATACGACTGCCTCCCTGGAAAGACTGTTGAACCCCCGTTCGGTCGCCGTTATCGGCGCTTCGGACGATCCCTCCCGTATCGGCGGACGGCCCATCGCCTCCATGCGCAAGCTTGGCTATGCGGGGCGCATCCTGCCGGTCAACCCCAACCGCCGTGAAGTGCAGGGCCTGCAGGCCTGGCCTTCGGTCGCCGCGTTGCCCGAAGTGCCCGACGTGGCCATTGTCGCCGTGCCCTCCGGCCAGGTGCTGGAAGTGGTGACGGCACTCGGCGAGCGCGGCGTGGCCGCGGCCATCCTGTTCAGCGCGGGCTTCGCCGAGGTCGGCGGCAGCGGCGTCGCCATGCAGGCCGAACTGGTGGCCGCGGCGCGGCGCACCGGCATGCGCCTGCTGGGGCCGAATTCCCTGGGGCTGGTGAACCTGCATACCGGCTTTGTCGGCAGCTTCTCTTCGCTGGCGGGGCTCGACGACGTGCGCGCAGGCCGCGTCGGCATTGTCAGCCAGTCCGGCGCCTACGGCAGCCACCTGGTGTCGGCCATGGTCGATACCAACGTGGGCCTGTCCAACATCGTCATGACCGGCAATGAGGCCGACCTGACCCTGGGCGAGATCGTCAGGCTGATGGTGGCCGATCCCAACACCGACGTGATCGCCCTGTACTCCGAAGGCATCAATGATGGCGATGGCCTGGTCGAGGCGCTCAAGGCCGCGCGCGCGGCGCGCAAGCCGGTGGTGATGATGAAGGTCGGCCGCAGCAAAGTGGGCGGCGCCGCGGCGCAATCGCACACCGCATCGATTGCGGGCAACGATGCCGTGGTCGACGCCGTGCTCGAAGAGCTTGGCGTGGTGCGCGCCTACACCACCGAAGCCATGCTCGATATCGTGCGGCTGGCCACGCGCGGCGTATTCCCGGCGGATAACACGCTGGGCGTGATCACCGTCAGCGGTGGCGCCGGCGTGATCATCTCGGACGCGGCCGAGGAATACGGCGTGCCGGTACCGGAAATGCCCGCATCCGCCCAGGCCACGATGCTGAAGATGCTGCCGATCTGCGCCCCGCGCAACCCGGTGGACACCACGGCCCAGTTCATCAACGACCCGACGCTGGTGAAGCCGTTCATGGAGATGATGCTCAACGAAGGCAGCTACCGCTCCATGCTGGGCTTCTTCAGCTATGCCGGCACCACGGCCGAAGTGGCACCGGTGCTGCGCCAGCAGCTCTCCGAAGTACGCGCCGCCTGTCCGGACCGTCTCTACGTGCTGGTGCTGCGTGGCCCGCGCGAGGTGATGCGCAGCTACGAGGCAGAGGGTTTCACGGTATTCGAAGACCCGACCCGCGCCGTGGCCGCCATTGCAGCCATGGGCCGCTTCGGCCGCGCCTTCGCCATGCAGCCGCTGGCACCGGCACCAACGGGCGGCACGGTCACGCTGCCAGCGCAGACGCCGAGCGAGGCGCAGGCGAAGCAATTGCTGGCCGAAGCGGGCATCGCCAGCGCGCCGGAGCGCGCGTGCGGCGACGTCGGGAGCGCCGTGCTGGCCGCGCGCGAGATCGGCTATCCGGTGGTACTGAAGATCCTGTCCCCGGACATCCTGCATAAGTCAGAAATCGGTGGCGTACTGCTCGACGTGCGCGATGAAGCGGCGGTGCGCAGCGGCTTCGGCACGCTCATGGAACGCGCCCGTGCGGCCGCGCCGGACGCGCGCATCGAAGGCGTGCTGGTAGCCAGGCAGCTGGGCGGTGGCGTCGAATGCATCATGGGCATCAACCGCGACCCCGTGTTTGGCCCGATCGCGATGTTCGGCCTGGGCGGGGTGTTTGTCGAGGTACTGAAGGACGTGGTGTTCCACCGCTGTCCCTTCGGTGAAGACGTCGCCGAGGCCATGATCCGGTCGATCAAGGGTGCCCCGCTGCTGCTGGGCGCCCGTGGCCGGCCGGTGGCCGACATCCCCGCGCTGGCGCGCACGCTGTCGCGCCTGTCGGCATTCGCCGCCGCCGCAGGGCCGCGGCTGCAGTCGATCGACCTGAACCCCGTCTTTGCGATGCCGCAGGGTGAAGGGGCTTTTGCGGCAGACGCGGTCATCGAAATCAACGCGGACGCCACCTGAGCGGGCGAGGCCGGGGCCGCTGCGCGCGGCTTGACGAAGTTGCGCAACGCAACTATATTGGTTGCGTTGCGCAACCCACATCAAGACAAGCCATGCCCGCCGATTCCCCCGCCGCCCAACAAGAGGCAACCATCCTCGAACTGCGGGAGTTCTCCCGCCGTCTTGTCCGTGAACTGGGTTTCATGCGCTCTACCCTGGCGGGAAGCGACCTGGCCCCATCGGCGGTTCATGCCGTGCTGGAAATCGGCATGGCGCCAGGCGTTAGCGCGAAGGACCTGGGACAGACGCTCAGGCTCGACAAGTCAAATACCAGCAGGCAGCTTGCGAGGCTCGAATCCGAGGGATATGTGGAGCGCCGTGCCTCAGCCGACGATGCGCGATCATCGGAGTTGTACCTGACAGCCGCCGGGAAAGAACTTCGGAGAAAAATCGACCGCTTCGCTACGGATCAGGTGTCGAACGCACTGCGGCGCATGGTGCCTTCTGACCAGCAGGCGCTGCTGCGTTCCCTTGCGCTCTACGCCGACGCACTGGCGCAAGACAACGCAAGCAAGCCGACCGGAGCAGAGAGCGGAACCTCGGGAATTCGCCAGGGCTATCAACCGGGCTGCATTGGCGATGTCGCAAGCCTCCATGCACGCTTCTATTCGGAGCATTGGGGCTTTGGCGCCTTCTTCGAGAAGCGCGTCGCAACCGAGCTTGCGGCGTTCGCGAGCACGCTGCCAGCGGAAGGCAAGGCACTCTGGCTTTACGTCGAAAATGGCCGTTCGCTCGCCTCGCTTGCGATTGACGGAGATACCGGGACCGGCGTCGCGCATCTGCGATGGTTTATCGTGGACGATTCGTTGCGTGGCTCCGGCATCGGGCGACAGCTTATGTCGATCGCGATGGCCTTTGTCGACGAGCATTACAAGGAAACATACCTTTGGACGTTCAAGGGCCTGGATTCGGCGCGCCACTTGTATGAGGCGTTTGGCTTTGCGTTGGCCTCCGAATTCGAGGGAGACCAATGGGGGACCAGGGTCACCGAACAACGGTTTACCCGCGAAAAGTTACACGTGTAAAGGCGTAGACAGCCTATGGTCCCCCCATAGGCTGCTCATTTCGTATCACCAGTTCCACGAACCCCGAATCCGTATCGTACTCCCGCGCAAACCGATGCCCGGGAAGAAGCGCCAGCAATATCTCGGCAGTGGTACGGACCGTGCAGCCGGGTGCCACATGACCGCCGGACACCCGCCCGCGCTGGTCGGCAACCGACATATGCAAGTGGGCCCCATCTGGTGACAGCGATCCGGCGAGCGTCAGGATTTCCAGATCGCCACGCAACTCGGCAGGATCCTCGTTTCCGGCAAATCGCAGTTGTGCAACGCTGAGGCTCCCGATGCCCTGGATGACGAAGGCCGCAGGCACCTTGAGCTGGCGCAGCGCGTCTTCCAGCGCGCCACGCAGATCGTCGCCGGGAGAGAGTCGCAGGGGATGTGCTTGCATCACGGAGATCCGGATTGGGGGGGATTGGGGGGATTGGGGCTTCGGGGCAGTTTAGGGCCAGGTTGACCGGGCCGCCATCTCATTCCTGCTCGCCCGTTGTTTCACCGAACAACTCCTGCGTAAGCCCCCGCAGCCAGCGATTGCCCGGATCGTCATGCTGGCAGCGGTGCCAGTGTTGCCTGAGGTCGAAAGCGGGAATCGGAAACGGTGGCTGGAGGACCTGCACATCCGCGATGCGCGCGAACAGCTCGCCCACCGGCAGCGGCACCGTGACGACGAGGTCGGTCGATGCGACCACGAGCGGGATGCTCAGGAAATGCGGGGAGCGCAGCAGTTCGCGGCGCACGATGCCATGCTGCCGCAGGTATTCCTCGACGATCTCCTGGCTACGGCTTTCGCTCTGGATCACGGCATGAGGTAGCGCACGGAACTGTTCCGCCGTCATGCGTCCCCTTGCGCTCGGATGGTCCCTTCGCGCCAAACACACGAACCCGTGCCGGAACAGGCGCTGCTGGAACACGTCCGAGCCGCCGAGGTCCGGGTAGTAGCCAATGGCCAGGTCGATCCTGCCGCGTTCGAGCTGATCCATGATGTCCGTGTGCCGCGCCGACACCGTGCGCACGTCCACATGGGGCGCCTCTTTCATCAGCCGGGCCAGCAGGCGCGGCAGGAATGCCGCTTCGCCCACGTCGGACAGGGCCAGCGTAAAGGTCCGGCGAGCCTGCGCGGGCTCGAAGCGCGGGGCCGTCAACAGATGCTCCCGCACCTGCGCCAGCACGCCCTGCACTACCGGCGCCAGCGTTACCGCGCGGGGCGACGGCTGCATCCCTTTTCGCACTTTCAGGAACAGCGGATCGCCGAGCTGGTCGCGCATCCGCTGCAACGCGTGCGACATGGCCGGCTGGCTCACGCCAACCTCCTCCGCCGCTCGCCCCAGGTGACCATGCCGCCACAGCGCGTCGAACACGCGCAGCAGGTTCATATCGAAGTTATCCATTTCGCTCATGACCGTCATTCCCGTCATTTGATTGCCGAATGATAGGGAAGAAACGAGACTTCGGTCATCCGGATTGGCCCGTAGCGCGGCAAATGCCAACGGAACACGACCTGACTACAAGACATAGCACCGCGCATCCAAGGAGACACATGTACCCGCCCCCGATCAGCATTGCGTCGGTGATCGACGCTCGGCCACTTGGCGCTTATCGCCTTCGCATCTTTATCGTCTGCTTCCTGATCGTGCTGATGGATGGCTTCGACACGCAGGCGATCGGCTTTGCGGCCAAGGCCATGTCATCCTCGCTCGACATTCCCATCGCACTTTTCGGGCAGGTCTTCTCCGCGGGCCTGCTGGGCGCCATGGTTGGCGCCTTCCTGCTCGGACCGCTTGCCGATCGCTTTGGCCGCCGCTGGCTGCTGGCGGCGTCCATCGTGATCTTTGCTGTGTTCTCGCTGCTGACGCCGCATGCGCCCACGCTGCCGGAACTGCTGCTGGTGCGCTTCGTCGCTGGCCTTGGCCTGGGTGGCGCGATTCCGAACCTGCTGGCGCTGTCCGCCGAATACACGCCGCGGCGCATGCGCGGCATGATGACCGGCGTGCTCTATGCCGGCTTCCCGCTGGGCGGTGCCGTGGGCGCTCTCGCCAGTTCGCACATCGTGCCGCACTACGGCTGGCCGGCACTGTTTTATCTCGGCGGCGTGCTGCCGCTGGCGCTGGCTGTACTGGTCATCGTCGGCCTGCCGGAGTCGCTGCCGTTCCTGCTCAAGCGCAAGGGCGGCCAGGATGCCGTGCGAGCTATCGTCGCGCGCATCGCGGGCCGATCGTCCGCGCCCGACTGCAATGCGAGCTATGTCGACGCCGAGGAAAACGTGCGTGGCCTGCCCTTCCGGGAACTCCTGTCAGGTGGGCGTCTCGCTTCCACGCTGCTGCTCTGGACCGGCTTCTTCATGTGCTTTGTGCTCTTGATCGTGCTGGTGCTGTGGACGCCCGCGCTGCTGCGCGGCGAGGGCGTCGGCGAACACGATGCCGCGCTGGTGGTCGCCCTGATCAATCTCGGCAGCGTCGCCGGCACCGCCGCCGGGGGCCGCCTGGTGGACCGTTTCGGCCCGTACCTGACGCTGCCGCTGCTGTTCATGCTCGGCGCGCTCAGCGTGTCCGGCCTGGGTTACGTCACCGATTCGCTGGCCCCGCTTGCGATCGCCGCCACGCTGTGCGGCGTGTTCATGGGTGCCGGCAGTTCGGGCCTGCTGGGCCTGGCCGTGCTGAGCTACCCCAGCGGCATGCGCGCCACCGGGGTGGGCTGGGCGATGGCGCTGGGCCGCATGGGCCAGGTCACCGGCCCGCTCATCGTCGGCGCCTTGCTCGCCAGCGGCTTCAGCATCAAGACCATCTTCCTGTGCAGTGCCGTTCCAGCCGCCATTGCCGCCGCCGCGATCCTGGTGCTGCGCGTGGCCCAGGCCGCGACCCCGGCTCACGGTGACGCACCGGCCGAAAGGACCGCGCTGCCCGCGGCGCTGGACGGTCGCTGACGGTCGCTGACGGTCGCTATCGACCGCTATCGACCGCTATCGACCGCTACCCCGCTTCCCTTCCATCCATTCGTTGTACGCGACGGCGGTCACGGCTCGTCGTGACCCGTGTCGCCTGAAGAAGCAAGGAGTCTCATGCGTATTTCCACCCAATCCAACCCGGTGCTCGTCGTTGGCGGCGGCATCGGAGGCCTCGCGGCGGCGCTTGCGCTGGCGCGCGAGGGCTGTCATGTCAAGGTGCTGGAGCAGGCCAGCGTCATCGGTGAAATCGGTGCGGGCGTGCAGTTCGGCCCCAATGCCTTCGCCGCATTCGACGCGCTCGGCGTGGGCGAGCGCACGCGCGCGCATGCCGTCTACACCGATCACATGATGATGGTCGACGCCGTCGACGGCGGCACCATCGCCGACATTCCCGTTGGCGCGGCCTTTCGCAAGCGCTTCGGCAACCCGTATGCGGTCACGCATCGCGCCGACGTCCACAGCACGCTGCTCGAAGGCGTGCGCGAGACCGACCGGATCGAATTCGTCACCGCGACCCGCATTGTCGAGGTCAGTCAGTCGGACAGCGGCGTCACTGCGTTCGACGAACACGGCAACACCTATCGCGGCTGTGCCCTGGTTGCTGCCGACGGCGTGAAGTCCGCCATCCGCCAGCAACTGGTCGGCGATCCGCCGCGCGTATCCGGGCATGTGGTGTACCGCGCCGTGATCGATGCCGCGCAGTTCCCCCGCGACATGCAATGGAACGCGCCGGTGCTCTGGGTCGGGCCGAACTGCCATGTGGTGCATTACCCGGTCCGCGCCGGCGAGCAGTACAACCTTGTGGTGACCTTCCATAGCCGCCAGCAGGAGACCTGGGGCGTCAGCGACGGCAGCCAGGAAGAGGTGCTGTCCTACTTCCAGGGCATCGATGCCCGGCCCTTCGGCCTGCTGTCGCTGCCGCCGACGTGGCGCCGCTGGGCCACGGCAGACCGCGAGCCGATCGGCCAATGGACGCACGGCGCCATCACCATGCTCGGAGACGCCGCCCATCCGCTGCTGCAATACCTGGCACAGGGAGCCTGCATGGCCGTGGAAGACGCCGTCACGCTTGGCGCCGCGGTACGCGCCTGCGACGGCGACCTGCTGCGCGCGTTCTCGCTGTACCAGGACGCCCGCATCACCCGCACGGCGCGCGTGGTGCTTTCCACCCGCGAGTTCGGCCGCCTGTGCCACGCATCCGGCGTGGAGCGGCTGGTGCGCAATGCCCTGTGGAAGGGCCGCTCGCCGGAGCGCTTCTACGACGCGCTGGAGTGGCTGTATGGCTGGAAGGCAGAGACCTGCCTGTCCGCCTGAACACCGCCATGCATGACGAATCCCGATCCCGAAACCTGGAGTCCCACATGACCTTTGTCGTTCCGCCCGTTCCCACTGTCACCATTCCCGTCGCCGGTGGCAACGGCCAGTTTCCCGTGCGCCGCATCTACTGCGTCGGCCGCAACTACGCCGCGCACGTCCGCGAGATGGGCATGGACCCGAGCCGGGAAGCGCCCTTCTTCTTCTGCAAGCCTGCCGATGCGACCGTGGTCGCGCCGGAGGGCGCCGGCGCGCAGGTCGACTATCCGCCGGCGACCGGACAGTTCCATTTCGAGATCGAACTCGTGGCGGCGATCGGCCGCGCGGGGCGCAACATTGCGGTCGAGGACGCCAATTCGCACATCTGGGGCTATGGGGTCGGCATCGACATGACGCGGCGCGACCTGCAGATCGCGGCGCGCGACCGCGGCCGACCCTGGGAGCCCGGCAAGGCCTTCGACCAGTCCGCGCCGGTCTCGCTGCTGCATCCCGCCACCGAGGTCGGCCATCCCGCCGGCGGCGCCATCTGGCTGCAGGTCGATGGCCAGGACCGCCAGCGCAGCAGCCTGGACAAGCTGATCTGGTCGGTGCCGGAAATCGTCGCCAACCTGTCGACGCTGTTCGAACTGCAGCCCGGCGACCTGATCTTCACCGGCACCCCGGAGGGTGTCGGACCGGTAAGCAGCGGCGAGGTCATGCGTGGCGGCATCGACGGGCTCACCAGCATCGAAGTGCGTGTCGCGTGAAGGCGGGCTGACCATGGACCTGTACGACTTCTTCAATAGCTCCGCGGCATACCGGGTACGCATCGCCATGGCGCTTAAGGGTATCCCCTGGAACCATGTCGGCGTCAACCTGCGCGCCGGCGAACAGCACCAGCCCGGATACAAGGCACGCAACCCGAACCAGCTGGTGCCGGTGCTGCACGACGGCGGCGAGACTATCACGCAGTCCCTGGCGATCATCGACCACCTCGACCGCAAGTGGCCAGTGCCGCGGTTGATACCTGCCGACGGCCCGGCCCGCACGCGCGTGCTGGAGATTGCGCTGACCATCGCCTGCGACATGCACCCGTTGAACAACATGCGCGTGCGCAAGTACCTCGGCAACCCGCTTGGGATCGATGAGGCCGCCGGATCCGAATGGGTCGCGCACTGGCTCGACGCGGGCTTCAGCGCCCTGGAGCCCTGGCTGCCGGCGGACGGCGGCTGGTGCGTCGGCGACGCACCCACGCTGGCCGACTGCTGCCTGGTGCCGCAGGTCGCCAACGCGCTGCGCGCGACGTTCAGCCTCGGACCATTCCCGCGCGTGCGCCAGGCCTACGCGCACTGCATGCGCCACGAGGCCTTCCGCCTTGCGGCGCCGAGCGCGCAGCCGGACTACGTTGCCGCCCACTGATACTGCCGCCAGAGGCATCCGATCATGACCACGAACCCCACTCCCGACCTTTCAAACCGGCGCGATGCCTTCTACCGCGACCTGGAACCGCACGCGATGGCCGCCCTCTGGACCCGGTTGCGCAAGCTGATCCCGGTGGAGCCCACGCCGGCCGGCGTGGCACACCGCTGGGCCTATGCCACGGCGCGCCCGTACCTGATGGAATCCGCGACGCTGATTTCGGCCGAAGAAGCCGAGCGGCGCGTACTGCTGATGGAGAACCCCGGCCTGCCAGGCACGTCGCGCATCACCAACACCCTGTATGCCGGCCTGCAGTTGATCCTGCCCGGAGAAGTCGCGCCGGCGCACCGCCATAGCCAGTCGGCACTGCGCTTCATCGTGGAAGGCTCGGGCGCCTACACCGCGGTCGACGGCGAGAAGACCTGCATGGAGCCCGGCGACTTCGTCATCACCCCCGCATGGACCTGGCACCATCATGGCCACGAGGGCAGCGCGCCAATGGTCTGGGTCGATGGGCTCGACATTCCCATCGTGTCGTTTTTCAACGGCGGCTTCCGCGAGGAGTTCGATGCCGACGAAGCGCCGGTCACGCGGCCCGCCGGCGATGCGCTGGCGCGCTACGGCTCGGGCCTGATGCCGGTGGGCTATCAGCCGTCTACGCTGAACTCACCGGTATTCAACTATCCCTACGCGCGCACGCGCGAAGCGCTGTACGCGCTGCCCCATGCCGGCGAACCGGATCCGCACGCCGGCTACCTGATGCGCTACACAAACCCGGTGGACGGCGGCTGGGCCATGCCGACCATCGCCACCATGATCCGGCTGCTTCCCTCCGGCTTCGGCACCTTGCCATACCGCTCAACCGATAGCACCGTCTTTATCTGCGTGGAAGGTACCGGCTACGCGATGATCGGCGATCAAAGGCTGGACTTCGCGCCGCACGATATTGTCGTCGTACCGGGCTGGAGCCGGTTCACGCTGCATGCCGAGCGGGATCTTGTGTTGTTCTCGTACTCCGATCGCGTCGCGCAGGAGAAGCTCGGCCTGTTCCGCGAGCAGCGCTTCTGAAGGCGGAGGCCGGCACCGTGACCACCGTCGTTTCGTATGAAGACTTTGTCGACAGCATCGCCGCGGCACTGCAGTTCATCAGCCACTATCACCCGCCGGAATTCATTCGGCACCTTGCCCGCGCCTATGAACGAGAAGCCAGCGAGCCGGCAAGGCAAGCGATTGCGCAGATCCTGATCAACTCGCGGATGTGCGCGGAGGGCAGGCGTCCGATCTGCCAGGATACGGGCATCGTCAACCTGTTTGTCCGCGTCGGCATGGACGTGCGTCTCGACGGATTTCCGTCGGGCGTCATCGACGCGGCCAATGCGGGCGTGCGCCGGGCCTATCTCGACCCGGACAATACGCTGCGTGCCAGCATCGTCGAAGATCCGCTGTTCACGCGGCGCAATACCGGCGACAACACGCCGGCGGTCGTCCACGTCGAACTCGTGCCGGGCAATACGGTTGTCGTGGACGTGATGGCGAAAGGCGGCGGCAGCGAGAACAAGAGCAAGTTCGCCGTGCTCATGCCCAGCGATTCGGTCGCGGACTGGATCGTCGGCATGGTGCCGTCGATGGGCGCGGGCTGGTGTCCGCCGGGCGTGCTTGGCATCGGCGTCGGCGGCACGGCCGAGAAAGCCATGCTGCTGGCCAAGCAGAGCCTGACGGCGCCGCCAGACATGCTCGAACTCAAGGCCCGGGGCCCGCGGAATCCGGTGGAAGCGATGCGCATCGATATCCACGACCGCATCAATGCGCTTGGCATCGGCGCGCAGGGCCTCGGCGGATTGACCACGGTGCTCGACGTCAAGATCGAGACCTACCCCACGCATGCGGCAAGCATGCCGGTCGCCGTCGTCCCTAACTGCGCGGCAACGCGACACGCGCGCTTCGAACTCGACGGCAGCGGTCCGGTCATGCTGACACCCCCGTCTCCCGATATCTGGCCGGAGCTGCCAATGCCCGATGGCACGGCAATCCGCCGGGTGGACCTGAACACCCTGACCCGGGAGGAAGCCGGCAGCTGGCGCGCCGGGGAGACGCTGCTGCTGTCGGGCCGCATGCTGACCGGACGCGATGCCGCCCACAAGCGCATCGACGAGATGCTGTCGCGTGGCGAGCCGCTACCGGTCGACTTCCGCAATCGCATGATCTACTACGTCGGCCCCGTCGACCCCGTGCGCGATGAGGTGGTCGGCCCCTGCGGCCCCACCACGTCAACACGGATGGACAAGTTTGCGGACCGCATGCTCGGCGCCACCGGCCTGCTCGGCATGATCGGCAAAGCCGAACGCGGGCCAGCTGCGATCCGTGCCATCGTCAGGAACCGCTGCGTCTATCTGGCGGCAACCGGAGGCGCCGCGTACCTGATCTCCAAGGCGGTCCGATCCTCCCGGGTACTGGCGTTTGGCGATCTCGGCATGGAAGCCATCTACGAGTTCGACGTGGAGAACCTGCCCGTCGTCGTCGCCGTGGATGCCACCGGTGACAGCGTCCACGAGAGCGGCCCGCGCATATGGCGCATGGCTACGGCGTGACATGGTTGCAGCGATCAGCCTGCGTGTTGTATCTCAACCGCCATGTTGGGAACGCGACGCCACATCCGGCAGCGATCGCATGAAAGTCGTCACGAACACACTACTCTGTACTTACGCGCGAGGAGCGAAACAGCCTCGCGCGCCGAGGCAATCCGCCTTGCGAAGAAAAAGGAACGCATCATGCCCCATCTACTCCGAGACCTGTCAGTCGCCGCAGCCGGCGCGGCATTCAGCCTCATCGCGTTCGCCCAGGCGGCGCCAGATACCAGGTCCCCTCCCGCAGTTCTCCCGCTGGCATCGGAGCCCGCCCCCAGGCTGGTTCCGTACGCGCCGCTGCCCGAACCGCTTGCCCGCGGTGTCGTCATCGTCCAGTTCCGCACCGAGCATTTCCGTGTCATGCCTGTCTTTGGCAAGACCGCCGCCGAACTATCCCCGCGGATCGGGCACCTGCATGTCACGGTTGACGAGACACCCGGCACCTGGGCCCATACCAGCCAGGATCCCATCATCGTGGTCGGGCTGACGCCTGGTGCGCACAAGCTCCGGCTCGAACTGGCCGATCCCAACCACAAGATCCTGGCCACCGAGATCGTCAACGTCACCGTGCCCGACCTGAAAGCGCCGGCAGCGCACAAGCACTGAGGACGCGACGCCCAGCGATCCGAAAAGTCTTTGTCAGGCAAGCGACGGTATGATGAGCCCGAATCACCGACCCACAGACGGAGACATGCCTTGACAATAAAATGCCGATTCACCCTGGGCCTGCTTGCCACGGCAAGCCTGATCGCAGCCGCGCCCGCTTGCGCCCAGGGCCAGTGGCCGGCCAAGCCGATCCGCTTTGTCGTGCCATTTGCCGCCGGCGGCGCCAATGACCTGATGGCGCGCGCGGCGGCCGAGGGGGCTTCCAAGGAGCTGGGCCAGACCGTACTGGTCGAAAACCGCCCCGGCGCGGGCGGCACCGTCGGCGCAGACATGGTGGCCAAGAGCAAGCCCGATGGCTACACCTTCCTGATCAGCGCCGCCGGTGTCATTTCCAACAGCATGATCAAGAAGTCGATCCCGTTCAAGGACGACGACCTGGTTCCCGTCGCCATGATCGGCCTGGCTCCGTCGGTCATCGTGGTGCCGAAGAACGCGCCCTACAAGGACCTGCGCGACTTTGTCGAGGCATCCAGGAAAGGGAACGGCTTCAACTTCGCCACCGCGGGGACCGGCAGCACGCCCCACTTCGTCGCCGAAATCCTTAACGTGAAATACGGCGCGAAGCTGCAGCCGGTGCCGTACAAGAGCGGGTCGGAGAGCACCACGGCAGTACTGGGCGGCCAGGTCGAAGGCACCTCAGAGGCCAGTATCATCGCGCTGCCGCATATCCTGCAGGAAGGCAAGTTCAAGGCGCTGGCGACCACCTGGACGCAGCGCATCTCGGCCTACCCCCAGCTCTCCACCGCCGTCGAGCAAGGCTTTCCGGACTTGCAGATCGCCCACTGGGCGGGCATCCACGCGCCGAAGGGTACGCCTAACGCCATCCTCGACAAGGTTGCCGCAGCGGTAGACAAGGCCATGAAAGATCCGGACGCCTCGGCAAAGCTCAAGGCCGTGGGCATCGAGCCCATCGGCGGCACGCGTGCGGACTTCGTGAAGTTCGTCAGCGCGGAACGGAAGCGACTGGGCGAGATCGTCAAGGCCGCCAAGATGCAGGAGAAGTGATGGCCGCGCAGGCCATTCCGGTGGCCTGCGGTTTCCGGCATTCGGTGACGGAAAGGAGGTCGCGCGTGGGACGCTCAGGGGGTCGCGCGTGGGACGCTCGGGGGACGCTCGGGGGACGCTAATAGGCAAGTTTTGGCATGAACTGCCCACGCCCCTCGGGGGTCATGTCGAGCAGGCCCCAGAGCGCACTGACGGCATCGCCGGAGCGGTGGTCCGTGCCAGGCTCCGAGGGCGCCCAGGTCAGGTCGCTGCCCCAGAAATGGCGGACCTTGCCGTTGTCGAGGCGGAATACGTTGAATGCGGTATCGTCCCACTCCTCGCCGGCCTTCCCGCCGCGCAACGTCCGTATCTCCGCCGGCAGTTTGGTTGAGTCTCCGAAATAGTCGGCGACGTAGCTGTTGCCGGCGGTCGAGAGGAACTGCAAATGCGCCCATCCCCGCTCGCGCGCCCACGCGACCAGCCGGGCGATTGGCGACTTGGCCACGATATACAGCGAGGCGCGCTGGCCGATATGCCTTGCCGCGCCGTTGACGGAGTCGAGCAAGAGCGTACACATCGGGCACGGCGTGTCGCGGTCGGGGCCGTACATGAAGCTGTACAGGATCAGGGTGCGATGGGGGCCGAAGAGTTTCGACATCTCGACCTTTTCGGGCATACCGTTGGCGCCGATCCGCTCGAACCGGTAGTCCTCCGGCACTTCGCCGCCTGGCGGCAGCGCGCGGCGTTGTGCCGTGACGGCCTCGATATGCCTGCGCAATGCAATTTCCTCGTCAACCAGCGCGTTGCGCGCCTTGCGGTATTCGGCGCTTTCGTTGGGATAAGTGATGTGCGACATGCTTATCTCCTGCGGTTTGCTCCCTGTTAGTCTTGCCGGCGCCCGGATCGGTTCATCGCCGCGATGACCGTGCCGAGCGTACGCATGCCCTGCAAGATCTGCCCGGTCGTCAGGCTGGCATAGCCCAGCACCAGCCCGGGCGGCCGGCCTTGCGCCCGCGGCATGGCAAACAACGGCGACAACGGATAGACGCCCACTTCCTGCTGCCGCGCAGCGGCCACCAGCGCCGGCTCATCCTGCGGACGCAGGGACGGCAGCCACAGCACCACATGCAGGCCGGCCGCGGTGCCGCTGACCTGCGCGTCCGCGGGCAGGTAGCGGGCAATGCCATCCAGCAAGGCCGCACGGCGGCGCTCATTCTCGCGGCGCATGCGCCGCACATGGCGTTCGTAGGCACCGCTTTCGATCAGCGCGGCCAGCACGCGCTGCTCCAGCACGGGTGCATGGCGGTCGGACAACCGCTTGGCCTGCCGGAATACCGGCACCAGACCGGCCGGCAGCACCACGTAGCCGAGCCGCAGTTGCGGCGACAGTGCCTTGGACACGGTGCCGACGTAGATCACGCGCCCGTCGGTGTCGATCGAGCGCAGCGTGTCGATCGGGCGCTGGCCGTATCGGAACTCGCCGTCGTAGTCGTCTTCGACGATCCAGGCGTCATGGCGCTGTGCCCATTGCAGCAACTCCACGCGCCGGCCGACCGGCAGCACGCCGCCCAGGGGGAACTGGTGCGACGGTGTCACGTAAGCCAGACGGACGCGCTCGTCCTGCGGCAGGCTGGCGGTATCCAGGCCATGCTCGTCCACGGGCGTGGGCAGGCACGTGGCGCCGGTGGCCGCGAAGCAGCATCGGGCCATCAGGTAGCCGGGGTCTTCAAAGACGAAGGCGTCGCCGGTATCCAGCAGCAATCGCGCGCACAGGTCGATGGCCTGCTGCGAGCCATTCACCACCACGATCTGCGCGGCGTCGCAGGCAAGCCCCCGGGCCCGTCGCAGATAGCCCTGGAGCGCGCGCCGCAGCGCCACATCGCCTTCCGGCGCGGCGTAGTAGAGGCCGTCCTGCTGGCGCAGCAGTTCGGCCTGGTAGGCGCGCCGCCAGGGCAGCGTGGGGAAATCCCGGGACGCCACCGCCCCATAGCGGAAGTCAAAGCGAAGCGGTTCCGCGTCGGGCAATCCCGGCATGCCGAGGCCCGCCAGCCGGCGTCCAAACCGGGACAAGGGCAACCGTGACGTGGGCCGCTGCTTTATAACCGCCGTGGCCGCCGTGGCCGGTGCCGGCGTTGCCAGCGCGCTGGCAACCCGCGCCGCCCGCCCTGCTGATGTAACCAGAAAGCCCTCTGCCGCCAGCTGCTCGTAAGCTGCAGTGACCGTGGTCCGGGACACGGCCAGCTCTGCCGCCAACGCCCGCGTGGACGGTGCCGGCGCGCCAGGCGGCAGCGTGCCGTCCGCGATCTGGCTGCGTAGCAGGTCGTAGATCCGGCGCCCCGCGCCCGTAGCGCCGGGCCGGTTACTGGTAGGCGGTCGGGTAGGCGGTCGAGTAGGCGGTGGTGACTGGCCCATAAAGAATGTAGAAAACTGGATCTTCCGATTGTGCCAGTTACAGGCGACAGTATCCACGACTCCATCGCCCACGATTCGCCCCATGTACATCCCTGCCCACTTCGCCGAATCCCGCCCCGATGAACTCGCGCGCATCATCCGCGCGCATCCGCTCGGCATGCTGGTCACCCAGGCAAACGGCGCGCTGGATGCCGACCACATCCCGTTCGAGTTCGATGCCGATGCCGGCACGCACGGCATACTCACCGCCCACGTGGCCCGCGCCAACCCGCTCTGGCAGCGCTGCCCTTCGGGCACGCCGGTCATGGTCGTGTTTCGCGGCGCACAGGCGTATATCTCGCCGAACTGGTACCCGAGCAAGCACGAGTCGCATCGCCTGGTGCCGACCTGGAACTACGAGGTGGTACACGCGCACGGCACGCTCACCGTGCATGACGACGAACGCTTCGTCAGGCGCCTCGTCGCGCGCCTGACGCGCCGGCACGAGGCGGACGAATCGCGGCCGTGGAAGATGGGCGATTCCGCACCCGAGTTCATTGACGGCCTGCTGCGCCATATCGTCGGCATCGAGATCGCCGTGACCTCGCTGCAGGGCAAGGTCAAGCTGAGCCAGAACCGGGAACTGCGCGACCGGCTGGGCGCTGCGGAAGCGCTGGAGGCACGGGGGTACGCCGAACTGGCGCAGTCAATGCGCAGCGCCGGCTAACGGAAAGCAAAAAAGGCAGGCCGCACGGGCCCGCCCCTTTCTCTTGCACCTGCGTGCGGTTATTGCGTCGCGCAGCTAAAGCTGGCTGCCACGTTTACGTCGCCGGCACCGTTGTACTTTGGCCAGTTCGGATACTCACACAGCGGACGCGTGCGGCCCGGCACGCCAACCGTGTCGGTCACCGTCAGCGAAGCCGGCGCGGTGCCCTGCTCGACCCACTTTTCCAGTGCGGTCAGCGAGTCCCACGAGGCATTGAACACGGAGCTGGTCGCGTGCCCATAGCCCGGGATCTCGTAGTAGCGCATGAAGTTGCTGACATTGCCAGCACCCATCGCGCCCTGCACCCGCGTGAAGTAGTCCTCCGTCGCGCGCGTGCTGACCAGTGCGTCGGACATGCCGTGGGCCATCAGGATCTTGCCGCCCTTGTTCATGAACGCGGACAGGTCGGTCTTGTTGATGTCCTGCAAGGCGGTCAGCTGGCTGATGCGGTCCTGCCATGGGCCCGGGTTCTGCGGGTCAAGCGTCAGCGAGTTGAAGGTCGGATCACGAGTGACAAAGTAGCGCACCCACTGGTCCCAGAACACACTGAAGTACGGCGCGGTGTTCGGCATCGGGTTGGCCGGGGCATCGGTGTTGAGCGCCAGCGCAATCACCGTGGGCTGGACCGTTGCGTTGCCGGCCATGCCCAGATCGGCGCCCCAGACGTTGAAGCCCGGATACTGCGTCTCGCCGCTGCCCAGCGCATAGCCGAACACGATCTGCGAAGCGTAGACCTTCAGCGCGCTGATCTGCGCGTCGGACAGGCAGGTGTCACCCGTGTCGGCGCCGTTGGCACAGCGGACTGGCTGGCCATTGAGCATCGCCGTTGACGGGTCGAAGCTGGCGTTGCAGGCAGCGATATTGCTGATCAGGCCGTCCTTGACGCCATCGAGGTCATCGCACGCGGCGATGGCGGCATCGTAGAGCACCTTGCGCTTGGGCTGGTTCGGGTATGCACCCGGCGCTGCCAGCGCGCGGGTGATGCGGCCGAACTGCAGGTCCAGGCTGGCAGCATTCCAGGCGGGGTAAAGCACGATGGCACCATCCCAGTCCTGCGGCCAGCGCTGCACCACGGCCAGCGCCTCGCGGCCGCCGCTCGAGCCGCCGGCAAAGTAGGCCTTCTTCGGGCCGTCGGCCTGGTAGTGCATCTGGATCAGCGCGATCGCGACGTCGCGCGTCTTCTTCAGCGCGTCGCTGGAGAAATTGCGGACCGCCTCGTCATTGGTCCCGAACGAACCGTCGCGGCTGCCGAGCGCGCCCGCCTGGTGCCCCGAATCGCTGGCGAAGGTGGCATAGCCGCGCGCCAGTGGCGAGGGCTGGTCGGTCGGGCCCGCCGGAACATTGCCCGCGGTATTGGGGATCGTGCCGTCATAGCCGCCGCCACCGAACATGACGACCTTCTGGTTCCAACTGGCGGGCATGTCGACCTCGAACCGGATCGACGGCGCCGTGGGGTCGACCGGTGCGATCGTCCCGGTCACCTTGCAGTACGCGCCAGTACCCAGCTGGCCGCCACCGGTAGCCGGCACCATGACGGCATCGGCAACGGTCGCGCCGTTGGTCGGAAGGCCGATACTGCCCGCGGCGACAGTCTTGCCCGGCAGGTTCTGGCAGGCTACCGGCGTCTTTGACGGCGGGGGCGGATTATCGTCCCCTCCGCCGCCGCAGGCACTCAGCACCAGGCCGGCCGCCGACACGACGATGAGGGGTGCCAGTCTGAAAGTCGCTGGCGAAACTTTGCTTTGCATGTCTTTTGACATTTGTCTTCTCCACGATGTCTCCGGGGGACGGGATAGCGGCAGCGGGACCGGCCCGGCGCTATCTCCCGGTGGCTGCGTCTGCATTCGGCGTGCCAGTACGCAGGTGACGAGACGGAGGTGGAGTGCGAAATATGTCCGGCGTTGCAGAAGCGGTACACCCGGGTATCACCTGGATGACGGCATCACACGCCCTCCCGGCGTGTAGCGGGAAAGTCTTTCAATCGAGCGCGAAGTAACTGCAACCGGCCCGGCAGCCGCCGGGGCATGCGCGCCGGTCGGCGACAAGCACCGCCAGCGCATTGCGGAAGGTTCAACTCCCCGCATTTTCCATTGCGGCTTCGTACTGCCCGAGGCACGCCATGCCATTCAGCCGCGAGCGCTGCAGCAGCGCCTGTTGTGCCTGCCCCGCATTGCTGGCCTCGCCGCGCCAGGCCAGCAATGGCGGCTCCTGCAAGGCGCGCCCGTAGGAGAAGCTCAGCCGCCAGGGCAACGGGCCCAGCCGGTTCATGGCGTCAAGATTGGCCGTGGCTTCGGCGGGCGTCTGGCCGCCGGACAGGAAGAAAACGCCGGGCACCGCGGCGGGCACGGTGCGCCGGAGCACCTGCACGGTCTGCTTCGCGACCTCTTCGGGCGCCGCGTGACCTGCGTCCTTGCCGGGAAGCACCATGCTGGGCTTCAGCAGCATGTGCTCGAACACCACCGCGTGCCTCTGCAAGGCGTCGAAGACTGCATGCAGCACGGCTTCGGTGACTGCAGCGCAGCGCGCCATGGTGTGTGCGCCATCCATCAGCACCTCGGGTTCGACGATCGGCACGACGCCCGCTTCCTGGCAGATCGCGGCATAGCGCGCCAGGGCCTCGGCATTGGCGTGAATGGCAAGCGGCCCCGGCAGCGTGTCGGACACGTTGTAGACGGCGCGCCATTTGGCAAACCTCGCGCCCTGCTGGCGATAGCCGGCAAGCCGCTTGCCAAGACCGTCGAGGCCCTCGGTGATCTCGTCGCCGGGCGCATGGGCGAGCGCCAGCTTGCCCTTGTCCACCTTGATCCCGGGCACGATGCCCTGGCGCGCGGCCAGTTCCGGCAGCGGCGTGCCATCGTCGGCCAGCTGGCCGAGTGTTTCCTCGTACAGGATCACGCCGCTGATGAACTCGCCCAGGCCCGGCGTGGACAGGAGCAGGTTGCGCCACGCCCGGCGGCTTTCTTCATTTGACGCTACACCGATGCGCTCGAATCGCTTGGCGATGGTCGGCCCGCTTTCGTCGGCGGCCAGCAGGCCTTTGGCGCCCTGCACCATGGCATCGACGGTGGCTTGCAGTTCGCTTGCTTGGTCCATGACGTTGCTCCGTGAGGGGGTATAGCAACAAGGATTGGCGCCTCGATGCGATTGCGCAAGCGACGGGCGTGCGGGCCATCTCGGACCGCCACGCAGAACTAAGGAGCCTGACCGGTATCAGCACCGGCGCCGTCCGGCCGGCGTTCGGCAAGCGCCTCCAGCAGCGAGGCGGAGGGCACGAAAAACAGGTTGCCGCTGACCGCCTCGCTGAAATCCAGCAGCCGGTCATAGTTGCCGGGCGGGAGAGCGGGCATAGCCGATAAAGAACGTGCTGAACTCGCCCTTGCCCGGCTGGCCGAACAGCATGTTGTCACGCAGGATCTTCACGTCCTCGCCGTTCTCGGGAAGGCGGTGACAACCGGCAGGCTTTGCTTCGTTGATGCTCCGGCCCCTCTCCCCTCTCCCCCACCCCTCTCCCGCGCGCGGGAGAGGGGAACGTATGCATGGGTTGGTGGTGCTGCGAGCACTGTCAGCGATAGCGCCCCGCCATCCTCTCCATCCCCACCGGCTTGATCCGCGCGGCCTGCCCCGCGCACCCGAAGGCCTCGAAGCGCAGCTTCACCACGCCCTTCGCTCCCTTCTTGGCCGCCAGCAAGGCCTTGCGGGGATCGAATTCGCTGCGGTCCTCGGCCAGGGACTTGCGGATCGCCCCGGTCATGGCCAGGCGGATATCGGTGTCGATATTCACCTTGCGCACGCCCATCCTGATGCCGCGCAGTATCTCCTCGACCGGCACGCCGTAGGTCTCCTTGATGTCGCCGCCGTACTGGCGGATGATCTCCAGCCATTCCTGCGGCACCGAGCTGGAGCCGTGCATCACGAGATGGGTGTCCGGGATCTGCGCGTGGATATCCCGGATGCGGTCCATCGCCAGGATGTCGCCGGTAGGCTTGCGCGAGAACTTGTAGGCGCCGTGGCTGGTGCCGATGGCGATGGCCAGCGCATCCACGCCGGTGCGGGCGACAAAGTCGCGCGCCTGCGCCGGGTCGGTCAGCATCATGTCGTGCGACAGCGTGCCGGCCGCGCCCACGCCGTCCTCTTCGCCAGCCTGGCCGGTTTCGAGCGAGCCCAGGCAACCCAGTTCGCCTTCCACCGAGACACCGATTGCATGAGCCATCTCGCACACGCGCCGCGTGACGTCGACGTTGTAGTCGTAGTCCGCCGGCGTCTTCATGTCTTCACGCAGCGAGCCGTCCATCATCACGCTGGTAAAACCGGAGCGGATCGATGCCTGGCACACCGCCGGGCTGGAGCCGTGGTCCTGGTGCAGCACGATGGGGATGTCCGGATGGGTCTCGGCCGCGGCCAGCACCATATGGCGCAGGTAGGCCTCGCCGGCATACTTGCGGGCGCCGGCCGAGGCCTGCAGGATGACCGGGCTGTCGGTTTCCCCGGCCGCTTCCATGATCGCGTGGATCTGCTCCAGGTTGTTGACGTTGAACGCCGGGACGCCGTAGCCGAACTCTCCCGCGTGGTCCAGCAGCTGTCGCAAGGAAATGAGTGCCATGGTGAAGCTCCTTTGGTCGATGCGGATTCGGTGATGCGGGGTCAGCTGGCGGCGCGCTGCTCCAGCACGTCCAGTGCGGGCAGCTTCTTGCCTTCCAGAAACTCCAGGAAGGCGCCGCCGCCGGTGGAGATGTAGCCCACGCGGTCGGCAATGCCGTACTTGGCGATGGCGGCCAGCGTGTCGCCGCCGCCTGCGATCGAGAACGCCCTGGAATCGGCGATGGCCTGCGCCAGCACCCTGGTGCCGTTGCCGAACTGGTCAAACTCGAACACGCCCACCGGGCCGTTCCAGACGATGGTGCCGGCGGACTTGAGCTGCCCGGCGAGCTGGGCGGCGGTCCTGGGACCGATGTCCAGGATCATGTCGTCGTCGGCCACGTCCTTCACATCCTTGACTGTGGCCGCGGCGGTCGCGCTGAACTCCTTCGCGCAGACCACGTCGACGGGGATGGGCACCGAGGCGCCGCGCCTGGCCATGATGTCGATGATGGCCCTGGCGTCCGCCACCAGGTCGGGCTCGGCCAGCGACTTGCCGATCTTCAGGCCAGCGGCCAGCATGAAGGTGTTGGCAATGCCGCCGCCGACGATCAGGTTGTCGACCTTGTCGGCCAGCGACTTCAGGATGGTCAGCTTGGTGGAGACCTTGGAGCCGGCCACGATCGCCACCAGTGGCCGCGACGGCTGGCCCAGTGCCTTGCCCAGCGCGTCGATCTCGGCGGCCAGCAGCGGGCCGGCGCAGGCGATCGGGGCATACCTCGCGATGCCGTGGGTGGTGGCCTCGGCTCGGTGCGCGGTGCCGAAGGCATCGTTGACGTAGATATCGCACAGTGCGGCCATCTTCTGCGCCAGTTCGTCGCTGTTCCTCTTCTCGCCCTTGTTGACGCGGCAGTTTTCCAGCAGCACCAGCTGGCCGGGCGGTACCTGGAAGCCGCCCGCGGTCCAGCCGGACAGCAGCGGCACCTGCCGGCCCAGCAGCTCCGACAGCCGGCGGCCCACCGGCGCCAGGCTGTGGCGCGGGTCCGGCTGGCCTTCCTCGGGACGGCCCAGGTGCGAGGTGACCATCACCGCGGCCCCCGCCTGCAGGCAGGCCGCGATGGCGGGCACGGAAGCGCGGATGCGGGTGTCGTCGGTGATCCGGCCCGCATCATCCTGCGGGACGTTGAGATCGGCGCGGATAAAGACCCGCTTGCCCGCCAGCCCGCCGGATGCGAGCAGCGCGGCCAGCGTGTGCGGCGCCGTGGATTTCGGTTGCCCCGTAGCGTGGGAAATATTCGTCATTGCCATCCGTCTCCGTTGACTTGTCCTGGTATCTCTGCCGGCCTGCCCCGGCTGTCAGGCGGCGGGCGCCAGCCGCGCCGGCGTCAGCAGCGCCGGCAAACCCTCCATGGAATCGACCAGCGCATCGGCGCCCAGCGCGCCGGGCCCGCCCGGGCCGGCGTAGCCGTAGCGCACCAGGCAGACCGGCATGCCGGCCGCGCGGGCCGCGGCCACGTCCACCGGCGAGTCCCCCACCAGCACGCCCTGCGCCGGATCGACGTCGAGCAGGCGGCAGGCATGGCGCAGCGGTTCGGGATGCGGCTTCATCTGCGCGATCGAATCGCCCGCCACCAGCACTTCCAGGTATGGCGCCAGTCCTGTCATGGCCAGCAGCGGCGCCGCCAGCGCGCGCGGCTTGTTGGTGACGCAGGCCAGCCGGTAGCCCTCGCGCCTGAGCGCGGCCAGGCCCGCTTCCACGCCCGGGAACACCGATCCCAGGCGGCCGTTGGTGTCGTCATAGTGGCGATGGAACAGCGCCTCGGCATCGGCGGGCGCCACCGCCAGCCGAGCGGTCTCCAGCACGCGCAGCACGAGGTTGGGCACACCGCGGCCGATAAAGCCGGCCACGGTGTCGAACGGCAGCGGCGGGCTGCCGAGGTCAGCCAGCATGCGGTTGGCGGCCTCGACGATGTCCGGGGCGCTGTCGACCAGCGTGCCGTCCAGGTCGATCAGCACCGCGGCGCAAGGCAGGGATACGGTAGTCATGACGTGCCCTCCAGCAAGGCGCGCGCAGCAGCCGCGACATCCGCCGGGGTCAGGCCAAAGTGCTGGTACAGCGCCTCGGCCGGGGCGGATTCGCCGAAGCTGTCGAGGCCCAACGCCACGCCGCCTTCGCCCACCACGCCGCGCCAGAACCAGGTGACACCCGCCTCCACGCTGACGCGCGGCACGCCCGGCGGCAGCACCGTGGCGCGGTAGGCCGCGTTCTGCGCGTAGAACAGCTCCACGCACGGCATCGACACCACGCGCGCGGCGATCCCCGCATCGGCCAGTTCCTGCGCGGCGCGCACCGCGATCTCCACTTCGGAGCCGGTGGCCACCAGCACCACGCGCGGCGGCGCGGCATCGCGCAAGATGTAGCCACCACGCGCAATCGCCGCGCGCTGGTCCGCATCGCGCTCGAACGGCGTCAACGCCTGCCGCGACAGCACCAGGCAGGTGGGACCGTGCTCGCGCAACAGCGCGGCCTGCCAGGCGTACGCGGTCTCGGCGCCGTCGCACGGGCGCCAGACCTGGTTGTTGGGGATCAGCCTGAGGCTGGCGGCGTGCTCCACCGGCTGGTGGGTGGGACCGTCCTCGCCGAGGCCGATCGAATCATGCGTCAGCACATGGATCACGCGCAGCCGCATCAGCGCCGCCATGCGGATGGCATTGCGCGAGTAGTCCGAGAAGGTCATGAAGGTGCCACCGTAGGGGATCAGCCCGCCGTGCAGCGCGACACCGTTCATCACCGCCGCCATGCCGAACTCCCGGACGCCATAGCTGATGTAATTGCCGTGCCCTTCGTGGTTGACCCAGACCGACGCCTTCACGTTGGTCAGGTTGGAACCGGTGAGGTCGGCCGAGCCGCCCAGCAGCTCTGGCAAGGCCGCCGTCAGCGCCTCAAGGCAGAGCTGCGAGGCCTTGCGCGTGGCGATCTTGCCTTGCAGTGCCGAGGGCGCGTCGAGCAGCGCCATCATTCCCGCATCGAAGCCTTCCGGCAGGCGGCCATCGACACGGCGCAGGAATTCCTGGGCCAGTTCGGGATGCGCGGCGCGATAGGCGGCGAAGCGCGCCTCCCATTCGGCCTCCCTCGCCGCGCCCTGGACGCTTGCGTCCCAGGCGTCGGCCACGTCCGGCGGCACAGTGAAGGGCTCGGCCTCCCACCCCAGCGCCTCGCGCATGGCGGCGATTTCCGCCGCGCCCAGCGGCGCGCCATGCACATCGTGGCCGCCGGCCTTGGCCGGGGCGCCCTGGCCGATCACGGTGCGGCAGCAGATCAGCGTAGGCCGGCCGCGCTCCGCCCTGGCCGCGTGCAGCGCGGCATCGATGGCATGCGCGTCATGCCCGTCGACACCGTCGATCACATGCCAGCCGTATGCGGCAAAGCGCTTCGGCGTGTCGTCGGCGAACCAGCCGGCAACGTCGCCGTCGATGGAGATGCCGTTGTCGTCGTACAGGCAGACCAGCTTGCCCAGCCCGAGCGTGCCCGCCAGCGAGCAGGCCTCATGGCTGAGGCCCTCCATCAGGCAGCCATCACCCAGGAAGACATAGGTGCGATGGTCGACGATGTCGAAGCCGGGCCGGTTGAAGGTGGCGGCCAGCAGCTTCTCCGCCAGCGCCATGCCGACGGCATTGGCCAGGCCCTGCCCCAGCGGGCCGGTCGTGGTTTCCACGCCGGGCGTCACGCCGAGTTCCGGATGTCCCGGCGTGGCCGCGTGCAGCTGGCGGAACTGGCGCAGCTGCGACATGGGCAGGTCGTAGCCGGTGAGGTGCAGCAGCGCGTACTGCAACATGGAAGCATGGCCGTTGGACAGCACGAAGCGGTCACGGTCGGGCCAGGCCGGGTTGGACGGGTTGTGGCGCAGGTGGCGGCGCCACAGGACCTCGGCCATCTCGGCCATGCCCATGGGCGCGCCGGGGTGGCCGGACCTGGCCTGTTCCACCGCGTCGGCGGCGAGGAATCGCAGCGCGTTGGCGCAGCGGGCCGCGGAGTCGATACGTTCGGGTGCATTCATATTTGGTGTCCTGGCAACGCTGCGGCTTACAGGGCGGCGCGCTTGCGGCGCTCCATCATGCGCAGCACGAACGGCGTGAAGATCAGCTGCATGGCCAGTTCCATCTTCCCGCCCGGCACCACGATGGTGTTGGCGCGCGACATGAAGGAGTCGTGGATCATGCTCAGCAGGTACTGGAAATCGATGCCCTTCGGGTTGGCGAAGCGGATCACCACCATGCTTTCATCCGGCGCGGGGATCTCGCGCGAGATAAAGGGATTGGAGGTGTCCACGCACGGCACGCGCTGGAAGTTCACATGCGTGCGCGAGAACTGCGGGCAAATGTAGTTCACGTAGTCCGGCATGCGGCGCAGGATGGTGTCGGTCACCGCCTCGGTCGAGTAGCCGCGCTGCTTCTTGTCGCGCCAGAGCTTCTGGATCCATTCCAGGTTGATGACCGGCACCACTCCGATCAGCAGGTTGGGATACCTGGCGACGTCGACCTCGTCGGTGACAACGCCGCCGTGCAGGCCCTCGTAGAACAGCAGGTCGGTGTCGGCGGGCAATGGCTCCCACTCTGTGAAGGTGCCCGGCTCCTGCACGAACGGGGCGGCCTCCTCGGCGCTGTGCAGGTAGTGCCGGCGCGTGCCGGTGCCGCATTCCGCATAGGAGCGGAACAGGTTTTCCAGGTCGGCGAACAGGTTGTTCTCCGGGCCGAAGTGGCTGAAGTTCATATTGCCGGTGCGCTCGGCCTCGGCCATCTTGACCTTCATCTCGGCTCGGTTATAGCGGTGGAAGCTGTCGCCTTCGATCACGACTGACTTCACGCCTTCGCGGCGGAAGATATTCTCGAAGGTACGGGTCACCGACGTGGTGCCGGCGCCGGAGGAGCCGGTGATGGCGATGATGGGGTAGCGTTCTGACATGGCCGTGAACCTCAGGCGGACGCGCGAAACAGGCTGCGCTCGTTGAACAGGGGATTGGGAAGATCGGGATCGGACTGGTCGGCGTGGTAGTCCTCGATCCGCTCCACTTCCTTGCGCGAACCGAAAATCACGCCGATGCGCTGGTGCAGCCCTCCCGGCGCCACCGACATCAGCGCCTGCCGGCCGGTGCTGGCGCGCCCGCCGGCCTGCTCCATCAGGAAGGCAATCGGGTTGGCCTCGTAGAGCAGGCGCAGGCGGCCCGGCCTGGCCGGGTCCCGGGTATCGCGCGGGTACATGAAGACGCCGCCGCGCATCAGGATGCGGTGCGCCTCGGCCACCATCGACGCGATCCAGCGCATGTTGAAATCCTTGCCGCGCGGGCCGCTCTTGCCGGCCATGCACTCGGAGATATAGCGCCGCACCGGCGCTTCCCAGAAGCGGCTGTTGGAGGCGTTGATGGCAAATTCCTGCGTCTCGGCGGGAACCCGCAGGCCGGGATGTGTCAGGAAGAATTCACCGAGGTTCGGATCGAGGGTGAAGCCGTTGACGCCGTTGCCCACTGTCAGCACCAGCATGGTGGTGGGGCCGTAGAGCGCGTAGCCGGCCGCGACCTGCGCCGTTCCCGGCTGCAGGAAGTCCTGCTCGGTCACCGGGTCGGCGCCATCGGGCGCGCGCAGCACTGAGAAAATGCTGCCCACCGAGACGTTGACGTCGATGTTCGAGGAACCGTCGAGCGGGTCGAACACCAGCAGGTACTTGCCGCGCGGGTAGCACGCAGGGATCTGGTATGGCGTCTCCAATTCCTCCGAGGCCATGCCGGCCAGGTGGCCGCCCCACTCGTTGACGCGCAGGAAGGCCTCGTTGCTCAGCACGTCCAGCTTCTGCTGGATCTCGCCCTGCACGTTGATGGCCGCGCCCTCGCCATCCGCGCTGCCGGCGCGGCCGTGCAGGCCGCCCAGCGCGCCGAAGGCCACCGCGCGCGCGATCTCCTTGCAGGCCACGGCCACATTGAGGATCAGGCCGTTGAAGCCGCCGCTGGCTTCCGGGTAGCGGCGGCGCTCCTCGATCAGGAACTGCGTCAGGGTCATCCTCTGGACTTCGGGCATGGCAGGTCTCCTTTTCATTTGCTGTGTGTGCTTGCATGGCGCCGACGCGGGCTAGGTGAACGTGGCGGCCTCGCGCAGGCGGCGCAGGATGCCGCGGTAGCCGCCGTCGGTATCCGGCGCGCCAAACACGGCGCTGCCGGCAACGAAGGTGTCGGCGCCCGCGCGGGCAATCGCCGCGATGTTGTCGGCCTTGACGCCGCCGTCGATCTCCAGCCAGACCGCCCGCCCACCGGCCGCCACCTGCCGGTCGATGCGCGCGCGCACCTGGCGCAGCTTGTCCAGCACGCCGGGGATGAACGCCTGGCCGCCGAAGCCGGGATTCACGCTCATCAGCAGCACCAGGTCGAGCTGGCCGAGCGTGTGGTCGAGCCAGCCCAGCGGCGTGGCCGGGTTCAGCACCAGGCCCGCCTTGCAACCGTGGTCGCGGATCAGGCCGATGGTGCGGTCCACGTGGCGGCTCGCCTCGGGATGGAAGCTGATGATCCCCGCGCCTGCCTTGGCGAACATCGGGATCAGCGCGTCGACCGGCTCGACCATCAGGTGCACGTCGATGGGAATGGACACATGCGGGCGGATCGCCTCGCACACCAGCGGCCCGATGGTCAGGTTGGGCACGTAATGGTTGTCCATCACGTCGAAGTGCACCAGGTCCGCACCCGCTGCCTCGATCGCGCGCACCTCTTCGCCCAGCCGCGCGAAATCCGCCGACAGGATGGACGGCGCCAGGCGGACGGTGTGTTGGTCGGTACGTTGGTCGGTGGCGTGCATGTCAGGCTGCCTCGCACCGGGTGCCGCGATGCCAGTTGCGCAGCGCGCCCAGGTCAGCCCAGCGCTGTGCCGCGCCGGGCAGCTGCCGCGGCAGCGGCTGCGCCGGGTCGCCCAGGTGCGGCAGCACCAGCAGCGCGCCGTCGAAGCGATCCTGCGCGGTGTAGGCGGTGGGCGTGATCACGGTAGCAATGCCGGCCGCCTGCGCCGCCCTTAGCCCGTTCTCCGAATCCTCGATCGCCAGGCAATCCCCGCCCTCCAGCCCCAGCTGCTCCAGCACGGCCAGATAGACATCCGGGGCCGGCTTCTTGATGGCGGTGGTACCGGCGTCGCCGATGGCAGCGAAGCGCTCGCGCCAGCGCTGGCCCAGCGGCACCTGCAGCAGCGCATCGAGGTTGGCCGGCGTGGTAGTGGTAGCAATGGCGATGGGCACGCCGGCATTGCCGGCCTCTTCGATCAGCCGGGCAATGCCAGGGCGCAGCGGCAGCTGGCCGCTGCCGACGCGCTCGGCATAGTGGCGGGTCTTGATGGCGTGCACGGCGTCGATCGTCTCTTTGACCTTGCACCCTTGGGCTTCCTCGGGATCGACCATGCGCCAGTAATGCATCAGCCGCTCTTTGCCACCGGCCACCCTGAGCAGGCGCGTGTAGAGCGCCTCGTCCCAGCACCAGTCGAGGCCGACCTCGGCAAAGGCGGAATTGAAGGCCTGCAGATGGGCGGTCTCGGTATCGGCAAGCGTGCCGTCGACATCGAAGATCAGGGCTTTCATGGCTTACTCCGCGGCCACAGGTTGCGAGAACACGCGGCTGGCGCGCAGGTCCTCGGCCGTGATGGTGGTCAGGGCCCGGTCGTCAATCACCGTGCCGGGATCGTCGAGCAGGCGCGAGGCATGGCGCAGCCGCGCGCGGTCCAGCGCGTTGCGCACGCTGCGGGCATTGGCGAAATGCGGTTGCGCCATGCGCCGGGCCAGGTAGTCGGCAAACACGGCCCTGCTCTCGTCGTCGAAGTGGTACTGCATCCCGGCCAGCATCAGGTCGGCGATCTGGCGCAGTTCCTCGAGCTGGTAGTCGGGGAAGTCGATGTGGTGGGCCACGCGCGACGACATGCCGGGGTTGGACTCGAAGAAGCGGTCCATGCGGTCCTTGTAGCCGGCCAGGATCACCACCAGGTCTTCGCGGTTGTTCTCCATCACCTGAAGCAGGATCTCGATGGCCTCCTGGCCGTAGTCGCGCTCGTTCTCGGGCCGGTAGAGGTAGTAGGCCTCGTCGATGAAGAGCACGCCGCCCATGGCCTTCTTCAGGATCTCCTTGGTCTTGGGCGCGGTATGGCCGATGTACTGGCCGACCAGGTCGTCGCGGGTCACGGCCACCAGGTGGCCGCGGCGCACATAGCCGAGCTGGTGCAGGATCTGCGCCATGCGCATGGCCACCGTGGTCTTGCCGGTGCCGGGATTGCCGGTGAAACACATATGCAGGCTGGGCGCGCCCGCGCTGAAGCCGCGCGCGGCGCGCAGCTTGTCCACCAGCAGCAAGGCGGCAATGTCGCGGATGCGCGCTTTCACCGGCTTCAGGCCGATCAGCTCGCGGTCGAGCTGGGCCAGCAGTTCGGTGATGCCGGCGCTGGCCAGCGTTTCTGCCAGCGACGTGGCCAGCGATCCCGGCAAGGCAGGCGGCGGCTGCAACTGTGCTGTCGTTTCAGGTGCGGACATGGCAGGCTCCGTGGGTGCTCATCAAAATCCGGGCGCAGCTTCCCCGGCGCGCTGCCTGGCGGCCGCGCCCCCAATGGGATTGCACAGGGAAAGGTCGCCGGCGGGCAGCGCGTGGGCGCTACGCGCCGGCTCGATTGCCGCCGCTCAGTAGCGGCTGCCTTCGGGCCGCGCCTGCACGGCGTAGCTCTCGATCGTGTAGCGCATCGTGCGGCCGGGCTCCTCCTGGCGCACCAGGCGGAAGCCGGGCTCGTCGGCGGGCCGGTTGACGATGAACGACATCACCACCGACTCCACCGTATGCGTCGAATCGAAGGCCGTGACGCGGATGTAGTGGTTCGGGAAGGTGTTCCGCGCGTTGTTGATTTCCATCAGGATGCCGGCGGCATCGCGCAGGTCGAACATCGGCAGGCCGAACATGTCCCAGTACGTGTTGCGCGGATGCGGGTCGTCGGTGTACTCGATGCCGACCGCCCAGCCCTTGTCCAGGCAGTATTCGAGCTGCCTGGTGATCTGCTCGTCGGTGAGTTCGGGCAGGAAAGAGAAAGTGCCTTGAGTGATGCGCATGATGTCCTCTCGTTCTGTGGGATTCAGGGGCTCAGGGGCTCAGGCCACCGACGCGGTGGGCACGAAGTCCGAGGTATCGGTCGGCGTGTAGTTGAAGCTGATGTCGCCCCAGGTATCGAGCGCCGCCCGCAGCGGTGCGCACCAGCGTGCTGCATCGCGCAGGATTTCCGGCCCTTCGTTGAGGATGTCGCGCCCCTCGTTGCGCGCCAGCACCATTGCTTCCAGCGCCACGCGGTTGGCCGTCGCGCCCGCCTGGATCCCTTGCGGGTGGCCGATCGTGCCGCCGCCGAACTGCAGCACCACGTCGTCGCCGAAGAGGTGGATCAGCTGGTGCATCTGGCCGGCGTGGATGCCACCCGATGCCACCGGCATCACCTTGCGCAGCGAGGCCCAGTCCTGGTCGAAGAACAGCCCGCGCGTCAGGTCGGTGTGGGTATAGGCATCGCGGCAGACGTTGTAGTAGCCCTGCACCGTCAGCGGATCGCCTTCCAGCTTGCCCACGGCGGTGCCGGTGTGCATGTGGTCGACGCCGGCTAGGCGCAGCCATTTGGCGATCACGCGGAACGACACGCCATGGCTCTTCTGGCGGGTGTAGGTGCCATGGCCCGCGCGGTGCAGGTGCAGGATCATGTCGTTCTGGCGGCACCAGTTGCTCATCGACTGGATGCAGGTCCAGCCCACGATCAGGTCGACCATGATGATGACCGAGCCCAGCGACTTGGCGAACTCCGCGCGCCGGTACATCTCTTCCATGGTGCCGGCGGTCACGTTCAGGTAGCTGCCCTTGACCTCGCCGGTGGCGGCGGACGCCTTGTTGACCGCGTCCATCACGAACAGGAAGCGGTCGCGCCAGTGCATGAAGGGCTGCGAGTTGATGTTCTCGTCGTCCTTCATGAAGTCAAGCCCGCCCTTCAAACCCTCGTAAACCACGCGGCCGTAGTTGCGGCCCGACAGCCCCAGCTTGGGCTTGGTGGTGGCGCCCAGCAGCGGGCGGCCGAACTTGTCCAGGCGCTCGCGCTCGACGATGATCCCGGTCGACGGGCCGGCGAAGGTCTTCACGTAGGCGACCGGGAAGCGCATGTCTTCCAGCCGCGCCGCCTTGATCGGCTTGAAGCTGAACACGTTGCCGATGATCGATGCAGTCAGGTTGGCGATCGAGCCTTCCTCGAACAGCGACAGGTCATAGGCCACGTAGCAGAAGAACTGCTCGGGGTTGTTCGGCACCGGCTCGACCCGGTAGGCCTTGGCGCGGTACATGTCGCACGCGGTCAGGCGGTCGGTCCACACCACCGTCCAGGTGGCGGTCGACGATTCGCCGGCGACCGCGGCGGCAGCCTCGACCGGGTCCACGCCGTCCTGCGGCGTGATGCGGAACAGCGCCAGCACGTCGGTGTCCCTGGGCACGTAGTCCGCGTCCCAGTACCCCATCTCCTTGTACTTCATCACGCCGGCGTCATAGCGCTTGCGCGGCTTGGCTTGGATCATTTCAGGTGCGTTCATGCTGGTCTCCCTTCCGTGGTTTGGCGGCGTGACTGCGCGTTGGAATGAAAGATATCGGGCGCCCAACATAAGGTAAATTCAGATATTCTTAGCCCCTATATAAGGAATCCCTTAAGTGAGGCGCAGACCGCACATCCACGGAACACTCGCTATGTCCTTTCTGCGCGCCCTCACCCTTCGCCAGCTCCAGATCTTCGTCACCGTGGCCAGGCATGCCAGCTTCGTGCGCGCGGCCGAAGAACTGCACCTAACGCAGCCGGCAGTCTCGATGCAGGTCAAGCAGCTGGAATCCGTGGTGGGGCTGCCGCTGTTCGAGCGGATCCGGGGCCAGCTCACGCTGACCGAGCCCGGCGACCGGCTGCTGCACCATGCCTCGCGCATCCTTGGCGAGATCAAGGATGCGGAAGAAGGCCTGCAGGCGGTCAAGGACGTCGAGCAGGGAACGATCACGATCGGGCTGATCAGTACGGCCAAGTACTTCGCGCCCAAGCTGCTGGCGGGTTTTACGGCGCTGCACCCCGGCATCGACCTGCGCATCGCCGAGGGCAACCGGGAAACGCTGCTGCAGCTGCTGCAGGACAATGCCATCGACCTGGCATTGATGGGGCGCCCGCCGCGCGAGCTGGACGCGGTTTCAGAACCGATCGCCGCGCATCCATACGTGCTGGTGGCGTCGCCGCGGCATCCGCTGCGCGCCGAGAAGCGGTTCGACCTGCAGGAACTGCGTCACGAGACCATCCTGCTGCGTGAACCCGGGTCTGGCACCCGCACGGTGGCGGAGTTCATGTTCCGCGATCACCTGTTCACGCCCGCCAAGGTGATTACGCTGGGCAGCAACGAGACCATCAAGCAGGCAGTGATGGCGGGCATGGGGATCAGCCTGCTGTCGCTGCATACGCTGTCGCTGGAACTGCGTACCGCGGAAATTGCCTTGCTGGACGTGACCGGGACACCGATCGAACGGGTCTGGCATGTGGCACATATGGCGAGCAAGCGGCTGTCGCCAGCGGGCGAGAGTTGCAGGGCCTACCTGCTCGAGCACACCGCGGAGTTCCTTGGGAAGGAATATGCCGGCCTGCTGCCGGGCCGGCGCGTGGCGTGATGAACCACTGGCAGGTTCGCCGGGATTTGCCGCCGATCCGGCGGATGTCGACCTTTGTGGCCGACGGGCGCCGCGGAGCGCAAGCGGCTCTTCACGCATGCGGCCAGAAAAGAGACAGCCCTGCACGTCAGGTCGGCTATCATGCCAATCCCCTCCGAAGTAGCTCCCTATGATTTCCGTCCGTAATGTCACGCTGCGTCGCGGCGTCAATGTCGTACTCGACCAGGCGTCCGTCACCTTCAACCCCGGCGAAAAGATTGGTCTTGTCGGCCGCAATGGCGCCGGCAAGTCGTCCTTCTTCGGCCTTCTCAACGGCACGCTGCACGAAGACAGTGGCGAGTTCTCGATTCCCGCTGCGTGGAAGATGGGCCAGGTCGCGCAGGAGATGCCGGAGACCGAGCAAAGCGCGACCGACTTCGTAGTCGAGGGTGACACCGTGCTGCTGGCCGCGCAGGCCGAAGTAGCCGCCGCCGAGGCCAGCGATGACGGCATGCGCATGGCGCACGCCTACATGGCCCTGCACGACGCGGGTGCGCACGATGCCCCCGCACGTGCTCAAGCGCTGATCCTGGGCCTTGGCTTCAGTGCTGCGCAGCTTGGCCAGCCGGTCAACAGTTTCTCCGGCGGTTGGCGCATGCGGCTGCAACTGGCGCGCGCGCTCATGTGCCCGTCCGACCTGCTGCTGCTCGACGAGCCGACCAATCACCTCGACCTCGACGCGCTGGTCTGGCTGGAAGCCTGGCTCAAGCGCTATCAAGGAACCCTGGTAGTGATCAGCCACGACCGCGAATTCCTCGACGCGGTCACGCAGGTGACGATGCACGTCGACAACGCCAAGCTCGTGCGTTATGGCGGCAACTACAGCAAGTTCGAAGACATGCGCGCCGAGCAACTCGTATTGCAGCAGGCCGCGATGGCCAAGCAAGCGGACAAGATCGCCCACCTGCAGAAATTCATCGACCGTTTCAAGGCCAAGGCCTCGAAGGCGAAGCAGGCGCAGAGCCGGGTCAAGGCACTCGAACGCATGGAGAAGATCGCACCGGTGCTCGCCGACGCAGAGTTCAACTTCGAGTTCAAGGAGCCGCTCAACGTCCCGAACCCGCTGTTGTCGATGCTGGACGCGAGCTTTGGCTACCCGGCGCCGACCGGCGCACTGCCGGGCACGCCGCCCACGGTCATCGTGCGGGGCATCAACCGTTCCGTGCTGGCCGGGCAGCGCATCGGCATCCTCGGTGCCAACGGCCAAGGCAAGTCCACGCTGGTGAAGACGGTGGCGCACGCGCTGGCGCCGATTGCCGGCGAAATCAGCGAAGGCAAAGGGCTGAATATCGGCTACTTCGCACAGCAGGAACTCGACGTGCTGCGCCCGCTCGACACGCCGATGGAACACATGATCCGCCTTGCCAAGGACACGCCGGTGCACCTGCGCGCCCCCGGCCAGAGTGGCACCGAACAATCGCTTCGCACCTTCCTCGGCACCTTCAACTTCAGTGGCGACATGGTCCATCAGGCGGTCAGCACGATGAGCGGCGGCGAAAAGGCGCGGCTCGTGTTGTGCATGATCGTGTGGCAGCGCCCCAACCTGCTGCTGCTCGACGAGCCTACCAACCACCTCGACCTGGCCACACGCGAAGCGCTAGGCATGGCGCTCAACGAATTCGAAGGCACAGTGATGCTGGTCAGTCACGACCGGGCCCTGCTGCGCGCCGTATGCGACGAGTTCTGGCTGGTCACCAAGGGCGGCGTCGAGCCCTTCGACGGCGACCTGGACGATTACCAGCAGTTCCTGCGCGACGAAGCCCGCCGCATGCGTGAGCAGCCTGCCGCAGAGCAGAAGGTCATCGCCTGAAGTTGTGGGACAAAGGGCAGGCGTGAGCTTCGCGGGGGCCGGTGCGGGATCGTCCGTTGCCAGGACCTTGTCCAATCAAGTTCGCGTGGAACTAGCCCACAACCCATTCGATCTTTGAATGGGAGCTCGCTGAGTTATTCACCAGCCGCTTTGGTCCGCAGGAGGCGCCCGGCCCCTGGTCCATGGATGCCGACCAGTTCCGGCTGCGCAATGAGCGCCGAAGGCCGGTCATTCTCGCCAGTTTTGCCAGCGCAACTTCATCGCCCCCTCCGACAACTGAAAGCGCATTTCACATGGTGGAATTGACGCGACTTTTCCTGCTCCGCCCGTTTTCGTTGCTTGAAAAAGCATTCCACATCGCAAAATTTAGCGCCTATCCTATTGAAAAATAAGGAAAAATCAAGTCTTATGTCTTATATAAGACCTTGCCGCAACGCATCAGGAAGGCCCTACAATGAGTCCACGCTGCTTGCATCGACACCCGTCGGCAAACTCAACGATTTTTTCAAAACGCGCTTATTTTTTAGGAAATTGACATGGCCCAGTATCAAGACGACATCAAGGCAGTTGCTGGTTTGAAAGAGAACCATGGCAGCGCGTGGAATGCCATCAATCCCGAGTATGCCGCCCGCATGCGTGCCCAGAACAAGTTCAAGACGGGCCTGGACATCGCCAAGTACACCGCCAAGATCATGCGCGCCGACATGGCCGCCTATGATGCCGACCCGTCGAAGTACACCCAGTCGCTGGGTTGCTGGCACGGCTTCATCGGCCAGCAGAAAATGATCTCCATCAAGAAGCACTTCAACAGCACCGACCGCCGCTACCTTTACCTGTCCGGCTGGATGGTAGCCGCGCTGCGCTCCGAGTTCGGCCCGCTGCCGGACCAGTCGATGCACGAAAAAACCTCCGTCAGCGCGCTGATCCGCGAGCTGTACACCTTCCTGCGCCAGGCCGACGCCCGTGAACTGGGTGGCCTGTTCCGCGAGCTGGACGCCGCCCAGGGCGCTGCTGCCAAGGCCGCCATCCAGGAAAAGATCGACAACCACGTCACCCACGTGGTGCCCATCATCGCCGACATCGATGCGGGCTTCGGCAACGCCGAGGCCACCTACCTGCTGGCCAAGCAGTTCATCGAAGCGGGCGCATGCTGCATCCAGATCGAGAACCAGGTGTCCGACGAGAAGCAGTGCGGCCACCAGGATGGCAAGGTCACCGTGCCGCACGAGGACTTCCTGGCCAAGGTCCGCGCCATCCGCTACGCCTTCCTGGAACTGGGCGTGGACGACGGCGTCATCGTGACCCGTACCGACTCGCTGGGCGCCGGGCTGACCAAGCAGATCGCCGTGACCCACACGCCGGGCGACCTGGGCGACCAATACAATTCCTTCCTCGATTGCGACGAAATCTCGGCCGACGCACTGGGCAATGGTGACGTTGTCATCAAGCAGAACGGCAAGCTGATGCGTCCCAAGCGCCTGGCCAGCAACCTGTTCCAGTTCCGCGCCGGCACGGGCGAAGCGCGCTGCGTGCTGGACAGCATCACCTCGCTGCAGAACGGTGCTGACCTGCTGTGGATCGAAACCGAAAAGCCGCATATCGAGCAGATCGCCGGCATGGTCCGCGAGATTCGCAAGGTCATCCCGAACGCCAAGCTGGTGTACAACAACAGCCCGTCGTTCAACTGGACCCTGAACTTCCGCCAGCAAGCGTATGACGCGATGAAGGCCGCGGGCAAGGATGTGTCGGCCTATGATCGCGCCCAGCTGATGAGCGTGGAATACGATCAGACCGAACTGGCGGCCGCCGCCGACGAAAAGATCCGCACCTTCCAGGCCGACGCGGCCCGCGAAGCCGGTATCTTCCACCACCTGATCACGCTGCCGACGTACCACACCGCCGCACTGTCGACCGACAACCTGGCCAAGGAATACTTCGGCGAGCAAGGCATGCTGGGTTATGTGGCTGGCGTGCAGCGCAAGGAAATCCGTCAGGGCATCGCCTGCGTCAAGCACCAGAACATGTCCGGCTCGGACATCGGCGACGACCACAAGGAGTATTTCAGCGGCGAAGCGGCCCTGAAGGCGGCGGGTAAAGACAACACCATGAACCAGTTCTGATACCAGTAGTACACCTGGGCAAAACGCCAACCCATACGGGTTGGCGTTTTTTTATCCGGCACTTTGCAGCAGATGTGCGGCGACACACGTGTACACAAAGGAGCAAAAGGCAAAACACATGACGACATCTGATGACCCTCATGGCAAGATCACACTGCCGCTGGCCAGGTGTAACGAGCAGGCGCTAAAACACGGCAAATTCAATGCTGGATGAAAATACAGCCAATGAGAGCAAAGACGATGCAGGATCAACTGCTTGCATGCTCGGAATCTGCACGTGTCAGAGCGCATCCTCCGTGTCAGGGCGCGTTACACATCGCCGCATGACACGTTAGGCCTCACAAACAGCACCGACCCCAACCGAAGGACCGAACGATGACGAAATACCTTGTCTCCTTTCCTGCAAGGGCGATGGAAGTCTCCGCCGAGGACTTTGCCGCCGTGGGCGAAGCTGCGCACGAGGTCATCCGCGAGGCGAAGGCTGCTGGCGTGTACGTGTTCGGTGGTGGTATCAACGAGGATGTCGCACCACTCATGGTCGCCTCAGACGGCACGGTCACAAACGAAACCTATCCCGAGACGAAGGAGTTCGACGGCGGCTTCTGTGTCCTGGAACTCCCGTCGCGCGAAGCCGCCATCCTGTGGGCTGCAAAGATCGCCAAAGCTTGCCGCTGCTCGCAGGAACTCCGCGAGTTTGGGTATGACCCCGAGAGCTGACGGGTTGTGGAGTGGGTCGAAAGCCTGACACTACCGCTGCATGAGGGAAAGCTTCCCTCCATGTCAGGATGGTTGTCGCTCCCCCGACTGCGTCTCCAGCACGTCATGACACGCGGTCATCAATCCCTGGCGTCGCCGCAGACCCGTCTTCGCGCAGCCAGACGATGAACTCCGCGCCCTGCCCCACCGTGCTTTCCACGGTAATGCGGCCACCATAGCGCTCCACCAGCGCATAGCTGATGGACAGGCCGAGGCCGGTCCCCATCTGCTTCCTGGTGGTGAAAAACGGATTGAACAGATTGGGCAGGTCTTCCTCGCGGATGCCGCGGCCCGTGTCGCGCACATGCAGCGTCACGCCGTGCCCTTCCCAGTCGCGCGTGGCCAGCGTAAGGTTGCCACCCTCCGGCATGGCATGGATGGCATTGGTCAGCAGGTTGACGATGACCTGCTGCAGTTCGCTGCGGCTGATGCGCACGCGGCGTGTGGCCAGGCAGGCCAGTTCGACCCGGATGGCCGCGTCCTTCAGCATGTGCCGGACCAGGTCCACGCAGCCGGCCGCGACCTCGCCCACATCCAGGCGCTCGGTATTGCCGGCGTATGCCTCTGGCCGGACAAACTGCAGCAGCCGGTTGGTCAGCAGGTAGATGCGTCGCACCTGCTCATCGATCAGCCGCAATTCATGCCGGACCGGCTCCGCAGCCGGACCGAGAATATCGCGGGCCACGTCCAGGTTACCCTGGATCACCGCAATCGGATTGTTGATCTCATGTGCCACGCCTGCCGTAAGCTGCCCCGCGAGCGCAAGCTTTTCCGATGTAATCAGCTGCTGCCGGGTCGCGCGAAGCACTGCGTTCGCATCCTCAAGCTCGCGGGTGCGCTCGGCGACCTTGCGATCCAGCGAGTCCGCCCAGTCCCTGAGCGCGGCATTGCGCTGCTGCAGGTCCGACAGCAACTGGTCAAACTGTCCGGCGAGCTGGCCCAGTTCATCCTCGCTGCCCACCGGACCCACGCGCGCAGAGGCATCGCCGGCCTGGAGCGCGCGCATGGTGCCGACCATCTTCGTCATCGGCATGAATACGCGACGGGCCCATAGCAGCGAGAACAGCGCGCCCGCCACCGCCAGCAAGATGAACAGGCCCACCAGCATGCCCAGCGCAAGGTCCTTGGCCTGGCTCACCGGCCGCGCCAGGTAGCCTACGTAGAGCATGCCGATGCGCCTGCCGCCGCTGTCCGCGATGGGCTCGTAGGCGCTCATGTAGCGGTCGTTGACCACGAAGGCCAGGTCCAGCCATTTCTCGCCGCGCAGCAGCACCTTGTCGCGCACCTCGCGCGAGACGCGCGTGCCCAGCGCGCGTTCGCCATGGAACAGCCGCACATTGGTGGCGATGCGGGTATCGTCCAGGAACAGCGTCGCGGTGCCCTGGCTGCCGCGCGGCAGGGATTCCGGCTGGTAGACCAGCGCGTTGATGGTGTCGATAAAGCCAAGGTTGTTGTTCAGCAGCGTGCCGCCGTGCAGGATCGCCACCAGCTCGCCTGCTGCGTTGAACACCGGCGCCGCGGCATGCACCACCATGCCGCGGGTTTCCAGCGTCCTGTCGGTCGGCGCGGCATTGGGCGTGGCGCGCAGCGCCACCTGGGCGCGGCGGGCAAGATCGCCGGACACCGCGGCCAGCTGCGCGGCCGACCAGGCATCGGTGGCGGCGTCGGCGCGGCCGGCCGCCGCGCTGGATACCACGCGCCACCCGGCCTGGCTGGTCCCGGAAGCGTCGGCCGGCGCGGCGCTAAGCACCCGGCCTTGTGGGAAGCCTTGCGGGAAGCCTTGCGGGAAGCCTTGTGGGAAGCCTTGCGGGTCGAGCAGTTGCAGGAAATCCAGCCCGTGCGCGCGCCGCGCCTCGTCCAGGACGGCGGCCATGGCACTGCCCCGCTCAGCTCCATCTTCCAGCCCTTCGACCAGCGCGTGCGACCTGGCCTCTTGCAGGACGCGGTCTTTCACCCCATCGACCATATGCTCGAAGTACTCATGAGCAACGAGCAGGTCGCTGTTGACCTTGTACGCCAGCAGGGCCTGGAACACGCGGTCGCCCCACAACGCCATCAGCAGCAGCAGCGCCACCAGCGCCACCAGCAAGGGCGCGACCACGATCGACACCAGCTTGGCGCGCAGCGAGGCGCGATAGCGGCGCAGCAGCGCTGAGGGCGTCAAGCGCGCAGGCCCCACTGCAGGCATTTGCGATCCAGCGTGCGGCGCGAGATGCCGAGCCGCCGGGCCGCTTCCACGCGGTTGCCACCCTCCGCCGCCAGCACCTGCAGGATGTGCCGGCGCTCGACGGATTCCAGCAGCGTGGCGTCGTCGGCGGGCGTCACGGAAGCTGCGCCATGCGTCTGCGGTGCAGCGGCGTCTCCGCTCTCGGCGGCGTGGGCCAGCAGTTCGACCGGGTACTCGCCCAGTATCAGCGCCCGCTCCACCAGGTTGCGCAGCTCGCGCGCATTGCCCGGCCAGTCATAGCCCTTGAGCAGGCACACCAGCGACGGCGACAGCGGCACCGGCGGCAGCCCCAGTTGCGCCGACAGCTGCTCCGAGAAATGCTCGGCCAGCGGCACCACGTCTTCCGGCCGCGTGCGCAGCGGCGGGATGGACACGCCGACCACGTCGAGCCGGTAAAACAGGTCCTGGCGGAAGCGCCCGGCGGCGACCTCGTTGGCCAGGTTGCGGTTGCAGGCGGCAACGATGCGCACGTCCACCGCGATCTCGCGTTCGGTGCCGAGCGGGCGGATGCGCCGGTCTTCGATGACCCGCAGCAGCTTGGCCTGCATCGCCAGCGGCAGTTCCGAGATCTCGTCCAGGAACAGCGTGCCGCCGTCGGCATAGAGGAACAGGCCGTGGCGCGCGCCGGCCGCGCCGGTGAACGCGCCCCTGGCGTGGCCGAACAGTTCGCTTTCGATGATCTCGGGCGCCATCGCGCCGCAGTTCAGCGGCACGAACTGCCCCTGGCGTCCGCTGAGCCGGTGCAACTCGCGCGCCACCACTTCCTTGCCAGTGCCGGATTCGCCCGTGACCAGCACCGTGGACGGCATCGGCGCGACCCGCGCGACCAGCGCCATCACCTTCTTCATGGCTTCCGAATCGCCGATGAAGTCCTTGTGGATGGTGTACTTGTCCAGCTCGCGGCGCAGCAGGTAGTTTTCCCGCGCGAGCCGGGCCTGGTTGAAGCAGCGCCGGATGGCGTTGAGCACCTGGTCGACGCGGAAGGGCTTGACGATGAAGTCCGCCGCGCCGGAGCGCAAGGCGGCAATGGCCGTGTCCATGTCGGCGAAGGCGGTCATCAGGATGACGTCGGCGGGATTGCCGGCCGCGCGCAGTGCCTGGAGCCATTCCATGCCACTGGCACCGGGCAGTGCCACGTCCAGCAGGATCAGGTCCACATGGCGCTGCTCCAGCAGCGCGGCGCCCGCTTCGGCGCTGTCGGCCGTGAGCACGCTGCCCACCTTGGCTTCCAGCGCCCGTGACAGGAACGAACGCATGCCGGGCTCGTCGTCCACCACCAGGATCGTGCGGCGCTGCCAGTTGTCGGCTTCGGCGGCGTTGCTTTGTCGTTCGCTCATCACTTTGGCTGTTGCGGGGGCAGTAGGAGAGTCTAGCGACTGTGCTCGATCCGCCTGTATTGGGGTTAAACCGACCCAGCCGCGCGCTGCGGCCGCCGCGGATGGACATTTTGACCCGCCCGCGGGGTCCGCGTCCGGACATTTTGTCTATCGGCCAGCCCTTCAGGCAGGCCACACACCGCAACCCATTGACGGCAAACGGCATCCGCCATCGGCACAGCTCTTGCTGAACGACGCGCTCCAGCCCTGCGCACCCGCGCAACAAGAGGCTGCCACTTCCAGGTAGGAGACAACTACATGTCCTATTCCGCGCAAGCGCAAACACCCGCCGAGCAGACGCAACACCGTGCCGGGCCATCGCCATCCCGGCCGGCATCGCGGCCATCGCCCTTCTCCAAAGAAGCGATCATCGCGCGCCCGGGCTTCAACCGCTGGATGGTGCCACCCGCTGCGCTGGCGGTGCACCTGTGCATCGGCCAGGCTTACGCGTTCTCGGTCTTCAATGAACCGCTGACCCGGATCCTCGGCGTCACGCGCCCGGCGCCGGGCGACTGGCAGCTGACCACGCTGGGCTGGGTGTTCTCGCTGGCGATCTTCTTCCTTGGCATCTCGGCCGCGTTTGCGGGCAAGTGGCTGGAGAAGGTCGGTCCGCGCCGCACCATGTTCACGGCCGCCTGCTGCTTCGGCGGCGGCTTCCTGGTGTCGGCGGCGGGGATCTGGCTGCACCAGATCTGGATGCTGTACCTGGGCTACGGCGTGCTGGGCGGGATCGGGCTCGGGCTTGGCTACGTGTCGCCGGTATCCACGCTGATCCGCTGGTTTCCGGACCGCCGCGGCATGGCCACCGGGATGGCGATCATGGGCTTCGGCGGCGGCGCGATGATCGGCGCGCCGCTGTCGGTCGCGCTGATGAACCACTTCAAGAGCGCCACCAGCGCGGGCGTGGCCGAGACCTTCCTGGTCATGGGCGTGATCTATTTCATCTCGATGTCGCTCGGCGCGCTGGCCATCCGCATCCCGGCCCCGGGCTGGGCGCCTCCCGGCTTTGTGCCCAAGGCCAAGGCGAGCAAGATGGTCACGCACGCCAACGTGCATATCGACCAGGCGCTGAAAACGCCGCAGTTCTACCTGCTGTGGCTGATCCTGTTCCTGAACATCACCGCCGGCATCGGCGTGCTGGGCCAGGCGGCGGTGATGATCCAGGAAACCTTCAAGGGCACCATCACCGCGGCCGCCGCGGCTGGCTTCGTCGGCCTGCTCAGCATCGGCAACATGACGGGGCGCTTCCTGTGGAGTTCCGCCAGCGACTACTTTGGCCGCAAGCTGACCTACGCCATCTTCTTCGCCTTCGGCGCCGCGCTCTACCTGGCCGTGCCGGCGATCGGCGCGGCCGGCAATGTAGCCATGTTCGTGGCCTGCTATTTCCTGATCCTGACCATGTACGGCGGCGGCTTCAGCACCATTCCCGCCTACCTGGCCGACATGTTCGGCACCGCCTACGTGGGCGGCATCCATGGCCGCCTGCTGACCGCCTGGGCCGCAGCCGGCATTGCCGGGCCGGCGCTGGTGAACTACATCCGCGAACACAAGCTGGCGCTCGGCGTGCCCCGCTCCGAGGTCTACGTCGACACCCTGCACATCATGGCGGGCCTGCTGGTGGTGGGTTTCATCTGCAACCTGCTGATCCGGCCCGTGCATGCGCGGCACCACCTGCGCGAAGCCGCCAGCGCGGCCTGACCGCGCCTGCCATCAAAACAACCAGGAGACAAGCCATGCAAAACGACCGCACCTTCGGCAAGACGCTGCTGCTGCTCGCGTTCTGGACCTACGTGCTCATCCCGCTTGGCGCGGGCATCTGGTCGACCCTCGGCAAGGCCATGACGCTCTTCACCTGAGCCGCCGCGGCGGCTGTCCGCCGCATCACGCTCCGTGCCTGCGGCGGCGGGCGCGATCCCGCCGAGTTCAAGGCGGGGTCTGCCCATGACTGTGATCCCGCGCAGCGGCGCCATCTGTACTGGTGGCGCCATGTGCCTGGCCAGCCCTGCTTCCGGCCCGCACAACTGAGCTTGAACAGTTCCGCAGGAACTGTATCCCTGGCGGGCAGGCTGTCATCCGTACGCTTGTCCGTAATGTCGCGGCACGGCCCATCGTGCCGGCGGCGCCCCACGGAGAGCACCTCAATGCACGGACTCACAGCCCTGGACCTTGCCCGAACCCAGTTCGGGTTTACGGTTTCCTTCCATATCCTGTTTCCCGCCATCACCATCGGGCTGGCCTGCTTCCTGGCGTTCCTGGAAGCGCGCTGGCTGCGCACGCAGGACACCGTCTACAAGACCCTGTACCAGTTCTGGATCAAGATCTTCTCGCTTAACTTCGGCATGGGGGTCGTCTCCGGCCTGGTCATGGCCTATGAGTTCGGCACCAACTGGTCGGGCTTCTCGCAGTTCGCCGGGGGCGTCACCGGCCCGCTGCTGACCTACGAGGTGCTGACCGCCTTCTTCCTGGAGGCGGGCTTCCTCGGCGTGATGCTGTTCGGCTGGAACCGCGTCGGGCCGGGGCTGCACTTCTTCTCGACCGTCATGGTGGCGCTCGGCACCATGATTTCCTCGACCTGGATCCTGGCATCGAACAGCTGGATGCACACCCCCGCCGGCTACGTCATCGTTGCCGGCAAGGTGGTCCCGACCGACTGGCTGGAAGTAATCTTCAACCCGTCGTTCCCCTACCGCCTTGCGCACATGGTCATCGCCGCGCTGCTGTCCACCGCGCTGTTCGTGGCGGCGTCCTCGGCCTGGCAACTGCTGCACGGGCGCGCCGTGCCCGCCGCACGCAAGATGCTGTCGCTGGCGATGTGGATGGTGCTGATCACCGCGCCGATCCAGGCGATGGTGGGCGACGCACACGGCCTGAACACGCTGGAACACCAGCCCGCCAAGATCGCGGCGCTGGAGGGACACTGGCACACGGCCCCCAGGGATGACAAGAACGGCTTCCCGCTGATCGTGTTCGGCATCCCGGACATGGAGCGCGAGGAAACCCGCTACGCCATCGAGATCCCGCGCCTGGGCAGCCTGATCCTGACGCACACCCTTGACGGCCAGATCCGCGGCCTGAAGGACTTCCCCAGGGAAGACCGCCCCAATGCCACGGTGCTGTTCTTCACCTTCCGCACCATGGTGGGCCTGGGCGTGGCGATGATCGGCTTCGGCCTGCTGGGATGGATACTGCGCCGCAACGGCGCGCTGTACCGGTCCAGGGCGTTCCTGCGCCTGGCCGTGGTGATGGGCCCCACCGGCCTGATCGCGCTGCTGGCCGGCTGGATGACCACGGAGATCGGCCGCCAGCCGTGGGTGGTGTACGGGCTGCTGCGTACCCGGGATGCCGTGTCCGCGCATGCGGCCGGCCCGGTGGCGCTGTCGCTGGCGCTGTTCGTGGTGGTCTATTTCGTCTGCTTCGGCGTCGGCATCCGCTACATGCTCAAGCTGGCCAGCGCCGGCCCCGCTCCCGATGCACACCCGCACCCGCATCCAGACGACAGGCCTTCCTACGGCCCCGGCAGCGTCGTTCCCGCCGCCATCGCCGCGGCTTCCGTTCCCCACGCGATGGCCCGGCACGGCCGCCGCGAATCCTGAACCCTGAACAGGTGATCGACATGGGTATCAACCTTCCCGTTATCTGGGCCACCCTGATCTTCTTCGGCGTGATGATGTACGTCATCATGGACGGCTTCGACCTGGGCATCGGCATCCTCTTCCCCTTCGTCGGCGACCGCCATGACCGCGACGTCATGATGAACACCGTGGCGCCGGTCTGGGACGGCAACGAGACCTGGCTGGTGCTGGGCGGCGCGGCGCTGCTGTGCGCCTTCCCGCTGGCCTACTCGGTGCTGCTGACCGCGTTCTACCTGCCGCTGATGTTCATGCTGCTGGGCCTGATCTTCCGCGGCGTGGCCTTCGAGTTCCGCTTCAAGGCCAGCGACCGCAGCCGCCCTTACTGGGACGCTGCCTTCACATGGGGCTCGGTGGTTGCCGCCTTCTTCCAGGGCGTGACGCTGGGCGCCTATATCGACGGCATCGCCATGGACGGCACCACCTACACCGGCGGCGCGCTGGACTGGCTGGCACCGTTCCCGATCTTCGCGGGCGTGGGCGTGGTAATCACGTACGCCTTCCTGGGTGTCACCTGGCTGATCATGAAGACCGAAGGCCGGCTGCAATGGACCATGCTGCGCGTGACCAACGTGCTGACTGGCGTGATGGTGGCCATGATCGCGGCAGTGAGCGTGTGGACGCCGCTGACGCACCCGGAGATCGCGCAACGCTGGTTCGCGCTGCCCAACGTGTTCTTCTTCCTGCCGGTGCCGCTACTGGTTCTTGTCTCCGCCGCGGGCATCTACCGCGCCCTGCACCGCCGCCCGAACGTGGCGCCGTTCCTCTACGCGCTGCTGATGATCTTCATGGGCTATACCGGGCTGGCCATCAGCATCTGGCCCAATATCATCCCGCCGGGGATCTCGATCTTCGACGCGTCGTCGGCCCCGCAGAGCCAGGGCTTCGCGCTGGCCGGCACGCTGTTTATCGTGCCGATCATACTGGCCTACACGTCCTGGTCCTACTACGTGTTCCGCGGCAAGGTGAAGCGCGGGGAGGGGTACCACTGATGGCCAGGCTCATGCGTTCCGGGCTCGCGTCGCGCCTGGGCTGGCTGCTGGCACTGTGGCTGGCGGGCGTCGGCACGGTCTTCGCGTGCGCCAGCCTGATGCGGCTGCTGATGCGCGCGGTCGGGCTCTCGAGCTGAACATGGCCTCGTCCACCCCGATCCCCCGCGCCACGGCACATGCGCCCGATGCATCCGGCACGCTCGCGGCAGCATGGGCACGGAGCCCGGACTTTGCGCCGTGGCTGCATTCTCTGAAGGTGTTCGGCGCGGCCATGCTGGCGCTCTGCGTGGCGCTGGCGCTCGGCCTGCCGCGACCCTACTGGGCCATGGCCACGGTGTACCTCGTGTCCAGCCCGCTGGCCGGCGCCACCCATGCCAAGGGCACTTACCGCGTGCTCGGCACGCTGCTGGGCGCGGTATGCGCGGTGGCACTGGTGCCGCTGCTGGTCGACGAGCCCGTGCTGCTGATGGCGGCGATCGCGTGCTGGACCGGGGCCCTGCTCTACCTGTCCCTGCTGGAGCCGGCACCGCGCAACTACATCTGCCTGCTGGCCGCCTACACGCTGCCGATCGTTGCGCTGCCCACGGTGAGCCATCCGGCGACCGTCTTTGATGTGGCTCTTGTCCGCATCGAGGAAATCGTGATCGGCATCGTCTGCGCCAGCGTGGTCAGCGCGGTGGTCTTCCCCGTGCACACCACCCCGGCGCTGGCCGCGCGCGCATCCGCCTGGCTGGACCACGCCTCGCGCTGGATCGATGACTTGCTGGCCACCGATGCCAGCGCGGGCCAGCGCCACGACAGCTTCAGCCTGCTGGCCGCCGACATCCTGGCGATGGAAACGCAGTTCGCCCCGCTCAGCTATGAAACCGACGGCGCACCGGCACTGCGGCGCGCCCGCGCCCTGCACCAGCGCATGACGGCCCTGCTGCCACTGGTGCTGGCACTTGCCGATACCGTCGGCGCCTTGCGCCGGCACCCGTCGGGCATGCCCGACGCGCTTGCGCAGCGGCTGCACGCTACGCTGGCCTGGATCGCCGGCGAGAAGGGCGCAAGCCGCCCCGCGCCTTGCTGGCTACCCTCAGGCGCTGCACCGGCCGCAACCGCGGACTGGCATGCGCGCCTGGCCGCGGCCACCGGCACCTATCTCGATGAACTGGCAGACCTCTGGCAAGACTGCCGCCTGCTGCAAGCGAGCCTGCGCCACGATGGCGGCGAGCCGGCAACGCTGCGCTATCGCGTCGAGCCCGCCGGACAGGCCCGCCACCATGATCACGCCCAACTGTTGTTTCGCGCCGCCACCGCCGGATCGGCCACCTTCGCGGCGGGCTTGCTGTGGATGGTGTCAGGCTGGATCGACGGCGCCGTTCCGGTCGGGCTGGTCGCGCTCGCCAGCTGCTTCATCGCCAGCACCGCGGAGCCGCGCCTGGTGGCCGGCCGGGTGATCGCGTGGGGCATCGCCTGCGCGCTGCTGTCCTGGTACTACCAGTTCGTGGTGCTGGTGCTGGCGCATGACTTCGGCTCGCTGGCAGCGCTGCTGTTCGTTCCGTACCTGTTGATCGGCGCCATGACGACACAGCCGCGCAATGCGCTGTTCGGCGTGCTGCTGGCGGTCACCGCGGCGTCCTTCCCGGGGCCTCGGCACCTCGATGCGGCCAGCTTCGCAGGCATCTTCAACGGCAGCCTGGCGAGCCTGGCGGCGCTGGTGTTCGCCGCGTTATGGGCCGTGCTGATGCAGCCATTCGGCCAGCAACTGGTGGCGTACCGGCTGGCCAGGGCCAACTGGAACGAGATCGCGCTGGCCGCGCATCCGCGCGCGGCGGTCAACAGCGCACGGCTGCGCGGCCGCATGCTGGACCGGCTGCTGCGCCAGTGGCCGCCGCTGACGCGCCGCAATAACGCCAGCGACAAGCCGGCCGGCGATGCCGTTGCCGACTTCCTGGTGGAATCCGCCGTACTGGTGCTGCGGCGCGCCTGTGTCGGTACCCGGGCCGTGCCTTGCCGTGCCGTCGAGCGCGCGCTGGCAGGTGTGGCGCGCCACTACCGGCAGTGCGCACGCATCGGCCATGCCGCCACGCCCGCGACGGCGCCCGCCGCGCAGATCGATGCGGCCTGCGCAGCGCTGGCCACGACGGTTCACGCCAGCCCCCGCGCGGCACTGGCGGCACTCACCACCCTGCGGCTCGCGCTGTACCCGGACCATGGAGATCACCATGCACGCCACTGAATTCGACCTGTACGGCGTCTTCGTGCCGGCCACCGTCGTGTGGATGCTGGCGGCGTTCGCCATCACCGCCGGCGCGCGCGCCGCGCTCTCCCGGATCGGCTTCTACCGCGTCGTGTGGCACCGGTCCCTGTTCAATCTCTCGCTTTATATCCTCGTGTTGGGCGCGATCGTCGCGCTCGTCTGGCAGGCTCCATCATGAATCGCAAGCTTTCGCTGCTCGGCCCCTACGCGGTGACCCTGGCAGCCGTGGTCGCGGCGGCACTGACCGCCTGGCATCTTTGGCAGTACTACACCGAGGCGCCCTGGACGCGCGACGGCCATGTGCGCGCCGAGGTGATCCAGGTCGCGTCCGATGTCTCCGGGCTGGTCACGGCCGTGATGATCGATGACAACGCCCGCGTGCACCGCGGCCAGGTCCTGTTCGTGCTGGACCAGGAGCGCTTCAGCCTGGCGCTGCGCCAGGCGCGGGCCGAGGCGGCTTCGGCACGTGCGGCACTCGCTCAGGCCCGGCGCGATCCGGCCGCCCAGGCGCGCATCGACGCAGCCGATGCCGCCGTGGAACTGGCCAGCCTGAACCTGGCCCGCTGCCGCGTGACCAGCCCCGTGGATGGCTACGTCAGCGACCGGCTGCCGCGCGCGGGGGATTTCGCCATGCGCGGCAGGCCGGCCTTGTCGGTGGTGGCCAGCGGCTCCCAGTACGTCGAGGGCTACTTCGAGGAAACCAAGCTGCAGGCGATCCGGGTCGGCAACGTCGCGGACGTGCACATCATGGGCCTGCCCGCGCCCCTGCGCGGGCGTGTGCAGAGCATTGCCCCCGGCGTCGAAGACCAGGACCGCAACCGCGGCCCGAACATGCTCCCCAGCGTCAACCCGACCTTCAACTGGGTGCGGCTGGCACAGCGCATCCCGGTACGCATCGCGCTGGACAAGGCGCCGCCCGGTGTACGCCTGATCGCCGGCCAGACCGCGACGGTGCGCATCCGCGAGCTGCGCGAGTAGGCGCGCTGCCGCCTCGCCCCAACTGTTCTGCTCCTGCGGCGGCCAATGTGTGCGCCCTGCCGGGCGCAGCCCGTCCCTACCATGGAGACTGAACCGGCCCCATGCTGCCGGGCCATTGGGGCCATTGCCCACCGGAGATCCGCCATGCAAGCAGCGCTTGTGCAACAAATGCCCCTCACCACCCACGCCTACGTGCCGGAGCCGGCACCGGCGGCCTGCAGGGACCAGCTTGGCCGCCCGCTGCGGGACCTGCGGCTCTCCGTGATCGACCAGTGCAACTTCCGCTGCACCTATTGCATGCCCAAGGAGCGCTTTGGGCGCGACTATCCCTTCCTCTCCCCCGCGCAACGCCTGTCAGACACCGAGTTGCTCGGCATCGTGCGGGCCTTTGTCGGCCTGGGCGTGGAGAAAGTGCGTTTGACGGGCGGCGAGCCACTGCTGCGCAAGGGCATCGAGTCGCTGGTCGAGGGCATTGCCAGCATGCGCACCCTCGACGGCGGCCAGGTGGAAGTGGCCATGACCACCAACGGCAGCCTGCTGGCACGCAAGGCCCGCGCGCTGCGCGATGCCGGCCTCGGGCGCGTCACGGTCAGCCTGGACAGCCTCGACGACGGCGTCTTCCGCGCGATGAACGACGTCGATTTCCCGGTGGCAGCGGTGCTGGAAGGCATCGACGCCGCGTGCGCCGCCGGCCTGCAGCCGGTCAAGGTCAACTGCGTGGTCGAGCGCGGCACCAACGACGCGCAGGTGCTGCCGCTGGTCGGGCATTTCCGCGGCAGCGGCGTCACGCTGCGCTTTATCGAATATATGGATGTGGAGGGGCCGCGCGGGTGGTCACAGTCGCGCGTGGTGCCTTCCGGTGAGATCCGCGCCATGGTCGAGCGTGCGCATGCGCTGCTGCCGGTCGCGCGGCGGGAAGCCGAGACTGCCAGCAACTATATGCTGGCCGATGGCAGCCTGAAGCTGGGCTTTATCTCCAGCATTTCACACCCCTTCTGCGGCGATTGCACCCGCGCACGCGTTTCGGTGGATGGCCGCCTGCACCTGTGCCTGTTCGCCACCTGCTCCGTCGACCTGCGCCCGCACCTGTCGGCCGCCCGCCCTGCCGAATCACTCGCCGCTGCCATCAGCCAGGCTTGGCAGGCGCGCGGCGACCGCTACTCCGAACTGCGCGCGGAACGGCTTGCCAGCGGCGAGCAGCACCCGAGGCAGTACCCGACCGTACGCATGTCGCTGGTGGGCGGCTGAGCCGCTCAGTCAGTCTCCGGGAACACCTGCGCGGCAAGCTCCACCCCCGCCTGCGTCAGGCTGGCGTGGCCGTGCCCCGCCTCGTCGATCGCAAACTCGGCCAGCCCCGCGGACTGTAGCTGCGTCAGCACGCGCCTCAGCACGCTCATCGGCAGTTGCGCCCGCTTGGCGATTTTTGCAAGCGACCAGGGCGTTGCGCCGCCTTCGTGCGCGGCCTGGTGCAGCACCTCCAGCGCGGCGAGGATGGCGGGATCGATCTCAGTGTCCAACATGGCCTGGTTTTTCCTGTGCTTGCTGCCGGCTCCGCGCCAGCAGGTGCTGCGCGATCTTGCCCAGCGTCTGCACCGCGGATTCGATGCCGGGCGACCATTCGGCGCTGTAGTTCAGCCGGATGCAGTTGGCGTAGGTGGCGCCGGGCGCGAACATATGGCCCGGCGCGACCGTGATGCGGTGGTCCAGCGCGGCGTGGTACATCTCCATGGCATCGATGCCTTCCGGCAACTGCACCCACAGCACGTAGCCGCCCGCCGGCCGCGACGTGGTCGTGCCTTCGGGGAAGAAGCGGCGCACCGCCACCGCCATGATGCTGGCCTGCTGCGCGTAGGCCTTGCGCACACGCCGCAGGTGGAAATCGTAGCCGTCGTTCTTCAGGAACTCGGCGATCGCCAGCTGCGGGATCGCCGGCGTGGTCAGCGTATTGAGGAACTTGAGCCGCTCCACCGCTTCGCGGTAGCGGCCCGGCAGCGCCCAGCCGATGCGGTAGGCATTGGTCAGCGTCTTGGAGAACGAGGCGCAGTGCAGCACGATGCCGGCCTTGTCGTGGGCCTTCAATGAGCTGGGGTGGACTTCGCCGTAATAGAGTTCGCCATAGACGTCGTTCTCGATGACCGGGATGTCCTTTTCGGTCAGCATCGCCACCAGGCTGGCCTTCTTGTCGTCGGGCATCCGGAAGCCGAGCGGGTTCTGGAAGTTCGGCATCACCATGCACGCCTTCACGCCCTTCTCGTCGATCAGCCGCGCCAGCGCCTCCTGGTCGATGCCTTCCACGGGGTCGGTCGCCACCTCGATGGCGCGCATCCCCAGGCGTTCGATCGCGTGCAGCATGGCGTAGAAGGTCGGTGACTCCACCGCGATGGTATCGCCCGGCTTCGCCACCGCCTGCAGGCACAGGTTGATGGCTTCGGTGGCGCCGATGGTAACGATCACTTCGTTGGGATCGATGGCCTGGCCGTTATCCAGGTAGCGGCGCGAGATCTGCCGGATCAGCTCGGGGCTGCCGGGCGGCAGGTCGTCGAGCAGCGTCCACTTGGCATAGCGGCGGGCGATGTTGTTGGCGTACTGGTTGATGCGCTGCCAGGGGAACAGCGACGGATCCGGATACGGCGAACCCAGCGGCACGGCATCGTCCGAGCGGATCGAGCGCAGCGTGGACAGCACCAGCGCGCTGACGTCAACCGCCGAGGGCTTGGCGTTGGGCCGGGACGTACGCAGTTCGATCGCGGGCTCGCCCGGACGCGCGCGCACGAAGTAGCCGGACTGCGGCCGGCTTTCGATCACGCCGCGGCTTTCCAGCAGCACATAGGCGCGGATCACCGTGGTAATGCTCATGCGGTGGTGCTGGCTGGCCTGCCGCACCGATGGAATGCGCTCGCCCGGCAGCAGTACGCCCTGCTGCACCAGTGCCTCGATATCCGCAGCCAGTTTTTCATAGAGTTTCACGCTGCGCTCCCCGCCTGCCGTGCCGCCGGTCTTGTTCAACCAAGCCAACGATGGAGATCATAGTACGGCAGCGGCACATGATGGAGCGATCCGGCGCTTTGCGGCCCCACGCGCACAAAGCCGCTGGCCTGGCCGAGCGCGGATACGGACGCCGCGCCCTGCTGCGCGGTGACCTGCACGACGCTGTCCCGGCTGCCCGTCGAAGCTCAACATGTCGCGTCTTCCGTCATTTCCAGCGCAACACCGGTGTAGTCGACGTAACCGTCGGCGCGGCAGAAGCTGAGCAGGCGCACGCCGGCCTGCTCGGCAATGCGGATCGCCAGCGAGGTCGGGCCCGAGATCGTCGCCAGCATCTGGATGTTCATGCGCGCGGCCTTGCGCACCAGTTCATAGCTCGCACGGCTGGACAGCAGCACGAACCCGTCGTCCAGCGCCACGCGCCGCATGGCCAGGTGGCCGATCAGCTTGTCCAGCCCGTTGTGCCGGCCGACATCTTCGAACGCATGCAGGATCTCGCCGCTCGCGTTGCACCACGCCGCCGCATGCACACCACCGGTGGCGCGCATCAGCCGCTGGTGCGAAGGCAACGCCGAGACGGCGCGCCCGAGCAGTTTGCGCGAAGGTTCCAGCCGCCGTGCCGGCTCGCGGATACGCGCAGGCTGCAGGTCGAGCAGTTCCAGGCTCTCGATGCCGCAGACGCCGCAGCCGGTGCGGCCCGCCAGCGCCCGGCGCTGCGCCTTCATCGCGGCGAAGGCCTGTTCGCTGATCTGCAGCTGGACTTCGGCGCTGTACCGGTGCACGCGGACCTCGATGTCATGGATCTGCGCGTTGTGGGCGACGATGCCTTCGGTCAGCGAGAAACCCACGGCGAACGCTTCCAGGTCCAGCGGCGTGGCCATCATCACGGCGTGTGAGATGCCGTTGTAGACCAGCGCGACCGGCAGCTCCTGCGCCACGTTGTCGAGCGCCGGCCGTGCCTCGATGTCCTTGTGGCGGACGATGGAGCGGGATTCATAGCCTGTGTGCCGGATCTGTTCGACCTGTTCGATGCAATGCATGGGGACCTCATGAAACTGTGAATTACCACCGGTTTGCTCCCCTCTCCCGCTTGCGCTTGCCTTTACCCACATCTCGATTGGAAAGGTTGTAAACCGGATTGGACGGTGTTAACTTCGTGTGAAGTTGACAATCAGTGGTGGCAATTTTGCCGGATACGGAAGATCTCGAAGACTGGGCCAGCGACGAATTCAGTGGCGCACAATTGGGCGATGCGCGTCGCACGCAGCGCCTTGTGGCATTGGCGCGCGGACTGGCGCAAAAAGCCCATGTTTCGTTCCCGCAGGCCTTGAGTGGTGCCCAACTCAAGGCGGCATATCGCTTCTTTGATAATGAGGCGGTCGACCCGGACGGAATCCTGGCGAGCCACGTCGCTCAAACCGTGGGTCGCATGCAGCGGGTACCTGTCGTACTGGCGGTGCAGGACACCACGGAATTCAATCTGGCAAATTTGCCCGCGACTGAGGGACTTGGTCACGGCACGGGCGGCAATTTGCACGGATTCATGTTGCACAGCGTGCTGGCGGTGACGCCTGAAGGCCTGCCACTGGGCGTGTTGAGCATGAAGACGTGGGTGCGTGCGCCGCAAGCATCGGGCAAGGCCGGGCAGCGCCGGGCGCTGTCCATTCGTGACAAGGAAAGCGTGAAGTGGCTGGAGGGGCTGGAATGCCTTGAGCCGCTCAAGATGCAGTGTCCGGACACGCACCTTGTTGCCGTCAGCGATCGCGAGGGCGATGTGTACGACGTGTTCCTGGCGCCGCGCCCAGCGGGGGTGGACTGGTTGGTGCGGGCCGCCTGGAATCGAGGCGTGGACCACCCAGAGAAGTATCTGTGGGAGACGGTTGCTGCGGCTCCTGTACTTGGAGAGACCGTATTGCACGTGCCCAGGAGCGGCGCCAGGCAGGCGCGTAGCGCCCGACTGGCTTTGCGTTGTGTGCCCGTCCAACTGCGACCGCCGCGCAGCCGCGGTGCAGAGGATCTACCGAGTCTCGAAGTGTTTGCCATTCACGCGCTGGAGATCGAGCCGCCCCAAGGCGTTGAGCCGCTCGAATGGATGTTGCTCAGTTCAATGCCTACCCAAACGCTGGAAGATGCGCTGGAGCGACTGAGCTGGTATGCCCGGCGCTGGACCATTGAATCCTGGCATCGTGTCCTGAAGAGTGGCTGCCAGATCGAAGCGCGGCAGTTCGGGACGCTGGAGCGGTTCCTACGTGCTACGGCGCTGTTCGCCGTGATCGGCTGGCGCATTATGTACGCGACCATGCTGGGCCGGCTCGAAGCCGATATCCCTTGCTCGGTGCTACTGCAACCGCTCGAATGGCGGGCCTTGTACTGCCGCACGCACGGCACAACCAAGCCACCGGAAGAGGCGCCAAAACTCAGCGACGCGGTCCTTTGGATCGCCAAGCTCGGTGGCTACCTGGGTCGCAAAAACGACGATCCCCCGGGAGCCACCGTCCTCTGGCGCGGCTTCCTCGCCCTGCACGAAATCACCGAAATGTATCGGATCTTCCAGAAAGACGAGTAAGCCGCCGCAAGTTGTGGGTAAAGGCAAGCGCTTGCGGGAGAGGGGAGCGTCTGCCTGGGGTGGTGGCAAGCACCAACCAACGACTACGCTGCCACGGCCGGCTGCTGGCGCGACGCGGTCAGCAGCACCGGCACCGACTTCGAAGTAGGCGTGCCGCAGCCGTCCCCAGTGCTTTCCAGCGGCACCAGCGGGTTGGTCTCGGGGTAGTACGCGCCGAGGCAGCCCTGCGGGATGTCGTAGTCGACCAGCACGAAGTCCTCGACATGGCGCTGCACGTCATCGTCCCAGACGCTGGTGATGTCGACATGCTGCCCGGACTCCAGCCCAAGCCGCTCGCGGTCGGCAGCGTTGATGAAGACCACGCGGCGCAGGCCGAACACGCCGCGATAGCGGTCATCCAGGCCGTAGATCGTGGTGTTGTACTGGTCGTGCGAGCGCGTGGTCATCATCACCATCAGCTTGTCGCCGTACTTTTCCCGCGCGCGATGGATCGGCGTGTCCTTGTCGATGCGGTTGACCAGGAACTGCGCCTTTCGCGACGGCGTCTGCCAGACCCGGTTGCGCGCTGCCGGCGTCAGGTGAAATCCGCCCGGCACGGCGACGCGCTCGTTGTAGTCGTCGAAGCCGTCGATCACCTGCTCGATGGCATCGCGGATGCGCGCATAGTCCTGCGCATACCAGAGCCAGTCGATCCTGTCCGAGCCCAGCGTGGCAGCGGCCATGCGCGCGACAATGGCTGTCTCCGACAGCAGGTGCGGCGACGCCGGCGCGTTCATGCCGAACGAGATATGGACCATGCAGACCGAGTCCTCCACGGTCACGCCCTGCGGCACGCCCTCCTGCAGGTCGATCTCGGTGCGGCCCAAGGTCGGCAGGATCAGCGATTCCTTGCCGTGCACCAGATGGCTGCGGTTGAGCTTGGTGGCGATGTTCACGGTCAGCGCACACTGGCGCAGCGCCTCGAAGGTGCGCGGCGTGTCCGGCGTGGCGGTCGAGAAATTGCCGCCAAGGCCGACAAAGACCTTGACCTTGCCCTCCAGCATCGCGGAAATGGTCTCGACCACGTCATAGCCGTGCTCGCGCGGCGGCTCGAAGCCGAAGGCGGTGCCCAGGCGGTCCAGGAACGCTGCCTCCGGCTTTTCCTCGATGCCCACGGTACGGTCGCCCTGCACGTTCGAATGCCCGCGCACCGGCAGCAGTCCGGCACCCTCGCGCCCGATATTGCCGCGCATCATCATCAGGTTGGACAACATCTGCACCGTCGGCACCGAATGCTTGTGCTGCGTCAGGCCCATGCCCCAGCAGGCGATGACGCGCTTGCCGCGGGCATAGACCTGCGTCAGCGCGTCGATGTCTTCCAGCGAAACGCCCGACTCCGAGACGATGTCGGCCCAGCTTTCCGCGCGCAGGTCTTCGACGAAGGCACCAAAGCCGATGGTGTGCTCGCGCACGAAGTCGACGTCGACCAGCCGTTCGCGGCCATGCCGGATCGCATCGTCGTCGAGTTCGACCAAGCGCCTGGCCATGCCCTTGATCAGCGCGAAGTCGCCGCCCAGCCTGGGCTGCACGAACATCGACGCAATCTTGGTGCTGGACCCGGTCAGCATCTCCACCGGATGCTGCGGGCTGGTAAAGCGCTCCACGCCGCGCTCGCGCAGCGGGTTGACCGACACGATGGTCGCGCCGCGCCGGGCGCATTCGCGCAGATCGCCCAGCATGCGCGGATGGTTTGTGGCCGCGTTGTGGCCGAACAGCAGGATGGTGTCGGCATGCTCGAAGTCATCGAGCACTACGGTGGCCTTGCCCACGCCTACCGTCAGCGGCAGGCCGCGGCTGGTGGCCTCATGGCACATGTTCGAGCAGTCCGGGAAATTGTTGGTGCCATAGGCGCGCACGAACAGCTGGTACAGGAACGCGGCCTCGTTGCTGGCGCGGCCCGATGTATAGAATGCCGCGTGGTTCGGATCCGGCAGCGCGTTCAGGTGGCGGCCGATCATGGCAAAGGCCTCGTCCCAGGGGATCGCGCGGTACTTGTCGGTCTGCGCGTCGTAGACCATGGGATGCGTCAGGCGCCCGTGCTGCTCCAGCTCGTAGTCGGTCTGCGCCATCAGCGACGTCACCGTGTGCTGCGCGAAGAATTCCGGCGTGACCCGCATGCTGGTGGCTTCCGCGGCCACCGCCTTGACGCCGTTCTCGCAGAACTCGAAGGTCGATGCGTGCTGGCGGTCGGGCCAGGCGCAGCCAGGGCAGTCGAAGCCGTCGGCCTGGTTCTGCTTGAACAGCATCTTGTACTTGCCGCCGGCCACCTTCTCCTTGATCAGGTTGATGGCAACGTACTTCAGCGCACCCCAGCCGGCGGCGGGATGGGTGTAGGGGGCGATGTGGCCTTTCTCGGGGGTCGGGGTGCTCATTGGCGTGGTGTCCTGTAACGACGGGGGCATCCGGGGCTGCTGGACCAGGGGTCGCATCCGGATCGTTGCGGTGACACCAGAGTAGGCCGGCGGGGTGGCGCGGGAGACGTACAAAGCGTGAGATGGCCGGGGAGTACAGTCTCGCCGGGCGGCCTGGCCGCCGCCCATGCGGTGTTGCGTCAGGCCGGCTGGCTGCCGGCCTGGCCATGCCTATGCCGCACAAGCGACATGCGCCGCAGGTTGCGCCTGGAACAGCGCCTCGACCAGCCCGGCGCGGCGCGCGCGGGTGGCAGCCTGGTTGACGTAGCCCTTGTCCGCGATCTCGTTGGCGTCGATCGACGGGGGCTCGGCCATCAGCAGCACGCGCCTGACGCTGAGGCTGGCGCCTGAACCGGCGCTTGCCTGCAGCCGCTCCCGGATCGCATCGACCACGCGGGGATGGCGCACCAGTGCCTGCGCATCTAGCTCCGCCAGTTCGGGATGCAGCGCCCGGCACGCGGCGACGTTGGGCCACGCCAGCGCGGCCACGTAGTCATGGTCGTGGCCGCAGATCACGGCATCGGTCAGCAGCGGTGCGCATTGTTCGACCAGTCCCAGCCTGACCGCGCCAACCCGCACCCAGGTGCCATTGACCAGCTTGAAGTCTTCCACCACGCGCCCGGCAAAGCGCACGCCCCTGGCCGGATCGGCAGGGTCGGCCAGCCGCACGGCATCGCCCAGGCAGAAGTAGCCTTCTTCGTCGAACGCGGCGGCGGTCAGGTCGGGCCGCTTGATGTAGCCGCTGAACAGGAACGGCCCGCGCATGCGGATTTCATAGCGGCGGCCCGCGCCGCCCCCGCTTTCCTCGCCTTCCAGCGGCACCAGCTTGACTTCGGCGCCGGGCATCGGCACGCCGACGTTGCCGGTGTCCCCGGTGGGCCAGCTGCAGTAGATACCCATGCCGCTGGTCTCGGTGCAGGCCAGTCCCGAGCAGAACACGATGCGCTCGCCAACGGTGTCTTCGGCCGCGCGGTGGATGCGGTCCCAGACATCGCGCGGCAGGCTGGCACCGCCGTAGGAGAAATTGACGACCTTGGCGAACAGGCTGCGCGCCAGCTCGGGATCGCGTTCGAGCTCGGTGGCGAGCATGCCCCACGCGGAGGGGACGCTGGTGAAAATCGTCGGGGATACCTCGCGCAGGTTCCGCACCGTGCGGGCGAATTGCCCGGGCAGCGGCCTGCCGTCGTCGATATAGTGGGTCGAGCCCAGCGTCACGGCACGGCTCAGATTCAGCACCCCGCCAAGGCCATGGTGCCAGGGCAGCCAGTCGAGGAACACCGGCTGGCGGTCGACCAGCGGCTGGTAGAGATCGGAGAAGTAGGCCGCCACGGCCCGCAGGTTGCGATGCGACAGCGGCACGCCCTTGGGCACGCCGGTCGACCCGGAGGTGAACAGGACCCGTCCCGTATCTTCATCGCGCACCGCGGCGTGGGCCGCGCGCACCGCCGCGTCGCGCTCCGCCGTCAGATCGGCGCCGGCCAGCGAGGCCCAGGGGAGCTGCCCCGCTGCGACCTTGCCGACCGCAATGACCGGGACCTCGGGCATGGCCAGCGCATCCACCGCCCGCGCGTACGCCGCGCCGTCCTGCACGAACAGTGCTGCCGGCGGCACCAGCTCGGCCACGCCCTTCAGCCGCACGAAATCATTGCTGAGCAGCGAGTACGCCGGGGAAACCGGCGCGGTCGGCACGCCCACATACTCCGCCGCCAGCAGCAGCACCGCCTGTTCGATCGAGTTGCCGGACAGCAGCATCAGCGGACGCTCCGGGCCGAGGCCCAGTTCCAGCATGCGCGCGCCGACCGCCTGCACCTGCCGCCACAGTTCGCCCCAGTTGACCGAGCGCCAGGCGCCCTCGCCGTCGCGTTCGCAGAAGGCGCGTACGTCCGGGCGCCGCTCGGCCCACCAGGACACGAAATCGCCCAGCCCACGCTGGACCGGATCCGGCGCGGGAGCCGCGCTGCGCAGCAGGATGCTGCCGTCCTTGCGGTGCTCGACCAGCGTGGCGCGTTCGACAAACACGGTCGGCCTGTACTTGGCTTCTTGCCTGGCTTCTTGCCTGGCTTCGGGCTTGCGAACGGCAGCGGAAATGGTCATCTCGGGTGTCTCCTTTATGCCCGCGGCTGATGCGCCGGGTCTTGTTCAGCGCCGGTCATGCGAATTGCAAGCCGGCTGTGCTGTCAGCGTAGGCCACCTTGCGCCCGGGCCATACCACCCGCCTCAGGTGGCGGTGCGCCCGACTGCGCCTGGCCGACGAAATGCGTACGGGCCCCGATCTTGTTATATGCTGCGCGCTGCACCTCCATTTCCTGGAATCTCCGGGAATTCCTGGACTGCTTACATAAGAACAAAGGCATCGGGCAAACCTGCATGTTCCAAGTCATCCATCGAATCCGCCAGCGGCTGCGCTACCTGGACCTGACCTTGAACGCCAGCCGCAGCGTGCGCATCCGGGTCGTCGAGCGGCCCGGGCTTTGGATGGACAGCACCCGGCTCGACGCCATGCTGGCCGAGATGCGCGGCGTGGTGCACCGGGGCATCGGCAAGGATCTCGACTATGGCGTGCTGTCCGGCGATCCCGAGCGGCTGCGCCGCGCCGTGGTCACGCTGCTCTACGACCGGGACAGCGGCCGCCCCATCGCCTTCAACGCGCTGTCGATCATGCCGATCGAGCTCAGGGGGCGACCGGTCGAGGCCATCCACCTCGGGCTGGTGATGGTCGACCCGGGTTATCGCACGCAGGGGCTTTCCTGGGTGCTGTACGGCCTGACCTGCATCCTGCTGTTCTTCCGCCGCGGCTTGCGTCCGATCTGGATCAGCAACGTGACCCAGGTGCCGGCGATCATCGGCAAGGTGGCCGAGGTCTTCGTCACGGCGTATCCCAATCCGTTCGCGCCGGCACGGCGCAGCTTCGAGCACCTGAGCGTGGCGCGCGAGATCATGAAATCGCATCGCCACGTCTTCGGCGTCGACGAGGGCGCCGGCTTCGACGAGGCCCGCTTTGTCATCACCGACGCTTACCGGGGCGGCTCGGATAACCTCAAGAAGACCTTCGACGCAGCGCCCAGGCACCGCGATGAACGCGTCAATGCGCTGTGCCAGCGCGAACTCGACTACCAGCGCGGCGACGACTTCCTGCAGGTCGCGCGGCTGGACCTGGCCAGCGCGCGCAAATACCTGTTGCGCGAAGTCCCGCGCGACTCGCTGCCGGCGATCCTGTCGCAGGTGGCGTTCCTGGCGCTCGGCCGGATCGTCCTGCCGCTGGTGCACTGGCTGAACCCGCGCGAGCCGATGGGAGACCTGCGCGCAAGGAACCACGCATGACAGCAAACCCTGCCTTTTCCTACGAAGAATTCACCACCCGCAATATCGGCTTCGTGACCGAGGCCGAGCAGCAACGGCTGCGCGACGCGCGCATCCTGGTCTGCGGCGTCGGCGGCATGGGCGGCGCCTGCCTGCAGGCGCTGGCGCGCATGGGCATCGGCGGCTTCGCGCTGGCCGACTTCGACGTGTTCGAAGTGTCCAACATGAACCGGCAGGTGTTTGCCAGCCTGGCCACCGTCGGCATCGGCAAGGTCGAGGCCACCGTCGCGCAGCTGCACCAGGTCAATCCGGCGCTGCAGATCGAGACGCTGGGCGAAGACTGGCCGGGCCGGCTCGACGACCTGCTGGCGCGCTACAAGATCGTGGTCAACGGCATGGATGACATGGCCGCGGGCATCGCGCTCTACCGCAAGGCGCGCGAGCATGGCGCCACCGTCATCGACGCCTATACCGCTCCCCTGCCCTCGGTCACCGTGGTGCGGCCACACGACCCGCGGCCGGAGACGCGCCTGGGCTATCCGAGCATCGGCATGGACTGGCAGGCGCTGACGCCGGCGCTGCGGCAGGCGTGCCTGGGCAAGGAACTGGAGTACGTCATGATCCATTCCAGTTCGGTCCGGCATGTCGATCTTGCGATTGCGAAGGACCTGCTTTCGGGCAAACGCAAGCGCATGTCGTTTGCGCCGATGGTGATCACCACCGGCAACCTGATGGCCTTCGAAGCCGCCAAGCTGGTGCTGGACCGTCCCCGGCTGGCCGATGCGCGCGGCTATTTCTTCAACCCCTGGACCATGCGCGTCGAGACGCCGCGCAACGCACTGGCCGCCTGGCTGCTGCGCGCCACGGTGCGGCGCTTCATGGCGAGGCTGCTCCGTGATTAACGCGCTGGCCAGCGATGTCACCGTGACCTGGCTGGGCGCGCTGGGTTGCGGACTCTACCTTCATTTCCTGTGGACGCGCCGCGAAGCCGGCAGCGGCATCGGCACCGGCCTGTTCCTGTTCGGCGTGCTGACGGCATTGCTGGCGGTGCGGGGCTTTGCCTGGCTGCTCGGCGGGCCGATGCTCAGCCCACTACTCGGCCGGCTGGTATTCGCGGCGGCCACGTTGCTGCCAATCGCGACCACGCTGTTTGCCGAGCAGCTGCTGCGGCGCCACCATCCGTTGTGGCTGAAGCTGCTGGCGCTCGGTGTGTCGGTGGTGTTCTTCGCCATCAACCTCGTTGCCGACCTGTCCACGAACGTGCCGCTGCTGCTGGCGTTCCTGGCCTGCTATGCAGTGGTCACGGCGAGCAACGGCTGGTTCCTGCTCTGGCTGCGCGATGCCGACCTGTCCAGCAATGAAGAGCGGCTGGCGCGCGCGGTGGTCGTGGTGGTGGCGCTGGCCGTGCCGCTGGCGGCGACGGATTTCCGCGAGGAACTCGGGCACGTGCCGGTCCGGCTGGGCGCGCTCGGGGCGCTGGCCTTTGTCTATGTGCTGCTGAGCCTGTCGGATTCGCAGCGGGTCGTGCGCGGGCTGCTGGCGCATATTGCCGCGGCACTGGTCTTCGCGGTGGTGCTGGCCGGCGCCATGGCGCTGGCGTCGCATGGGCCGGGCCCGGGATTCCTGCAGACGGGCCTGCGCGGCATGCCGGTGGCGCTGGCGTGGGTGTTGCTGACCGCCATCTTCGTCCGTATCCGCGCGGTGTCGCTCGCGGGCGACGGCAACGCCTTCCTGCGCTGGCTGCTCCATGCCCGCCTCGATACACCGGACGGATTCCTCCATTCGCTGCGGCGTCTGCCGCAAACCGCCGACCATGTAGTGCTGGGCGACGCCGAGCTGGCAGGCTATGCGCTGGCCGAGCTGTTCGCGCTGGCCGGCAAGCGGCGCGAGCCGGTATCGATCGGCGATGCCAGGGCGTGGGCCCGGCAGCCCCAGGCAAGCGGCATCGGCAGCGGCATCGAAGCCGCGGAACAGCTGGTCGACCTGATGGAACGCCACGAAATGACCCACGCCCTGCTGATCGCACGGCAACCCGCCATGGTGGTACTGCTGAACCTGCCGCAGGGCGCCAATGCCGCCATCGGCGAGCTGCGCGCCGCTGTCATCCTGCGGCTGGCGCGGCACCTGCACCGACAGGAGCCCGCATGAACCTGGAACTGCGCGAAGGCGATTTCGATGCATTCTTCGCTGCGCCGTTCGCCTGCTATGGCGACGATACCCATTTCGTCTCGCCAATGAAGGGCGACCTCGCGCGGGCACTGGATGCTGAAAAGAATCCTTTGTTCCGGCAGTTTGCGCGCCGCACCTGGTACACCGCGCACCGCGACGGACGCATCGTGGGACGCATCCTGGCCCATGTGCACGATGCCTCGAACCGGCTGTACGCGCAGAAGCGCGGGTATTTCGGCCTGTTCGACTGCATCGACGACATCGCCGTGGCGCGTTCGCTGCTCGATGCCGCTGCGGGGTGGGTCAGCCGGCAAGGCTGCGACGAACTGGCAGGCAGCTTCAACCTGACCATCACGCAGATGATCGGCGTCGTCACCGATGGCTTCGGGCACGCGCCATACACCTACCAGGAATACACGCCGCCGCATATTGCCCGGCTGCTCGAAGCCTGCGGCTTCGAGCGCATCTTCCCGATGCGCACCTTCGAGATGGATGTGCGCGGCTACGATCCCGACCAGTTGCTCGGCAACCGGCAGCGTGCACTGGCCAGCGATCCGGATTGGCGCTTCGCGCCGATCCGCCGCCGCGGCTTCGAAGGACGCCTGCGCGAGGCGTGCGCCGTGCTGAACGATGGCTTTGCCGCCAACCCGATGTTCGTGCCGCTGACGGAAGCAGAATTCCTCTACCCCTGCGCCGGCATGATGTGGATCATCGACGAGCGCCTGTCCTGCACGGCCTACTACCGCGGCGAGCCGGTCGGGGTGCTGCTCTGCGTGCCGGACCTCAACCCGTTCCTGCACGCCACGGGCTTCCGCCTGAAATGGTCGACGCTGTGGCACCTGCTGCGGTTCCGCGCCAGCCGCAAGCGCGCGGCGGTCATCTTTTTCTCGGTACGCCAGGCGTTCCACGGCCAGGGCGTCAACGGCGTGCTGCTGCACCGCCTGCTGACGGCGATGCGCGGTGCCGGCTATTCGCACCTGGGCATCAGCTGGGTGTCGGACACCAATGGCGCAAGCCTGCGGCAGATGGAAAAGCTGGGCGCCACCGAACTGCACCGCCTGCACCTGTTCCGCAGGGCGCTGGCACCGGATCACGGCAACTGACGATGCTGACACCTGACCAGCAACTGGCCATGGTCGCGCAGGCCGCGCGCGCCCCGAGTGCCCACAATATCCAGCCGGCCCGCTGGCACTTTGCCGGCGACCGCATCCTGCTGCTGGAAGACCCGGCGCGCTGGCTGTCCGTGGGCGACCCGACCGGCCGGGACAACCAGATCGCGCTGGGCATGGCGTGGGAAGGCATGGCGCTGGCTTTATCGACGATCGGCATTTCGCTTTCCCCGCCGGAGACTGAGGCGTTGCCTTACCCGCCCCCAGCCGCCGGCTTGCGGGTCGCGGCCTCCGGCCAGCTCCGGCCCGGTGCCAGCGCGGATTCCCTGGCCGCCGCCCCGGACCACCGCCGCGCCTGGCGCGGCACGTTCGCCCGTGCCGACGCCGCGCAGTTCGCGGCCATGGACCAATGCATCGCCGCGCATGCCGGGGTTGCCATGGTGGCGGAACTGGCCAGCACAGCGCAGTTCGCCAAATGGCATGACGACGCCGCGGCGGCCGCCTTCCACGATCCGGCCTTTGCGCGCGAGCTTTTCTACTGGCTGCGCCTGTCCCCGCGCGCCGCTGGCTGGGCCCGCGACGGACTGTCGGCCGAGTGCATGGCGCTGTCGCGCTGGGAAGCGATGGCAGCATCGGTCGCACTGCGGCCCACGGTAGTGCGCGTGCTGGCAGCGCTGTCGCTGACCGGGGTACTGGCCGGGGACGGCGCCAAGGTCAACAGTGCCGCCCGGATCGTGCTGATCCACGCCGCGCGCGACGTGACGGACTTCGAGGTCGGGCGCCGCTGGTACCGCTTCTGGCTGGACATGGCCAGCCGGGGCATCGCCGGCGTGCCGATGTCGGCGCTGGCCGATTCGCCCCGCCACGCCGCATTGCTGACGGAGTGCCAGGCGCTTCCAGCGGGGCACCGGCTGGTCAACGTGATGCGTTTCGGCCCAGTCGCTGGCGTAGCGATCCCCCGCAGTGCCAGGCTGCCAGCGTCGGAGCTGTTGCAGGCGGACGGCCCGCGCTAGAGCAGCTTCAGGAATTCCAGCAGCGCGTCCTTGTCGCTTTCCGACAGGGCGGTGAACTCCCGCTCGTGGCCCCGGTTGTCCCGCCCCGCGGTCGTGGTGTCATAGAGCACCGGGCTCGACCATGGCTGGTAGTGCGGCGGATAAACCCACGTTCCTTGCGCGCCGGACCGCCCGGCGATCCCCACGCTGGCGTAGTCCAGCGCATGGCCGCCCACCCAGAACCGGCGCGGCCGCGCCTCCGGATGCATCAGATGCCACAGCGTGGGAACCGAGCCATTGTGCAGATAAGGCGCCGTCGCCCAAAGGCCCGACAGTACGGGTGCTACATAGCCGCCGGTGTTGGCCGCATCGATATGCCTGCCCAGCGCCGAGCGCCCGATGGCCTGCAGCAGGCTCGCATCGATCGCCTGCCAGCGCGTGGCATCGGTGCCAAGCTCCGCCTGCGCCACCAGCCGGTTGGGATAGCTGACCAGCCGGGGCCGTGCCGTGTCTACGTCCATGTCCTGGCTGTAGCGGCCATGGCACTGCGCGCACTGCGCCGCGTAGATGCCGGCGCCGCGTGCCGCGCGGACCCGGTCGACTGGTCCGGGAAACGGCGGCGGCTTGTAGCACGCCATGAACCGCATCACGTCTTCCACCTGCGGGATGGCGCGGCTGGCGCGATCCGGCGGCATGCCCATGGTCGGCACGGTAAAGAACGCCACGATATGCGCGAGTCGCCCGGGGTCATTGGGGTCATCCGAGGCAACCGGCGCAAAGCGCGCCGCGCCCTTGCTGGTATAGACCCCGTCATAGAGCAGCGAAGAACGCAGTTGCCGGTCGCCCAGTTCCGGGATCGACGTCGAGCCGCTCGCGTCCGCTCCGCCAGAGAGCAGATGGAACTGGAACTTCAGCGCCGCCACGCCATTGGTGCTGCCGGCCGCGCCATTGCTGAACGGCAACGGCGCATCGCCCCTGGCCGCGAGTTCGTCGATCCGCTTGACCAGCCGCGGCCATACGAACCTGCGGATGGTCGCCAGTTCATCCGCCGAGGTATCGGGATACAGCCGCGGAATGGCGGCCAGCAGCTTGTCGGGGTCGGACTTGACCCGCTTGACCGCCTGGTAGACCGCGTTGACGAAGCCGTCGAGATTGAGCGAGGTATTCGGCAAACCCAGCCACACCTTGCCGGTCGGTTGACCGTCCTTGCCGTAGGTCACCCCCGCATGGCACGCGGCGCACCCCAGGTTCGAGACTTCCAGCCGGATCCTGGGCAGGTCGCGGCCAACGTTGCCGCTGACGATGCCAAGCGGCTTGTCGAACCCTGGCTGCTGCGCAAGCGGCCAGTTCAGGATGCCGTCGGGATAGATAAACCCGAACTCGCGCAGTGCGCGCCGCAGTGTCTCCGGCGCAGGTGCCGCATCCGGGGCGTTGGCCAGCACCAGCGCGGTCGTCGCCAGCTTCCACGGCAGCGCATTGGTCTCGAGCGTATCGGTGCTCAGGCCGCCAAAGTCGTCGAACACAAAGCGGGCCGCGCCGATCTGCTCCGGCGTGCCACCGGCGGCAAACCCGCGCATGACCGTGGATTCTCCGTCGGCATAGCCACGCAGGAAGTCGCAGCCCGTCAGCGTGGACAGCAGCAGCCCTATGGTGATTGCGCGTGCAAGAGGCATTGTTGTCCCAGTGGACGAAGCTTCGCATTTTAATCTGCCGGGGACATCTGTCGAAATATTCAAATCTCGTCATCACCGTCCAGGACGAAGTTTGCAGGCGGTCAGCATGCGAAGCCGCCACGGCGCAAAAAAAAACGGCGGGCTTCCGAAGAAGCCCGCCCAGTCAGCTACCAGTGGATCGGTCTATCTGCAGCGCCGCGCGTGGACTAAGCCGCCACTTGTGCGCCAGCTGCAGCGGATTCTTTCGCAAACTTCTGCCTCGCGGTCGCAACGTGCGAGGCCAGCACCGGCCGCAGCACCATGATGGCAAGGAACGCAGCCGTCAGGTCCATCACCGCCACCGTGTAGAGCACCGTCGACCACGTGCCGGTGGCTTCCATCAGCAGGTTGCCGATCGGGACGAACAGCGCGCCGATGCCCTTGGCGGTGTACAGCACGCCGTAGATCTTGCCGATGTGCTTGGTGCCGAAGGCGTCGCCGGCCAGTGCCGAGAACAGCGAGTAGACCTCGCCCCAGGCCAGGAACACCACGCCCGACAGGATCAGGAAGGCATACGGGTTGCTGCCGAAGTAGCCCAGCGCGATGATGCCCAGCCCTTCCAGCGTGAAGGCGATCACCATGGTCTTTTCACGGCCGATGTTGTCCGAGATCCAGCCGAACAGCGGACGCGAGATGCCGTTCATGATGCGGTCGAGCATCAGGGCGAGCGGCAACGCAGCCATCACGAAGAAGTGCAGGTCGACCTGGAATTCCTTCACGCCCAGATCCTTGGCAATGACGCCCAGCTGTGCCACGGCCATCATGCCGCCGGTGACCACCAGCACGAACATGACCAGCATCAGCCAGAACAGCTTGGTGCACAGGGCTTCCTTGAGGGTGTAGTCGCGCGTGGCCTGGGCCAGCTTCTTCGACCCCCGCACCTCGCCGGTCTTGGGCGAGCGCAGGAACCACGCCGCGACAAAGGCCAGCGATCCTTGCAGCAGGCCAAAGAACAGGAAGGTGTGCTGGAAGCCCTGCGACTCGATCATCGCCGCGATCGGCAGGATGGTTGCCGCTGAGCCCGCGCCATAGCCGCCGGCGGTCAGGCCGACCGCGAGGCCGCGGCGGTCCGGGAACCACTTGAGCGCGTTGTTGATGCAGGTCGCGTAGATCGAACCCACGCCCATGCCGCCGACCGCCGCGCCGACATAGAAGCCCATCAGCGTGGTCGCCTGCGAGTTGATGCACCACGCCGTGCCGATGAGGATCGCGCCGAAGGCCACCATCATGCGCGGCCCGAACTTGTCGATGAAGTAGCCCTCGATCGGCGCCAGCCAGGTCTGCACCAGCACGAACACGGTAAAGGCAATCTGGATGCTGGCACGCGACCAGCCGTAGGTTTCCTGGATTTCGGGCACAAACAGGGTCCAGGCGTACTGGATGTTCGCGGTCGCGATCATACAGACCACGCCGACGACCAGCTGGATCCAGCGCGTGGACTCGGAAGTCCCGTGATTGGGGCTCAACGCCCCTGCCGTTGCGTTACTCATAGCGCGCTCCTTGAACCGTGCGTTTCGGGAAATCCGTGGGAATGGATGAAGGTGGGGACGCCATGCGCGTCAACTTGCAGGTGGCTCCTGGCATTTTCTGTCTCCTGTGTCGTTGGCATTTACTGCCTTTTATCGCGACGCCTGATCGACGTCTCCCGCACTCACCTGTTTCCAAATCCGAGTAGCGATGGGATACACAGTATGTGATATATCAAGTAAGTCAAGGCGAACCAGCGGCAGGGTTTTCACTAGCCCAGCGATTAATGAGGGAAGTGGCTGGAAAACGTAATTCAGGTTATTTCCGCATCAGTGCGTGGGGCACATGAATAAGCCGCGTATATTCCCGGAAATCCAATACCGACGCGGCATTGCGGCGAGTCTTGACGATCACCTCAAAAGCAGGTCAAATGCAGACCAACGCAGAAACATTGCGATTTTGTAATGTTTCTGGGAAAATCAGGGTTTTCACCAGCCCGAATCAGAAGGCGGCAAAATAAGATTCCTGATTAATATCGATCCTGAATAATAAGAATAAAAAAAAGCCCGCAGGCGTCCCGGCGGGCGGAGTCATGGTGCGGGACATCAGCCGCAACATGTCATGCATTTATAAGCGATTATCTGCGGCAAATAAATAGGGGTGCGACTAATGGAATACCCGTTGTCTGTGTACGCGACAGCACAGTGCGGGGCTACACCAGCTGCGGCCAGCAGCCTCTGATCCCATTCGCCCAATTCTGCGTTTCATTGCGCACGAGGCGTGTCCCGCATATGCAAGCCTGGCACGCCCCGTCCGAAAAGGCGCGTCGGCACGCCGCCCGGCATTCCGCCACCCCGCGAACCCAACGCCGCGCCCAGGCGGCGTTTCGCCTTTTCTCCGGAAAGCGCACGACGCAAGGAGCCCCAGGCATGGAAGACCTCAGCGATATCAAGATCACGCAGCGAGACCTGCTCAAGGCTGGCGCTGCCTCGGCCACCGGCATCGCCCTGCCCGCCGCTGCGCAGGACACTGCGGCCAGCGGCTCGCAGGTTGCACAGACCGCAACGCGATCACCGAGGTTGCGGGGAGCAAGGCATGAAGCCCTTCACGCCATCGCGCAGCACGCCGGCCTGGATCCGCGCCAGGCGGTGTTCTAGAACAGCCAGGTCCGCGCCGGCGGGCGCAGCGTGCCGCTGGCGAGCATTGCCGTGAGCGCCCCCGAAGGCAGCCTGGCGGCCGAGGATGTGCTGGAGTTCGGCGACCTCGACAAGCGCTACCAGCAATCCACCTTCGGCGGCCATTTCGTCGAGGCGGCGGTCGATGCCGCCACCGGCGAGATCCGCGTGCGGCGCATGCTGGCGGTCTGCGCCGCGGGCCGCATCCTCAATCCCAAGTCGGCACGCAGCCAGGTGATCGGTGCCATGACCATGGGCGTGGGCGCGGCGCTGATGGAGGAGCTGGCCATCGACAAGCGGCTGGGCTGCTTCATCAACCACGACCTGGCCGGCTACGAGGTGCCGGTGCATGGCGATATCCCGCACCAGGAGGTCATCTTCCTCGACGAGACCGACCCGCTCTCTTCGCCGATGAAAGCCAAGGGCGTGGGCGAACTGGGCATCGCCGGCGTGGCGGCGGCCGTCGCCAACGCGGTCTACAACGCCTGCGGCGTGCGCGTGCGCGACTACCCGATCACGCTGGACAAGCTTCTGCCGAAGCTGCCACTGCAGGCTTGACCGGCGCGACCATCCATTCGTAACCCAGCCGCACGCCGGCGATGCCGCCGTCGTGGTCGTGGTCGATGACCGTCACCTTGGCCCGCTGCAGCGCCTCTACGCGCTGGCCCGGCAGGCCGAAGCTGGCCACCAGCTCGTCGTCGCCCAGCGGCGGCAGTGGCTTGCGACGGTCCATGCCGGAGAAGCGGATCTGGTTGTACAGCGCCCACGCCAGCAGCACCACGCCGTTGAACACGCCCACCAGCACGTACACCGACAGCGTGCCCATGGTGGGCATCATCGCGGACCAGAACGGCACGTCGAGGCCGGTCGACGCTTCCAGCAGGATGTCGCGGATGCCGCTGGCAAAGAGGTAGAAGAAGCCGATCCACGCCAGCGCGGTCAGCACCGCGTCGAACGCCCAGCGCAGCGGTGCGCGCCGGGTGCGGATGATCATGTTGTCGGGATTCATGACGATTTCATCGATTGGATGCCGCGATCGGGACTGTCCCAGCGCGCGCGCTTGCGCCGGGTCTTGAGCATGACCTTGGGGAAGGCCAGCAGCGTGGTGAACATGCCGACCAGCCAGTACGCCAACGGGTACCAGATGATCCAGTACAGCGTGCGCCCCAGGCGCGGCTCGTAGCGCCGGTCGATCGCCACGCTGATCATGAACTGCAATATGCAGACCGCCGCCAGCACCATGCCGGTAAAGCCCGGCGGCATCAGCTTCTGGATGCGGATATGCTGCGGCAGCTCGACGAAGTGCCCCAGCGCCCACAGCACGATCGACATGGCAAAGGCAAAGGCCCAGCCCGCCGACAGGCAGTACTCCGCCATCAGCGGCCACAGCCGGCGGTGGCGCCAGATCCAGATCGAGCGCACGTTCTTCATGAAGACCTCGGCGCCGCCCTGGGCCCAGCGCAGCCGCTGCTTGAACAGGCCGCGCACGGTCTCGGGCATCAGGATCCAGCACAGCGCGCGCGGTTCGTAGAAGATCGACCAGTGGTCGCGCTGCAGCTTCCAGCTGATGTCGATGTCCTCGGTGATCATGTCCAGGCTCCAGTAGCCGACGCGGTCCAGCGCGCGGCGGCGGAACGCGGCGACCACGCCGGACACGGTGAAGACCTGGCCATAGACGCGCTGGGTGCGCTTGATCAGCCCGATGATCGACGAGAACTCGCCAACCTGGATGCGCCCCACCAGCGTGGAGCGCGTGCGGATGCGCGGGTTGCCGGTGACCGCGCCGACGCGCGGGTTGGCCACCATCGGCGCGACCAGGTAGGCCGCGGCGTCCGGGTCCAGCGCCGCGTCGCCGTCGATGCAGACCAGGTACTCGCCGCGCGCGGCCAGCGCGCCCATGCGCAGGGCCATCGCCTTGCCCTGGTTCTGCGCCAGGTGCACCACGCGCAGCCGTTCATGGCGCTGCGCCAGCGCTTCCAGCACGGCGCCGGTGCCGTCGCGCGAGCCGTCGTTGATGGCGATCACCTCGAAGTTGGGATAGCGTTGTCCCAGCGCGGCCAGCAGCGTCTCTTCGCCGCTCTGCTCTTCGTTGTAGCAGGGCACCAGGATCGAGATGAACGGCGCGCCGGGCACCTGGGGCGCCTCGCGCTGCGCGCCCCACTGCCATTTGCGCTCCCAATGCAGCCAGAAGTACACGCCCCCGGCCATCCACAAGCCGGACATGAACAGCGGATAGAAGAACACGAAGGCCAGCAGCAGGTCGCCGGTGGCAAGCGCGGCCAGCGCGAACGGCAGCGCCAGCGCGACGCACAGGATGGCCAGGGCAAACAGTCTTTCGATCATGGTGCGGGGTACCAGGCGTTAGACAGCGCCGGGCGGATCACGTCGAGCCGGGGCTGGTTGTTCAGGAAGTCGTCGGGGTAGTAGCCGAAGCTGCGCGCGCCGCGCTGCTGCAGGCGCTGCATCCAGCCGGCCAGCACCTTGCTGTCGACCGGGCTTGCGGCCCCACCTTCGGGCTTGCGCCAGTCGCGCGCCTGCAACTCGAACACCGTGCGCCGGAGCGCGCCGGGACGCTGCGCCACCGCATCGACGATGCGGTCGAGCCACTGGTTCTCCCGGCCGCGCGGCACCTGCTCCATGTACGGCATCGCCATCGGTGCGGTCCAGTCATATGCCGCCAGGAAGTCGTCGAGGTTCTGCGCGAACCAGGCTTCGCTTTCCGGCTGCAGGATGGGCATGGCAAAGATGTTGCGCGCGGTCTTGATCGCGGGGCCGCGGATCGCGCGCACGCGCTGCGTCAGCTCCTGCGTGAAATCGACCAGCGCCCGGCTCTTCACGCGCGTCCAGCGCTGCATGATCTCCGGGTCGGCGCGCAGCGCGGCAATGTTGTCCGGCAGCCCGGCCTTGCGGTACGCGGCCAGTGCCGGCGCGCTGGCGTCCTCGAAGTCGCTGAGGATGGCATCGTCGTGGAACAGGAGGCCCTCGAAGAAGGCGTGGCGGGCCAGGTCTTCATAGACTTCGGTGATGCGCTGGCGCGCCACCGGGTCGAACGGCGACAGGCGGCGGTACTGCTTCGCGTCGACCTCTGCGTGGTGGGTGGCCGGGTCCCAGCGCGTCACGCGCGGCAGCGACGGGTCCATGTCGAAGCTCAGCACCGGCATCCAGGCGTAGACCTTGACGTTGGTGCGGTTGTCGAGCTGCCATGCCACGCGGTTGAACAGGTCGGCGCGCATCGGCAGCCAGCGGTTCGGGAAGTACACCGACTTGACCAGGCCGTCGCCATCGTCGTCGGAGAAGGCCTGCAGGAAGACCGTATTGATCTTCAGGTCGTAGATGCGCTGCACCAGCTGGTCGAGGTTGCGGTTGAGCTGGGCCGGGTCCGGGTCATAGACGTAGTCCAGGTCGACGTGCGCGACGCGCATGGCGCTCGGCTCTTCCATCGTGGCCACCGACTGCGCGAAGGCGCGCAGGCCGGGGTTGTCGGCGAGCAGCATGCGCGCGCCGGACATCAGCTTGTCGACCTTGGCCAGGCCGTCTTCCAGCGTCAGCGCCATCTGGTAGCCGTTCTCGCCGATGATGCGCAGCGCGGTGCCGCCTTCGGCGCCGTACGGCCAGATCCACACGCGCACCGGCTTGCCGGTGACGGCCTGGATCTTCTTCGTGATGCGCTGCACGTCGGTGCGCACGCGCGCCTCGTAGGCGGCGTCGGTCTCATAGCGGCCGGTGCCCGCGTCGAAGCCGCGCACCGCCGCGGCCGGCTCGGTGTTGCCTTGCGGGTTGGCGTTGATGCCGTAGTGCAGGGCGTCCGTGTGCGCGCCGATCTCGACCAGCCCGGAGGCGGAAATCTCGCGCAGTTGCTGCCAGGTCAGCAGCCGGTCGCGCGCGGTCGGCGTGCCGCCGAAATCGACCGGCTGGCCCGCCGGCGTGTCGAGCCACGCGCCCACCGGCGCCAGCACCGCGGGCCAGCGGTAGGCCTTCAGAATCGGCAGCACGCGCGCATGGAAGCTGCGGTAGCCGTCATCGAAGGTCAGCAGCACCGCGCGCGCCGGCAACGGCTTGCCGCCGCGGCGCGCGGCCAGCACCTGGTCGACCGAGACCGCCTGGTAGCCGTTCTCGCGCAGCCAGGCCAGCTGGCCGATCAGGTGGTCGGTCCGCACGCTCAGGTAGGCCTGGTCAGGGTCCTTGTCCTCGACGTCGTGGTAGGCCAGCACCACCAGGTGGTTGTCTGGCCAGGGCTGTTCGGCGGCGGCGAGCGGGCGCTGCGCCGGCGGCGTGAACACCGGGATGTCCTTGGCGCAGCCGGCCAGCAGGCATGCGGCCAGCAGCAGCCAGAGCAGGCGGCGCCAGGCGTGCAGCGGAAATCGTGTCATGGCGGGGTCCGGGTCAGAGTCGGGATCAGAATCGATAGGTCAGGTCGAACACGATGCGCAGCTCGCGCTCGCGCTGGCCGTCATAGGGCCGGCTGGTAGCGGTGACGGTGGCGCCCACGTCGAACACGTCGTTGGTGCGAAAGCGCTGGCCGTAGCCGAGCAGCAGAATCGCGCCGGTGCCGAAGCCTTGCTGGCTGTACGTGCCGGCGCCCGCCAGGAACTGCTGCTCCCAGGCGGTCTCGTAGCGGCGGTACAGCGTGTGCGTGAGCCGGGCCGACGGCAGCACCGTCAGGTCGGCGCGCGGGCTGTAGTACGACACGTCGGTGCGGCTGTTGCGCGAGCTCCACAGGTCCACCAGCAGGTCGGCCTTCAGGTGCGGCGCGGTGTAGATCCGCTGCACGCCGGCGATGCCGCCTTCGAGCCGGTCATTGCCGTCACTGAAGTGCGACGGCGCCACCGTCAGCATCCACTCGCTGGCCTCGCTGGCGCGCCAGCGGCCGTAGACCTGCACGGTGTTGGCATAGACGCCATTGAGCAACGCCTGCAGCGGCGTCGCGGTCGAGCGCAGCGCGGCCGAGGCGCCGATGCGCCAGCGGTCATCCAGGTCATAGTCCACCGCCACCCGGCCGCCCTGCCGCACGCCATAGCCATACCAGTGCGTGGACAGCTCGGCCTCGACGGTCAGGTCGCGCACGCGCCGCTGCACGCCGGCGCGGGCCCAGCGGTAGTCGACACGCCCTTCGTCGAAGCGGCCGGTGGCATAGCCCACGCCGCCGAAGGCGCGCCAGTCATAGTGGATCGGCGGCGTGTACAGCACCGACTCGATGCCGAAGTTGCCGTCGCCCACCACCGGGCTGTCGTTGGCCAGGCCGCGATAGCCTTCGATGCGCAGTTCGGCCTTGTTGTGCACGGCCCATTCGCGCGCCAGGCGGCGGGCGGTCAGGTCCTCCGGGAAGCGAGCCAGGGTATCGTCGCGCAGCATTTCCGCCTGGCGCCATTCCTGCAGGTCGAGCGCGGCATGGCCCTGCTGCACTTCCACCGCGAGCGCGCGCGGCGCCAGCGCTTCGGCGGCCTTCAGTTCCTGTTCGGCGGCACGCGGCCAGCCGCGCGCCAGGTAGACATTGGCCAGGCCCGCGCGCAGGCCGGAATGGCCGGGCGCGTTGCGCACCAGGTCTTCCGTGCGCTGCTGGGCCTGCATGGTGTCATCGGCCTGCAGGCGCGCGCGCGTGGCGGTCTGCTCGGCGGACAGCCACAGGTCGTTCGGCTGCCGCGTCGGCTGGCCGCGCACCCAGAGCCATTGCGGCTGCTCGGTGCGGGCCTCGCTCACCACCTCGCCCGCGGGCTCGAAGGCTTCGGCTTCGGCGTTTGCGTAGTACAGGCCGGTCTGGGCCTTCAGGCGCGTTTCGGGGTCGAGACCGAGCGGATAGGCTTCGCGCACCTGGCGGAACAACTCGGTGGCCTGTTCGGGGTGGCGCAGGTAGAGGTAGGCCGAGGCCACGTCGCCCAGCGCGTAGACGGGCACCGCAACGTCCTCGGCGCGCAGCGCCTCGTAGCTGTCGACCACGTCCTGCATGCGGAAGCGCGCGTGCAGCGCGCCGAGACGGTCGATGCGGGCGCGCCGGTACAGGGTCTCGCCTTGTCCTGCCTTCGCGCCCTGACCTTGCAGCACGGGCAGCAGCGCATCGTAGCGCGCCAGCGCGCGGTCGGCGATGGCAAAGCGCTCGGCTTCCATCCGCGTGGGCATGTCAGCCAGCCGCACCAGTTCGGCGGCGGCATCCAGTTCCAGCGTCTGCCGGGCCGCGCTATCGAACAGCGCCGGATGCTCGCCGGCAACGCGCAGCGCGGCATCGGCCAGCCCGGCACGCTGCAGCGCGGCCACGTATGCGCGCACGGCGTCGGCGCGTTTGGGTGCACGGGTGTAGGCCTGGTCGGCCTCGAACAGGGCCTCGTACGGTTCTCCGGCGCTGGCCTGCGCGTAGGCCAGCACCAGGCGGCTGTCGACGTCATCCGGCTGGCTGCGCACCAGTGCCTGGCCCGCTGCGACGGCTTCCGCGGCCTGGCCGCTGTCGGACAGCACCCCGACCTCGCCCAGCGCAAACACCGCCTCGTCGGGGAAACGCCGGCGGCCTTCGCGGTAGCGCGCCAGCGCCTCGTCCCAGCGCTTCTGGTCGCGCAGCGCGCCCGCCACCGCGGCCAGCACCTGCGGCGGCGCGGACCGCGCGACGCCCGCCTGCTCCAGTGCTCCGTAAGCGGCCAGCACCTCGCCGGGGCGCCCGGCCCAGCCGGCGATGATGATCCGGTCAAACGCCGCGCGCCGGTCCGAGGGAGCGCTGGCTACGCGCTCGCGCAACATGGTCAGCGCACTGGCGTAGTCACCGGCGCGGGCGCGCTGGATCAGGGCATCGTATGCGGCGTCAGCCTGCGCGGGTGCCGGCATGCAGCAAAGCGCTGCCGCCAGGCCCGCCGCGAGCCCGGCCGGCATGCGCCGGCGCAAGGTCTTGCGCCGGGCCGCACCGGTGCCGGCACGCGAAGGTTGCGTCATCAGTGAATCCATGGGATTCGCAGCCTGTCTCTTGTTATGCCCGAGCGCCGGCCCGCCTGCTGGAAGCGTGCGCGCGCCTGGGGTCCGTTATCGGCAGATGACATGCGGCACGGAGACACGGAACCCGATCGGGCCTGGCCGCAGGAGAGAGAGGCGGCAGGACAGCCCTACGGGATCCGGCGGGCACCGAGGAACCACGCCGGATGGCCAGCCCGCGATGGGCATGGCGTCGTGCAGACGCTACCGCCGCCTGGGGCGGGGTGCGTTGTCGCAAATCGGGGGGAATTGTAAGCGCTGTTTAGCGCTGCAAATCGTTAACATTCGCAAACGAATTTACAACTTGCTTCGAATTCCAGGTGCGAATTCTGTTCGCAATCCGCGATACAGGGCAATACCCGTTCGGGGGAAACATTACACACTTTTTACCGGCTTGCCTTGTCCGGCCTGGCTTGGCGCCGCGCGGGCCGCAGGGTGAGGCGGGGGTTTTGAGGCGGGTTTTCCGCGAACTTAGGTAATGGCCGACATAACCCATGCTCCCGAATATCTTTTCTATTTCGCGAGCCGGCAAATGTCCCTAATTCCATAACTCAACCAAATGGCGGATTTATGAACGATTAAATGCCGGCCGTGGGGCGGCGGCCAACCACCTGGCCCGCGTGACCGAGTAGGCAGCGGCGTCCATCTCCTGGCCGGGGACGACGCCAGCCACTTCGGCCAGCCCGCCACTTTGTATCGCACTGTATCTGGCGCGGTCCCGGACATGAAATGTTGCATTCCGGCGCTGCGGGGAAACAAGCGGGATACGCGTGGGCGCTCCAATGCGGTCATCGACCCAACCGGAGCCCGACGATGCCCGCCTGCCCTGCCCTGCCTGCCTGTGTTGCGCGGTGTGCCGCGCCGCACTCCCGCCGGAGCCGCCAATGATCGACGCGCTGCTCGCCTTCCTTGCCGGCGTGCTGACGATCGCATCGCCGTGCGTGCTGCCGGTGCTGCCGATGCTGCTCGGCGCCTCCCTCGGCCAATCCGACCGCTTGCGCCCGCTGGCCATCGCGCTGGGCTTCGTGGCCGCGTTCTCGGCATTCGGCATTGCCTTCGGCGCGCTGTCCAGCGCCTTTAGCGATGCCCATGGCGTGGTGCGCAACGCCGCCATCCTGATCCTGCTGGTGACCGGACTGGCGCGGCTGTGGCCCGCCGGGTTCGCGCGGCTGGCCGGGCCGTTCGGCGGCATGGCCGAGCGCCTGGCGGACAGGTTCGGCAGCGTGGGCGGCAGCGGCATGGCCGGCGGCTTCGTGCTGGGCATGTCGCTGGGCGTGGTCTGGACCCCGTGCGCCGGGCCGGTGCTGGCGTCGATCCTGGCGCTGGTGGCCAAGGCCCAGGACCTGCGGCGCGCCACCGCGCTGCTGGGGGTGTATGCCGCCGGCGCGGCCATCCCGATGCTGCTGATCGCCTACGGCGGCCAGTTCGCCACCACCCATGTGCGCCGGCTGGCGCGCCACACCCAGCGGCTGCAGCAAGGCTTCGGCGCGCTGGTGGTGGCCACGGCCATCGCCATGTATTTCCAGTACGACACCCTCGCCGTCGCGTGGCTGACGTCGCTGGTTTCCTTCACCTGAATCCCCTGGCTGAATCCTTCCCGACTGTCCGACACGGAGACTGCACCATGCACCGCATCCTGCGCACCCTGCTTGCCACCACCGCCATCCTCGCCGCCACCCACGGAGCCCCCGCTTCCGCCGCGCCGGCGGACTTCGGCAAGGCCCCCGAATTCACCGGCATCGAGAAATGGCTCAACTCCGAACCGCTGACCCTTGCCGGCCTGCGCGGCAAGGTCGTGCTGGTCGATTTCTGGACCTACGACTGCATCAACTGCATCCGCACCCTGCCCCATGTGCGCCAGTGGTACGACAAATACCGCGACAAGGGCCTGGTGGTGGTCGGCGTGCATACGCCCGAGTTCGGCTTCGAGAAGTCCACCGCCAATGTCCAGGCCGCGATCAAGCGCTTCGACATCCGCTACCCGGTGGCGCAGGACAACATGTATGCAACCTGGAATGCCTGGCGCAACCAGTACTGGCCCGCGCTGTACCTCGTAGATGCCGGCGGCAACGTCGTCTACAAACACTTCGGCGAAGGCAACTATGCCCAGACCGAGGCGGCCATCCAGAAGGCCCTGGCTGCCGCCAGGCCCTGACCCCTCCGGCGCGCGTTCGCGCGCCTGCTTTCCTCTCTCTTGCCGTCCATGGCGACGGCACCCCTCCTGGCACGCCACCCATTCCGGCCGAGCTTGCCGGCCCACCCCGAGTCCTTTCGGATATTTCCTAGGGTGGCACCAAGGGGGCCTCCATACACTGCCCCTTGTCCCCGCCACGCCCGGACCTGGCAAGGCCACAGCGGCCTGCCGGGGGCGCGGCGGGACAGGGCGAGCAGCCCGCTTCTGCAGCGCACCGACAGGTTGCCGCGGCTGCCGCCGGTCCATCAACCCTCGACAAAGCCATCATGACGCAAACCAAGCTTTTCGCCGCTCTCCTCCTGGCCGGGACCGCACTGGGCGCGCAGTACGCCCATGCCGCCGACGGCACCATCACCTTCAACGGCATGGTCACCGCGCAGACCTGCACCATCAACGGCAACGGCAGCGGCAGCAAGAACTTCAGCGTGAACCTGCCGACGGTTTCGGCCTCGACACTGCAGGGCGCCTCCACGGCCGGCCGCACGCCGTTCTCCATTGCGCTGACCAACTGCACGCCGACGTCGGGCAACGTGCATACGTTCTTCGAGTCCGGCGCCACCACCGACCTGAGCACCGGCAACCTGATCCTCGACAGCGGCCCGGCACCGGTTGCCACCAACGTGCAGATCGGCCTGCTGAACGCCGACGCTTCGCCGATCAAGGCAGGCTTCGCCGATGCCCAGCAGAACTCCAAGGCCGTGGCGCTGAACAACGGCGCCGCCACGCTGCAGTACTACGCCCAGTACGTGTCGACCGGCAACGCCGGCGCCGGCTCGGCCAATTCGAGCGTGATGTACACCATCGCCTACGAATAAGCCGTCACGGCGCTACCGCGGAGCGTGTTACCGGCCGCTCCGCGGCTTGCCAGGCAAGCCGCCGGTCATGACGCACCGATGCCGCCAATCCAATGACATCGACCTTCAAGACTCTCGTTGCCGGCTGCGCCTGCGCCGTTTCGCTCATGGGCGCACTGCCCGCGCAGGCTTCAGTGGTGATCGCGGGCACCCGGGTCATCTACCACGCCACCGATGCCGAGGTGACCATCAAGCTTTCCAACGAAGGGCAGACACCTGCGCTGACGCAATCGTGGATCGACAGCGGCGACCTGCGCGCGGCGCCATCGGCGATCGACGTGCCGTTCATGCTGACGCCGCCGGTGTCGCGCATCGATCCCGGCAAGGCCCAGACGCTGCGCATCGTCTATACCGGCGAACCCCTGCCGCAGGATCGGGAGTCCGTGTTCTGGCTCAACGTGCTGGAAGTGCCGCCGCGGCCCGCTGCCGAGGACGCCGACAGCAACAAGCTGCAACTGGCGTTCCGCTCGCGCATCAAGCTGTTCTTCCGGCCGTCCGGCCTCAAGGACAGCGCCGCCGATGCGCCGGCGGCGATCCGCTGGCGCATGACGCGCGCCGGTTCCCATGCCGCACTGGAAGCGCATAACCCGACCGCGTACCACGTCTCCTTCTCCGGTGTGGAACTGCTTGGCGGCGGCAAGACCGCCAGGTCCGAGGACGGCAGCATGGTCGCGCCTGGCAAGACCGCCATCTTCCAACTGGCCGGCGATGCCATGTCAGGCGCGGACAGCAAGGTGCGCTACCGCGCGATCAGCGACTACGGCGGCGAGATCACCGGCGAAGCAATGCTGGACACGTCCGTGCCAGCCGAGCCGCCTGCGCCGTCCAAGCAAGACACCCATCAGCCTTAGCGGCCCTCCTGTACGGGTGCGCCGGGTTTCCGGCCCGGCCCACCCGAACCCTCCCCTCCCGCCCGACGATGCCGCCTACGCGGCAGGGCCCGCTGTTGCCCGCGGCTGGCATGCGGATCGTCCGCGGCTTGCCCGCGGGCCGGCACTGACAGCAACGAGCATGCAAACATTCCCTCCTATTCCTTCCAGGCTGCGCCCGGCAAGCGCGGTGGCATTGTCTCTGCTCGCCAGCGTCGGCACTTTCGCCGCCAAGCCTGGCATGGCCGTCACAGCGGCCGCGGCGGCAGCTGCGGCTACAGCGGCCACAGCCGCCGGCGGCGCGCCGCTGGTCGCCGAGGTCGACTTCAACGACACCTTCCTGCGGCAGCCGGGCGGCGCCCGCCTTGACCTCAGCCGTTTCAACCAGGGCAACCCGGCCGCGCCCGGCGAATACCGCGCCGACCTCTACGTGAACCAGGTCTGGCTGGGCCGCGCGCCGGTGCTGATGAAGCAGGTCGGCGACGACCCGCGCAATGTCCAGCCGTGCCTCGACCGGGGACTGCTGGAGCGCATCGGCGTGGACCTACACAAGCTTGCGCCCGAGGCCGCCGCGAGGCTGGAGGACGCGCATGCCTGCGCGCCGTTGCCCGAGCTGGTGCCCGATGCAAGCGCCATCTTCGACAATGGCGAACAGCGTCTCGATGTGTCGGTGCCGCAGGCTTCGATGGTGCGGCAGGCGCGGGGCTACGTCGATCCACGCTACTGGGATGACGGCGTGCCTGCCGCGCGCCTGCAATACATGGGCAACGTCTACCACCTGGATAGCGCCGGCCTGTCCAGCACGCAGGCGTACCTGGGGCTGAACGCCGGCTTCAACGTCGGTCCATGGCGCTTCCGCCACGTCGGCAACCTGACGCGCGACGAATGGGCGGGCACGCATTACCAGAGCGTGCAGACCAGCCTGCAGCGCGCGATCGCACCGCTGCGCAGCCAGCTCACCTTCGGCGATGCCTTCACCGACGGGGTCATGTTCGACAGCGTCGGCTTCCGCGGCGTGCAGCTGGCCACCGACGACCGCATGTATCCCGAATCGCAGCGCGGCTACGCGCCGACCGTGCACGGCATCGCCAACAGCAACGCGCGCGTGCAGGTGCGGCAGAACGGCAACCTGCTGTACGAAACCACGGTCGCGCCCGGCCCCTTCGAGATCAACGACCTCTACCCGACCGGCTACGGCGGCGACCTGGAAGTGCTGGTGACCGAGGCCGACGGCAGCGTGCACAGCTCGCGCGTGCCCTACGCCGCCGCGGTCAACGCCTTGCGCCCCGGCGTGACCCGCTACAGCGTCACCGCCGGGCAGTACCGCAACAACGCCGTGCACGGCACGCCGATGATGGTGCAGGCCACGGTACAGCACGGTTTCACCAACCTTGTGACCGGCTATGGCGGTGTGACGGCGGCGCGCGACTATGCCGCCGCGGTCGCCGGCATTGCGCTGAACACCGACCTGGGCGCAATCGGCGCCGACCTGACCCAGGCTTACGCGCGCCTGCCCAACCAGGCCAGCCGCAACGGCCAGAGCCTGCGGCTGTCGTATAGCAAGCTGCTGCTGCCGACCAGCACCAACCTGACGCTGGCTGCCTACCGTTATTCCAGCAGCGGCTTCCTCAGCCTGACCGACGCCGTGGCGCTACACGAACTGGACAGCCGCAACCTGGCATACCTGTCGAACGGCGTCACGCGCGGGCGGCTGCAGGTCACGATCAGCCAGGCACTGGCGCCGGGATACGGCAACGTGTTCCTGGCCGGCTCGGTGCAGGACTACTGGAACCGTGACGGCACCGACACCCAGTTCCAGTTCGGCTACAACAACGTCTACAAGCGCATCAGCTACGGTGTGACCGCCGCCCGGCAGTTCAACGTCGGCGTAGGCCGCTGGGAAAACCGGGTCATGCTGAATGTCGGCGTCCCGCTCGGCACCAGCCAGCATGCACCCTACGCGCTGACCAGCTTCAGCCGCGACTCGCGCGGCAGCACCACCTTGCAGGAATCGGTCACGGGCACACTGGGCGTCGACAATGCCTTCAGCTATGGCGTGAACGCCGGCTATATCGGTGGCGGCGGCGCGCGCGACAGCGCCAGCGTCGGCGCCAATGCCAGCTATGCGTCGCCGATGGCCACGCTGACCGCCAATGCCAGCACCAGCCGCGACTACACCCAGGCCGGGCTGGGCCTGAGCGGCGGCATCGTGGCCTACGCCGGCGGTGTCGCCTTTACGCCGACGGTAGGCGACACCATGGCCATCATCGAGGCTGGCGATGCCGCCGGTGCGCGCATCACCAACGGCAGCGGGCTGCGCATCGACCCGTGGGGCCATGCGATCGTGCCGACGCTGACGCCGTTCGCCAGCAACCAGGTCGAAATCGATCCCAAGGGACTCCCACTCAGCGTCGAACTCAAGGCCACGCAGCAACACGTGGCGCCGACCTCGGGCGCCGTCGTCAGGATGGCCTTTGAAACGGTCAATGCCGGCCGCAGCGCGCTGGTCCGTTCCACGGGCGCAGATGGCACCCCGGTGCCCTTTGGCGCGCAGGTATTCGACGCGCTGGGCAACGAACTCGGCACGGTCGGCCAGGGCGGGCGCGCGATCGTGCGCGGGCTGCACGAAGACCAGGGCCGCCTGACGGTGACATGGGGCAAGGGCGCAGCCGAATCCTGCGCCTTCGACTATGCGGTCACGGACGGCCAGCGCAGCGACGCGCCCTGGCTGCTGCTGCCGGACAGCCAATGCCGGTGAGGTCACGTCGGGAGGAGCCCGGGAGCCAGCACAGGAGGGAACAGGAGGCAATGCAGGAGCCGTTTCGGATAAATCCGATGCATCGACATCGCGGGCAAACCTATCTTCTTGAAGAAGTCAACGCGGCATGGAAAGCCGCTACAGCGCCGCACGTCTTTGATCATCGGTTTTGCCGATTCTTGGGATACCCCAGCAATGACCTCCAACGTACTCGTCCTGCTCGACCGCGCCACGGCATGCGCCCCTGCGCTCGAGCTGCTGCAGCGAACCGCAGGCCTGCGCTGCGAAGCCGTCACCGACATCGACGCAGCGGTGCAGCGCCTTGGCGCAGCCCGCTGGGAACTGCTGCTGTGGGCGGCGCCGCTGCGCGGTACCGCCTTCGCGCGCCTGGTGCAGGCGCTGTCGCGGCGCCCGCAGCGCCCGCTGCTGGTGCTGGCCACCGCCGACGACCCCGCCCTGCTGACCGCAGCCATGCGCTACGCCCACGGCTGCGGCGTCACCGTGCAAGGCTACGTGCGCGGACCGCTCGACGGCGCGGCAGTCTCGGCGCTCCTGCATGGCCGGGGTAACGCCGCGGTGCCAGGGCCCGCCATCCCGCCGGTGCATGGCTTCGGCGGGAGCCAGCCGGATGCGGCGCCCGGCCGCGACGAGATCGCCGTGGCATTCCTGCCGCAGGCCTGCGCGACCGACCCAGGCGATATCGAAGCGGTGGAGGTGGTGCCCTGCTGGCGCCATCCTCTCCATGGCGGGCCTGCGGGCCAGCGCTTCCTGCCGCCGCCGGCCGACGGCGAAGTCGCGCTGCGGCGGCTCAGCCAGGTGCTGGGGCTGGCCGCGGCGGCGCTGGCGGCGTGGCTGCCCCTTGGCTTCCACCCGTCGCTCTCCTGCCCCTTTCCGCTGGCGCTGCTTGACCTCGACGACTGCGCCGGGCGCGTGGCGCGCGTGATACAGGATCACGGCTTGCATGCCAGGGACCTTACTTTCGAACTGGACCTGTCCGGCGGCGACCACGACCTCCATGCCATGGCTCCGGCGCTGCTGGACCTGCGTGCGGAGGAGCTGGAGTTTGCCGTGTCCTGCGGGGCACGCCATGACGGCATCGGCTATGCCACGCTGCTCGACGTGCCGGTCAGCGAGCTCAAGCTGGCGCCGGGGCTGACCGACGGCGTGGCGTTCGACCCCCACGTGCAACAGCTGGTGGCCGGCATGGTCGCGCTGGCCAAGCGGCTGGACATCCGTGTGGTCGCCACTGGCGTGGCGCAGCCGGAGGACTTTGCCGTGCTGCGTGACCTGGGATGCGATTTCATGCAGGGGCCGGTGGTTGGCGGACTGTGGCCCGCGGCATCGCTGGCGCGGCCATGCGTGCCCTGGCATGCCGACGTGCAGCACGCCTGAAGCGCCGCCTGACCCTTTGTCGCCCGCCCCCCGGGCGTAGGGCACCGGATTCGGAATACTCCTACCCGGCACCTGCGGTGGCCTTCCTACTATTCGCCCTGCGGAGCCCTTTCCGCCCTGCGGCAACCTCTGCCGCTTGCGCAACGTCAGTGTCGCATCTTGCGAACTGTGCATAGTCGAGAATCAAAAGGGGCGCGCGCGCTGCGGCATTTTCCATCCAGAAACGCTGGCACCGACCCCATCCATACAGCATTGCCGGGACAAGACACACCGGCCCAGGGGGAAATCAGCATGGACCAGGATCGGAGCCGGCGCCACAGGGCTGGGCGGGCTGGCGGCACGCCGCGCCGCGTTGCCGGCGCCGCCACCTTCGCCCTGCTCCTGGCCTGCCTGCTGGCGCCGGCTGCCGCGCAACTCGCTGCACAACCGCCCGCCCCCCACGGCGCGCTGGCGCCCTGGGCGTGGCCGCTGGCGCTGCTCAGTGCCGCCGCGCTGCTGGCGTTGGCCGTCAACTACCTGCGCCTGCGCCGCCAGGTACGGCTCACAATCCATGCCGAGACCCTGCTGCAGCGGCAATTGGCATTCAAGAACGCCCTGCTCGGCGCGTTGCCCTATCCGGTGGCTGCGCGCGATGCCGCGCAGCGCTACATCGAGGTCAATCCGGCCTTCGAGGCCCTGTGCGGATTCGGGCGCGACGACATCATCGGCCGGCCCGCCGGCGCCGCCATCTCGGGCCAGAGCGCCGAAGTCACGGCCGCTACCGACTCGCTCTGCCGCGAGGCCCTGGCGACCATGGCGCCGGCCTGCTTGCAACTGGACATCCGCAGCAACGGCGGGAATATCCGCCGCGTCCTTTACTGGGCCAGCCCCTTCCGCGACGGTGACGGTGACGGCAGCACCGGCGGCGTGATCACGACACTGGTCGACATCACCGAGATCTGCGAAGCGCAGCAGCGTGCGCGGCTGCTGGAACGGCGCCTGCAGGACGTGACCAGCAGCTTGCCAGCCATCGTCTACCAGATCCGCAAGCCCCATGATGGCAGCCCGCCGGCCTACACTTACGCCGCCGGCGGCACCGACTCCTCGCTCGGCATCACGCCGATGGCCCTGATGACGCCGCCCGGTGCGGTGGGCCGCCACCTGCATCCGGACGATATCGCGCTGGTGCACGATGCGCTTTCGCGGCCGCCACCCTGCACGCCGGTAGATCTCGACGTCCGTGTGCTGGGCCGGCATGGCCTGCGCTGGGCCAGAATTCGGTCGGTCGGCCGCTACGAGGGCGATGCCACGGTATGGAGCGGCGTGGTGGCCGACGTCACCGACCAGCACCGCCAGGCCGCGGCGCTGGCGCGCGCCAAGGATGCCGCGGAAGCCTCGCTGCGCGCCAAGGAAAGCTTCCTGGCGATGATGAGCCATGAAATCCGCACCCCCCTGAACGGCGTGCTCGGAATGGTCGAGGTGCTGCGGCGCACGAAACTGGATACCGAGCAGCACCGCATGCTGGCGCTGGCGCAGGAGTCAGGCTACGCGCTGGCGCAGATCCTCGACGACGTGCTCGACTACGCCCGCATCGAGGCCGGCCGCCTGGCCATCCTGCCTGCGCCGATGGACCTGCGCGCCTTGTCCGACAGCGTGCTCGGCCTGCTCGCGCCGCAGGCGCACAACAAGCAGCTGCACCTGCGCGTGCATATCGCCGCCGAGGTGCCCGCCAGTATCGAGGCCGACACCATCCGGCTGCGCCAGATCCTGTTCAACCTGCTGGGCAACGCCATCAAGTTCACCGACCACGGCTCGGTGACGCTGCGGCTGGAAGCCGCTCCGGTACAGGACGGCGCGGTGCTGGTCATCCTCAGCGTCAGCGATACCGGCATCGGCATCTCGCCGGAAGACCAGGGACGGCTGTTCGCCCCCTTCGTGCAGAGCGAGCAAAGCTCCGCGCGGCAGCATGGCGGCACCGGCCTGGGACTGTCGATCTGCAAGCGGCTGGCGGACCTGATGGGCGGCAAGCTGTCGATACACAGCGAGCCCGGTGAAGGCACCCTGGTGTCGCTGCGGCTGCGTTGCCCGGTCGTTGCCCGCGATTACGACCTGCCGGCGCTGCGCGGGCGCACCGTGCTGCTGGACCTGGCCGACGCCGCGCTGGCCGGCACCCTGCGGCAGCATGCCAGGGCCGCGGGCATGCGCGTATTCGATCCAGCGGGCCAAAGCGAGTCCGGGTCCGAGTCCGGGGCCGGGTCCGACTGCATCCGCCTGACCGATGCCGGGCCGCCTGCCGGAGAAGCTCCCGCCGCTGCCCCCGCGGACCGGGTCGTCCATATCACGAGCACGCCCAAACAGCTCGGCTTCCGCGTCTGCGAATCGGGCGTCAGGCTGAGCCAGAACCCCCTGCGCTGGTCGGCTTTCCTGGGTGCCATGGAGGCGGCGCTGGGCATGCCCGACGCCGGTGCCGGTGCCGGTGCCGGACAGGAGCCCGCCGCGGGCGCCGACGGCCCCGACATCTCCACGCATCCCGCCGATCCTGTTGTGGTGACCACACCCGACGGCGAACCCGTGCACGTGCTGGTCGTCGAAGACCATCCGATCAACCGGGAACTGATCCGGCAGCAGCTGGACGTGCTCGGCTACGCCCGCACCGTCTGCCGCGACGGCGCCGAGGCGCTGGCCAGGCTGCAGCAGTCGCGGTTCCACCTGGTGCTGACCGATTGCCATATGCCGGGCATGGACGGCTTCGAGCTGGCGCACGCCATCCGCGCCAGCGCAGACGCGCGCGTGCGCGGCCTGCCCATCGTCGGCGTGACCGCCACCACGCTCGCGGAAGAGCATGCACGCTGCTTTGCGGTGGGCATGAACCAGTGCGTGCTCAAGCCCACCACGCTCGCTTCGCTGCAGGCGGCGATGTCGCGCGCGCTGGAATTTCCGGAAGCCATCGCGGATGCCATCATCCCCAGCGGCCGGCAAGGCCCGCCGACGGAAGCCGCGCCGCTGCGCTTCGAGCCTGCCCGTCTGTGCGCCGGGCAGCTGGGCGGTGCGCTGGGGCCGCCGCCCTGGTCCGGGCCCATGCTGGCGACCTGCATCGGGGCGCTGCGGGCCGACCGCGATGAACTGAAGGCGCTGCTGCCCGGCGCGGCAGTGGGCGAGCTGCGGCGCTGGTGCCACCGTGCCAGCGGCGCGATGTCGGTGTTCGGGCATGCCTATGTCGACCAGCTCGTCGACCGGTTCGGCGCCGCCCTGAAGGCCAGCGATCCTGCACGCATCCGCGCAGTCGGCGCCGTCGTGCTGGCCATGATGGAACACCTGCTCGGCGTGCTCGGGCAACAACAACAGCCAGACACAACTGGCGTGGACTGACGGCCGGCCAACCGACTCTCCGGCTCTCCGGCTCTCCGGCGATGCCACGACCAGGCCAGCGATCGCAAGACTTTGACGGGAGCTTTCGATGTTCATACGTGTCATGCTTGCCGATGACCACCCGCTGATCCTGCTGGGCGCGCGCCAGGTGCTGGGCGCCGAACTCGGCCTCACGCTGGTGGGCGAGGCCAACAACGCCGACGCGCTGTTCGACCTGCTTGGCAGCGTCGAATGCGATGTGCTGGTGACGGACTTCTCCATGCCGGGCGAGCGCAATGCCGACGGCCTGGTGATGCTGGGCATGATCCGGCGGCGCTTTCCCGCCGTGCGCATCGTCGTGCTGACCATGCTGGACAACCCGGCGCTGCTGCAGAACATGCGCGATGCCGGCGCGCTCGGCCTGCTCAGCAAGCGCGGCGACATGGCCGAACTGCCCGCCGCGATCATTTGCGCGTACCGGCATCGCGCCTTCCTTGGCAAGTCCGTGCAGAAGGCAATCGAGACGCTGCGCAGTGCGCGCGGCTCGGCAGTCCCGGCGCAGGCACTAAGCCCGCGCGAGATCGAGGTCCTGCGCCTGTACGTCGGCGGCATGTCGGTGTCGGAGGTGGCGCAGCACCTGCACCGCAGCATCAAGACCATCAGCACGCACAAGCACAGCGCCATGGAAAAGCTGGGCCTGCGCAGCGATGCCGATCTTTACCACTATGCGGTGCAGAACGGCCTGGTCTGATCCCGGCGCGGTGCCTGGCTAGCGCCGCGGCGCGCTGGCTGCCGGTGGCGGCTTCAGCAGCGGAAACGGGTTGATCGCGCCGCCGGCGGCATAGATGCCGTAGTGCAGGTGCGGCGGCGTGCCGCGGGCATTGCCGGTGGTGCCGACATAGCCCAGCACCGTGCCCGGCGCAACGATATCGCCCGCGCGTATCGCCGCGTAGTCGTCGAGGTGGGCGTAGTAGTGCATCTGCCGGCCCGGTCCCATCACCCAGACCACCTTGCCGCCGAGCGAATTGGTGCCCACCCGCGAGACGATGCCTTCCGTGGCCGACAGCACCGGTCGGCCGCGTGGCGCGAAGATGTCGATACCTTCATGCTTGCGGCCGCCAGAGCGCGCGCCGTGCCAGGTATCGCGCAGCGCGCGCGCCGCGACGCCCTGCACCGGGACCGGCAGCGCCGCCGGCGCCGGGCGGGTGGCGAGGCGGGCCGCGTAGATGGCGCGTTCCAGCTGGGGCTGCAGCCATGGCCATGCGGCCCAAAGGATGGCGGCCACCACCGCCGCTGCGGCCAGGCGCGCCAGCAAGGGCCGGCGGCGGGGGGCATCGCCGGCCCCTTCTGGCGAAGAGGACGGGTCAGGAGCCGGGCCGCGATGGGGATCGAATTGAGGCATATCCGCTTCGACGGCAACGCGGCAGACAAATTCCGCACGCCGCCGGGTGTCGCCCCCGTCACTACGCAGGCAACAACCCGCGCTTCCGCGAACCAATTGCGTGGCGGGCCGGTCATACCTCGACTTATCGAAAGCAACTAGGAGAAGGCATGGATTGTCCGGTGTGCCCGCAGACGCAACTGGTGATGTCCGAACGTCAGGGCATCGAGATCGACTACTGCCCGAAGTGCCGCGGCGTATGGCTGGACCGCGGCGAACTCGACAAGATCCTGGAGCGCTCCGTCGCCGCGGCGCCCGCGCCGCAGGCCGTGGCGCCCGCCGCGACGCCCCAGCAAGGCTACGGCGACCGGGACCGCGGCCATGATCGTGACCGCGCTCGTGACCATGACCGGGACCGCTATTACGACGATCGCCAGCAGAAGCACTATCGCAAGAAGAGCATCTGGCACGAGTTGTTCGACTGAACGCCGCAGCGCGAAATCGCGTGCCATCGAGCGGAGTAATCCGGCGGTCCTGCTAACCCTTGCGCCGGCGGCGCGCTACCTCCGCCGCCGCGTCGCGCAGTTCCGGCGGCAATGCGCGGAGTTCCGCCGCGAAGAACGCCCGCTCGGCGGCGCGCAGCGCCGGAAACTGCGCCGCCAGCCGCTCCACCGCCGCGCAGGCTTTTGCCGTGGCGCCTTGTCCGTGCGTCAGGTACCAGGCCGATTCCAGCAACAGGTTGGCCAGTTGCAAGGGCCCCAGGCTGACATGGCCCGCGTCGTGGTCCTCCAGCGCAAAGGCGGCCACTGCCGACCAGCGCACGAAACCCTTGGCCGGCGCGAACGGCGCATGGAAGGGGCGCAACGCGTCGATGGCATCGGCCACGGATAGCGGGCGCTGGCGCCGAAAGGCGGCCACGCTGGCCGCTCCCTTGACCTCGCCGGCCCCTGCACCGCCGGGTGCATCCGGCCCACAGCTGCCGCGCGCGATGCGCAGCAGGAATATCGCGTTCCACGCGGTGCCGCCGCCCACCCCGAAGCGGTCGCAGATCCATTCCGACAGCCCCAGCCAGCGCATCGCCTGCCGTTGCACTGCGCCGGCATCGAGCGCGCGTCCGGGATCGACCAGGCCATGGCGCCAGAACAGCCACAGGCACAGGCCGATATTGGCCGAAGCATGCTGTACGGCATCGACCGAATCGGCTTCGTAGCCCGCCTGCAAGGCTGCCGCGAAAGCATCGAGGGCATGCTGCGCCGACAGCGCCGGCGCCACGTTGCCCGCGGCGGCCTTGCCCATCGCACCGGCCTTGTACAGCAAACCCTCCAGGTTCAGCACCTCGAAGCGCAGGCGCGGGTTGTAGCGTATCGCCGGGGATAGCTCCGGATCCGCGCGCAGCGCGGCCAGCCCGGCGCCTGCGCCCTCGTGGTCGCCGCGCGTATAGCGGGCCCAGGCGCGCACCACGTGCGCCATCGCCGCGAAGGTGGGCATGGCGGCGCCGGGACTGCCGGCCCGCGCCAGCCGGTCAAAGCGAGCCAGCGCGGCGCGGCTCTGCCCGAGGCTGCCGCAGCGGCGCCACGCCAGGCTTTCCTTGAGCAACGACAGCGCCTGCTGGAACGGGTCGCCGGCACTGCGTTGCGCCGCGCGGAATGCCTCGGCCACGGCGGTGCCGTGCGCGCCGGCATAGCCGTCCTGCGCGCTGCGCATGGCCTGCGTCAGCTCGCTCCAGAAAGCCATGTCGCGCATCACGTAGGCCGCGCCGTCCGGCATGCCAGGCGCCGGCGCCGCCGCCTCGCCAAAGCCTAGTTGCCGGGCCAGCGCCGCCGGTCCCAGCGTGCGGCCGTGCGCGACGAAGCGCAGCCGCCCGGCCTGCGCCGCCGTCATCCAGAACGGCCCCCGGCTGCGCTGCGCGGGGTTGGCTGTCGCCGGATCGCGTTGCCGGTCCGCGCCCCAGCCCACCGCCACGCCCCATCGCGCGAAGTCCGCGAAGGCGCGCGAGACCAGCATGCGAAGGTTGGCGGCAGCGGGGAAGGCGCTGCGCACGGCCGCTACTTTCACGTCGAGGCCGCTGCGCTGCGCATGCCAGGCGCGCGCCAGCAGCCAGACCGACTGAAAGCGGGCTGGACCGCCATTGACGCGGTACGGTGCGCAGACGTCGATGCAAAGCTGGGCGGCGGGCATGGCGGAAGCAGTGGCAGGCTGGATCGGGTCGAAGGGGGGTGCAGCGCCGCCATGTTACGCAAGTTACAGCGTGCGCGGTTGGCGTGCTCAGGGCGCTCTCCTATGCTGCGCACCACGGTCCGGGCCCGGATTGCCAACAGAAGATTTCCATCTCACCCCAACACGCTACTGCCATGCCTATCCGAATCGCCCGTTTGCTGTCCCCGCTGGCCGTGGGATTCGCCCTGCTTGCCGCCACGCTGCCCGCTGCCGCGCGCCAAGACGCGACGCTCGACGCCGCCGCGCTGTTCCGCCAGGCCGGCACCACCGGCACCATCGTCATCCATGACCTGCGCCGCGATCGTGTGCTGACCTACAACGCAGCGCGCGCCGCCACGCAATACTCACCCGCTTCCACCTTCAAGATCATGAACTCGCTGATCGGCCTGGACAGCGGCGCCGTCGCCGACACCGGCCACGACAAGCTGCCTTGGGACGGCAAGGTCTGGCTGGTCGGCGGCAAGGCCATCCTGCCCGAAGCCTGCAATGCAGACGTGCCACTGAGCGTGGCCTTCCCCAATTCGTGCGTGCCCGCCTATCAGGCGCTGGCGCGGCGGGTCGGCAGCGCGGCGTACCAGCGCTACCTGAGCGCCTCGCACTATGGCAATGCCGACAGCTCGGGGCCGGTCGACCGCTTCTGGCTCAATGGCAGGCTGCAGATCTCCGCCTACCAGCAAATCGATTTCCTCAAGGGCCTGGTGCAACGCACGCTGCCGTTCTCGCCGGCCGCGTTCGATGGCGTGGACCGGCTGACAGTGATCGAACGCACGACGGGCTATACGCTGCACGGCAAGACCGGCTGGGCCGATTCGACGCAGCCGGCCGTGGGCTGGCTGGTCGGATGGGTGGAGCGCGGCGGCGACAACTACCTGTTCGCGCTCAATCTCGACATGCTGAAGCCCGAGCACGCCAAGGCGCGGATGGAGATCGCACGCGCGGCGCTGCGGCAGGTCGGGGCACTGCCGGATTGAACGGCTCTCGCGCCAAGAGGCACCGGCGGCGGCTAGGGTCTTCGAACTACGGCACCGTCCCGCCGAGCTGCCGCAATAGCGTCTTCACGATTTCGTCGTGCAGATCCAGCGCGGCAGCGAGCGTCGGCGCGCCGTAGCTTTGATTGTCGTGCTCGCCCATGCCGGTCACGCGGGTCACGAACAGCGGTGCGTCGCCTGACGCCTGCGCCAGTCCCCGAAAACGCGTGGTGACCACGCCGCCGCTGTCCTGCAACAGCGTGCGGCGGAATATAGGGTCGTTCTCGGCCATCCAGCGCTCCCACGCCTCGCGCCCCGCCACCGCCACCGGGCGGTTCTTCAGGTCCAGGACGTAGTAGCGGCTCCAGCGGCCGGGTTCTGCGCGGGCCTTCATCGTCTTGCTCCCTCCGGTTGTCCGGTTTCTACGCTAGCCAGCTGACGGGCGGCGCGCAAGCAAAGTGCGCTATTAGCAACCCATAAGTCATGCGGCGCATCGGCCGTGCGGGTTTTCCCGTGGTTGAGTTCTGCCCTCGACTAATCTTTAATTCAACATGAATTAATTAATACCGGAGCCGGCGCCCATGTGCGTCGGCCAGAGGACGGAGACAACATGACCGCATCCAAGGCAGGCCGTGGCGTGAATTCCGCCAGCCTGCGCCTGTACAACGAACGCGCGCTGCTGTTGGCGTTGCGCCGGGCCGGAGAGGCGTCGAAGGCCGATCTAGCGCGGATGGCGCAGCTGACCAACACCGCCGTCGGCAGCATCGTGCAAACCCTCGCCGACGAAGGGCTGGTCGAGCAGGCCGGGCGCCGCACCGAAGGCCAGCGCGGCCAGCCCGCCAGCCTGATCCGGCTCAAGGCCAAGGGCGCCTTCGGCATCGGCGTGCGGCTCGACCGCGGCAGCATCGAGACCGTGATGGTGGACTTTGCCGGCGAACTGCTCGCCAGCCATGCCCACCAACTGGTCCTGCCCCACCCCGAGCAGGCACTGGAACTGGTGCGTCGCGATATCGAGGCGATGCGCGCCCAGCTCAGCCCGGACGAGCAGAAGCGGCTGCTGGGAATCGGCGTGGCGCAGCCCTATAACCTCGGGGCGTGGCTGCGCGAGCTGGATGTGCAGGGCCAGGACTTCCAGGCGAGCTTCCGCGCCTGGGACGAAGCCGACTTCGCTGCGATGCTCAACAGCGTCACCGGCCTGCCGGTGTTCAGCGAGAACGACGGCACCGCCGCCGCCGTGGCCGAGATGTTCTACGGGCGCCACCATGCGCAGCATTTCCTCTATGTGTTCCTGGGCCCGGCCATCGGCGGCGGCGTGGTGCTCAATGGCGACTGCGTGCGCGGCGTGTCGGGGAATGCCGGCGATATCGCCATGATGCCGGTGCCGCCCAGCACCCTGCCCTCCGCGCCCGCCCCCGGCGGCAAGCGGCGCGACCTGCTGCTGTCGCGCGCGTCGCTCAATGCGCTGACGCGCCACCTGCGCTATCACGGCGTGGCGGTCAACGGCCATGCCGACCTGCAGCGACAGGCCGAGCTGGGCCATCCGGCGGTGGCGGAATGGATCGACGACTGCGTCGACGCGCTGGCGCCCGCCCTGCAATCAGCGCTGGCGGTGCTCGACGTGCCGCTGGTGATCTTCGACGCCGACATCGACGGCGGGCTGGTGTCGACCCTGATCGGCCGGCTGCAGCAGGCGCTGGCCGACAGCGCGCCCGAAGCGCGCGCGCCCGCCACCGTGGTGCGCGGCTGCTTCGGCGCCAACGCTGGCGCGGTCGGCGCCGCGTCGCTGCCGATGTTCATGAACTTCTCGCCGCGCGCCGAACTGCTCAAGGGCGCCTCGGCCATCGTCCCGGAGGCCAGCCATGCCATGGTCTGAAGCATCGCGCACCCTGCCCCTGCCGCAGCGCCCGCTTGACGCCGCCGCCGCTGGCGCTGGCGCGCCGCTGCTGGCGCTGCGCAATATTTCCAAGACCTTTCCCGGTGTGAAGGCGCTCAGCAACGTGCAGCTGACCGTCTACGCGGGGGAAGTCCATGCGCTGATGGGCGAGAACGGCGCCGGCAAATCGACGCTGATGAAGATCCTGTCGGGCGCCTACACCGCCGACCCTGGCGCCGAGTGCCACATCGCCGGAGAGCCGGTCGCCTTCGGCGGCCCCGCCGCGGCGCGCGAGCACGGCATCGCCGTGATCTACCAGGAACTGAGCCTGGCGCCGAACCTGAGCGTGGCCGAGAACATCTACCTGGGCCGGCATCTGCACCGCCGCGGCATGGTCGACCGGGCCGCCATGGCCAGCGCGTGCGAAGCCACGCTGGCGCGGCTCGGGGCGGATTTCACGCCGGCCACGCCGGTGCACACGCTGTCGATCGCGCAGCGCCAGCTGGTCGAGATCGCACGCGCGGTGCACTTCGAGACGCGCATCCTGGTAATGGATGAACCCACCACGCCGCTGTCCACCCGCGAGACCGACCGGTTGTTCGCGCTGATCCGCCAGCTGCGCGCCGAAGGCATGGCGATCATCTACATCAGCCATCGCATGGCCGAGATCGACGAGCTGGCCGACCGCGTCACGGTGCTGCGCGACGGCTGCTTCGTCGGCACGCTGGAACGCGACGACCTGACCCGGGCCGCACTGGTCAAGATGATGGTGGGCCGCGACCTGTCCGGCTTCTACACCAAGACCCATGGCGAGACACGCCGGGGCGAGATCATGCTGTCGGTGCGCAACATGTCCGATGGCCGGCGCGTGCGGCCATGCAGCTTCGACCTGCGCGCCGGCGAAGTGCTGGGGCTGGCCGGGCTGGTCGGCGCCGGCCGTACCGAGCTGGCGCGGCTGGTCTTCGGCGCCGATGCGCGCACCGATGGTGCCGTGTTCGTCGCTGGCACGCCGCTGGCGATTGCCAGCCCGCGGCAAGCGATAGACGCCGGCATCGCCTACCTGACCGAGGACCGCAAGCTGCAGGGCCTGTTCCTGGACCAGAGCGTGCACGAGAACATCAACCTGATCGTGGCGGCCCGCGACGCGCTGCGCGGCGGCCGGCTCAATCGCGCCAGCGCGCGGCAGCGCACCACGCAGGCGATCCGCTCGCTCGGCATCCGCGTGGCGCATGCGCAGGTCAACGTGGGCGCCCTGTCCGGCGGCAACCAGCAGAAGGTAATGCTGTCGCGGCTGCTGGAGACGCGGCCGCGCGTGCTGATCCTGGATGAGCCAACGCGCGGCGTGGATATCGGCGCCAAGGCGGAGATCTATCGGCTGGTGGACGAGCTGGCCCGCTCGGGCGTAGCCGTGCTGCTGATTTCCAGCGAACTGCCCGAGGTGGTCGGCCTGTGCGACCGCGTGCTGGTGATGCGCGAAGGCGAACTGGTCGGGGAAGTGGCCGGCTGTGCCGATGCGGCTGGCATGCAGGAACGGATCATTGGGCTGGCGACAGGCGCGGGTGGGGACATTCAACACACCACACTGCATTGACGAGGCCCGCGGTTGCTCCCCTCTCCCGCAAGCGGGAGAGGGGAGCAACCAATCGGTTCAGCAGTCGTTAATTGCAAGACATATACGCACATAAGCACTTCGGCCCCCGCAGGCACGACGTTCCGACAAGGAGACACCATGCGCAACCCCTTCCATCCCACCGCCCACGCCACTGCAGCCGTCGCCCCATCCACCGGCCCGGCCCTGCCGGGCGCCGCCGGCCGCGCCACTACGCAGGAGCGCCTGCGCGCGCTCGGCATGCTGCCGGTGCTGGTGCTGCTCTGCTTCGGCTTCACGCTGCTGACCGACAACTTCGCCAGCCTGCAGAACCTGTCGATCATCGCGCAGCAGGCGTCGATCAACCTGGTGCTGGCCGCGGGCATGACCTTTGTCATCCTGACCGGCGGCATCGACCTTTCGGTGGGATCGATCCTGTCGGTGTCCGCGGTAGTGGCGATGCTGGTTTCGCTGGTGCCGCAGCTGGCGGCGCTGAGCGTGCCCGCGGCGCTGCTGTGCGGGCTGCTGTTCGGGCTGGTCAACGGCGCGCTGATCGCCTTCATGAAACTGCCGCCGTTCATCGTGACGCTCGGCAGCCTGACCGCGGTGCGCGGCCTGGCCCGGCTGGTGGGCCATGACAGCACCGTCTACAACCCCGACATCTCCTTTGCCTTCATCGGCAACGGCGACCTGCTGGGCGTGCCCTGGCTGGTCGTGATCGCGGCAGCAGTGGTGGCGGTGTCGTGGCTGGTGCTGCGCCGCACGGTGCTGGGCCTGCAGATCTATGCCGTTGGCGGCAACGCCGAGGCGGCCCGGCTGTCGGGCATCAAGGTGTGGGTGGTGCTGCTCTTCGTCTATGCCGTGTCCGGCCTGCTGTCGGGGCTGGGTGGCGTCATGTCGGCATCGCGGCTGTACGCGGCCAACGGCCTGCAGCTTGGCCAGTCCTATGAGCTGGACGCGATTGCCGCGGTGATCCTGGGTGGCACCAGCTTCGTCGGCGGGGTCGGCTCGATCACCGGCACGCTGGTCGGAGCACTGATCATCGCGGTGCTGTCCAACGGACTGATCCTGCTGGGCGTGTCGGATATCTGGCAATACATCATCAAGGGGCTGGTGATCATCGGCGCGGTGGCGCTGGACCGCTACCGCCAGAAAGGCTCGGCGCGGACCTGACTAACGCCCCTGCACAACGCCCTGACAGGAGACAGATCGTGATCAAGCCTTTCCTCTGCGCACTGGCAGTGGGCGCCCTGGCCGCGCTCAGCGCGCCGCCGGCCGCCGCGCAGGCGCCGTCGCAGCCTGCCGCACAAACCCCGCCGCGCCAGCTCAAGAAGGTCGGCGTAACGCTGGGCTCGCTCGGCAACCCGTATTTCGTCGCGCTGGCGCGAGGTGCCGAAGCCGCGGCACGGCAGGTCAATCCCGACGTCAAGGTCACCGTGCTGTCGGCGGACTATGACCTGAACAAGCAGTTCACCCATATCGACAGCTTTATCGTCGCCAAAGTCGACCTGATCCTGATCAACGCGGCGGATGCGAGGGCGATCGAGCCCGCAGTGCGCAAGGCGCGCAAGGCCGGCATCGTGGTGGTGGCGGTCGATGTGGCGGCCGCCGGTGCCGATGCCACGGTGCAGACCGACAACACCCAGGCCGGCGAGCTGGCGTGCGGCTTTATCGCCGAGCGGCTCAAGGGGCGCGGCAACGTGATCATCCAGAACGGGCCGCCGGTGTCGGCGGTGCTCGATCGCGTGAAGGGCTGCAAGGCCGTGCTGGCGCGGCACCCCGACATCCGCATCCTGTCGGACGACCAGGACGCCAAGGGCTCGCGCGAGGGCGGCCTGAACGTGATGCAGCTGTACCTGACGCGCTTTCCCAAGGTCGACGCGGTCTTCACCATCAACGACCCGCAGGCCGTGGGCGCCGACCTGGCCGCGCGCCAGCTCAACCGCCGCGGCATCCTGATCGCTTCGGTCGATGGCGCACCCGATATCGAGGCCGCGCTCAAGGCCGATACGCTGGTGCAGGCGTCGGCCAGCCAGGACCCGTGGGCCATCGCGCGCACCGCGGTGCAGCTGGGCGTCGGCATGATGAACGGCCAACGTCCCGCCGCGCCGACGGTGATGCTGCCATCGACACTGGTGACGCGCGCCAATGTCGGCCAGTACAAGGGCTGGGCCGCGCCGCGCTGAGCGGCATGGCCTGCCATCTTTTCAAATCGCCTTGCCTAACACACCGTTTCTTCCTGACATGATGGACAGCCTTTCCACCGCGGCCCCGGCCGCGGCCCACGCGCCCGAATTCGACTTCGTCCTGTTCGGCGCCACCGGCGACCTGGCGCGGCGCAAGCTGCTGCCGGCGCTGTTCGATGCGCACGCCGCCGGCGCGTTGCACCCGCGCGGGCGCATCCTGGCGCTGGGCAGCCAGCCGCTGTCGCACGACGCCTATGTGGCCATGCTGAACGACGAGGTGCTGCCGGCGCTGGCCGGCAACGTTGCGGCCTGGCAAGGTTTCCTGGAGCGCATCGTGTACCTGCAGGTCGATGCAAACGCCGATGCCGGCTTCGATGCGCTCGCCGAACTGGTCAACGCCCGCGCGGCGCCGGTGGTGGTGTGCTACCTGGCAACGGCACCTCACCTCTTCGCCACCATCTGCGCCCAGCTGGCGCGCGTGGGGCTGGCCGGCGAGCGCAGCCGGGTGGTACTGGAGAAGCCGCTCGGCCATGACCTGGCGTCGTCCGAAGCCATCAATGCCGAAGTGGCGCGGCATTTCGCCGAGGACCGCATCTATCGCATCGACCATTACCTGGGCAAGGAGTCGGTGCAGAACCTGATGGCGATGCGTTTCGGCAACGTGCTGTTCGAGCCCCTGTGGCGGCGCGAATGGGTGCGCCAGGTGCAGATCAGCATTGCCGAAGAGCTGGGCGTGGAGCGGCGCGGCGGCTTCTACGACGGCATCGGCGCGCTGCGCGACATGGTGCAGAACCACCTGCTGCAGCTGCTTTGCATGGTGGCGATGGAGCCGCCCACCAGCCTGTCGGAAGACGCCATCCGCGACGAGAAGCTCAAGATCCTGAAGGCGCTGCGCCCGATCCGCACCGAGGACGTGGCCGAGAAAGTGGTACGCGGGCAGTATTGCCGCGGCGCCGCCGGCGGCAATCCGGTGCCGGGCTACGCCAGCGAGCCGGGTATCGCCCCGGACAGCCGCACCGAGACCTTTGTCGCGATCCGCGCCGAGATCGCCAACTGGCGCTGGGCCGGTGTGCCGTTCTACCTGCGTACCGGCAAGCGCATGCAATCGCGCGTGGCCGAGATCGTGATCCATTTCCACGACGTACCGTACCCGCTGTTCCCGCATCCGCTGGGCACCATGGCCGGCAACCGTCTGGTGATCACGCTGCAGCCGGAAGAGAGCATCCGCCTCTATTTCCTGACCAAGCAGCCGGGCGACACGCAGGCGCTGCTGCCCGCCTCGCTCGACCTGCAGCTGACCAGCGCGGCCCCGCGCGTGCGGCGCGTGGGTGCGTATGAGCGGCTGCTGCTCGACGTGATCCGCGGCCGGCTGGGGCTGTTCGTTCGCCGCGACGAGCAGGTGCAGGCGTGGCGCTGGGTCGCGCCGATCCTGCAGGCGTGGGAGAACACTACCGCGCCGCCCAAGCCATATACCGCCGGCACCTGGGGGCCGGCGGCCTCCAGCGCCCTGCTGTCTCGCGACGGCCAGGCCTGGCACGAGGAAATGTAGGAGCCATCGACATGCACACCACCCTCCCCGCCTGGCAAGCGCTGCGCGCCCATGCCGAGACCCTGCGCCATACCCATATGCGCGGCTGGTTCGACGGCCCGCATGGCCTTGTGCGCGCCGAGCGCCTCACCGCCGAGGCCTGCGGCCTGACGCTCGACTTCGCCAAGAACCGCATCACCGGCGAGACCCTGCAACTGCTGCTCGACCTGGCAGGCCAGGCACGCGTGGCAGAACGGCGCGATGCCATGTTCGCCGGCGAGCCGGTCAACACCACCGAGCGCCGCGCCGCGCTGCATATCGCGTTGCGCGCTTACCCGGAAGACGGCTACCGTGCGCTCGGCGTGCCGGTCGGCGAGGACGTTGCCGCGGTGCTGGCGCAAATGGAACGATTTGCCGATGCCGTGCGCAGCGGCGCCTGGACTGGCTTTGACGGCCGCGCGATCACCGATGTGGTCAACATCGGCATCGGCGGCTCGGACCTGGGACCGCGCATGGTCTGCCGTGCGCTGGCGAGCGCCGGAATGGCCGACCACGCCGGGCCGCGCATGCATTTCGTCGCCAACGTCGACGGCAGCGACCTGGCGCGCACGCTGGCGCCGCTGGACGCCGCGACGACGCTGGTGATCGTCTGCTCCAAGACCTTCACCACGCTGGAAACGATGGCCAATGCCGGCACCGCGCGCGACTGGTTCGTGCAGCAGGGTGCGTCTCGCGCGGACCTGGCGCGCCATTTCGTGGCGGTCTCGACCAACCGCGAGGCGGTGGCCGCGTTCGGCATCGACCCGGCCAACATGTTCCCGTTCTGGGACTGGGTAGGGGGACGCTTTTCGCTGTGGTCGGCGGTGGGACTGTCGATCGCCGTGGCGGTGGGCTTCACGCGCTTCCGCGAACTGCTCGACGGCGCGCGCGCGATGGACCTGCATTTCGCCAGCGCGCCGCCGGCGCAGAACCTGCCAATGCTGCTGGGACTGCTCGATGTCTGGTATCGCAGCTTCCTCGGCGCCGGCAGCCGCTGTGTTGCCCCTTACTGCGAACCGCTGGAGCTGTTGCCTGCCTTCCTGCAGCAACTGGAGATGGAAAGCAATGGCAAGTCGGTGCGGCTCGATGGCGGCAGCATCCAGGCAGGCTCAGCCCCCGTGGTGTGGGGCACGACCGGCACCAACGGCCAGCACGCGTATTTCCAGATGATGCACCAGGGCTCGCAGCTGGTTCCGGTAGACTTCATCGCCACGCTGGAGCCGGTCAGCGACCTGCCGGGGCACCATGCCAAGCTGCTGGCCAATTGCTTCGCGCAGGGCGAGGCGCTGCTGCGCGGGCGCACCGCTGACGAAGTGCGCGCCGAAGGCGTCAGCGATGAAGCGCTGGTGCCGCACCTGGTGTTCGAAGGCAACCGGCCCAGCAATACGCTGCTGCTGCAGCGGCTGGATCCGTGGCACCTCGGTGCGCTGCTGGCATTGGCCGAGCATCGCACCTTCGTGCAGGGCGCGCTGTGGCAGATCAACTCCTTTGACCAGTGGGGCGTTGAACTGGGCAAGAAGCTGGCCGCACCGATCCAGCGCGAGCTGGAAGGCACGGCGGCCGCGACCCGGCACGACGCCTCCACCGCCGCACTGATCCGCCGCGCGCAGGCCGCCCTGGCCCCGCAAGGCGCCGAGGCCTGAGTTTTCCGCCGGAGACAACCGATGTCCACGCCTACCTCCCTGCCCCGCTATGTCGTCTTTGGCGAGGCACTCACCGACATGGTGCGCCAGCCCGACGGCAGCTGGCTTGGCCTGCCCGGCGGCTCGTGCTGGAACGTGGCGCGCACCGGCGCGCGGCTGGGCATTGCCACCGCATTCGCCGGCAGCGTCAGCCAGGACCTGTTTGGCGACGACCTTGCCCACGCCAGCGCCGCGGCCGGGTTGGACACGCGCTTCCTGCAGCGCGTGCCGCGCTCTCCCTTCCTGGCCTTCGTCGCCTCGCGCCATCCGCCGCAGTATTTCTTTGTCGGCGACGACAGCGCCGACCTGCACTTCGATCCCGCCGCGCTGCCTGGGGGCTGGCGCCAGGCCGCTGAGGTCGTGCATTTCGGCTCGATCAGCCTGGTGCGCCAGCCGCTGGCCGCGCGGCTGTGCGAAGAAGCCACGCAGGCTGCGCAAGCCGGCAAGCGCATCGCCTTCGATCCCAATTTCCGCGACCTGATGCGTACGCCGCACTACGGCGCGGTGCTGGCGCATATGCTGCGACTGGCGAGCTACGTAAAGATCTCCGACGAGGACCTGGCAGGCCTCTTTCCCACCCTCGACACTTCTGCCGCCTTCGCGCAGGTACGCGCCATGGCGCCCGACGCCACCGTGATGCTGACGCGCGGCGCCGAGGGCATGACGCTGTTCAAAGGCAGTGCCACGGTCGAACAGCCGGCGCTGCGCGTCGAAGTCGCCGACACGGTCGGCTGCGGTGACGCCGCGATGGGCGGGTGGATGGCAGGCGTGCTGTCGGGCGCCGCACACGACCTGGCGGCGCAGGCGCGGCTTGCCGCTGCGGCGGCGGCGGTGGCGGCGACGAGGGCCGGGGCATATCCGCCGTCGCGGGAAGAAGTCGAGGGATTGCTGAACGCTAAGGCAAAAACGCCGGCGACAACAACCGCAATCCGATCGTAAAAAACCGCTCGCCAGTCCCACCGCCGAACACATTGCCATAGGTGGTATCGACCTGCACCCGGTCCCGCACGACCCAGAAGCGCAGCCCCGCCTGGAACGAGGGCTTGCCGCGGTTCTCGCCAAAGGTCTCGGCGACGACGGCCACACGCGGATGTACCTGGGTTTCGGTGCCTACACCCCATGTCATGCGCGTCTGTCCCGCTTCGGTGTCACGATTGGCACCGACGTTGAGGTGCGCCAGGAAGCGATCGTCGGCAAACGAGAACGACACCGGCACGTTGACATAGACGTTGCCGAACAGCTTGCGCTGTTCCGCGGTGGGATGGTGAATCAGGCCAGCCGTCAAGGCAACGCCATAGCCGCCGGTTTCCAGCGGCCTGAGCAGCGTCTTCCCCTGGAACTGCACGTTGGTGAAATCCGTGCCGCCGTCCACGCGCTGCAGCGACCCGCCCAGGCTCAGTTCCAGGTTCCCGGTAGGGTTGCAGCCCGGCAGCGCCCAGAACTCATTGCCGGCGGATTGAAACTGCATCCACGATTCAAGCTGGCAGGACTTCGGATCGACGATGCGGGCATCGTCGGTGATCAGCGGCCGCGCGGCGATCGCGGCCCGGCTGGTGACCGCGGCCAGCAAGGCCAGCGCGGCGAGACGAACAAAGACATGGTGCCATGCCATGGCAGCCCTCCTGAACACATGCGGGAACACGGCCGGCGACGATACACGGCGGTCGTGACAGGATTTCGATGAGCAGGAAAGGGACGCCGGCGGCACCGCAGCAGCGTGCGCGAGTGCCGGATTGACGTGAATGAAGCCTTGCCGGTGGCAAGGACGCTGCAGGCCGCGTCAGCGCGCGCCTGCAGCCACAAGACTGCAGTTGCTCAGCGCGCCACGGCGGCCCGGGGCGATCCCCTTCCGCGAGAATAACTGGGACAACTGTCCACGGATAGCTCCGTTTATCAGAACGGGGCGCAGTGTAATGCCTGCGCCGGAAGCGGGTCAACCCGCGCGCGGCGGGTCTTGCATCGGATCAGGAACCGGCCTTGTAGTTGGTTTCCTTGACGATTCGGGCCCAGCGGGCCGTATCTTCGGCGATGGTGGTGGCGAACTGCTCCGGCGTGCTGCCGACCGCCTCGTAGTCGATCGCCGCCAGTTTTTCCTTGATTTCCGGCAGCGCGACGATGCGCGTCACCTCCTGGTTCAACCGGGCGACAATCTCCCTGGGCGTGCCGGCAGGCGCCAGCAAGCCCGCCCATGAGTTGAACGCCATGCCGTCGAAGCCCGCCTCCTGCATGGTCGGCACCTGCGGCAGCGTCGGTGAACGCCTGGAAGCAAACACCGCCAGCGGACGCAGCTTGCCGGCCTTGATCATCGCCATCGAATTGAACGGATCGATGGTCATGTCGACCTCGCCCGACGCCACGGCCTGCATCTGCGGCCCGGTGCCCTTGTACGAAGCGCTGACGACATCAGGAATTCCCGCGTTCGCCTTGAAGCTCGCCCCGATCAGCTCGATCATGCTGCTGCCGACTGACATGCTCAGCGGCCTGGTCTTGGACTTGGCCAGCGCCACGAATTCCTGCACGGTCCTGGCCGGCACGGATGGGTGGACCACCATGACGAAGCCGATATTGCTGATCAGCGAAATCGGCGCAAAACTCTTCAGCGGCTCATAACCGGCCTTGTACAGCAGCGGGCTTAGCGTTTGCGCCCCGGCACTGTTGAGCAGCAGCGTATAGCCGTCCGGCGCGGCGCGCGCCACGATGTCGGTGCCGATGATGCCGTTGGCGCCGGGCCGGTTTTCCACCACTACCGACTGCTTCAGCGCCTCGCCCAGCTTCTGCGAGATCAGCCGCGCCACCACGTCGGTAGCGCCGCCGGGAGAGAACGGCACCACCACGCGGATCGGCTTGCTGGGATAGGTGTCGCTCCAGGCCAGCGTGGGCAGGGTGCCCAGCACGGCGGCGCACAGCATCAGGCGGCGACGCAGGTTGACGGTCATCGGGCAGTCTCCGGTTAGCGGGCCGCCGGCACATCGCCAGGGCCCGTCATTATTCATGGTTATGAATTGGATTTTATGCCCATAAATTTCATCGTCAACTGAGGGTATGTACGGACGACGTTAGCCGCCGCGCGGCACTACTCCGGCCGCTGCTGCCGCTTGAATTCCCGCGGCGTCATTCCGAACCGTGCGCGGAAATCACGCGAGAAATGGGCCCCGTCGGAAAACCCGCAATCGAGCGCGATCTGCGTGATATTGCTGTGGTCGTTCTGCAGCAGCCAGCTACCGTATTCGAGCCGCAGCGAACGCTGGAAGCTCATCGGCGACATCGCCAGCGCCTCGTGGAACGCGCGTTCGAGCTGGCGCCGCCCCAGCCCCACATAGCGCGCGATGGCATCAAGCGAAGGCGGGTTGTCGATGCGCTGCTCGATAAAGTGGGCCGCCTGGCGTACGCGCGCATCCTGGATATGGGTCAGGTCGGCATAGAAATGCGCCTGCGGCAGCTTGGCCGGCCGCATCCCCTGCAACATCATGTGGCGCACCGCCTGCTGCGCCTTCTCCCTTCCGCAATGGCGCGCAACGAGATACAGCCCCAGGTCAATGGCCGCGGTCGACCCGGCACAGGTAATCAGGTCGCCTTCGTCAACGAACAGGTGATCGACCACCGCCCGCGCCTGCGGAAAGCGCGCGCGGAACGCATCCAGCACGTTCCAGTGCACGCAGACCGTGCGCGAGCCAATGATGTCGGCCTGTGCCAGCGCAAAGGTGCCGGTGCAGATGCCGAGCATGCGCACGCCGCTGGCGGCCGTCTGCCGCAGCCAGTCGCGCAGTGCCGGCGGCATGTAGGTGTTGGGGTAATCGTTGCCGCCGCAGACGGCGATGTAGTCGAAACCGCTCGGATCCTCGGGCAGCGCACCGGCCACCTCGATGGCAAAGCCCGCGCTCGACGTGCGCGGCAGGCCGTCCATGCTCATCACACGCCATGCGGTGTGGATCTGGCGGCTGCGGCCGCCGTGGTCGGCGGATAAGCGCAGCACATCCACGAGGCCGGCGAAGGCCGCGAGCGTGAACTGGTTGAGCAGCACGAAACCGACGCTGAGTTCGGGTTTACCCGTGCCGACTGGGGTGGATTCCGGAGGTGCCGTCAGCATGACGCAATTATTCAATTTTTTGTCGAGGCCTTGCAAGAGACGGCATGCCCGCTGCACGCACAATGCCGTCACAGGAACAGACAACAGATTCCACCTCAAGGGGAGCAGCAAATGGGACTGGAGACACGCACCATCCTCGGCGCCGCGGTACTGGCCGCCACCTTCACCAGCTTTACCACCGGCGCGCATGCGCAAAGCGGCAAGCTGACCGTCGCCATGTATGGCGGCAACTGGGGCGACGCCTTCCGCAGCTGCGTCGCCGAACCGTTCACCAAGGCCACCGGCATCGCCGTCACGCCCGAGATCGGCACGTCCACCACGACGCTGGCGAAGCTGCAGCAGCAGAAGGCCGCGCCCACCATCGACGTTGCCTGGATGGACGGCGGCATCAGCGAACTGGCCCTGCACGCAGGCGTGGTCGACCACCTCGATGGCGCCGCCATCCCCAACCTGAAGAACGTCATCGGCAAGGCCGTGTACCGCCAGGGCTCGACCAGCTATGCGGTCGGCACCGGCTACTACTCGCTGGGCCTGACCTACAGCACGCGCGAGATCAAGCAGCCGCCGAGCAGCTGGAAGGACCTGTGGAAGAAGGAATATGCCGGCGCGGTGGCAGTGCCCTCGCCCGCCAATTCCTCCGGCGTGCCGTTCGTGGTGTTCATGGCGCGCGTCTGGGGCACCGATGCCGCCAACCTGGCGCCGGTGTTCCAGAAGCTTGCGGCGCTCGACACCGCGCTGTTCTTCGACAGTTCGGGCGCAGCCACCAATGCCTTTCAGAGCGGCGAGGCGGTGATCGGCGCGCACTTCAACGTCGGCGCCTGGGACCTGATCGACAAGGGCGCGCCGATTGGCTTCGTCGTGCCCAAGGAAGGCGCGTGGGCCACCGATGCGCGCCTGCACCTGGTGAAGGGTGCGCGCAACAAGGCAGCCGCCGAGAAGTTCATCAACACCGCGCTGACGCCCGAAGCCGCCACTTGCCTGGCTACCCGCCTGTACCTCGGGCCCGCCGTGCAGGGCGTGCAGGTGCCGAAGGATGTCGCACGCAAGCTGCCGTGGGGCGCCAACGGCTCGGTGGACAGCCTGACCCTGTTCGACTGGAGCGCGATCAACGCCCGGCGCACCGAGATCACCGACGCGTGGAACCGCCAGGTTGCCCGCAAGCGCTGAACGCTGGCACGGAACGCCAAAAAACGCAGGAACGCAGGAACGCCGGAGACCACGATGACTGCCCTCTTGACCATCGATGCGCTGTGCAAGGAATTCGGCGCATACAAGGCGCTTGACCGGATCTCGCTGGAGATCGGCCATGCGGAATTCATCGCGCTGCTCGGGCCCAGCGGCTGCGGCAAGACCACGCTGCTGCGCGCGATCGCCGGCTTCCTGCAGCCCGACAGCGGCCGCATCGCCATCGATGGCCAGGACGTCACCGCGCTGCCGGCCAACCGCCGGCCGCTTAACACGGTGTTCCAGCACTACGCCCTGTTCCCGCATATGACCGTGCTGGACAACGTGGCCTACGGCCCGCGGCGCCAGGGCGCCAGCAGCGCCGAGGCGAAACGCCGCGCGCTGGAGGCGCTCGACTTGGTCGGCCTGGCCGCGCTGGGCGAACGCTATCCGCGCGAAATGTCCGGCGGGCAGCAGCAGCGCGTGGCGCTGGCGCGCGCCATCGTCAACCGCCCGCGCCTGCTGCTGCTCGACGAGCCGCTGTCGGCGCTGGACATGAAACTGCGCAAGCGCATGCAGCTGGAGTTGAAGCACCTGCAGCAGCAGCTTGGCATCGCCTTCGTCTTCGTCACGCACGACCAGGAAGAAGCGATGGCCATGGCCGACCGCATCGTGGTGATGAACGCGGGCCGCATCGAGCAGTGCGGCGCCGGCACCGAGATCTACCGCGCCCCGGCCAGCCGCTTCGTCGCGGAGTTTATCGGCGACGCCAACCTGCTGCCGTGGGAAGCCGCCGGCGCCGGCCACATCCGTCTGGCGATGCAGGACGCTCATGTGCCGGTGCACGTGCCCGTGGCCAACGGCACCGCGCGCGGCCTGGCGGTGCTGCGCCCGGAACACCTGTGCGTGGCAGACCCCAACGCCCCCGGCGGACTGCATGGCACGCTGGTCGACGTGATCAGCGTGGGCAGCCATACGCTGCTGCACGCCACCGTCGGCGGCCAGACGCTGGTGGCCCGGACCATGGGCCTGCCCGATGCGGCGATGGCGCGCGGCAAGCCGATCCGGCTCGCCTTCGATCCGGCCAACCTGCACCTGATCGGGGAGCCGGCATGAAGCGGCTGCCGATCGCGCCGGCCGTGATGCTGGCGGCGCCGCTGGCCTTCTTCGCGGCGTTCTTCCTGGCGCCGCTGGCGGTGGTGCTGATCGCCAGCTTTACCAGCGGCCAGCCGCCTGCCCCGACACTGGCCAGCTATGTACGCGTGCTGGCCGACCACTACCACTGGGAAGTCATCCTGGTCACCTTCCGCATTGCCTGCCTGACCACGCTGGCGTGCCTGCTGCTTGGCTATCCGCTCGCCTGGTACCTGGTGCGCGTGGTGCGCTGGAAGGCATGGCGGCGCTTGTGCGTGATCCTGCTGGTCGTGCCGATGTTCACCAGCAATATCGTGCGCTCGTTCGGCTGGATGGTGCTGCTGGGCCGCAACGGGCTGGTCAACCAGACCCTGGTCGACAGCGGGCTTGTCGATCGCCCCGTGCGTTTCCTGGGCACCGAGACCGGCATCCTGATCGGCATGGTCTACGTGTTGCTGCCCTTCGTCGTGCTTGCCGTCGGCAATGCGCTGGCGCGCGTGGATCCCGCCTGCGAACAGGCCTCGGCCGATCTCGGCGCCAGCCCGCTGGCCACCTTCCGCCACATCACGTTCCCGCTGACGCTGCCGGGCGTGGTGGCGGGCGGGATCATGGTGTTCACGCTGGCAGTCAGCGCCTATGTCACGCCTGCGCTGCTGTCGGGCGGCCGGATCTCGGTGTTGTCGATGCTGATCTTCCAGCAATACAGCACCGTGTTCGACATCCACTACGGCGGCGCGCTCAGCATCGTGCTGCTGGTCTTCACGCTGGCGATGGTGGCCATGGCCAGCCGCGTCGGCGAACACCGGGGGATTGCACGATGATCGCCGCCTTGTCCATTCGCGTCGTCTCATGGGCTGTGCTCGCCTACCTGGCACTGCCGCTGGTGGTGATCCTCGGCAGTTCCCTGACCGAATCCGCCTTCCTGGCCTTCCCGCCTGAAGGGCTGACGCTGCGCTGGTACCAGCAGATGCTGGGCGAGCCGGGCTACGTGTCCGCCTTCACCACCAGCACGCTGCTGGCACTGGCGGCAACCGCGGCGGCGCTGGTGCTGACCGTGCCCGCCGCGCTGGCGGTGGCGCGCTACGACTTCCCCGGCAAGCGCGCCATGACTTCGGTGCTGATGTCGCCGCTGGTGCTGCCGCACATCGTGCTGGGCGCGGCGCTGCTGCAGTTTGGCGGGTACTTTGGCCTGACGCGCAGCTTCACGTCGCTGCTGATCGGGCATACGGTCATCATTGCGCCGTTCGTGCTGCGGGCCACGCTGGCGCTGATGACGCCCGAGCAGAAGGCTCTGGAAGAAGCCTCCGCCGACCTCGGCGCGAACCCATGGACCACCTTCTTCCTGGTCACGCTGCCGCAGATCCGCGCCGGCATCGTGACGGGATCGATCTTCGCGTTCATCTCTTCTTGGATCAACGTCGAACTGTCGATCTTCAACACCACGGCAGACCTGAACACCATCCCGGTGAAGCTGTTCAACTACGTGCAGTACACCATCGACCCGACCATCGCCGCCGTTTCCGGCGCGACCATCGTGGTGGCCGTCGTCGCCATCACGATCCTGGACCTGACCATCGGCCTGGACATGCTGTCCGACCGCGAGTGATTCCCAATCGGCAAAACCTCACTGCAAGGAGCCATAGCCATGCGCAAGCAGGACGCGTTCGACGTCATCTACACCCACACCGAAGGGGAACCCCTTTGCATCGTCCACAGCGGCATTCCCTACCCCGCCGGATCGACCATCCTGGAAAAGCGTGCCTTCCTGGAAGAGCACTACGACTGGCTGCGCAAGGCGCTGATGCGTGAGCCGCGCGGGCACAAGGACATGTTCGGCGTGTTCCTCACGCCGCCGTCGAGCCCGGAGTACGACGCCGGCCTGATCTATATCGACGGCACCGAGTACTCGCATATGTGTGGCCACGGCACCATCGCCGTGAGCATGGCAATGGTCGCGCTGGGCCTGGTCCGCCGCGGCGAGAACGGCATCACCCGCATCCGCTTCGAGACCACGGCCGGGCTGGTGGTATCCGAGGTAGCCTCGGAAGGCGACAAGGTGCTGTGGACCCGCTTCGAGAACGTGCCCGCGTATGTGGCCGCGCAGGACATCCCGGTGCACCTGCCCGGCTACGGCGACCTGAAGGCCGACCTGGTCTGGGGCGGTAACTACTTCGGCATCGTCGACCTGTCGCCGTGCGCGCTGCGCATCTCGCCCGACAACGGCACCGAGCTGTCGCGCCTGGGCATCCTGGTGCGCGAGCAGATCAAGGAGCAGATGCGCATCCAGCATCCGACCGAAGCGCATATCAACAACCTGAACTTCGTCACCTTCTGGCACCAGCCCACGATCGAAGGCGCCTTCTACAAGAATGTCCACGTCTTCAGCGCCGGTCAGCTGGACCGCTCGCCCGGCGGCACCGGCACCAGCGCGATGATGGCGATGTTCGAGGCACGCGGCAAGCTCGGCATGAACCAGCCCATCCTGTCCGAGGGCCTGCTCGGAAGCGGCACGTTCGAGGGCTGCCTGCTTGGCGAAGTGAGCCTGAACGGCACCCGCGCAGTGCGCCCGACGGTCAAGGGCACCGCCAGCATCCTGGGCACGGCGCGCTGGCTGATCGACCGGAACGATCCGGTGGGGGCGGGGTTCCTGGTGCGCTGAAGGCGGGTCCATCCCGTTCAGCCGGGGCGGGATGGACTACTGTCAGACGGACGCCGACGCGGCTATCAGCGCGCAACCGGGAGCGGCGAAGGCGGCGCTTTCATATGCTTCCTCTAAGGGGAGCGGCGCCGATCATCTGCCGTGAAACGACAGCTCATGGAGCCCATCGTGCAGATCACCAGCTACCGGCCATTCGGGGTCATACCCCACCGCTCCCCTGACAGGCCCGCGCATCGCGCCGCGCGGGCGGCAGACAATTCGCTGCTGCTGGTGTTGTGGGTTCTGCTATCGCTCGCATGCTGTGCCGCCGCCATGGCGGTGGTTGACGTGCTCTGATTTTCCCTCTCCTCCTTGACCCTCCGAAGCGGAGGTCTGGCTGACCGCCTCACGGTACCGCCAGACGTGCCGCCCGGCGTTGGCAGGCGCCGGGCGGCAATTTTTTTTCATTTTCCACACAGTCCATTGCACGACAATCCGGCAAGACAATATCAAGCGTAACGCGGTGCAGACAGACCGGCACTGACAAGGGAAACCGAAGATATATGTCGCCGCCGATTATTGTTTTGACAAACCCGGCCAGCGGAATCAATTGACGATTTCACCTGCCATTTCCATTACCGATTCCCGTCATCTATCGACACGCATCGCCTCTGATTATTATCGACCGACAATATATCGCCCGGCCGGTTCTATATACACCAATTCAAGCCCCTGCCGCATCACGGCAGCGTAATAATCAAATCGATTGATTTTCTATTTACTTTCCGGATAGCATGCCGGGCGCGCCGCGGAAGCCGGATCGATGCTTCCGCGGCACTTGCATTGCCCCTCCCGGCGGCATATGCCGGCCGGCCCGGAACAAATGAAAAAGGTGGAACCATCCACCCGCATAATCAGGAGACGTGAATGGCGCCTTTGCTGTTCAAGGTGGAAGACCGTCCGCCGCGCATCACTACCGTGCTGTTGGCACTTCAGCATCTGCTCGCCGCCCTCGGCGGCATTATCGCGGTACCGCTGGTGATCGGCGGGGCATTAAAGCTGCCAACCCCGGAAATCATTGCCCTGGTGAATGCCGCCCTGATCGGCTCGGGCGTGGTGACGATTATTCAATGCAAGGGCGTGGGCCCGGTGGGGATCCGCTTGCCGTGCGTGATGGGCACCAGCTTTTCCTTCGTCGGCGCTGCCATCAGCGTGGGCGCCGAGCACGGCGTGGCCGGCATCCTGGGCTCGGCGCTGGCCGGTTCGCTGCTGATGATCGTCGGCAGTCATTTCATGCCCACCATCCGCAAGCTGTTTCCCCATACCGTCACCAGCGTGGTCGTCACCATGATCGGCCTGTCGCTGATCCCGGTTGCGGTGGACTGGGCCGCCGGTGGCCGAGGCAGCCCCCAGTATGGCGCGGTCGGCAACCTGGCGATCGCGGCCTTCGTGCTGGCGCTGGTGATCGCCATGGTGCAGTGGGGCAAGGGCATGATCTCGGCCTCCGCCATCGTGATCGGCATCCTGGGCGGCTACCTGCTGTGCCTGGCGCTGGGGCTGGTCGATTTCACGCAGATGCGCAATGCGCCGGTGCTGGCGCTGCCGCAGCCGCTGCACTTCGGCCTGGCGTTCCCGGTATCCGGCATCGTGGCGATGGCGATTGCCTACCTGGTGACGACGGTGGAATCCACCGGCACCTTCATGGCACTCGGCTCGGCCACGCAAACGCCGATCACGGGCAACAAGCTGTCGCGCGGGATCCTGTGCGACGGCTTCGGCTCCGCCTTTGCCGCGCTGATTTCGAGCCCGCCGCTGTCCACCTTCGCGCAGAACGTCGGCGTGGTGTCGCTGACCGGTGTCGCCAGCCGCCACGTGGTGGCGCTGACCGGCGTGATGCTGCTGCTGGCCGGGCTGTTCCCGGTGCTGGGCGCGCTGGTGGTGACGATTCCGCAGCCGGTGCTCGGCGGCGCCGGCCTGATGATGTTCGCCATGATCGTCTCGGGCGGCATCAACATGCTGAGCCGGATCGAGTTCACGCAGCGCAATACGCTGATCGTGGCCGTGTCGATCGGCTGCGGCCTGGCGGTGACCTTCCGCCCGGAGCTGCTGTCCAGGCTGCCGCTGTTCGTGCAGGAAGTGTTCGGCTCGGGCATCTCGGTGGGGTCGCTGGTGGCGGTGACGCTGAACCTGGTGCTGCCGGGCGGCAAGGCTGAAGCCGCCGAGGAGGCGCAGCACGACGAAGTGGCGCAGACTTCCGGCGAACTGGCCTGAACCCAACCGCGACGCCGGCGCGGCCGGGCAACCACCGCCTGGCCGCGTCAGTTTCCTCGCATGACCAGGCATCGCCTTGCCTGGCCACCTCCCGGCTTAGCGGGAGCGGGCCTTGCCCTGGCCCTTTGGAATGGTTGGCTTGATCCAGCGGATGCGGCGCGGGAACAGTTCGGTGATGGGCACCACGGCAGGCACCACGTTCAGCACCTCAGCGCAGGTAGCGCTCGACCAGCTTGACCCAGTAGGTGGCGGCAAGCGGCAGGCATTCGTCGTTGAAGTCGTAGCCCGGGTTGTGGACCATGCAGCCGCCCTCGCCATCACCGTTACCGACGATCAGGTAGCAGCCAGGACATTCCTCCAGCATGAAAGAGAAATCTTCGCTGCCGGTCAGCGGCACCATGTCGCCGATCAGGCCGCCCTCGCCCAGCCACTCGCGGGCAACCTCGCGCGCCAGTTCCGTGGTCGCGGGGTCGTTGACCAGCACCGGGTAGCGGCGGTCGTAGTGCACCTCGGCACTGGCACCAAAGCTGTCCGCCTGGGCATGCGCCAGCGCGGTGATGCGCGCCTGCAGCAGGTCGCGCACTTCGGCCTTCAGCGCGCGCACCGACAGCCGCAGTTCGGCACTCTCGGGAATCACGTTGGACGCCTTGCCGGCTTCGATCGCGCCGACGGTCACGATGGCCATGTCAAGCGGGTTCACGTTGCGCGACACCACCGACTGCAACGCCATCACCATCGACGCGCAGGCCACCACCGGATCGACCGCCCGATGCGGAACCGCGCCGTGGCCACCGCGGCCCGTCACGCGGATGGTGACGGTGTCCGAGGACGCCATGAACGGGCCGGGCAGGAAGCCGAACTTGCCGGTCGGGTGTCCGGGCATGTTGTGCAGCGCGAACACCGCATCGCACGGGAACAGCCGGAACAGGCCGTCCTTGATCATCTCGCGCGCGCCGCCCATGCCTTCCTCGGCCGGCTGGAAGATCACGTGCAGCGTGCCCCGGAAGGACTTGTGCACGGCCAGGTAGCGCGCCGCGGCCAGTAGCGTGGCAGTGTGGCCGTCATGGCCGCAGGCGTGCATCTTGCCGTCGATCTTGCTCGCATACGGCAGGCCGGTGGTTTCACGGATCGGCAGCGCATCCATGTCGGCGCGCAGGCCGATGGCAGGGCCGTCGCCGTGGCGCAGCGTGCCGACCACGCCGGTGCCGCCCAGGCCGCGATGCACGGCATAACCCCATGCCCGCAGGCACTCGGCCACCAGGTCGCTGGTGGCGAACTCCTCGAAGCCCAGCTCGGGATGGGCATGGATGCGGTGGCGCAGGTCCACCATCTCGGCTTCGATGGCGCGGATGCCGGGCAGGACGGGATCTGGATGCATGGGGTTTCCGGCGTTTTGTGGGGGTGATTGCGGGTGCGATTGCGGGGAATCGGGTGCGGCGATCTTAGGCATCGCCCGCTCGTGCCGATAGCCGCAAAACTGTTATCCTGACAACCTTTGGTTGTCACCCACCCGATCCAGCATGTCGATGAAACTGCACCAGCTCCAGGCGCTGGTCGCCGTTGCCGATGCCGGCAGCATCCGCGCCGCCGCCCGGCTGGCCGGGCTGTCGCAGGCGGCGGTGACCAAGGCGCTGCGCGAACTGGAAAGCGAAGCCCGGCTGCCCCTGCTCTCGCGCACTGCCAGCGGCGTGGCGCTGACCGCGGCGGGACAGCGGATGCTGGGCCATGCCCGGCTGGTGGTGGGCCAGCTCGCACGCGCCAGCGAAGAGCTGGCGACGCTGCGCGGCGAAGGCGTGGGGCGGCTGAGCATCAGCGTCACGCCGTGGGTCATGCTGACGTTCCTGCCGCGCGTGCTGCTGCGTTTTCGCGAACGCATGCCGGGCGTGCAGGTGGAGATCTTCGAGGGCCTGACCGCAGTGGCCTTGCCCCGCTTGCGCGAAGGCACGCTGGACTTTGCCGTGGGGCCGTTCACGGCTGCGATGTCAACGCAGGAATTCGAGTGCGAGCCGCTGCTTGCGTACACCTCGTGCGTAATCGCCCGGCGCGGCCATCCATGCGGGCAGGCGCGCTCGCTGCACGAACTGCTGGAGCAGGACTGGGTCGTCAACTACACCACGGCCAGCTACGAGTCCTTCATGCGCAACCTGTTCTGGCAGCATGATGCACAGATCGACCCGTCTCGGCTGCATTGCGCGCACTCCACCTCGTTGCTGCTGGAACTGATCCGCAATGCCGGCATGATCAGCTACTGCCCCCGGCCGCTGCTGCTGGCCGAGCCGATGCGTGGCTGGGTCCACGCCTTTGCCCTGGACGAGCAGTTCGAAACCAGCCGGCTTGGCATCATCACACGCCATAACGCGGTGCGCAGTCCCGCGGCGCAGTGCTTTACCGACTGCCTGCTGCAGGAGATCCGGCGGCGCGCGCGCTCGGCGGCGCAGAAGGACAGCGAGTTGTTCGACGAACTGGACGTGTTGTACTGAGTGCAGGAGTCCGCGGCAGGAAACGGCCGGATCCGTGCAATGCACGCACCCGGCCCGCGCGGTCCTCGCCGGAGATTCAATCCAGCGTGATGTTTGCCTTCCTGATCACCTCGCTCCAGCGCTGAGTCTCGACGCGCACCAGCGCGGCATATTCGGCGCTGGTGCCGGGCATCGGGACGGCCCCCTGGGCTGCAAGGCTCTCGGCAGTTTTCTTCTCTTTCGCGATCCTGTTGATCTCGAGCGAGAGCCGGTCGACGATAGCCTTGGGCGTTCCCGCCGGCGCCAGCACGCCGGACCAGGAGTCGACCACTAGGTCAGGGATGCCGGCCTCCGCCATGGTGGGAACGCCCGGCAACGAAGCCACGCGCCGCGAACTCGCGACCGCCAGGGCGCGCATCTTCCCGCCCTGGATTTGCGGCAGGACATTGGGCAGGTTGACGAACATCAGGTCGATCTGCCCCGCCATGAGATCAACCGCCGCCGGGCCCGCGCCCTTGAACGGCACATGCTCGAAGCTGGTGCCGGTCTTGTGCTGGAACAGCTCGCCGACCATCTGGTTGACGCTGCCGTTGCCGGCGGAGCCCATGAACAGCGGCTTGCCGCCAGATTTGGCATAGGCGACGAAATCCTTGACGGTCTTCGCCGGCACCTTGTTCGAGACCACCAGCACGTTCGGCACGGCGGCAAACAGTGCCACCTGCACAAAGTCCCTGTTCGCGTCGTACGGCAGCTTCTTGTAGATCAGCGGGTGGATGGACTGGTGGCCCGAAGACGCGAGCAGCAGCGTATAGCCGTCAGGCGGCGACTTGGCGACCAGGTCCGCACCCAGCGTGCCGCCCGCACCGGGCTTGTTCTCCACGATGACCTGCTGGCCCAGCGTCTCGGAAAGGCGCTGCGCCAGCACTCGGCCGACCAGGTTGACGGTGCCTCCCGCCGGGAACGGAACGATGAGGCGGATCGGCTTGTCCGGATACGCGGCGGACGCGCCTGGGGCAACGCAAGCAGCGCTTACGGCCGCAATCAGTAACTTGGCGATGAGCTTCATGGGGCTTGGGCAGGAAGTGGATGGATGGATCAGGCCGCTGCCAGGGCGGCGATATCGCGCTTCATCTGGTCGCGCGCCGCATCGAGGCGCTGCCGTGTCGACGTCACCGAAGCCAGCACGGCTTCAAGATGAGCGCGTTGGCGCTCGATGGCAAGGGTCACCTCCGCCGGCGCAGGGCCGCCGTTGCCGCGCGAGTTGATGCTTTCGACGGGGTCCAGGTACTGGCGCAGCCTGGCTTCCGGCCATTCGATCGCGCGGCCGATGACGTCCACCGCCGCGCGGTCGAGCATGGTGCTGGTCACTTCGCCCGCGGACTGGCCGGCATCCAGTGCCATGCGCACCAGGCCGCCCACGACGTGGTGGGCGTCGCGGAACGACAGTCCCGCGTCGGCAACGAGCCCGTCGGCCAGGTCGGTGGCCACGGAAAAGTCGAACCTGACCCGCTGCAGCATGGATTGCCGCTTCGGCTCGACGCTGCCGACGACCAGCCTGAACAGCGCCAGGCAGCGCGCCGTTTCCTCGCAGCACTCCCAGAAGCTGCGGATGCTCTCGCGGCTGCTGTCGCCGGTGTGCGTGAAGTGGGTGCCCTTGACCGCAATCAGCGCGGTCGTCAGCAGCCCGACGACATGGGCGCTCTTGCCGCGCAGGTATTCGAGCACGGCGGGGTTCTTCTTCTGCGGCATGATGCTCGAGGTACTCGCCACGCGGTCGGGGAAGGACAGCAGGCCGAACTCCGGCGTGGACCACACGTAGAAGTCCTGCGCCACCCGACCCCATGTCAGTGCGACGATGGTCATGGCGGACATGGCCTCCCACGCGAAGTCGCGTGACGCCACTGCATCCAGCGTGTTGTGGACCAGCGCACCGAAGCCGAGCGCGGTCGCGGTGACTTGCCTGTCGATCGGGAACCGCGTACCGGCCAGCGCGCCTGCACCCAGCGGCATGGCGTCGATCCGCGCCAGAGCCGCATGCAGCCGGTCCATGTCCCGGCCCAGCGTCTCGGCCACGGCGCTCAGGTAGAAGCCGAACGTGATGGGCTGCGCGGGCTGCAGGTGCGTGTAGCCAGGCATGACGGCATCGGCGAATTCACCTGCGCGTTGCAGCGCCACCCTGCGCACGCTGCCCAGCGCCTCGATGGTGTCGAGGACGATGCTGCGGGCGCGCATCCGGTCGATGGTGGCGGCGATGTCGTTCCGGCTGCGCGCCATGTGCAGGCGTCCGCCGATGTCCCGGCCGCTCACTTCCATCAGCCGGGCTTCATAGTTGAAGTACGGATCCTCGCGGGCGGGATCCAGGGTCACCGCGTCAGGCCCCTCGGCCTCCATCCGCTGCAGGCCGCCTGCCAGCTGCCGTGCGACTTCCGGTGACACCAGGCCGGTCTTGTGCAGCATCAGCAGGTGCGCCTGGTTCACCTCGGTGAGGTAGGCGAATTGTCTCGTGAAGTCGCGCGCAAGGCGCGGACCGTAAATGTGCTCGCAGATTTCCTGGGCAAGCGGCTCGTTGAGCCGGCGGCTGACTTTCGATTCCATGGTTCCGGATACGTTGTGTGGTGAACCCAGTATCCAAGCCAGCGGCATACCGGTCAAATGACAGTTTCACGGGGGCGCATGCATTTTTGATATGGGCATCCGGGAATGCCTGTACCATTGCCGGCATGAACTTCAAGCAGATCGAGACCTTCCGCACCGTCATGCTGACCGGCTCCATGACCGTCGCGGCGAAGCAGTTGCATACCTCGCAACCGAACGTCAGCCGCGTCATCGGCAAGCTGGAAGCGGAGCTCGGTTTCGAGCTGTTCGACCGGTTGCCGGGACGCGTGGTGGCAACCAAGGGCGCCGAGGCGCTGTTCAAGGAAGTGGAACGTGCCTTCGTCGGACTGGACAGCCTGAGCGACTCGGCGCGCGCCATCCGCGACGTCGGCGTCGGCACGCTGCGGGTGGCAGCCGCCGCGTCGATATCGCTGAGCGTGTTGCCGCAGGCAGTCCGGCGCTTCAGCGAAAAATACCCACAGGTACGCATCGTCTGCGACACCAGCGAGTCCTATGTGATCGCCAACTGGATTGCCACGCAGCACTGCGACATCGGCTTTGTTTCCAACATCTCCGACAAGCCGGGTGTCGTGGCGTCGGTCATACACACCGAAAGCGCCGTGTGTGTCGTGCCGGCGCGTCACCGGCTGGCGAAGAAGAAGCGGCTCGTTCCGGAAGACCTGGCCGGCGAGCGCTTTATTTCCCTGCCCGGCGGAAATACCTCACGGCGTGCGATCGATGCCGTGTTCCGTGACGGCGACCGCATCATGGCGCTCGAAACGCCTTTCGCCGCGACGATCTGCAGGATGGTCAGCGAAGGCCTCGGCGTGAGCCTGGTGAACCCCATCGTCAGCCGGACAATGAAGTTCCCGGGCGTGGTCGCCATCCCGTTCAAGCCCGATATCCCGTTCAGGAGCTACATGCTGCGCGCGCAACTGGCGCCACGCGACACGCACGCCAACCATTTCGCCGCCTGCATGCGAGCGGCCTTCGACGCCGTGTAACGCAGGGCGAGGCTTACTGCCCGCCGACTGTGGCATCGACCCGGTACACCGCCCCACCGGTCGCCGAAGTCCCGCTGTCCGCCAGCACATACAGCGCCTGCGCGGCATCCACGCCAAAGGAATACACGCTGCCGGGGATCGTGACGTTCCAGTCGACCTGCTCGGCCGCACCGCCATCGCGGAACACAAAACTCAGCAGCTTGCCGGTGCACAGGTCCGAATAAAAGTAGCGCCCTTGCAGCGCAACCAGCGCACTGCCCCGGTACACATAGCCGCCGACGATGGCGCAGCCGCCGGCATCGTGCCCGTACTCGAACACCGGCAGCGTCAGCCCGGCCGTGTCACAGGTGGCGGCGCCCACGCACGCAGTGCCTTCCATGCGGTTCCAGCCGTAGTTCAGCCCGGCGCTGGTGGCCGCCGCGACGTCGACTTCTTCGCGCTGGTTTTGGCCAACATCCGCGATATACAACTGTCCGGCATCGAAGGCGAAGCGCCAGGGATTGCGCAGTCCATATGCCCAGATCTCGCCGCGCCTGCCAGACTGGCCGGTGAACGGATTGCCGGCAGGAATGCCATAGGGCTGTCCGGATGCGCCGCTGGCATCGATGCGCAGCACCTTGCCGAGCAGCACGCCGAGGTTCTGCGCATTGCCGGACGGATCGCCCCCGCCGCCGCCATCGCCAGTGCCGACATAGAGCATCCCGTCGGGGCCGAATGCCAGTTGGCCACCGTTGTGGTTCTGGAAGTTGCTGTGCGGGATCGACAGCAACACCGTACCGGCCGTATCGGCAACGTCGGGATTGCTTGCGGAAGCCTGGTAGCGCGCGACGGTGATGGCGCCGTTGTTATCGGTGTAGTAGACGTAGAAGCGGCCGTTGCTGGCATAGGCTGGGTCAAAGGCCATCGACAGCAGGCCGCGCTCGCCGTCGGTGGTGGTCAGTGCATCGATATCGAGGAAGGGCGTGGCCAGCAGCGCGCCATTGCGTACGATGCGGATGCGCCCTGCGCGCTCCACGATGAACAGGCGCGCGTCGCCCGCGGGCGCGGTGAGATAGATCGGCTCGCCCAGCCCGCCCGCCACCTGCACCAGCGACAGGCGCACCGACCGGGGCGCGCCGTAGACGACGTTTGCCGTAGCCCCGGCCCCGACATCTACCGACTGGGCAGGTTGCTGTGGTTGGTACTGGCTGGTGCCGGCGAGCACATCGGCGGCGCTGATGGTGTAGGTACCGGTGGCGAGATTGGACAGGGTTGCCGACTGGGTGACGGTCTGGCGGTATTGCCCCGGGCCGGTCACCGTGACCGCGGCCGGCGATCCGGCCGGCAGGCCCGTGACCGCCACCGACAGCGTTCCCGGCCCATCCGGCCCATTGCTGCCCCCGGAGCCGTTGCCGGGGTTGCTACCGGTACTGCCGCCATCACCACCACCGCCGCCGCACGCCGCCAGGCCCAGGCAGGCGGCAAGGAACCACTGGCACAGCGAAGATCGTAGTGAGACTGACATGGCACGCTCCTGTCACCCCGGCGCCCGCTGCCACGCAAGAACCGCTCCTTGCCGTGGCAAGCTTCGCCTGCCCTACCCCTTGCCGCCGCGCCACACCTGCAGCGGATCCCAGGCCGGCGCGGCGTCTTCCGGCTGTGGCAAGGCCTGCGCCTGCTCCATCATGGCCTCGGCCCGCGCCTGCAGCTTGTCCAGGCAGCGCGACAGCACGCGCGCCTCTTCGGCGCTCAGGCACGCCGCCAGTTCCCGGTTGAAGGCACGCGCCTGCGCAAAAGCGCGGCGGTAGACCGCTTCGCCTTCCTCCGTCAGCGTGAACGCGGCGGCGCGCCGGTCCGAGCAGCCCGGCACGCGGCTGACCGAGCTGGCGCAAAGCGCCGGCCTGGACAAGGTGCTGGCCAGCCGGGCCGTGCACGCGCTGGTCGAACGCGGGCTAGTGCGGCGCGAGGCGCGTGAGCAGGGTCGGATACGGTGCGCCCCGCCTACCAGGGCCTGATCCAGCAGATCGATGACCGCCTCGGCCTGCTGTGGGACCAGCTGGAACGGCTGGGCCGCTGGCAGGACACGCTGATCGTCTTTACCGCCGACCATGGCGACTTCCTCGGCGACCACTGGCTGGGTGAAAAGGAGCAGTTCTACGACACCGTGCAGAACGTGCCGCTGATCGTCTACGATCCCTCGCCCGAGGCCGATGTCACCCGCGGCAGCGCGCAGCAGAGCATGGTTTCGGCAGTCGACGTGGTGCCGACGGTGCTCGACGCACTGGGGCTGCCGCCAGCCGACCATCGCATCGAGGGCCGCTCGCTGCTCGATCTGACCCGCGCGCGCAATGCGGGCAACTGGCGCGATTTCGTGGTCTCGGAACTCGACTACGCCTACCGCGGCGCACGGGTCGCGCTAGGCCGTCATCCGGGCGAATGCCGCGCCTGGATGGTGCGCGACGCACGCTGGAAATACGTCCACTGACACTGCTTCCGGCCACAGCTGTTCGACCTGGAAAACGATCCGGACGAGTATTTCGACCTGGGCGCCGACCCCGCCCATGAAACCGTGCGCAATGCCATGCGGCTGCGGCTGCTGGACTGGTTCTGCACGCTCAAGCCGCGCGTGACCGTGACCAACGAGGAAGTCGCGGCCAAGACCAACGTGTACAAGCAGGCCGGCGTGTTCTTCGGCGTGTGGTGAACGCGGCGGGTACGGAACCTGCAAACGCATTGGCGTCCGCACTCACCGCACTCCCCCACCCCGCCATGAAACCTGTCACGCTGATTGGCGCCCCCACCGATGTCGGGGCCGGCACGCGCGGCTGCTCGATGGGCCCCGAGGCGCTGCGTGTCGCCGGCCTGGCGCAGGCGCTGGCACGCAACAACCTGCAGGTCGAGGACGCCGGCAACCTTGGCGGCCCCGCCAATCCCTGGCAGCCGCCGCAAGGCGGCATGCGCCATCTCGACGAAGTCGTGGCCTGGAACCAGGCCGTCTACGACGCGTGCCTGGGCACGCTGCAGGCGGGCCGGCTGCCACTGCTGATGGGCGGCGACCATTGCCTGGCAATCGGATCGATCAGCGCGGCGGCGCGCCATTGCCGCGATACCGGCAAGACCCTGATGGTGCTGTGGCTCGATGCGCACGCCGACGCCAATATCGGCACCACCACGCCCACCGGCAACATGCACGGCATGCCGGTGGCCTGCCTGTGCGGGCACGGACCGGCGCCACTGACCACGCTGGCCGGCCCGGCGCCCGCAGTGGACCGCAGCGCGATCCGGCAGATCGGTATCCGCAGTGTCGATACGGAGGAAAAGCGCCGCCTGCACGAACTGCAACTGGCGGTGTACGACATGCGCTACATCGACGAGAACGGCATGCGCCACACCATGCAACAAGCGCTGGCCGGCATCGACGCGCAGACGCACCTGCACGTCAGCTTCGACGTGGATTTCCTCGACTGCGCGATTGCGCCCGGCGTGGGCACCACCGTGCCGGGCGGCCCGACCTACCGTGAGACCCAGCTCTGCATGGAAATGATCGCCGATACCGGCCGGCTGGCGTCGCTCGACGTGATGGAGCTGAACCCGGCCTGCGACGTACGCAACCAGACCGGGCTACTGGCCGTGGACCTGATGGAAAGCCTGTTCGGCAAATCGACGCTGTGGCGTCCGCCGCCAGCCTGAAAAAGTTGCACGGCGTGCCTGTCGATACTGCAACGGCATGGCCGATACGGCACCCAGGCACGCGCCAGGCGTGCGTGACGGCGCCGCGGCGGGTTGGCGCACGGTGGCGTACCCCTTGCAACACCGGTGATCAGGCCCACCGTTCGGGCCGGCAACCGGAGCGATCATGAAGAACATCTGGATCCTGGTGGCGGATGAATCCGTCGCCCGCGTCTTTGCCTCGCATGGCGACGCCGCCCCGCTGGCGGTGGTCGAAGAGATTACCGATGCCGCCGCGCATGCCGACCGCGCCGACCTGCGCCGCGATGCCTACGGCCGGCGTGGCCAGGCCGCCTCGCAGGGAGATGCCGGCCACCCGGGCGCGCACCAGGTTGGTCCGTCGACTGTCACCTCGTCCGCGGGGGAGGACGAACTGCACCAGGAAGCGCAGCTGTTCGCGCACCGTGTCGCGGACCTCCTCTCGGACGCCCGCAACAAGCAGCGCTATGAAGAACTCGTGCTGATCGCGGCGCCCCGTTTCCTCGGGCTGCTGCGCAAGACCTTGCCCGCTTCGGTCACCGGCGTGGTAACGCGCGAGATCGGCAAGGACCTGATCCACGTGCCCAACAACGACCTGCAGCAGCGGCTGGCCGACGAAGGCGTGGTGCCTGCGCGCCGCGACGAGCGTGTGAATATGGGAAGGGACCGCTGACGACTGGAAACGCGCCACAGAAAAGCGGCCGCCCGCACCCGCCTGCGGTCGGCCGCGCGTGCGGCTGCGCGTGTCAGCGCGCCGTACCGGAACCGCTGGTCGCGCCGCTGGAGCCGCTGGACGTGCCACCAGGGCTGGTGGTGCTGGTCGCGCCGGACGTGCCGGTGGAAGTGCTGCCCGGCGAGCCATAGCCGCTGCGGCTGCGGTTCTGTTCAGACACCGAGCCGGAACCCGACAGCGATCCCGAGCCGCTGGTGCTGCCGGTTGCCGAGCAGCCGGCCAGGATGCCGAGCGAGGCAAGCAATGCAATGCCGATGCGTAGCGTCGTTTTCATGTGGTCCTCCGTCTTGCTGGTTGCGGCCGGCCCTCGCATCGATGCAGGACCGGCCGGCGAGCGCGCTGAAATCGCCGCTCCGCTGCACATGACGCAACTGACGTACCAGTGGAGGTCGGCGATGGCAGGATTGGGGGTTGTGTTGCCGATGCTGCGGCAGGAAAGGACCAGTGTGCGGGATTGCTGCAGTAAGAAGTGCGCGGCGCGGGTAAAACTTACCGCGACTTACTGCGACTGCCCGCGACTGCCCGCGGCTTTACAGCGCCTTACCGCGCGGCCAGGCGTTGGCCGCATGTAGTTCAGCGCTTAAAGAAAACCCTGGCTAGCGCTTGAGCGTCCATTTGTACGCGTAGCGGTCCGGGCGGAACAGCAGTTCGGCGCAGAGCAGCGGCGTGCCGTCGATGTCGTATGGCGTGCTGCGCAGCCGCAGCAGCGGCTCGCCCTCGGCCACGCCCAGGCGCCTGGCCACGTCCGCGGGCGCGGCCACGGCGCTCGCCTCCATGGTCGACTCCTTGAAGCGGTAGCCGAGGCGGTTTTCAAGCACCGACATCGCATCATTGGTCTCCAGGTCTTCCTGCACCATCCGACGCATCAGCGGCTCGCGCCCCAGCAGCGTGAAATACGCTACCGGCGCATCGTCCCAGAAGCGCACGGTCGACACACTCAACACCTTCTCCGCGGGTTCCAGGTCGAGCACGCTCGTCACGAAGGCCGGGGCGCGCACCAGCCTGACCGACGCCAGCTTGCCGTAGGCCAGCTTGCCGCGCGCGCGGGCAGTCTCATAGAAACCGGTCAGCGCCCCCAGGCTCGGCGTATCGGTCGGGCGCGTGACGAAGCTGCCCTTGCCGTTGACCTTCTCGATCAGCCCGGCATTGTGCAGGCCCGACAACGCCTGGCGCACGGTGATCCGGCTCACAGCGAACTCCGTCATGAGTTCTGCCTCGGACGGCAGCTTGGCGCCCGGCCCCAACAGGTTGCGGACGATCCGCTCCCGGATTTCGTTCTCGATCTCTTTGAATCTTGGCAGCGCCACGTTTGTGCTCCGCCTGAAGGCGGACTCCGATGCGGGGGATCAGGGATTATACCTATCATGACAGGTCAGGCAGCAAACCCGGTTGACCTGTTATAACAGGTAATGGCAGTATCGCATCGCCAGTGCATGCCAGCGCCCCCGCCTTCCCTAACCGACCCTTCGACCCTTGCATGCGGGCGACTCAGGAGACACACAATTGGAAACCCAGGCAACAACACGGGCCGCCCGCGCAACGGCGGAATTCGATTACATCGTGATCGGGGCCGGCTCGGCGGGCTGCGCCGTGGCCGCAAGGCTCGCCGAAGACCGGCGCGTGACCGTGGCGCTGCTCGAAGCGGGCCCGCACGACCACCACTTTTCGGTCTGGGCGCCCATCGGCTTTGCCAACACGGTGCCCAAGGCCGGGCCGCGCAACTACGCGTACTACACCGAGCCGCAGGCGGGCCTGAACGGCCGCCGTTCCTACCAGCCGCGGGGGCGCGGGCTGGGCGGCAGTTCGTCGATCAATGGCATGCTGTATGTGCGCGGCCATCGCGACGACTACGACCAATGGGCGGCACTGGGTTGCAAGGGCTGGGGCTTTGACGACGTACTGCCCTACTTCCGCCGCAGCGAGCACAACGCCAGGCTGGCCAACGATCCCCTGCACGGCAGCGACGGTCCGCTGCATGTCAGCGACCTGCGCTCGCCCAATCCGTTCTCGCAGCGCTTCGTCGAAGCGTCGCTGCAGGCAGGCATGGCGCCCAATGCCGATTTCAACGGGCAGACACAGGAAGGTGCCGGCCTGTACCAGGTGACGCAGCGCAATGGCGAACGCTGGAACACGGCGCGCGCCTACCTGCATCGCGGCGATGCCGCGGACAAGGCCTTCAACGGCGGCCGCAGCGGCCTGTCGGTGCTGACCGACGCGCAGGCGCTGCGCATACTGTTCGAAGGCAGGCGCGCGACAGGCGTGGAAATCGTGCGCAACGGCGAGAAACAGGTGTTGCGCGCGCGGCGCGAGATCGTGCTCAGCACGGGCGCCTTCAACTCGCCGCAGTTGCTGATGGCTTCCGGCGTCGGCCCGGCGGCGCAACTGCGCAGCCTTGGCATCGACGTGGTCCACGACCTGCCCGGCGTGGGCGAAAACCTGCAGGACCACCTCGACATCATCGTCAACAAGCAACTGCACTCGACCGACCTGTTCGGGCAGACCGCAGGCGGGCTGCTGCGCATGGCGGGCGAGGTCATGCGCTACCGGCGCCACCGCACGGGCATGGTCACCTCCAACTTCGCCGAGGCCGGCGCGTTTATCCGCAGCCGTCCAGAGCTGTCCATCCCTGACGTGCAACTGGTCTTCGTGGTGGCGCTGGTTGGCAACCGCAACATGGAGAAGCGCAGCAAGCTCGGCCACGGCTATTCGTGCCATGCCTGCGTGCTGCGTCCCAGGAGCCGCGGCCACGTGCGCCTGCGTAGTGCCGACATGCGTGAGGCGCCGCTGATCGATCCGCGCTTCCTGTCGGCCGAAGAGGACATGGCCGGCATGGTAGCCGGCGTGCGCGCCATCCGCCGCATCTTCGCCCAGCCGGCGCTGGCGAAACACGGTGGCCGCGAACTGCTCACCGACGATTTCGGGCCGGACAACAGCAACGAAGACGCGATCCGCCATTTCATCCGCACGCATGCGGACACCGTCTACCACCCGGTCGGCACCTGCAAGATGGGCATCGACGACATGTCGGTGGTCGATGCCGAGCTGCGCGTGCATGGCATCGACGGGCTGCGCGTCGCCGACGCCTCGGTGATGCCGACACTGGTCGGCGGCAACACCAACGCGCCGGCGATCATGATCGGAGAGAAGGCCGCGGACCTGATCAGGGCCTCGGCCCGCTGAAAACCGTCGCCGCCCGGCTCGTCCGGGCGGCAAACTGCATCCGCAATAGCCACCACAGAGGAGACAACGCATGCAAGCCACCACCCTGAGCCCGGAGGCGTTCCGCGCGCAAGACCCGGCCTCCTGGCCGTTCACCGTGCGCCGTTGCACGCCCACCATCGGCGCCGAAGTCGAAGGCATCGATTTCCGCGAAGCCCTGGATGACGCCACCTACCTGGCGCTGCGCGCCGCGCTGCTCACGCACAAGGTGCTGTTCTTCCGCAAGCAGGCAATCACACCGGCCCAGCATGTGGCCGTGGCGCGCCGCTTCGGTGAGCTCGAAGTGCATCCCATGCTCGGCAACCATCCCGAACATCCGGAACTGGTTGTATTCGGCCGCGACGGCAACCAGCGCGGACGCGAGAATCTCTACCACTCCGACGTCAGCTGGCGCGAGGTGCCGTCGATGGGTTCGATGCTGCGCTGTGTGTCGTGCCCCGAGGTCGGCGGCGACACCATCTGGATCAACATGGCCGCCGCCTATGAAAAGCTGCCCGAGGACGTGAAGGCGCGCATTGCCAACCTGAAGGCGGTGCATGACGCGATGCCTACCTTCGGCGCCGCGATGTCCGAGGAAAGGTATGAGGAGATGCGCGCCAAGTACCCGCCGATGGTGCATCCGGTGGTGCGCACCCATCCGGAAACCGGCGAAAAGATCCTCTTCGTCAACGAGGGTTTCACCACGCATTTCGCCAACTTCGTCAAGGAGCAGCCTTACCGCATCGGCTCGGACTTTCGTCCGGCCGAGCTGGACCTGCTGCAATACCTGTACCGCCAGGCGGCGGCGCCTGAATACCAGGTGCGTCTGCGCTGGCAGCCGGACACCATCGCCCTGTGGGACAACCGCTCCACGCAGCACTACGCGGTGCAGGACTACTTCCCCGCCGTGCGCCACATGAACCGCGCCACCATCATCGGCGACCGCCCGGTATGAGCGGCCCTTTCCCAACGATCCGCGAGACCAACCCGATGAAACTCGTCGACAAGTTCTATATCAATGGCCAGTGGGTGCAACCCGCGCCAGGCGTGACCCAGGCCGACCTGATTGATCCGGCCACCGAGTCGCTGGCGGGCAAGGTTGCCATGGGCACCGCCGCCGACGTGGACCAGGCGGTCGCCGCTGCACGCGCCGCCTTCCCCGCGTGGTCCGCCTCCACCCGCGAGGAACGCATCGCCCTGCTCGAGCGCATCATGGCCGCCTACCAGGCGCGCCTGGGCGACCTGGCGCAGGCGGTGCGGCAGGAGATCGGCGCGCCGATCACCGTCGCCACCAACCTGCAGGCCGCCATCGGCCTGGCCCAACTGCAGGCCACGGTGCAGGCGCTGCGTGAATTCGAGTTCGAAAGCGAGCGCGGCAAGAGCTACATCCTGCGCGAGGCCATCGGTGTGGCTGCGCTGATCACGCCCTGGAACTGGCCGCTGAACCAGATCGCCGCCAAGGTGGCGCCGGCGCTGGCGGCGGGTTGCACGGTGGTGCTCAAGCCGTCGGAAATCGCGCCACTCGACGCGCAGATCTTCGCCGAGATCATGGATGCCGCCGGCACCCCGCCGGGCGTGTTCAACATGGTCTTTGGCGAGGGCCGCGTGGTCGGCACGGCGCTGTCGGCGCACCGCGATGTCGACATGGTCTCGATCACCGGCTCGACCCGCGCGGGCGTCGAGGTGGCGGTCAGCGCCGCGCCCACGGTCAAGCGCGTGACGCAGGAACTCGGCGGCAAGTCGCCGCTGGTGATCCTGGACGACGCCGACCTGCAGGCCGCCGTGACCAGCGGCGTTGCGCACGTGATGCTGAATTCCGGGCAGACCTGCATCGCGCCGACGCGCATGCTGGTGCCGCGCGCACAGTATGAACAGGCGGTGCAGATCGCCGCCGCGGTGGCCAACGCGGTCACGGTCGGCGATCCCGCCGATGCGCAGACCAGGATGGGGCCGATCTCGAACCGCGCGCAGTACGAGAAGGTGCAGCGGCTGATCGGCATCGGCATCGAGGAAGGGGCGCGCGTGGCCGCCGGCGGTCCGGGCCGTCCCGACGGGCTCGCGCAAGGCTTCTATGCCCGCCCGACCATCTTTGCCGACGTGCGCAACGACATGACCATCGCGCGCGAGGAGATCTTCGGACCGGTGCTGTGCATGCTCCCTTACGACACGGAAGAAGAAGCCGTGGCCATCGCCAACGATACGGAGTTCGGCCTGGCGGCGTACATCGCGTCGTCCAACCCCGAGCGTACCCGCAAGCTGGCCGCGCGCCTGCGCGCCGGCAGCGTGCGCATCAACGGCGCGACGATGGACATCTCGGTGCCGTTCGGCGGCTACAAGACCTCGGGCAACGGCCGCGAGTTCGGTCCGGAAGGCATTGCCGAGTATCTCGAAACCAAGACCGTCACCGCCTGACCACGCAAAGCGGGGCCTGGTCGATCATGGCCACGCCGCCAAACGAGAGACTGAGGCCTCGGCCGCCAGAAGCGTCACCATGGCGGGCTTCAGCGCACGGCGCAGGTGATGTCGCGCGGGATCCAGGTGCGCGCGTTGTCGGCGCCCGCGCGCGCGAGCACCATGCGGTGGTCGTAGTAGTGCGGCCGGTAGAGGCCGCGCAGCCACTGCACCGGCCGGCCGTCGTTGTCGCGCACCACGCGCAGCACCGATAGCAGCGCGGCGCCCATCGGCTCGTCGAGCAGCGGCGCCACGTGCGCATCGGCCAGGCAGCTGGAAATGCTCTGGTCGGCCTGGCTGATGCGCACGCCGCCGCGCTCCAGCAGCGCCAGCCCCGAGGTCTCCGTGATTGCCTGCGGGCTGAACAGAGGCGCCATCTCAGGCGGGATGTACATGGTCACGCACGACACCGGCCGACCCTCCAGGCTGCGCACGCGCACGATACGCAGCACTGCCTGCAACGGCGGTACGCCGAGCAGCTCGGCGACTTCCGGCGGGCACGGCAGCATGCCGTAGTCGATCAGCCGGATCATGGTTTCGCCGTGATCCTCCAGCAGCCCGTCGGCCAGCCGCCACGCGCGCGCCACCCCTGGCGAACGGCTGGCGTGGTCCTTGTTGACAAAGGTGCCATGCCCGGCGCGCCGGTACACCAGGCCTTCCTTCACCAGTTCGGACAGCGCCCGCCGCATGGTTACCCGCGCTACCTGGTATTGCTCGACCAGCCTTAATTCGGGGGGCAAGCCGGATTGGTCGAAAATGCCGCTGGCAATTTGCTGGCGCAGTATGAGGTAGATCTGGTGATAACGCGGCACAGGTGAATTGGATTTCGCCATGGTCATCGGGAGGTAGCCGGCAAGCCCTTGAAATATTGGGCTTGTCAGGGGGCAATGCGGCTCTTTCAGCCGGTTGCGAACGATATCAAAGGATTTATTGGCACCTCAATGGGACATTGGATGGAACATTTTCACGAGCTTCTGAAATACAACATGGAGCCACCACAATTGCGGTTATTTCGGGCGCCCGGGCGATATTCATCAGGTGCTTCACGTGCAAATGTGGGGCCCATGCGGACGGCCCCCCGGCGCCGCCCTGCCGTGATTGTCTGACACCAGTAGCCGGCAGCGTCCGACAGCCGCGCGCCACCAGACAGCTATCTTTCAAGGACGGTGCCACGCCTTTTGCCGAAGCGCCCGGCTATGTCGACCATTCCCGACCCCGCTCCCTCCCCATTGCCGCATGCCGCGCCGCCCGCCCCTGCCTCGGGCGAAGGGAGCGTGCGCGTGCCGGACACCGCCGCGCCCGAGGACAGTGCCCCCACGGAAGCGGCCGGATCGGAGGCCCCCGCCGACGGACCGATGGTCACGGTCGCGTCTGCCACGGTGTCGGCGGCGCTGCAGCGTGCCAGCACGGCGCTGGTCGTACTGGCGGTGCTGTTCTCGCTCTACGCCGTGCATATCGCCCGCGATTTCCTCGTGCCGGTCGTGATCGCCATCGTGCTCGCCTACCTGCTCGACCCGCCGGTATGCGCGCTGCAGCGGCTGGGCATGCCCCGCGTGGCGGCCGGCACGCTGGTGCTGCTGGCAGTGCTGTGCGCGCTGCTCAGCGGCGCCTATCTGCTGCAAGGCCAGGTGGAGTCCATCGTCAACAGCCTGCCCGAGGTCGCCAGCAAGCTGTCCCGCTCGGTCGGCGCCCTGCTGAGTGGCGACGATTCGATGTGGCAGAAAGTCCGGCGCGCCGCCACCGTGCTCAGCGGCACCGGGCAGCCGCCGCCGGTGCGCGTGCCGCACGTGGTGGTGGAACACTCGCCCGACCAGATCAACAACATGCTGCTGGCCGGTTCCGTGAGCGTCTTCACCATGGCCGGCCAGGCAGTCGTGGTGGTGTTCCTGCTGTATTTCCTGCTGCTGGCGGGTGACACCTTCAAGCGCAAGTTCGTCAAGATGGTCGGAAATACCATCTCGGAAAAGAAAATCAGCGTGCACATGCTGGACGAGGTCAACCGCTCGATCCAGCGCTACATGGGCATGCTGCTGGTGACCAATGCGGCCCTGGGCGTCTGTACCTGGCTGCTGCTGAAATGGCTGGGGGTCAATAACGCGGGGAGCTGGTCGATTGCCGCGGCGGCGCTGCACCTGGTGCCCTACTTCGGCGCGATGGCGATCGCGGTGTGCCTGGGCATGGTGACGTTCATGCAGTTCGGCACGCTGGGCATGGCTGCGGCAGCCGCGGGCGGGTCGCTGCTGATCGCCACGCTGATCGGCTCGGTCATTACCACCTGGATGACCGGGCGCATGGCCAGGATGAATGCGGTCGCGGTATTCGTCGCGCTGCTGCTGTTCACCTGGCTGTGGGGCGTATGGGGCATGCTCCTCGCCATCCCGCTGATCACCATTGCCAAGGTGGTGGCCGACCATATCGAAGGGCTGGAAGTGGTGGCGGAGTTCCTTGGCGAATAGTCCGTTCGCTTCCCCACCATCCCGTGCCACACCGGCGCAAGTCCCCGCACCTATACTCAACCCACGGATGCTGCACCACAGCATTTTCCTGCTGTGGAATTCGTGCTGGAGGAACCAACATGCCTTTATGCGAGCTTTGCCTGTCGCAACTGGACCGGCCGGGCCATTTCCCGCCTCACTCGAGCTTGCTGAAGTCGGCGCGTCTGCGCACCACCAGCGGCCAGAATGCCTTCGTGTACCGCTGCGGCGATTGCGGCGAAAGCCTGCTGCTGGCCTCCGCCGACGGCGAGGCGCCGGACCGGTGGACCCGGCTGGACGCCGAGGGCTGGCGCTGAAGCTGCGCCCGGCGCAATCGGCAAGCCAACGCTGTGCTTCGGCCCGCCTTGATCTTGGGCAAATCTGCATTGGATGGGCGGCCGGATAATTTGGCTCAGACGGGCCCTTTCCGCCCGCCCCTCACGCCATGGCCAAGAAATTTCCCCTCCACCCGAGCCATCCCGAGCGCGTCTGCTGGGGTTGCGACAAATATTGCCCCACGGACGCCATGGGATGCGGCAACGGCTCCAGCCGGACGCAGCATCCCATCGAGCTGCTCGGTGACGACTGGCTCGACTACGGCGACTGGGGCATTGACGTCCCTGACACCACTGCGCGCGGACCCGCACCGGTTTAACCGGCCGCGCAACTCCACAAACTGATGATGGCGTCGCGCGGATGCCCGATCACGGGATCGGGCAGTGTCGCACGCGGTGGCGGCAAGAACCACAACGCGGGCGGGATTACAATCGCCTTCAGGCTACCCAGCCCTTCCGCCCACAGCCCCTACCGCTTCCCACCGGAACCATCATGCTGAACCTCCAGGATTCTTCGCTGCTGCGGCAGCAGTGCTATATCGACGGCCGCTGGATCGATGGCGAGCGCCGTATCGACGTGACCAACCCCGCCACCGGCGAACGCGTCGGCCAGGTGCCGCAGCTGGGCGCCGATGAAACCCGCCAGGCCATCGAAGCCGCCAACCGCGCCCTGCCGGCCTGGCTCGCGCGCACGGCCAAGGAACGTTCGGCGCTGCTGCGCAAGTGGTTCGAGCTGATCCTGGCCAGCCAGGAAGACCTGGCGCGCATCATGACCGCCGAACAGGGCAAGCCGATCGCCGAGGCGCGCGGCGAAATCGCCTATGCAGCCTCGTTCATCGAATGGTTTGCCGAGGAAGGCAAGCGGGTCTATGGCGACACCATTCCGGCACCCGCCACCAACCAGCGCATCGTCGTCACCAAGGAGCCGGTGGGCGTATGCGCGGCGATCACCCCATGGAACTTCCCGGCAGCGATGATCACGCGCAAGGCCGGCCCGGCCCTGGCGGTCGGCTGCACCATGGTGCTCAAGCCCGCCTCACAGACGCCGCTGACCGCGCTGGCGCTGGTGGCGCTGGCCGAGCGTGCCGGCATTCCGGCCGGCGTGCTGTCAGTGGTGACTGGCTCGGCGAGTGCGATCGGCGGCGAGATGAGCAGCAACCCGCTGGTGCGCAAGCTGACCTTTACCGGCTCGACCGAAGTGGGCCGCGTGCTGATGGCGCAGACCGCGTCGACCATCAAGAAGGTTTCGATGGAACTGGGTGGCAACGCGCCCTTCATCGTGTTCGACGATGCCGACCTCGACGCCGCGGTGGAAGGCGCGATCGTGTCCAAGTACCGCAACGCAGGCCAGACCTGCGTCTGTGCCAACCGCATCTATGTGCAAGCGGGCGTGTACGAGGCCTTTGCGCAGAAGCTGGTGGCAGCCGTGGCGGCGCTCAAGGTCGGCAACGGCATGGAAGACGGCGTGCGCATCGGGCCGCTGATCGATGACAAGGCCGTGACAAAGGTGGAAGAGCATATCGCCGACGCCGTCGGCAAGGGTGCGCGCGTGCTGCACGGCGGCCAGCGCCACGCGCTCGGCCATTCGTTCTTCCAGCCGACCGTGCTGGCCGATGTCGCGCCCGGCATGCTGGTCGCGCGCGAGGAAACCTTCGGGCCGCTGGCGCCGCTGTTCCGCTTCGAGACCGAGGATGAAGTCGTGGCGATGGCCAACGACACCGAATTCGGCCTGGCCAGCTACTTCTATGCGCGCGACCTGGGCCGCGTCTGGCGCGTGTCGGAACGGCTGGAGTACGGCATGGTCGGCGTCAACACGGGGCTGATCTCGAACGAGGTGGCGCCGTTCGGCGGCGTCAAGCAGTCGGGCGTCGGCCGCGAGGGTTCGCACTACGGCATCGAGGATTACCTGGTCATCAAGTACACCTGCATGGCCGGGATCTGAAGCCGCGGCGGCGCGCCGCTCAGCGCGCGCCGCCGCGCTTGCGCCCGCCCTGCGCCCGCCCTGCACCCGCCCTGCACCCGCCCTGCCCCCTTGCCGCGCTGATCTCGCAGCGGGGCCCACGGGGCTATTCCGGCGAGCAGGCCGAGCGGAAGCGCTCGATCTGGTCGTGGAAGCGCTGCATCTGCTCGAACTGGTAGCGGGCATGGTCCGCGCTGTATGGCCTGCCTAACTCATGCAGCGCGCCGTCGGCGGCCCGCGACAGCCCTTCCAGCACCTGTGCCAGGGCCCTCCCTTCCACGCTGCGATGCCGGCGCAGGCGCCACGACAGCGCTTCCTGGCCCTGGCCGAACAGGCTCTGGTCGAGATGGCCGAGCCGCTCGGCGGCGGCCTGCGCTTCGTGCAGCGCCGCCAAATAGGCGCACACCGCCGACAGCCGCTGGTTCATCTCGCCGCCGCGGCACAGCAGTTCGCTGGCACACCTGCGCAAGCGCTCCGCCGCGCCGTGCTCGCCCGCCGGCGGGCCGTCGGGCACATACGTGCCGAGCGGCCGCACCGACAGCGCCAGCCCCGGTGGCAGCACACTGGTGCAATGACTGGCCAACTGGCGCTGCAGCGCGCCGTCGAGTTCGCAGCAGGCCGCCACGTCGGCCTCGACATAGAAGTCCAGTGATGCCTGCCGGCCGCGCTCGCTGGAAACCACCGTGCGCACCGGCTGGTGCCCCGCCTGTGCGAGGACGCGGAGCGCGGCTTCGATGGAGCGCTGCGCGTTGCCGTCCCCCGGCAGCGCGCCGACCAGGGCCGGCACGTGCGGCATGCCGGTGATTTCGGTGCGGGTCCGCAAGAAGGCGCCCGGCCGGCTCGCGGTGCCGGTCAGGCGCAGGCTGGTTTCGACGTAGTTCAGGGCCGTACCCGTCATCAATGCCTCCGTGGTTGGTTGCGGTGCCCGTTCGGGCGGTGGCGCGGCGCGCGCCGGGGATGGGCGTGGACTGGCCGGGGATGGCCATCAGGGCGCCCCGTCGGCAGACTGCGAAGCCATCACGATCGCCGCATGCAGGGCCTGCAGCGGGTGCCGCGCCTCGGGCGCCGTCAGCGATGCCAGCAGCTTGCAGTCGTCCAGCCGGAAGCGGCACAGCAGCAGGTTCGAACGCGCCAGCGACATCATCTGTGCCGGGGTCAGCGCGGCGAGCGCGTGCCCCAGTTCCTGCCGCATGCCAAGCCGGAACAGCGCCTCGGCTTCGTGCTGGCGCAGCAGGCGCTGCGCCAGCAGCAGGTATGACAGGTTCAACTGCTGGATATCGCGCAGGATGTCGGTGCCGGCAACGCCGCGGCTCATCCCGTCTGGCGTCGTGCCTGCGATCGCGTCCGCGGCGTCCGGGTGCGCCGGCTTGCGCGTCATTGGACGGGTGCCGCGCTATCGGCGGCGGTGTCCGTGGCGGTGTACGCCGAGATCGTAGGGCGTTCGGCGATGGCGCGCAGCGCGGGCTTGTCCAGCAGCTCGACGCAACGGTGCCGTACGCGGATCAGCCCGATCTCGGCCAGCCGCGAAAACTGGCGGCTGACTGTCTCCAGTGTCAGGCCGACATAGCTGCCGATCTCTTCGCGGCTCATGCGCAGGATGAATGCGGATGACGAAAAGCCGCGCGCCGCAAAGCCGTCGGCCATCCACAGCAGGAATGTCACCAGCCGCTCCTCGGCGGTCATCAGCGCCAGCATGGTCTGCATGGCCCGCGCGCGCTGCGCCTGGCAGTCGAGCGCCAGGAACAGCAGGCCGGCCAGCGCGGGCGCGGCGGCTGTGGCGACGCCCCGCAGGTCGACCGCGATCATGCACAGCATGGTGTCTTCCAGCGCCGTGGCATACGACACGTAGCGCGTGCGCGCCAGGCTGTCGAGCCCGACCAGTTCGCCGGGAAAATGGAAGCCGACCACCTGCGTGCGTCCGTCTTCGGTACTGACATGCGTCTTGACCGTGCCGACGCGGACCGCATAGAGCGCGGTGACCGGATCGCCGATCAGGTACAGCGGCTGCCCCTTGCGCAGACGGACGCTGCGCTGCGGCCCGCCCGCGGGAAGCGCGTGCTGCACCAGGCTGGCCGCATGGCAGCCCCGCGCCTGGGGGCAACTGTGGCAGCACGGCTGGGCGTCGGGCGGCGCGGACCGCTCGCTGGTAGGTGGCAATTGCATCGTCTCGTGACAAAGATTGACGGCGTAAAGAACTTGTGACCCATTCTATGAATCGCACATCGCGTAACAATCTGTATATTCCGAATCATCATCGCGAAGCTTCCGACCGCGCCGGCGCGGCGGTCGCCTGCTTCGGCGCGGAGCGCGGTATCCTTATGTGACGCGCAGCGCCGTGCCGCGAGCGCGCATATCCGGACCACGCCGGCGGCATGCCGGCATGCATGCGAACCTGAATTCGCCATGAAAAAAGCCCCCGCCGGCCCTGATGGCCCGGCCGCAGGCGCGTCGCCCGGCGAGCAGCGGGCCGAGGCGTCCCCCGACGCACCCTACCGGACCCTGGTCGAGGCCGTGCAGGACTACGCCATCTTCACGCTCGACGTGAACGGGTATGTGTCGAGTTGGAACAAGGGCGCGGCACGCATCAAGGGCTATACGCGCAAAGAGATTCTGGGCAAGCACTTCTCTACTTTCTACACGCCCGATGCGGTGGCACGACACTGGCCAGATGCCGAACTCAAGGCCGCCGCCGAGCTCGGACGCTTCGAGGACGAAGGCTGGCGCCTGCGCAAGGACGGCAGCCGCTTCTGGGCCAATGTGGTGATCACGGCGCTCAGGGACGCCGACGGCAAGCTGATCGGCTTCGGCAAGGTGACGCGCGACATGACCGCGCAGCGCCGCACCGCCGAAGCGCTGCGCCAGAGCGAGGAAACGCTGCGGCTGCTGGTGGAAGGCGTGAAGGACTACGCGGTGTTCATGCTCGATCCCGCCGGCAATATCGTCAGCTGGAATTCCGGCGCCTCATACATCAAGGGCTACCGCCGCGACGAGATCCTGGGCCGGCATTTCTCGGTGTTCTACCCGCCCGACGACGTTGCCGCCGGCAAGCCGGCGCGGTTGCTCGAACAGGCCCGGCGCGGCGGCCGCGTCGAGGACGAAGGCTGGCGCGTGCGCAAGGACGGCTCGCTGTTCTGGGCCAACGTCACGCTGACCGCCGTCTACGACGAATCGCGCGCGCTGCGAGGCTTTGCCAAGGTCACCCGCGACATGAGCGAGCGCCGCCGCCACGAGGAACTGGAGCGCTCCAGCCAGCGCATGAGCGAATTCCTGGCCACGCTGTCGCATGAGCTGCGCAATCCGCTGGCACCGGTACACAGCGCGCTGGCGGCGATGCGCCTGGCACCCGGCGACGCGGCGCTGGCAGACAGGGGCCTGAGCCTGATCGAGCGCCAGGTCACGCACCTGAGCCGGCTGGTCGACGACTTGCTCGACATCGGCCGCATCACCTCGGGGCGCATCGAGCTGCGCACCGGAACGCTGGAATTCAACGAAGTGATCGCGCTCGCCATCGAGGCGGCACGGCCGTCGCTCGATGCCAAGTCGCAGCGCGTCGCGGTGCAGACCCATGCCGCGTCGATCCGGATGCACGCCGACAAGACCCGGCTGGTGCAGGTGATGCAGAACCTGATCCTGAACGCGTCGAAGTTCTCGCTGCAGCAGACGACCATCAGCATCGTCACCGCCGTACAAAACCGTACCCTTCTGGTACAGGTGATCGACCAGGGCCGCGGCATCGCGCCGCAATCGATGGAAGACATCTTCAACATGTTCGTGCAGGAAAGCCGCCCCGGCACCGATACGCAGGGCGGGCTGGGCATCGGCCTGTCGCTGTGCCGCGCGCTGGTGGAGCTGCATGGCGGCACCATTGCCGCCGCCAGCGCCGGTCCTGGCATGGGCAGCACCTTCACGCTGCGCCTGCCGCTGCCGGTGGTGCATGAAGGCGCCACGCCGCAACCTCCGGGACGCGCCGCAGCCGGCAGCCCGGCCAGCGCCGCGCTGCAGACACAGCGCATCCTGCTGGTCGACGACAACCGCGATGCCGCCGACAGCCTGGCGATGCTGCTGGAAATGTGCGGCCACGACGTGACCATTGCCTACGATGGCGCCGAAGCGCTGCACGTGGCGCCGCGCTGCCGCCCGCATATCGCGCTGATCGACCTGGCCATGCCGGGCATGGACGGCTTCGAGGTGGTGCGCGCCATGCGCGGCGTGGCCGGCACCGAACACACCCGCTACGTCGCGCTGACCGGCTTCGGCCAGCCCGCCGACCGGCAGCAGAGCGAGCGCGCGGGGTTCGATGCGCACCTGGTCAAGCCGGTGGAGCTGGAAACGCTGTTCGGCACCATCGCCCGGCTGCAGCGGCCCGAATAAGCTGCGCCGCGACCGCCCGCTGCACGCGTGCAGGCGGCGGAAGGCCACCTTCGCCAAAGCCAAACCCGCGCCTGCGCGCACTGCGACACACTGAGGCCCGTTCCATCGCCAATAAACAGATGAAGGAGACAGCGATGCAGGGTTGGATCAGGCGCGCAGCCAGCGGGCTGCTGTTCGCATTCGCCGCCACCGCGGCAGGCACGGTACTGGCGGATTACCCGGACAAGCCGGTCCGGCTGGTGGTGCCCTTCCCGCCCGGCGGGGCGACCGACCTGCTGGCGCGCGAAATCGGCAATGCCCTGTCGGCGCGGCTGCACCAGCCGGTGGTCATCGACAACCGGCCCGGCGCCGGCGGCAACCTGGCGGCTATTGCCGTGGCGCGCGCCCCGGCCGACGGCTACACGCTGCTGTTTGGCACCTTTGGCTCGCTCGCGGTCAACAAGAGCCTGTATGACAAGCCGGGCTACGACCCGCTCAAGGATTTTGCTCCGGTAGCCTCCGTGGCCTACCTGCCCAACGTGCTGGTGGTGCACCCCTCGGTGCCGGCGCGCAACGTGCAGGAACTGCTGGCGCTGGCGCGCAAGGAGCCGGGCAAGCTGACCTACGGCTCGTTCGGCAACGGCTCGTCGTCGCACCTGGCAGGCGAGCTGTTTACCCACCTCGCCGGTGTCAATATCGCGCATATTCCGTACAAGGGCAGCGCCGCGTCGATGACCGACCTGATCGGCGGCCGCATCACCATGATGTTCGACAGCGTCTCCACCGCGCTGCCGTATATCCGCGACAACCGCGTGCGCGCGCTGGCGGTGACCACGCAGAAGCCCTCGGACCAGTTGCCGGGCGTGCCGACGCTGGCCGCCGCGGGCGTGCCCAACTATGAACTGACCGCGTGGTTCGGCGTGGCCGCGCCGGCCGGCACGCCCAAGCCCGTGATCGACCGGCTCAACGGCGAGATCGTTGCCGCGCTGAAGCAGCCGGAGCTGTCGGCAAAGCTGGCCAGCCAGGGCACGGTGCCGTTCCCGGCCACGCCCGCGCAGTTCGGCAGCTATATCCGTGCGCAGTACGAGAAGTGGGACGGCCTGATCAAATCCGCCAATATCCGGCTGGACCAGTAACCGGCTGAGTCAGCCTGCCGCGCCGCGCAGCGCGCCGAAGCGCCACGACAGCCGCCGTGCCGCCTGGCTTACCAGCGCGGCGGGCGCGCCTTCCGTGCCGCTGTCGAAGCTGCCGGTCGACCCCATCACCGCGATCACCAGTGCCAGGCTGCCGGTATGGTCGAACACCGGCGCGGCCAGCGTATCGATGCCCGGCACCGGGTGGCTCAGCGCGTTGTCGATCTGCGCCGCGCGCACCCGTGCCAGCCGGGCGGCGTAATCGGGCGCCAGCCTGCCGTCCTCGGCCAGCACCTGCTCGGCGGCAGCACCGGCCATGCGCAAATGGTCGGTCCGCAGCAGGCCGGCGAGCACGTTGTCGGGCAAGTGCGCCGCCACGGTGCGGCCGATCGCGGTATGGACCAGCGACAGCACCGTGCCGACGCGCAGGCTGACATGCTGCGGCCGCGCCGATTCCTCCAGCCTGACCACGGTCGGACCCATCGGGCCCAGCACGGCCATGGCCACGCTCAGGCCGGTGGTGCCCGCGAGTTCGATCACTTCGGGCTCGGCCTCGCGCGTCGGCGATAGCCGCTGCAGCGCGACCAGCCCGAGCTCCAGTCCCAGCGCGCCACACAGGTAATTGCCGGCGGCATCGCGCGCAAGCAGCCCGGTCTTCTGCAGGCTGACCAGGTGCGGGAATGCCTTGGCCGCGGGCATGCCGGCGGCCAGCGCGAGGTCGCGCAAGGCCAGCGGGCGCCCAGCGGCCACCAGCGCGCCGAGCAGCTGGCCGGTGCTGTCCAGGGACTGGATGCCCCGCTGCGTCTTGCCGCCTTCGGCGTCGGTATCCGGGCTGGCGTTGCCGGCCGGATCAGGTATGCGGCTCGGGCTCATGCAGGGCTTTCCTCTTCCGTTCCTTCCGCACCTTCGTCGCGCAAGGCCGCGGCGATATCCGCCGCCGCTGCCAGCAGCGCCCGTGCGGCGGTGCCGCCCCAGGCGACGTCGATGGCGCCGGTCGAGCCGACCAGCGTCAGCACCAGCCGCAACGCCCCGGCAGCGTCCAGCACCGGCACGCTGAGGCTGCTGATCGCGGGACTGGGCGTGTCGATGCTGCGCTCGATACCGCGCTCGCGGATTGCCTGCAGTGCGGCGCTGAAGTCCGCCTGCTGTGCGTTGGTCGCGTCCGGCTGCTGCGCGCGCCACAGCGGCTGCCACTGCGCCGGCGGCCCGAACGCGCAGTAGACGCGGCCGGTGGCCGTGGCCGCCAGTGCCATCACGGTGCCAACGTGCAGGTTCACGTGCAGCGGCGCGCTGGCGGGTACGTAGCGCACGATGGTGGGCCCTTGCGGCCCGGCAATGCTGATGGCCACGCTGAAGCCCGATGACTGCGCCAGCGCGTCGACGCGCGGCAGCGCGGCGCGGTAGGCCGGATCCTGCTCCAGGCGCAGCATGCCAAGCTGCAGCGACAACGGCCCGGGCTCGTAGCGGCCGGACACGTGGTCGCGCTTGAGCAGGCCCAGGCGCGTCAGGCTGACCAGGTAGGCGTGCGCCTGCGCCGGCGCCAGCTGCGCGGCCTCGGCCAGCGCTGCCAGCGGCATCGGAACGCGCGCCGCCGCCAGCGCGGCCAGCAGCCGGCCGCCGACCTCCACACTCTGGATGCCGCGCTGGGCCTTGTCTGCCTTGTCTGCCTTTTCCGGCTTGCCTTCCCTTTCAGCCTTGCCGGCCGCGCCGGTTGCCTTGCCCCTGGCCATCGCCACCCTGTGTGATCGGAAAACCCGGATATTAATCGAACGCCATCCGCGCGCCCTCGGATCAGGGTTAACCCGCGCGGCAGATTACAGCGAGAACCCGTTCCCTCGGCGGCCTTCTACAAATTTGTTATAGACGAACGAATTAGCTATTGATTAATCTGGCGGCGTTTCCTAAGATTGCACTACCCCGTCGCAACACGCAGGCACCACCGCGTGGAAGACCCATAGAAACGGGGGCGAGACAGCCCGTGCCGCCGTCCAGTCCTGCGGCACATGCAAGCGCAAATACGAGCGCACGTGCCGTCTTGCCTCCCCCACACCAAGGAAGACGCCATGTCCAAGGCATTCGCATCCCAGGCCGACCTCGAAGCCAAGCAAGTCACGTTTACCCAGCTGTCCGAGAACGCCTGGGCCTACACCGCGGAGGGCGACCCCAATTCCGGCGTCGTGATCGGCGACGACGGCGTGCTGATCGTCGACACCACCGCCACGCCGGCGATGGCGCAGGACCTGATCGCGCGCATCCGCACCATCACCGACAAGCCCATCAAGTACGTGGTGCTGTCGCACTATCACGCGGTGCGCGTGCTGGGCGCCTCCGCCTACTTCGCCGAGGGCGCGCAGCAGGTCATCGCCAGCCGCGGTACGTGGGAAATGATCGTGGAGCGTGGCGAGGCGGACATGAAGTCCGAGATCGAGCGCTTCCCGCGCCTGTTCGCCGGTGTCGAAACCGTGCCCGGCCTGACCTGGCCGACGCTGGTGTTCGAGAAGGAAATCACGCTGTTCCTCGGCAAGCTGGAAGTCCGCATCGCCCACCTGGGCTCGGGCCACACCAAGGGCGACACCGTGGTCTGGCTGCCGCAGCAGAAGGTGCTGTTCTCCGGCGACCTGGTCGAGTACGACGCCGCCTGCTACTGCGGCGACGCCCAGCTGGAAGAATGGCCCGCCACGCTCGACGCGCTGCAGGCGCTCAACCCCGAGAAGCTGGTCCCGGGCCGCGGCCCCGCGCTGACCACGCCGGAAGAGGTAAGGAAAGGCCTCGCCTACACCAAGGACTTCGTCACCACGCTGTTCCAGTCGGGCAAGGAAGCCGTAGCCGAGAAGCTCGACCTGAAGGCCGCGATGGCGCATGCGCGCCGCGCCATGGATCCCAAGTTTGGCCAGGTCTTTATCTACGAGCACTGCCTGCCGTTCGACGTCTCGCGCGCCTATGACGAAGCCAGCGGTATCCGCCACCCGCGCATCTGGACCGCGCAGCGCGACAAGGAAATGTGGGCCGCGCTGCAGGACTGAGCAACCGAAGACCCATAACAAGTCGGGCAACGTAGCAACACAGAGTTGGATGGAGAGACAGGCAATGAGCAGCATCGACTACCAGCGGATGTCGTTTGAGTACCAGCCGTGCGCGGAACAAGGCGCCGGGCAGGCGGATGGCACGGTCCATCCTGTCGTGGTGGTGGGCGCTGGCCCGATCGGGCTGGCCACCGCCATCGACCTGGCGCAGCGCGGCGTGCGCGTGGTGCTGGTCGACGACGACTGCACGCTGTCCACCGGCTCGCGCGCCATCTGCTTCGCCAAGCGCACGCTGGATATCTTCGACCGGCTGGGCTGCGGCGAGCGCATGGTGGAAAAAGGCGTGAGCTGGAACGTCGGCAAGGTGTTCCTGCGCGACCAGCAGGTCTACAGCTTCGACCTGCTGCCGGAAAGCGGCCACCGCCGCCCGGCCTTTATCAACCTGCAGCAGTACTACGTCGAAGGCTACCTGCTGGAGCGCGCGCAGACTCTGCCCAATATCGAGATCCGCTGGCACAACAAGGTGGTCGGGCTTGAGCAGCGCGCGGACGGCGCGGTGCTGACCATCGAGACGCCACAAGGCTGCTACCCGTTGGCCGCGCGCTACGTGGTGGCGGCCGATGGCTCGCGCAGCCCGATGCGCAAGCTGCTGGGCCTGGACAGCAAGGGCCGCACCTTCCGCGACCGCTTCCTGATCGCCGACGTGAAGATGGAAGCGGACTTTCCCAGCGAGCGCTGGTTCTGGTTCGACCCGCCCTTCCACCCCAACCAGTCGGTGCTGTTGCACCGCCAGCCGGACAATGTCTGGCGCATCGACTTCCAGCTCGGCTGGGACGCCGACCCGGTGCTGGAGAAAACGCCCGAGCGCGTGATCCCGCGCGTGCAGGCGCTGCTCGGCAACGACGTGAAGTTCGAGCTGGAATGGGTCAGCGTGTACACGTTCTCGTGCCTGCGCATGGACAGCTTCCGCCACGGCAATATCCTGTTCGCCGGCGATTCCGCGCATGGCGTGTCGCCGTTCGGGGCGCGCGGCGCCAACAGCGGCGTGCAGGATGCGGAGAACCTGGCGTGGAAGCTGGCCTACGTGCTGCAGGGCCATGCAGCCGACAGCCTGCTCGATACGTACGCCAGCGAGCGCGAATACGCCGCTGACGAGAACCTCCTGAACTCGACCCGCGCCACCGACTTCATCACGCCAAAAAGCGCCGTCAGCCGCGTGTTCCGCGACGCGGTGCTGACACTGTCGAAGCGGCACGCCTTTGCCCGCGGCCTGGTCAACAGCGGTCGCCTGTCGGTGCCCGCGGTGCTGCACGGCTCGCCGCTGAACACCGGCGACGCCGATGACGGCTATGCCGGCAACATGGTGCCGGGCGCGGTCTGTGCCGATGCGCCGGTGTCCGGGCCGCAGGGTGCCGGCTGGCTGCTGTCGCACCTGGGGCAGGATTTCACCGTGCTGCTGTTCGGCAATCCCGATGCCCTCGATGCCGCCACGCTGGCAGACCTGTCCGCGCTCAGGCAAGGCAACGTACCGCTGCGGCTGGTCTACGTCACGGATGCGGAGCAGCCGGCGATGACCTGTACCAACGCCATCGTGCTGCGCGACGACCAGGGCCTGGCCACGGCCCGCTACGGCGCCAGGCCCGGCACCTGCTACCTGGTGCGGCCCGACCAGCATGTGTGCGCACGCTGGCGCCGCGCGGACCCTGCCGCGATCCGCGCCGCGCTGGCGCGCGCCACCGGCGCCGGCCTGGCCGCGCCGGCCCCGGACCGGATCGCCGCCTGAGGCACGCCGGACAGCACGAGAACAGGAGACGACAACATGCCCGCCACCCTCAATACGCAACCCAACCTGGCCCGGCCCGACGATTTCTATGAAGCGCTGATCGAGATGCACCGCGGCCTCGACGACGCCCAGAGCCAGGCCGCCAACGCGCAGCTGATCCTGCTGCTGGCCAACCATATCGGCGACCACGACGTGCTGCTGGCCGCGCTGCAGGCAGCGCGCGAAGGCGTGGCCGACATGCCGTCCGCGGTAGCGCCGGCAGCCTGACCCGGCACGGGCGCGGCCAGGCCGCGTCCCATTCCGCTCTTTCCCCGCGCTTTTCCCCCGGCTGACCCCGGGCCGCCAACGAGCGCGCAACAGACGCGCCCGGCGGCGCCATCCCTGGCTGCAACCATCCCGACGCAACGCCCGCAGCCGCCACCGTACGGAGACAAACAGCATGAGCCATCCGGTCTCAGGGGACCTTGCGTCCCTGCATCTGACGCCCGCGACCCCCACCACCCTTCCCGGACTGCCAGCGCTGGCGGCGCGCGAGGAAGACGCGCTCTACCGCAAGGTGTGGCTGCGCATCATCCCGTTCCTGTTTATTTGCTACGTGGTCTCGTTCCTGGACCGCATCAACATCGGCTTCGCCCAGTTGCAGATGAAGCAGGACCTTGGCTTCAGCGATGCCATGTACGGCCTGGGCGCCGCGATCTTCTACGTCGGCTACGTGCTGTGCGAAGTACCGAGCAACATGCTGCTGGCGCGCTTCGGCGCGCGCCGCACCTTCACCCGCATCATGGTGCTGTGGGGCCTGGCCTCGGTGGGCATGATGGCCGTGTCGACGCCGGCGCAGTTCTACACGCTGCGCTTCCTGCTGGGTGTGTTCGAGGCGGGCTTCTTTCCCGGCATCGTGCTCTACCTGACCTACTGGTTCCCGGCACGGCGCCGCGCCGCGGTGATGGCGATCTTCTTTGCCGGCGTGGCGGTGGCGGGTGTGCTCGGCGGCCTGGTCTCCGGCTGGATCATGCGCGACATGGCCGGCGTGCTCGGCCTGCAGGGCTGGAAGTGGATGTTCGCGATCGAAGGCGCGCCCGCGGTCTTGCTGGGACTGATCGCCGCGCGCTGCCTGGTGGACGGCCCGGAACAGGCCCGCTGGCTCAGCGCCGACGAGCGCGCTTACCTGACACGCGCCGCGGCGGGCGAGGCGGGCAACGCGGCCGAAGCGAGAAAAGGCGGCCATTCGCTGCAGGCGCTACGCACGGTGCTGCGCAACCCGCGCGTGTACCTGTTCGCCTTTATCTACTTTTCGCTGACCTGCGGCTCGCTCGCGCTGAGCTTCTGGATGCCGCTGATCATCCGCGACTTCGGCATCAGCGACGTGATGTCGGTCAGCCTGTATTCGGTGGTGCCCAATGCCGTCGGCGCGGTGGGGCTGATCCTGATCGCGCGCCATTCGGACCGCAGCGGCGAGCGCCACCGCCATTTCCTGCTGTGCACCGCCGGCGGCGCGCTGGCGCTGGCCGCGCTCACGCTGCACCCGTCCAGCCTGGCGGCAATGCTGGCGATCCTGTCGGTTGCCGCGGTGCTGATCTTTGCCGCGCTGCCGGTGTTCTGGTCGCTGCCGCCCAGCTACCTGCCGGGTGCGAGCGCAGCGGCCGGCATCGCCATGATCAGCAGCGTCGGCATTACCAGCGGCATCGTCAGTCCGTGGGTGATCGGGCAGATCAAGACCCGCACCGGCAGCCTCGACCATGCGCTGTTGCTGCTGGCGGCGCTGCTGCTCGCCAGCGGGCTTGCGATGTGGCTGGGCGTGCCACGCCAGCCCGCGCAAGAATCCCGCCAGGCCGACCAGGAGTAATCAGAAGGCAGGCCTGCCACGGGTTTCGTCAAACCGGAATGTCCGCACCCGAGCGGGTGCGGCGCTTAGTGGGACCGGCCGCAGGGGATGACCTGCGCGATCTCCTCGCGCACCACCTCGACCACATCGTCGATCTCCAGCCCTTCAGCCGTCACCAGCACATCCTGTCCGCGGCCGATCGCGTAGACCACGCCGCGCCAGCGGCCGGGCTCGACCGCTTCGTTCAGGCGGATATTGAATTCGGTGTCCTGGTCCTGGCTGTACACGGTCACCAGGTCGCCAACCTGGGGTGCCCGCACAGCTTCTCCGTCGAACGCCCGTGCCACCACGGTCACCGGCGACTGCGTCAGCCCCCTGGCAAATCTTGCACGCATGGCCCGCTCCTCTAATGCAATCCAAATCCAGCTTACAAGAGGGCCGCCAAATAACCAGAAATTTCAGCGCGGAAGTCGGGCTTGCTGCCCTCCGCGCATTGTCCAGGGCTACTTCTCCGGCCTGTCAGACGCCGCCGGATAGACAGCCGGCGTAGATCGCCGACAATAAAGGAATCGACAGCCGAGGAGACAGCAAAATGGGCACCAGCATACACGTTGTGCCGCATCAGGACGGCTGGGATGTGATCCGCGAAGGCGCCCGCTACGCCGAATCCCACCATGCCACCCAGGAAGAAGCCATCGCCGCCGCGACTACGCAGGCGCAGCGCGACCGTGTTGAATTGCTGATCCATGGCCGCGATGGCCAGATCCGCTCGCGCAACAGCTTCGGCCACGATCCGCGCACCATACCGGGCTAAGCCCCGATCCCGAGACCGCGCCGGGAGCGCCGGAAACCTGGCCATCCCGGCTATAAAACCTGGCTACAAAATCTGTTTGCGGGATTTCGGCGCCTTCGGCTCCGAAGCCGGATAGTCGTATCGCTGCGCCGACTGCGGCCCCTCGTTCACCGCGGGCGACCCCGGCGTGGCGGGCGTGGCCGGTGTCGCGCGGCCGCTGCTTGCAGAAGGGGAAGCTGGCGTGGCTGGCGTGGCTGGCGTGGCGCGGCGCGTATCGCCTTGCCCCGGCTTGACGTCGGATGCGGCTGTGCCAGGGGCGCGCGTGTCGGCGCCTGGCCGCGTGGTCGTGGTCTGGGCCCAGGCCGGCACGCTCAGCAACGCGGCCAGTGCAAAGCTTGCAAGGTGCTTCATGGCGGTCTCCTTGATTGGTCGGCCAACACGTTTGTTCCCGGCCGTGAAGCCGGGGCCGAAGCGAAAGTCGTGCCATAGCCCTCACGCGACGATGCCTACCCCCCGGTACGGTCCGGCGCCACGCGCACGTGGTTGACCACTTCGCGCACGCCGCCAGCCGCGCGAATGCAGGCTTCGATCGCTTCGCTGCCCGCCTGCGTGCCGATCGCGCCCTCGATGGTGACGCGCCCATCGGCGATGTTGAGTGCGATTTCGCTGACATCCAGGCCGCTGTCCCACAGGCGAGCGCACAGCTTTGCCTGCAGTGCGGTGTCGGCGGCCGTGACAGCCGTGCCGCGTGGATTGGTGCGCGGCGGATTCGACGGATCCTGCATGCGTGGCCCTCCGGCGTCAGTACATGCGCATGCCGTGGCCGGGGTGCACCGCCGAAGTGTCGCCCCGCGCCACGCGCAGGTGGTTGACCACCTCCCTGACGCCATAGACCTCGTCGGCGACATCCTCGATCCCGTACTTCTGCTGGCGCTGCGGCACGCTGCCCTCCAGCGTGACCACGCCCTGCTCGACTCGAACCTCGACATCTTCCACCTGCAACCGCGCACTGTGCGCGAGCTGCTCGCACAGGTCCTCCAGGATGCGCGCGTCGCTGCGCTGATAGTTGCGTGGGCCTACCGGCCGAGCCTGGCGCGGGCCGCCGCGGTAAAGGTCCATGCGCTCGTTGTAGCCGGTGAACTGGCGGTAAGGATCGCGCCCGCGCGGCGCCTGCCGGGCGCGTGCCTCGGGCGGGCTGCCGGACTGCCCGCCCTGCGTGCCCTGCGTGCCGCCGAACTCGCCGGGGTCCACCGGCTCGTCGTAGTCGTAGACGCCATAGGCGCCCACGTAGTGGCTGCGCATGTCGGTGTCTGGCCCGGCGCTTTCATGCCAGGGTTCTCCACGCCGGTTGTCTCTACGGTCCATTGTCGTCTCCGCTTGCAGCACCGCAATCTGCAGCACCGCGATTTTCAGCACCGCTAATTACAGCACCGCTATTTCTGCCGCGGCGGCAGCAGGCCGCGGTCGGGCTCGCTGAGCTTGCCGGCGCGCAGCTGCTGCACCGCGCACGCCAGCGCGCGTGCCACGTTATCCACCTCGACCTGCACGCCTTCATCCTCGTCCAGTTCAGCGTGGCTGGTGGCATAGGGCTTGTAGTAGCCGATAAACCGGTCCAGCCGAGCCTGCTGCCCGGCATCGACCAGGCCCATCCAGTCGAGCCAGTCGGACAGCGCGCGACGCACGCCTTCGATGCCGGCCACGTCCCCGTGGACCACCAGTCCGTAGGTACGGCCTGCGAGGTGCTTGGGGTAGTCCCACCCCGCCAGTTCGACCGACTTGGCACGCACCGCGTCCTTGCCCTGCGTGCTGGTCGGATCCGGGTTGCCACCGTCGGCGCAGACCAGCCGGTCCATCATCAGCTTCAGCGGACTGGTGGCCTGGTACCAGTAGACCGGCGTGACGATCAGCACGCCATGGCAGCCGGCCCAGCGCGGATAGATCTCGTTCATCCAGTCGTTGACCTGGCCGAGCGCGTGGTTGGGGTAGCAACTGCACGGCCAGTGGCACAGCGGCATCGACGTCGAGACGCAGCCCTTGCATGGATGGATGTGCAGGTCGGCATCAGAGGTCAGCAGGCTCAGGTCGAGCATATCGACTTCCATCGCCTGCGCTTCCAGCGTGGCGCGCGCACGTTGTGCCAGCCGCCAGGACTTTGACATCTCGCCGGGGCAGGTGTAGTCGTTGCGCGCGGCGGCACAGACCAGGAGCACGCGCGACGGCGTGGCGGGGTCGGCCTGGCGTTGCTGGGCCGCGCGGATCGCCTCGCTGGCGGCACGCCATTCGTCGGACAACTCATAGTCCGGATCGGCGAAGCCGGGTCCCGCCTTGCGCTTCAGCGGCGCCTTGCGGCCTTCCTGGTACGCCTCCCACGCAATGCGCTCAAGCCGCGCCAGCGCATCATCCTCCGCGCGGTATGCGGGGTCGGTGAAGCGCGCCATGAAGCGCTGCCGGAAGGTGTCGCGCGGAACCGGCCCGGTCACCTGTCCTTTGCGCACGTCGGCGGGGTCGCCCGGATGCCGCGGCTTGCGGGGTGCATCCGGCGCCGGCGGGTCCGGCTTGTGCGTCGGGTCTGGCATAGGTGTCTCCGTTGGTTCTCTCGTGCATGCCCTGCTACCGGACATGCAAGATAGACGCCATCGTCCGTCACCAAGTGCGCCGCGCGCTGCCACGCAGCTTTTACAAGGTCCCGGCTGACGCTGCATGTACATTTTTCCCCGCTTGGGCGCGCCAATGACGCGGGCACGACGCCCGGGCGGCGCCTGGCCGGTGACACCACGCTGGCACGGAACCTGCCGCCGCTGCCATAAATTCCACTCCGGGTGCCGACATGGACATCGTGGAAATTCTGGCCGATCTGATGCGAAACGCCGTGGGCGAAGGCGATGACCTGTTGTGGTGGCAAGGCGCGGTGCGCGCCGCGATAGTCTTCGTCGGCACCTGGGCGATGCTGCGGCTGGCGGGGCGCCGGGCCTTCGCGCAGAAGTCTTCGTTCGACCTGTGCATCGTGCTGCTGCTGGGCGCGGTGCTGGCGCGCGTGGTGGTAGGTGCGACGTCGTTCGCGGTGGCCTTCGCCGCCGCGTTCGTGCTGGTACTGCTGCACCGCGCGGTGGGCTGGCTGTCGGGCCGCTATCCCGCCTTCGACCGTCTCACCGGCGGGCATGCGCTCGATCTGCTGAGCCAGGGGGAGCTGGATAGCGGGCGGGTGCGCCGGGCCATGCTGACCGAGGAAGACCTGCAAGCCAACCTGCGCGCGACGCTGCAGACCGACAGCTTTGCCGACCTGACGCGCGTAGTGCTCGAGCGCGACGGCAAGGTGACGTTCGTGCGCCAGCCCAGGGACGACGAGCCCGCGAAGCAAAGCCCGGCTGCGGCCACGCCGACCGTGTCGCGCGGCAATGGGGTGCCGGTCCGGCCCCGGAGTGCGCGTCAATGAGCCGCCCCGAGGCTGCCACCGGCTCCGGCGATCACCGCAGCGTCGCCCGTTATCTGCGGCGCCAAGGGATCCACGTGGTCACCGCGGAATCGTGCACGGCGGGACTGATCGCCTCGCGCATCGCCGAGGTGCCGGGCTGCGGCGATGTCCTGTATTGCGCCATCGTGGCGTATTCGCCGTCGGCCAAGGAGCAGTTGCTGCGTGTGCCCACGGAAACCATCCGCCGGCACGGCCTGACCAGCGAAGAAGTATCAATGGCGATGGCGCTTGGCGCGATGCAACTCAGCGGCGCCGACCTGGCTCTGGCGAACACTGGTGTCGCCGATGACGGCGGCGATGGCGACACGCCGGCCGGCACGCAGTGCTTTGCGTGGGTATTCCGCCGGCCCGGCCATGCCGGCCATGATGTGCTGGCGGCGCCGGCGGGCGTGGCGGTGTTCACGGAAACCCGGCGCTTCCCCGGCGAGCGCAACGCCGTGCGGGAAGCCGCGGCGGACTGGGCGCTGGCCCGGATCTGCCATTACCACGAACTGGCGCGCCGCGGCGAAGGCAACCGCACCGCGGCCCGCGACTGAATTGCCGGCCACGCCTCGCGGCGCAACGGCATAACCCAGGGCCCTGGGCCCGACCGACGTAGTCTTGCAATGGAGACCCATATGAAACGCATCCTCGCTACCACGGCACTGGTCGTCGGCGCCGCGCTCTGCCTGCCGGCCTTCGCCCAACAGGCTCCGGCCTCGCCTACCGCGCCGAATCCAAGCGCGCCACCGATCGAAGGCGCCGGCGCTTCGCGCAACCAGCCAGCCGCCACCGACATGACCACGGCACCGGCCGACACCACCAAGGACACCGCCAAGAAGTCCAAGGCGAAATCCGGCAAGGAGGCAAACACCGCCCGCAGCAAGAAGCCACGCGAACAGGGCACGCCGTCGGCACCGACCGCCGATGCGCCAAGCGGCCCGAAGGGCGATTCACCGGACCCGGCGCCCAAGCAGTAAGCGCGATCCCGGCGGAGCTGCAGCGGACGGGCTCACGCCGGATGGGCGCTGCCTAGGTATCCCCGCGCAGCGCCCGGGTCGCCTGCGCCAGCGCGGCTTCGCGCTCGCGCTTGCGCCAGCGGTGGCAGCGCCACAACTCTTCCAGGTAAGGCAGGCCGGCCAGCAAGGCTACCGCGACGAACAGTCCGGCCAGGTAGCCCGGCGGCAGCGGTGCGGGTTTCCATGCCAGCGCCAGCCGCGCCGGTTCGCTGCCCGCGCCGAACAGCGCCAGGAACTGGCCCCAGTACATCACCACCACATATGAGGCGGCAGCCATCGGCAGGACTTCGAGCAGGCTATGCATATGCTGCTCGACCGGCGCGATACGGCGGCGCTTGCTCGCGTACTGCACGTCCCACCACGCCGTGGCCTCGTGGAGCACGAGCGCCGCCAGCACCACGGCGATCACCAGCGCATTGACCTCCAGGAACAGCACCATCAGAAGGGGCAGGCCGACCCCGGCCAGCATCAGCATGTGCAGCCAGGATTCGCGCACGCCGGCGTTGCGCTCGATGTGCGTCAGGCGGTGGCACAGCCAGTCGCCCGCGCCGGCCAGCAGCCACAGCGGCACCAGGCCGTACATCAGCACCAGGCGCGCGGCATGTTCGAACGCTTGCAGGTCTGCAGCAGCAGTGGGCATGGTGGATGAGACAGTGTCCCGATTGTTCCCTTACGGACGCGCCGGTTGCGACGGTTGCGACGGTTGCGAACGGTATTGTTCGCGCAGCACCCGGAACAGCTCATGGCTGACCTGCACGCCGCGGTACTGGCGCCGCACCACCGCGCGCAGGCGCGAGCCCAGCACGTGCGCGCGGAGCGCGCGTGCATAGCGCCGCTGCACCGCCTGTTCGCCCTTGCTGACCGCGTGCAGGATGGCGCGATCCGAACGGTGCTTGCCGGAGCCGGCGCTGCACGCCGCGGCCGGCATGGCCTCCGGCAACTGCCCGAGCTGCAGCAGGCACGCCTGCAGTTCCTGCGCCGCCAGGGCAAAGGCATTGGCGCGGCTGGTCAGCACCGACTTGAGATGCGGATTGGCAGCGGCGAGCGCCGCGCGCCGGCAATCGTGTTCGCCCTCGCGCGAGACCGCGATGAGCGCGTTGAGCACCAGGATCTTTTTCTTTGCCATCGCACACCTGCCTGGTCCGCGGCCGGACCCGTAGAGTCATCGATCAGGGCCGGCCGAGCCCGGCGGTTGCCGGCGGTCGCCCCGCAGCTGGCGCATGTCGGCGCCGGACAAGGATAGTGGCCCCGCGCCCGCGTTGCCAGTGCTGTCGCGCGCCGCGTTGAAGGCCCGGTGCGATGCCGCTTGCCCGGCCTTGCGCGCTTCGCGCATGCCGCGCAGGTTCATCACGATCAGCGCCAGCTGCAGCACGATCAGCGCGTAGGCATCGCCATGCCATCCCCAGGCGATCCACAGCACGTTGCTGGCCATGAACACCCAGAAACCTGCGCGGCGCCGCGCAATGGAGCGCGACCCGACCAGCCATGTGGCAAGCACCGTCACCACCATCGCCGGCCACTGCGTAGCCTCCAGCCACCAGTCCATGCACGTTTCCCCGGTTGGTCCATCGTGACAGCGGGCAAGAAGCGTACCGGGCAATGCGCCTTCGGGCCGCGTGTGTGGCACCCGGCCCTCGCCCGGCAGCTTCTTGCCATCGGTCATGGCGAAGCCGGTACTTTTTACAAGCGGTAGCGTCAGGCGCACATTGCCTTTCGGCGGAAATCCTTTGGCGCGGCCGGGCTCCGCCGCATATCTTCAATCGTGCAGGCGCGCTGGCACGCACTTCGCATGGGTGTGCCATCCCGCCGGCTGGCCGTCTGGCGCCGGGCGGGACATTGTTGCTCCGCCGGAGCGAACCACCGGGAGGATTTTGTGCGGATCTGCCAGATGGACCTGACCGGAACGCCGGACGCCGACGAACACGCCCTGCAACGCGTGGCGGCGCTGGGCTTCGACCACGTACTGATCGGCGGCTGGCCGCACCTGTCCGGGACTGACACGCTGGCGGCGTGCAGCCGGCATGGGCTGGCGCCGCTGCTCGACATTTCACTGGACCGCTCCGGCACCGACGGGGAAGGCGCCACCGATCCCGACTGGATCGATGCCGCGGCCCCCGCTTTCGCGCCTCACGAGACCGACAACCATCTGCCCGGCGCGCGCCTGCGCTGGCATGACCCGCGCGTGGCCGAAGCGCTGGTGCAATGGTGGGCCGCGCGGCTGCGGCTGGCATGGGCCTCGGGCGCTGCCGGCTTTTGCTGTCGCGCGCCGGCACGCGTGCCCGGCAGGCATTGGGCAGCGCTGGCCGACACCCTGCGCAACGACGCCACCCCGCCCGAAGCGCGCGGCACGCCGCTCCTGCTGGCGTGGACGCCCGGCCTGACGCCCGCGCAGCTCGACGACCTGGCTTCCGCCGGCTTCGATGGCGCCTTCTGCTCGCTGCCGTGGTGGGACTTCCGCAGCGCCTGGCTGACCGAGGAGATCGCGCGGCTGCGCCGCTTCGGCCGGGTGCTGGCCGCACCCGCGCTGACCCCTGCCAGCCAGGATGCGCTGAGCGCACGGCGCGCGCTGTGGACCGCCGCCGCCATCGGCGACGGCATCCTGGTGCCAGCCGGTTTCGAGACCGGTGGCGCACTTGCACGCGACCCCCTGGCTCCCGACGGCGCCGGCCAGGACGGGGCGCCATACGACATCACGCATGAGCTGCTGGAGGCCACCACCTGGCTCGCCTCGCGCGATCCCGCGCCGGCGCTGGCGGTGCGGCTGCTCAGCGGGCCCGAGGCGCCGCTCACGGTGCTGGCGCGGCTGCCCGCACCGAACGGCCTGTGCACGGATCCGGCCACGGGCAACGGCTTTGCCGAGCCAGATGGCGCCGCGGCGCTGATGGTGGTGGTCAATCCCGATCCCATGGCACCCGGCACGCTTGGCGCAGACCGCATGCTGAGCGCGCTGCCGCACGCCAGCGCCCACCTTGAAGCCACGCCAGGCGGACCCGGCGGCACGGTGAATGCCAGCAACCGGCTCGACGCCCTGGGGTCGATCACGCTTGCCCCCGCCGACATCCGCCTCTTTGAAGCGCCGCCGGTGCCGCTGACCCGGCCCGGCATGCCACGCGCCGATGCGCGCGCGCCGCACGGACACGAGACCCTGGCCGCAACCGGGCTGGGCAGCGTGGTCGCCGCCATGGAAGCGCCGCGCGTCGCCATCGAACGCGTCGAACCCGCCTGCGACGACGGCCGCTTCGCGGTGCGGCGCGTAGTGGGCGAACGCGTGGACGTCAGCGCCGATATCTGGATGGACGGGCACGACAAGCTCGCCGCCGTCGTACTGTGGCGTGCCCCGGGCGAGACCGACTGGCACGAAGAGCCGCTGCAGCCCGTGGTCAACGACCGCTGGCAAGGCAGTTTTCCGCTGGTGGCGCTGGGCCGCCATGAATTCACCGTCGAGGCCTGGCGCGATGCCTATGCCAGCTGGCTCGACGAGATCAGCAAGAAGCGCGCGGCCGGGCTCGACGTCAGCCTGGAAACCGAGGAAGGCGCACGACTGATTGCGGACGCGCTGCTGGGTCCCGGGGGCAAGAGCGGCAAGAACGGAAAGAAAGGCAATGGCAGGAAGAACGGCCAGAAGCCTGCGTCGGACAGCGAATTGTCCGCCATCGTCGAGGACCTGACCGCCGCGGCGGGCGATGACAAACGCCGTCTTCAGATCCTGCTGTCGCCCCGCACCGCGGCCGCCATGCAGGCTCACATGGCCACCCCGGCGGGCAGGCAGTTCGCCTCGCGCCACCCGGTGGCGCTGCCGGTAGAGGCCGACCGTCTCGCGGCGCGCTACGCCAGCTGGTACGAGCTGTTCCCGCGCTCGCAAAGCAACGACGAGCAGCGCCACGGCACCTTCGACGATGTCATCACACGGCTGCCCGCCATCCGCGCAATGGGCTTCGACGTGCTCTACTTCACGCCGATCCACCCCATTGGCCGTACCCACCGCAAGGGCCGCAACAACAGCCTGCGCGCCGAGCCCGACGACCCGGGCAGCCCGTATGCGATCGGCGGCGACGAGGGCGGGCACGATGCCTTGCATCCCGAGCTGGGCACGTTCGACGATTTCCGCCGCCTGTGCAATGCCGCCGCCGCGAACGGGCTGGAGATCGCGCTCGACTTCGCGATCCAGTGCTCGCCCGACCACCCGTGGCTGAAAGACCATCCAGAATGGTTCGCGCACCGCCCCGACGGCTCGCTGCGCTATGCCGAGAATCCGCCCAAGAAGTACGAGGACATCGTCAACGTCGACTTCTACGCCGCGCCGCCCGCCGGCGCCGCGCTGTGGCAGGCGCTGCGCGACGTGGTGATGTTCTGGGCCGACCACGGCGTGCGCATCTTCCGCGTGGACAACCCGCATACCAAGCCGCTGCCGTTCTGGGAGTGGATGATCGCCGACGTGCGCGCCCGCCACCCCGACACCATCTTTCTGGCCGAGGCCTTCACGCGGCCGAAGATGATGGCGCGGCTGGCCAAGCTGGGCTTCAGCCAGTCGTACACCTACTTCACCTGGCGCAACACCAAGTGGGAACTGACCGAGTACCTGACCGAGCTGACGCAGGGCCCGCTGCGCGAATTCTTCCGCCCGCACTTCTTCGTCAATACGCCGGACATCAATCCCTATTTCCTGCACCACGGCGGCCGCCCTGCGTTCCTGATCCGCGCGGCGCTGGCCACCTTGCTGTCGGGGTTGTGGGGCATGTACAACGGCTTCGAGCTGTGCGAGAGCGCACCGTTCGTGCTCGACGGCAAGGTGCGCGAGGAATACCTCGACTCCGAGAAGTACCAGCTGCGCGCCCGCGACTGGCACCAGCGCGGCAACATCGTCGCCGAGATCTCGCGCCTGAACGAGATCCGCGCCGGCCACCCCGCGCTGCAGAGCCACCTGGGGCTGCGCTTCTACCATGCCGGCAGCGATGCGGTGCTGTGGTTCGCGCGCTTCGTTCCCGGCACCGACTACCTGTTCGGCGATGACGTGCTGCTGGGCGCGATCAACCTGGACCCGCGCAGCGCGCACGAGACCGACATCGAACTGCCGCTGTGGGAATGGGGCCTGCCCGACCATGCGCGCGTGGCCGTGCACGACCTGATGCGTGGCCAGCGCTTCGAGCTGCAGGGCAAGCACCAGCGCATCCGCCTCGACCCGGCGCAGTTGCCCTTCGCGGTGTGGCAGGTACGCCCGCTGGACCGGCCGGCGCCGCGCCCCGCCGCCGCCCCGGTGTCGACCGACCCGCACGGCGCCTGACCGGCATACGTGGAGACACGGATGAAACGCCTCACCGAAACCGCCAGCGCCGCATTGCTTAACGCCGACCCGCTCTGGTACAAGGACGCGGTCATCTACCAGCTGCACATCAAGTCTTTTTTCGATGCCAACGGCGACGGCGTGGGCGATTTCGCCGGCCTGCAGGCCAAGCTCGACTACCTGGTCAACCTGGGCGTTGACACGATCTGGCTGCTGCCGTTCTACCCCTCGCCGCGCCGCGACGACGGCTACGACATCGCCGACTACCGCAGCGTCCACCCCGACTACGGCACGCTGGCCGAGGCGCGCCGCTTTGTCACCGCGGCGCATGCGCGCGGGCTGCGCGTGATCACGGAGCTGGTCATCAACCACACCTCCGACCAGCACCCGTGGTTCCAGCGGGCACGCAAGGCCAAGCCCGGCTCGGCCGCGCGCAGGTACTACGTCTGGTCCGACCATGACCAGTCCTACGCCGGCACGCGCATCATCTTCTGCGACACCGAGAAGTCGAACTGGAGCTGGGACCCTGTCGCCGGCGCGTACTTCTGGCACCGCTTCTATTCACACCAGCCCGACCTGAACTTCGACAACCCGCAGGTGCTCAACGAAGTGCTGTCGGTGATGCGCTTCTGGCTCGACATGGGCATCGACGGGCTGCGGCTGGACGCGGTGCCATACCTGGTCGAGCGCGAAGGCACCAGCAACGAGAACCTGCCCGAGACCCACGCCGTCATCCGCAGCATCCGCGCGCATCTGGACCAGCACTTTCGCGGCCGCATGCTGCTGGCGGAGGCCAACATGTGGCCGGAAGACGCGCAGCAGTACTTTGGCCTGACCGGCCCCGAACCGGAAGGCGACGAATGCCACATGTGCTTCCATTTCCCGCTGATGCCGCGCATGTACATGGCCATCGCGCGCGAAGACCGCTTCCCGATCACCGACATCATGCGGCAGACGCCGGAGGTGCCGCCCAACTGCCAGTGGGCCATTTTCCTGCGCAACCATGACGAACTGACGCTGGAAATGGTGACCAGCAGCGAGCGCGACTACCTGTGGGAGGTCTACGCCACCGACCGGCGCGCGCGCATCAACCTGGGCATCCGCCGCCGGCTGGCCCCGCTGATGGAGCGCGACCGCCGCCGCATCGAGCTGATGAACAGCCTGCTGTTCTCGATGCCGGGCACGCCGGTGATCTACTACGGCGACGAGATCGGCATGGGCGACAACATCCACCTGGGCGACCGCGACGGCGTGCGCACGCCGATGCAGTGGTCGCCCGACCGCAACGGCGGCTTTTCGCACGCCGACCCTGAGCGGCTGGTGCTGCCGCCACTGCAGGGGCCGCTGTACGGCTACGAAGCCGTCAACGTGGAGGCGCAGGCGCGCGACCCGCATTCACTGCTCAACTGGATGCGGCGCATGCTGGCGCTGCGGCGCAAGCACCGCGCATTTGGCCGCGGCACGCTGCGCTTCCTGTTTCCCGGCAACCGCAAGATCCTGGCGTACCTGCGCGAGCACGAGGGCGAACACATCCTGTGCGTGGCCAACCTGTCGCGCGCGCCGCAGGCGGTGGAGCTCGACCTGTCCGCCTTCAATGGCCGCGTGCCGGTCGAGATGATGGGCGCCACGCCCTTCCCCGCCATCGGCACGCTGACCTACCTGCTGACGCTGCCTCCCTATGGCTTCTACTGGTTCGTACTGAGCGACGAGGCGCAGCCGCCTTCGTGGCACGTGGAGGCGCCTGAGCAGATGCCAGACCAGATCACCCTTGTGATGCAGAACATCGGCCGCCCCGAACTGACCGATGCGTCGCGCCGTGCCCTGGCCACCGAGGTGCTGCCCCATTACATCAGCCGGCGCCGCTGGTTCGGCAGCAAGCACGAGCGCATCGAGCGCGTCGGCATGGCGTACCTGCTGCCCTTCACGCGCGGCAGCAATGGCGAGGATGTCTACCTTGGCGAAGTCGAGGTGGCGCTGTCAGGACGCACCGAACGCTACCAGCTGCCAGTCGGCATCCTGTGGGACCGCGAGAGCGCCGACGGCGTATCGCAGCTGGCGCATGGGCTGTCGATGGCGCGCGTGCGCCAGGGCAGCCGCGTAGGGCTGGCCACCGACGGCTTCGTGGTCGAACCGTTTGCGCGCGAGGTGGTGCAGGCGCTGCGCAAGGGCGTGGAGCTGCAGGCCGGCCCGGACCGGATCCGTTTCCGCGCCGAACCGGGCCTGGCCGCGCTGGAACTGGAACGCGACCCGATCGAGTGGATGTCGGCCGAGCAGTCGAACAGCTCTCTGTCATACAACAACACCGCGGTGCTCAAGCTGGTGCGGCGGCTCTCCGGCGGCATCCATCCCGAGGCCGAGATGACGCGCTACCTGACCGCGCAAGGCTATGCGCACTCGGCGCCGCTGCTGGGCGAGGTGGTGCGCACCGGCGCCGACGGCGTACCGCATACGCTGATGCTGCTGCAGGGCTACATCCTGAACCAGGGCAACGGCTGGGACTGGACCCTGGATTACCTGAGCCGCGTCATCGACGATGCGCTGCCGGCCAAGGAAAGCGAGGACGAGTTCGCCGAAGCCATGAATGGCTACGCCGCGCTGGCGGGCACGCTGGGGCGTCGCCTGGCCGAGCTGCATGCCGTGCTGGCGCGCCCGTCCGACGACGAGGCCTTTGCGCCGGTGCCCGCCACCGAGGCCGACGCGCGCGACTGGGCCGCGCAGGCCATGCAGGCGCTGGAACGCGCGCTGGCGCTCGTCGACAAGCGTGCCGACAGCGTCCAGGGCTCGGTGCGCCAGGCGTTCGACGCCGACGTACAGACGCTGAGGGACGCGCGCGACGCGCTGCCCGCGCTGGTCGCGCAACTGGCCGCGGCGGCGCCCGGCAGCCTGCAGACGCGCTTCCACGGCGACTTCCACCTGGGCCAGGTGCTGATCGCGCAGAGCGACACCTACCTGGTCGACTTCGAAGGCGAGCCTGGCATGCCGCTGGACTGGCGCCGGCGCAAGACCTCGCCGCTGCGCGACGTGGCCGGCCTGCTGCGCTCGCTCGACTATGCCGCCGCCACCGTCGGCACCGACCGCCAGGAACGCACCCATACCGAGCTGCCGCCGCAACTGGCGGAGCGCCGCGCGCTGCTGCTCGATCGTTTCCGCACCACCGCCAACGAGGCCTTCCTGAACTGCTACCGCCAGCATATGGAAGCGTCGCCAGCGCCCTGGGCCGACCCGGCGCAGCTGCAGCCGCTGCTGGACCTGTTCCTGCTCGAACGCGCCGCCTACGAGGTCGACTACGAAGCCGCCAACCGGGTGGCGTGGATCGACCTGCCGGTCAGCGGGCTGGCACGCCTGCTGCGCAAGCTGCTGGCGCAGCCGGGAGGCCAGCCGTGAGCCCCCCGACCACGGCAACGCGCGGGGCACCTCGCAGCGGCATGCTGCCGGGACACGAACTCGATGCGCTGCTGGGCGCGCGCCACCACGACCCGTTCGCCGTGCTGGGCCCCCACCGCGACGGGGATGGCGGCCTGCTGGTGCGCGCCTGCCTGCCCGGCGCGGTCGCGGTGCAGCTGGCTGCTGCCGACGGCACCACGCTGGCCGAGATGGAACGGCTGCACCCCGGCGGCATCTTCGCCGCGCGCCTGCCCGGGAACGAGCGCCGCGCCACGGCGTCGGACTACCGCATCCGCGTGACCTGGCCTGACGGCACCGAGCAGTGCAGCGCCGACCCCTACGCCTTTGACGTGCTGCTGGGCGAACTGGACCTGCACCTGATCGCCGAGGGCCGCCACTTCGAGCTGGGCGAATGCCTGGGGGCGCAATGGCAACGCGTCGACGGCATCGACGGCGTGCGCTTCGCGGTGTGGGCGCCGAATGCGCGGCGCGTGTCGGTGATCGGCGAATTCAACGGCTGGCACCAGGCGCGCCATCCGATGCGGCTGCGCCATCCCAGCGGCATCTGGGAGCTGTTCGTGCCGGCCGCGCTGGGCGCGGAGCCCGGCAGCCGCTACAAATACGACCTGCTCGACCCGCACGGCACCGAGCTGCCCGACAAGGCCGACCCGCTCGCGCTCGCCACCGAAGCGCCGCCAGAGACCGCCTCGGTCGTGACCGCACCGGGCAAGGGCGCGCCGCCGTTCGAATGGCACGACGCCGACTGGATGGCACGCCGCGACGCAGCCGATCCCTACACCCTGCCGATGTCGGTCTACGAAATCCATGTCGGCTCGTGGCTACGCGCCGCCAACGACAACCGGCACGGCTGGGACATCCTGGCCGAGCGGCTGGTGCCATACGTGCAGGAGCTCGGCTTCACGCATATCGAACTGCTGCCCATCACCGAGCACCCCTTCGGCGGCTCGTGGGGCTACCAACCGCTGTCGCTGTACGCGCCGACCGCGCGGCTGGGGCCGCCGCAGGCCTTCGCCGCCTTTGTCGACCGCTGCCACCAGGCTGGCATCGGCGTGATCCTGGACTGGGTGCCGGCGCACTTTCCGACCGACCCGCACGGGCTCGCGCGCTTCGACGGCACCGCGCTCTACGAGCACATGGATCCGCGCGAAGGCTTCCACCAGGACTGGAACACACTGATCTACAACCTCGGCCGCAACGAGGTGCGCGGCTTCCTGCTGGCCGGCGCGCTGCACTGGCTGGAGCACTTCCATGCCGACGGGCTGCGCGTGGACGCGGTCGCTTCCATGCTTTACCGCGACTACAGCCGCCAGCCGGGGCAATGGGTGCCGAACCGCTACGGCGGCCGCGAGAACCTGGAGGCGGTCGCGTTCCTGCGCGAACTCAACAGCGTGGTCCATGAACGCTGCCCCGGCGCGCTGACCATCGCCGAGGAATCCACCGCCTGGCCCGGCGTCACCGCCAGCGTGGCCAGCGGCGGGCTCGGCTTCGACTTCAAGTGGAACATGGGCTGGATGCACGACACGCTGCGCTACCTCGGCCACGAGCCGGTACACCGTGCCTGGCACCACCAGGACATGACCTTCGGGCTGGTCTATGCATGGTCCGAGGCCTTCGTGCTGCCGCTGTCGCATGACGAAGTCGTGCACGGCAAGGGCTCGATGCTTGGCAAGGCGCCTGGCGACGACTGGCAGCGCTTTGCGGGCCTGCGTGCCTACTACGGTTTCATGTGGGCCCATCCGGGCAAGAAGCTGCTGTTCATGGGTGGGGAGCTGGCGCAGTGGCAGGAGTGGAACCATGACGCCGAACTCGACTGGGCGCTGCTGGACCACCCCATGCACCGCGGCATGCACACGCTGGTGCGCGACCTGAACCGGCTCTACCGCGAACTGCCGGCGCTGCACGCGCTCGACCACAGCCCCGAGGGCTTCCAGTGGGTGGTCGGCGACGACAACCACAACAGCGTGTTCGCGTGGCTGCGCCGCGCCGCGCCGGGCAGCCGCGAGGTCGTGCTGGTGGTGGTCAACATGACGCCGGTGCCGCGCCAGGGCTACCGCATCGGCGTACCCTTTGCCGGCACCTGGCAGGAATGCCTGAACACCGACGCCGGGTGCTACGGCGGCAGCAATGTCGGCAACGGCGGCGCCGTGACGGCGGTGGACGTGCCCTCGCACGGCCAGCCGGCCTCGCTGGCGCTGACGCTGCCGCCGCTGGCCACGCTCGTGCTGCGGCTCGGCCATGCAGAGGGTGAACAAGGCGCAACGACATGACCCGACCCTTCGCGGACCGGCTTCTCCCCGGCAAGCCATATCCACTGGGCGCCCACTGGGACGGGCTGGGGGTCAACTTCGCGGTGTTCTCGGCGCATGCCTCGCGCATCGACCTGTGCCTGTTCTCCGAGAACGGCCGCAAGGAACTGGCACGCATGCCGCTGCCGGAATGCACCGACGAGATCTGGCACGGCTACCTCCCCAACGCGGCACTCGGCACGCTGTACGGCTACCGCGCGCATGGCCCCTACGATCCCGCGCACGGGCACCGCTTCAACCCGCACAAGCTGCTGCTGGACCCCTACGCGCGCCAGCTGAGCGGCCCGGTGCGCTGGGCCGATGTGCTGTTCGGCTACCGCCTCCAGAGCGCGCGCGGCGACCTGACGCCGGACCGCCGCGACAGCGCCCAGAGCATGCCCAAGGCGGTGGTGATCGACGAAAGCTTTCACTGGGGCGACGACCGCCCGCCCGCGGTGCCGTGGCCTGCCACCGTCATCTACGAGGCCCACCTGCGTGGCCTGTCGATGCTGCGCGACGACCTGCTGCCCAACCTGCGCGGCTCCTTCGCCTCGCTGTGCGACCCGCGCTTTATCGACCACCTGGTGCAGATGGGCATCACCACCGTGGAGCTGCTGCCGGTACACGCCATCCTGCAGGACCGCTTCCTGCTGGAGCGCGGGCTGCGCAACTACTGGGGCTACAACACCATCGCGTACTTCGCCCCGGAACCGGCGTACCTGGGCACAGGGCAGTTGCAGGAATTCAAGGTGGCGATGCGGCGCCTGCATGCAGCCGGCATCGAAGTGATCCTGGACGTGGTCTACAACCACACCTGCGAGGGCAACGAACTGGGGCCGACGGTATCGTGGCGCGGCCTGGACAACGCCAGCTACTACCGCCTGATGCCGGGCGACGAGCGCCACTACATCAACGACACCGGCTGCGGCAACACGCTCAACCTGTCGCAACCGCGCGTGCTGCAGATGGTGATGGACTCGCTGCGCTACTGGGTGGAGTGCTACCACATAGATGGCTTCCGTTTCGACCTGGGCAGCACGCTCGGGCGCGAGGGCAACGGCTTCGACCAGGGCTCGGGCTTCTTCGATGCGCTGATGCAGGACCCGGTGCTGAGCCGCGTCAAGCTGATCTCGGAACCGTGGGACCTGGGCCCCGGTGGCTACCAGCTCGGCAACCACCCGCCCGGCTTTGCCGAATGGAACGACAAGTTCCGCGACGCGGTGCGCCGCTTCTGGCGCGGCGATGCCGGCAAGCGCGGCGAACTGGCCGCGCGGCTGGCGGCCTCGGCAGACATGTTCGACCGGCGCCACCGGCGCCCGTGGGCCAGCGTCAACTTCATCACCGCGCACGACGGCTTTACGCTGGCGGACCTGGTCAGCTACAGCAGCAAGCACAACGAAGCCAACGGCGAGGACAACCGCGACGGCACCGACGACAACGCCAGCGCCAACTGGAGCCCGGACGGCAGCATCGAAGGCCCGACCGACGACCCGGAGATCCTGGAGCGCCGCAATCGGGTGGCGCAGGCGCTGATGGCCACGCTGCTGCTCGCGCAAGGCACGCCGATGCTGACCGCCGGTGACGAATGGGGGCGCACCCAGCACGGCAACAACAACGCCTATTGCCAGGACAACGAGATCTCGTGGCTGCACTGGAAGCAGGCCCAGACGCCCGGTGCGCAGCCGCTGCAGCACATGGTGCGACGCCTGCTCGCACTGCGCCGGCGGCTGCACGCGCTCACCGGCGACCGCTTCGCCCACGGGCGCCAGGAACCGGCGCGCGGCATCGCCGACATTGCCTGGTTCGATACCGACGGCAAACCGCCCACCCCCGAGGAATGGGCAGACCCGGAAGTCCGCACGCTGGCACTGCGCCGCGCTGCCCCGCCGCCGCAACCTGAGCGTCCGCAACTGGGTTCGATGCCGGAAGAGGAGGAGGACGAAGACGATGCGCGCACCGTGCAGGTGACGCTGCTGCTGCTCAACGCCGGCGAGGCCGATGCGTCGTTCCTGCTGCCCGAGCCCAGGCTGGCCTGGACCCGGCTCTTCGACAGCAGCCGTCCCGAAGCCACCGAGTCCGAGCTTGCCGGCGATGCGGTGGGCGAAAGCCAGGTGGTGCCGGGCCATTCGCTGGTGCTGCTGGCCGCCCCGGCCCGCAGCCGTGAGAGCCCGCACCAGGAAAGCCCTCCGCTGGGCGCGCCGCAGGAGACACAGGAATGACCCGACGTACGCACGCGCCGCCCCCCACGCCACTGCAGAAGCTGGCGCTGCGCGCGGACCTGCAGCCGCATTGGACGGATGCATGGAGCCAGCCGCAAACCGTGTCCGACGACGCGCTGCGGCGCGTGCTGGACGGCCTTGGCCTGCCCTGCTCGACGCCTGGCCAGTGCGAAGCCTCGCGCGCCTGGCTCGCGGCCGATGACGCCGCCCATACGCTGCCGCCGCTGGTCACCGCCGAACGCGGCCAGCCGGTGGCGGTGCCATGGCCGCACACGCTGCCGGAGCGCGCTTACCGGCTGACGCTGGAAGACGGCGCCATCGTGACCGGCACCGCAGTGCGCGCGCACGCGGACGGTAATCCGGCCGGCACCATGCTGCTGCCGCCCATCGATGTTTGCGGCTACCACCGGCTCGAACTGGGCGATGCGCAAACGGTGCTGGCGGTGGCTCCCGCACGCTGCTACGGCGTAGCGGACGCGCTACGTCACGCCGGCCGCGCCGCTGCCGGCGCCGGCGCACGCCCATGGGGCCTGGCAGTACAGCTCTACAGCCTGCGCCGCGGCGCCAACTGCGGCATGGGCGACCTGACCGCACTGGCCGGGTGTTGCACCAGCGCCGCTGCCCTGCACGCCGACGCGGTCGCGATCAATCCGCTGCATGCCGGCTTTGCCGCGCTGCCGCAGCGCTACAGCCCGTATGCGCCTTCCAGCCGGCTGTTCCTGAATCCGCTGTACGCCGATCCCGCCGCGATGTTCGGCCAGGCAGCGCTGGACGCGGCCATCGCCTCGCTTGGCATCGGCGAGCAGCTGGCCGCCCTCGAAGCGCTCTCGGAAATCGACTGGATCGCGCTGGCGCCGCTGCGCTACGCCGTGCTGCACTGGCTCTGGCAGCGGCGCGAAAGCCTGCTGCCGCGTGCGGCGCTGGACGACTGCGCCGCCTTCCGGGCGCGGGGGGGCACTGCGCTGCATGCGCACGCCTGCTACGAGGCGATCCAGGCGCAGCGGCTGGCCGGCTCCACCAACGGCATGAACCACGCGTCGGCGCCCGACTGGCGCTGCTGGCCGGTCACGCTGCGCTCGCCCACCGACGCCGCGGTGGCGGCCTTTGCCCGCGACCATGCCGACGATGTGGCCTGCCACGCCTTCCTGCAATGGCTCGCCGCCGATGGCATGGCGCGTGCGCAGCGCGCCGCGCGCGACGCCGGCATGGCGGTCGGCGTGGTCTGCGACCTGGCCGTTGGCGCCGACCCGGGCGGCAGCCAGGCATGGACCCGCCAGCAGGAAATCCTGGCCGGCTTCCATGCCGGCGCGCCGCCGGACCTGTACAACCCGCTCGGCCAGGACTGGGGCGTCGCGGTGTTCTCGCCGCGCGGCCTGCGCCAGCACGGTTACGCCGCCTTCCTGGAAATGCTGCGCGCGAACCTCTCCCACTGCGGCGGGCTGCGCATCGACCATGTGCTGGGCCTGGCGCGGATGTGGCTGGTGCCCGCCGGCGCATCCGCCAGCGACGGCGCCTACCTGCGCTACCCGCTGAACGACCTGCTGCGGCTGGTGGCGCTGGAATCCTGGCGGCACCGCGCCATCATCATCGGCGAGAACCTCGGCACGGTCCCGCCCGAGCTGAACGCGGCGCTGGCCGCGCGCGGCGTGCTCGGCATCGACGTGCTGTGGTTCCAGCGCGAGGCAGTGACGGCGGCCAAAGCCGATGCCGAAGCCGATGCCGATCCAGCCGTCGAAGCCGATCCCGTCGCGCCGTTCCAGCCACCCGCGCAGTGGCCGCCCGAGGCCATCGCCACCACCTCCACGCACGACCTGCCCACCGTCGCCGGCTGGTGGGCCGGGCGCGACCTCGACTGGCGCGACCGGATGAAGCTGCTCGCGCCCGGCGAAACCCTGGCGCAGGCGCAGGCGGGCCGAGCCCGAGAGCGCAGCGCGCTGTGGCAGGCGCTGAACCAGGCCGGGCTATGTCAGGGCCAGGAGCCCGATCCCGCGCACGCACCGCTGGACGCCGTGCTTGCCTGGCTGGGCACAGCCCGCACCGCCATGCGCGTGGTTCCGCTGGAAGACCTGCTGGGCGAGGCCGAGCAGCCCAACCTGCCCGGCACCACCAGCGTCCATCCCAACTGGCAGCGCCGGCTTGATGCCGACGTGCGCGCGCTGGCCGACGCGCCGGAACTGCGCGCCCGCGCGCAATCGATTCGGCAAGCCGTTCGCAGTGGCCGTCACCGCACCCTGGATCCGCCACCGCGCGGCTAGCCGCAAGGATCGGCGCGCGAAGGTGGCGCCCACCCCACCCGCGCCGCGATCCGGGCGCGCACTGCTCTCCCATCCGCTAAGCTTGACCCACCAGCATGCGCAGGAGGTCCCGCCATGAAGGAAGTGATCCGGCCCGAGCACGCCGACGACACCCGTACCGCCCTGTCCGGCGCCAGCCTGCGGCGCGCGTTCCTGGACCACGTGTTCCATACCCAGGGCAAGCTGCCCGGGCACGCCAGCCAGAACGACCTCTACCAGGCGGCGGCGCACACCGTGCGCGACCGGTTGGTGCAGCGCTGGATCAGCACCGCCGAAGCCTACCTGGGCCAGCCTTCGCGCACCGTCGCCTACCTGTCGGCCGAATTCCTGATGGGCCCGCACCTGGGCAACAACCTGATCAACCTCGGCATCTTCGATGAAGTGCGCGAGGCCATGGCGGCGGCCGGGCTGGATCTCGACCGCATCCTGGAGCAGGAAGTCGAGCCGGGGCTAGGCAACGGCGGCCTGGGTCGGCTGGCGGCGTGCTTCATGGATTCGCTGGCGACGCTGGAGATCCCGGCGCTGGGCTACGGCATCCGTTACGAATACGGCATCTTCCAGCAGACCATCATGGACGGCATGCAGGTGGAGAAGACCGATACCTGGCTGCGCAACGGCAACCCGTGGGAGATCCAGCGCTCCGAATGGGCGGTACAGGTGCGCCTCGGCGGCCACACCGAGCACTACACCGACGACCGCGGCCACTACCGCGTGCGCTGGGTGCCGGCCAAGACCGTGGCCGGCGTGCCCTTCGACTCGCCGATCCTGGGCTACCGCGTCAATACCGTGAACACGCTGCGGCTGTGGCGCGCCGATGCCACCGAGGCCTTCGACTTCCATACCTTCAACCGCGGCGACTACCTCGGCGCGGTGAGCAAGAAGGTGACGTCGGAGAACCTGACCAAGGTGCTCTACCCCAACGACGAGACCGCGCAGGGCAAGGAGCTGCGGCTGGAGCAGCAGTACTTCTTCGTCGCCTGTTCGCTGCAGGACATGTTGCGGCTGCTGGCCGTCGATGGTATCCCGGTGACGCGCTTCCACGAGAAGTTCGCGGTGCAGCTGAACGACACGCACCCGGCGGTAGGTATCGCCGAACTGATGCGGCTGCTGGTCGACGAGAACGACCTGACATGGAACGAGGCCTGGGACATCACCCAGCGCGCCTTCGCCTATACCAACCACACGCTGCTGCCCGAGGCGCTGGAGCGCTGGCCGCTGCAGTTGTTCCGCCGTGTGCTGCCACGGCACCTGGAAATCATCCTGGAGATCAACGCGCGCTTCCTGGACGAGGTTCGCATCCGTTTCTTCGGCGACGAATCGCGGCTGTCGCGGCTGTCGCTGATCGACGAGCAGGGCGAGCGCCATGTGCGCATGGCCAACCTGGCGTGCGTGGGCAGCCACGCCATCAATGGCGTGGCCGAGCTGCACTCGCGGCTGATGCGCGAGGACGTGCTCAAGGACTTCTACGCGATGTGGCCGGAGAAATTCACCAGCATCACCAACGGCGTCACGCCGCGACGCTGGCTGGCGCTGTCCAACCCGAGGCTGACGCGGCTGGTGACCGATGCGATCGGCGATGGCTGGATCTCCGACCTGGAGCGCATCCGCGTGCTCGAGCCCTATGCAGACGATGCCGGCTTCCGCAAGGGATGGCAGGCGATGCGGCGCGCCAACAAGGAAGACCTGGCGCAGCTGATCCGCGACACCACCGGCGTGGTGGTGGATCCGTCGTCGATGTTCGACGTGATGGTCAAGCGCATCCACGAATACAAGCGCCAGCACCTCGCGGTGCTGCACGTGATCGCGCTGTACCACCGCATCAAGTCCGACGCGAACGCGGAGATCCCCCCGCGCACCTTCCTGTTCGGCGGCAAGGCCGCGCCGGGTTACGAATACGCCAAGCTGATGATCCGCTTCATCACCTCGGTCGCCGAAGTGATCAACCGCGACCCGCAGGTGCGCGACCGGCTCAAGGTGGTGTTCCTGCCCAACTTCAACGTCACCTACGGCCAGCGCATCTACCCGGCGGCCGACCTGTCCGAGCAGATCTCGCTGGCGGGCAAGGAGGCCTCCGGCACCGGCAACATGAAGTTCGCGATGAACGGCGCGCTCAACATCGGCACCATGGACGGCGCCAATATCGAGCTGCGCGAGGCCGTCGGCAACGACAACTTCTTCCCGTTCGGCCTGACCGCGTCCGAGGTCTATGCCCTGCGCGCGAGCGGCTACGACCCGGCGGCCTACTACCACAGCAATCCGCAGTTGCGCGCTGTGATCGACCTGGTCCAGCAGGGCTTCTTCTCGCGCGGCGATCCGGCGCTGTTCCGGCCGCTGTGCAACCCGCAGGCGGGGCACGACCCCTACCTGCTGCTGGCGGACTTCGCTTCCTATATCGAATGCCAGCAGATCGTCTCCGACGCCTATGCCGACCAGGATCGCTGGCAACGCATGTCGATCCTGTCGTGCGCGCGTTCCGGCCGCTTTTCGTCCGATCGCGCCATCCGTGAATACTGCGAGCGCATCTGGAACGTCGAGCCGGTGCCGGTGCGGCTCCTGCACCGTGCCAGCGGCGCGCCGTGGCAGGTAGATCCCGGCGCCCGGGGGCCGCGCGCGGCATAGATGCCTTCATGCGCGCATGCGCGAAGTGTGCGGTATCGCATGCGCGGGACGCCGAATGAACCCCGGTACTTTCTACAATCGCCCATGTAACAAAACTGTCGGCACGGCCCGCTCCTGCCCGCGCGCCGCGCCGCAATGCGCTGTTCTGCTGGCATGGAGTTCGCATTGCGCAAGAGCCGCCGCAATGCCTACCTCAAGGTCCCCAGATCCAGACCCAGACCCAGACGCCAACCGTTGGCAGGAGCCGAATTTGAATGCGAACCCGATTCTAGTCGCCCCGGGTGCCAGGTCCACCCTGCCAAACCTGGCCCCGCTCGACTGCTTTGCCGCGCCCTCTTCACGGGCCTTTTCCTCCAACGACGAACACGCGCAGGACTACCTGTTCGGGCCGGCCTGGCTGCCTGACGGGCGCGTGCGCTTCCGCCTGTGGGCGCCTGACGCGGCCGAGCAAGGCCACGCCGTGCGGCTCGAAATCGCGGGCCTGGGACCCGTCCATATGGCGGCGGGGCCCAACGGCTGGTTCGAGGCGATCGTGCCGTGCTGCGAAGGCGCGCGCTACTGGTTCCGGCTCGACGACGGCACCACCGTGCCCGACCCGGCCTCGCGCTGGCAGGCCGACGACGTGCACGGGCCGAGCATCGTGCCGGCGCGCGACGCTAGTGCCTCGTACGCGTGGACATGCCCCGACTGGCGCGGCCGGCCCTGGCATGAGGCCATCGTCTATGAAATGCATGTCGGCCTGTGCGGCGGCTTTGCGGGCGCCGCGCAGCAACTGCCGCGGCTGGCCGCGCTGGGCTTCACCGCCATCGAGCTGATGCCGGTGGCCGAGTTTCCCGGCGCACGCAACTGGGGCTACGACGGCGTGCTGCCGTTCGCGCCGGAGTCCAGCTACGGCACCCCTGACGAGTTGCGCGCGCTGGTCGACCGTGCGCACGCGCTCGGCCTGATGGTGCTGCTGGACGTGGTCTACAACCACTTCGGGCCCGAGGGCAACTACCTGCACCGCTACGCCAGCGCCTTCTTCCGCACCGACCGGCAGACCCCATGGGGCCCGGCCATCGATTTCCGGCGCCCGCAGGTCCGGCGCTTCTTCACCGAGAACGCGCGCTACTGGCTGGAACAGTTCCGCTTCGACGGGCTGCGGCTCGACGCGGTCCACGCCATCGAGGACGAAGGCTGGCTTGCGGCGCTGCCCGGCGAACTGCGTACGGCGCTGGCCGATAGCGCTCGCGGCACTGGCGGTGATCGCCACGTGCACCTGGTGCTGGAGAACGACAACAACGACGCCGCGCTGCTGGCGCAGGGCTTCGATGCGCAATGGAACGATGACGCCCACCACGCGCTGCATGTGCTGCTGACGGGCGAGGACGACGGCTACTATCGCGACTATGCCGGCCCCGCCGGCGTTGCTCCCGCTGCCGCCGAGCGTGGCCAGCCTGCGCTGCGCCACCTCGCGCGCGTGCTGGCCGAAGGCTTTGCCTACCAGGGCGAGCCCTCGCGGCACCGTTCCGCCGGCGCGGCCGCCGCCGTGTGCCGCGGCCAGCCCAGCGCGCACCTGCCGCCCACGGCCTTTGTCAGCTTCCTGCAGAACCACGACCAGGCCGGCAACCGCGCGCTCGGCGAACGGCTGGCCAGCCTGGCCGACCCGCGCGCGCTGCGTGCCGCCGTGGCGCTGCAGCTGCTGTGCCCGCAGGTGCCGTTGGTGTTCATGGGCGAAGAGACCGGCTCGCGGCAGCCGTTCCTCTACTTCACCAGCCATCCGCCGGAACTGGCCGAGGCCGTGCGCGAAGGCCGCCGCCGCGAATTCGCCGCCAGCGCGGCCTTCGGCGACGATGCGCGCGCCGCCGCCATCCCCGATCCCAACGACCTGGTTACGTTCGACGCGTCGCGGCCTGCGCTGGAGGACGACGCTGACTGGGCCCCGTACTACCGCGAGCTGCTGTCGATCCGGCGACGCGAGCTGTTGCACCGGCTGCCGGGCTGCCAGTCTGCCGGTGTCGACATCCTGGGCCGCGCGGCGCTTTGCGCGCGCTGGCACCTGATGGACGGCATGGAGCTGAGCCTGTGGCTGAACCTCGGCGACGAAGCGGTGCCCGCCATGCAACCCTGTCACGACCAGCGCGCGGCGCTGCATGAGAGCGCACCGGGCGCTGCCGCGGAACTGTCCGCCGGCATGCTGCCGCCGCTGGCCTGCGTCGCCACGTTGTGCGAGCCCGCCGCGGCGCGCGCCAGGTAATGCCGGCCACGGCAGGCACCGCGCCGGCAGCCGCGCGCGGCTTGCCGCGCGCCACCGCCCGGTTGCAGCTGCACCCTGGCTTCACCTTCGCCGATGCCGCCGGCGTGGTCGACTACTACGCCGCGCTGGGGGTCAGCCACCTGTACCTGTCACCGGTCTGCGAGGCACGGCCGGGCTCCTCGCACGGCTACGACGTCACCGACTTCACCCGCGTGCGCGAGGAACTGGGCGGCGAGGCCGGCCTGAAGGCGCTCGCCGCGCGCGCGCGCAGCGCCGGCCTCGGGCTGATCCTCGATATCGTCCCCAACCACATGGCGGCGGACTGCACCCACAACGGCTGGTGGCGCGATGTGCTGGCGCACGGGCGCGCCAGCCCCCATGCCGGCTGCTTCGACATCGACTGGACGCCGCGCGACCCGGCGCTGCATGGCAAGGTCCTGCTGCCAATCCTGGGGCAGTCGTACTGGGACGCGGTAGTCGCGGGCGAGCTGCAGTGGGTGCCCGCCAGCGGCGGACAGCCGGCCCATTTGCGCTACTTCGACCACGTGCTGCCGCTGGCGCCCGGCAGCGCCGATGCCGAGGCCACCACCGACCCCGGCTGGTACGACACCACGCAGGCCTCCGGTCGCAGCCGCCTGCACGCGCTGGCGGAACGCCAGCACTACCGGCTGGCCTGGTGGCGCACCGCTGCCGCCGCGCTGAACTGGCGCCGCTTCTTCGAGATCAGCGACCTGGTCGGCGTGTGCGAAGAAGACCCGCAGGTCTTTGACGCGGTCCATGCGCTGGTCTTCAGGCTGCTGAGCGAGGGCTGGATCGACGGCGTGCGCGTGGACCATGTCGACGGGCTGGCCGATCCTGCCGGCTACTGCCGCCGCCTGCGCGACGGACTCGACCGGCATGCCGCCGCGCGCCCGCCGCTGCTGCGGCTGCAGCGCCCGTGGCTGGTGGTCGAGAAAATCCTCGGCGGCGGCGAACGGCTGCCGCCGGACTGGCAGGTCGACGGCACCACCGGCTACGACTTCATGGATGAAGTGGCCGCGGTGCTGCACGACGAGGCCGGCGAAGCGGCGCTCACTGCGCTGTGGGCCATGACCAGCGGCGACGCGCGCCCGTACACCGATTATGTGCGCGAGGCCCGCTGCCTGGTGCTGCAGCGGCACCTCGTCACCGAATGCGAAGGCGTGACGGCCCGCCTGCACGCCTGCGCGCAACAGGAGCCCGGCACCCGCGACCTCACGCCGGCGGCGCTGCGGCAAGCACTGATGGCGCTGATGGCCGCAGTGCCGGTCTACCGCAGCTACTACGACGCGCAGCCGACGGCGCGCGACGCCGGCGCCGCGCATGCCGATGACGCCATGGTCGACCAGGCCCTGCTGTCCGCGCGCGGCGGCCTGGCACCGGACGAGGCCGTGGCGCTGGCATTCATCGCCGGCTGCCTGCGCACGCAGGCCGCGCCGGACAGCGATACTGGCGTGCTGCGCCGCCGCCTGCAGCAGCTAATGCCGGCGCTGGCGGCCAAGGCCGGCGAGGACACCGCCTTCTACCGCTACGGCCGGCTGCTGTCGCGCAACGAGGTGGGCAGCGACCCGGCGCAGCTGGCCACGCCGCCGGCGCAATTCCACGCCCGCATGGCGGCGCGCCGGCTGGCCGGCCCGCATGCGATGCTGGCCACTGCCACGCATGACCACAAGCGGGGCGAGGACGCACGCATGCGGCTGGCCGTGCTGAGCGAGCTGCCGGGCACTTTCGCCGACGCGGTCGCCGCGTGGGAGCGCGACTGCGCGTCACTGCTCGCCACGCTGCCGCGCGCGCCCGACCCGGCCAGCCGGCTGATGCTGTACCAGGCGCTGATCGGGGCATGGCCGATGGAGCATGCCGGCGAAGCGGCGCCGGTACCTGAAGCCCTGCTGGCGCGGATTTCAGCGTGGCAGGTCAAGGCCATCCGCGAAGCCAAGCGCCATGGCAACTGGACCTGCCCCGATGCCGAGTACGAAGGGGCATGCGAGGCCTTCCTGCGCGGGATCGCGGCGGCGTGGCCGCAGGGCGTGCTGGCCCATATCGGCAGCTTTGCGCAGCGGATTGCCACTGCCGGCGCGGTGAATAGCCTGGCGCAGGTGCTGGTGCAACTGACCGCGCCCGGCATCCCGGACCGTTACCAGGGCACCGAAGGCTGGGACCTTAGCCTGGTGGACCCTGACAACCGGTGCGCGCCGGACTTCACCCGGCTGCAGTCACGGCTGGCGTGCGGCGCGGGCTGGGCACACTGGCTGGCGCACTGGCGCGACGGCCGGCTCAAGCAGCAACTGGTGCGCCATGTGCTCGCCGCGCGCGGCGCCGACCCCGGGCTGTTTGCCGACGGCCAGTACAGCATGCTGGCTGCCCAGGGCGCGCTGGCGCCGCAGGTACTCGCGTTTGCGCGCAGCACTGCGTCGCGCCAGGCCGTCACCGTGGTAACGCGGCTGTCGGCGTCCCGGGTCGACCCGGCCGTGCCGCGCATTCCGCCGGCGTACTGGGGCGACACCACGCTGAACCTTGGCGCGCCACAGCCGGGCCGCTGGATCGACGCGCTGACGGGACATCCGCTCGATGCGCCCGCTGGCCGCCTGCGCCTGCGCGATGTGCTGGGCGGGCTGCCGGTGGCACTGCTGCTGCGCGAGCCCTGAAAAGCGCGTCACACGTGTATGTCACAAGCGCGGCATGTGCGGGATCGGGGCTTGCGATGCGATCGGGGTCAGCGGCGGGCGCGGGACCCTGGGCGCATAGGGCCCATGCGGACCATGCGGACCATGCAACCCGTGCGGGTCGTGCGGCGGCACCGCCTGGCCGTGATGGAATGGCTGGGCCTCGGCGGGCGGCTCGCGCTGCGCCTGGCTGGGCGAGGCGCTGCGGTCCTGCGGCAGGTAGGGCCGGATCACGACGGCGACGTAGTCGTCTTCCTTCGGCGTCACCACGATATAGGCAAGGCCGGACATCACCAGCCCCACTTCGCCCAGTTCGGTGGCAATGCGCGCCACGATAAAGCGCTGCAGCAGCAGCGGGTTGACGCTGTCGTCGATGGCAAGCGCCGCCGTGCAGATGGTCAGAAAGCAGCGCTCGACTTCGCGGCAGACCACCACCACTTCATCGAGCGCATAGCCGGAACGGCTGGCACGCACCAGCACCGAAACGCCGGAACTGGGCGCGGCGCGGTGCCAGCCGGGCTTGATCTTGAAACTGGGCAGCGTCAACCCGGAGCCTGTGTCCTGCGCGACCGTATTAAAGCGCTGGGCAAAATCCAGCGGAGTGATCGCGAGCAGCTGGCGTTCGACCGGCGCTGAGGAAACCGACACCGAAGAGGCCAGGATGACGGTGGACAGGATGCTGGCGAAATTCATTTCTACCCTCGCAACAGGATGTGCCGCTCCCCCCGGCCGGCTGCGCTGATAGCCCCGTCAGCGCGCGGCACACGGAGCCGCCGCGGCGTGGGGCCGGCGTGGCGGGTTGTGCTCGGCGGCACATGCCGAACGCCAGTTGTGGCCAGCATTGCTTCACTATAGACAGGACGGCACGCAAGCACACGACGGTACGCAAGCGGCGCGCCACGGGGCGCGGTGCGTCCCGGTGCGGGCGGCGTCCACGGCACGATCTGGCCTGGCTGCATGGCGCATGCACTTTCTGCAGCTACTGTAAAAACTACGGCGCGCCTCATTGCGGAAGCACCACCCTGGCGGGCGCTACGCTGCGGCGCAAGCCGCACAACCTCCTTTCGCCCCCCGGGAACGGAGCTTGCAGGTTGGTAGCAGGTGCGGGCAGGGTTGCATCAGCCCGCCGCTTGCGTAGTAGCCGCCGTCGCGTCCTTGACCCCGTCATTGACGCCGGCGCACCGTACAGGAGGACCGCCATGACAACTCGTTTCCGCTCCCGCATTCGCCATCTGGCGCTGCCGCTGGCGGTATTCGCCATGGCAGTCGCCCCGGCGGTGCCGGCGGCACCCACCGATGCGCCAGCCGCGCCATCCTCAACCGGGCGCACCGCCGCGCCGCGCGACACCGAAATTGCCAGCGACCGCACCATCACGTCCGAAGTCCAGGCACGCCTGGCTAACGCCCGCACGCTCGCCCCGGCGAAGATCCGCGTGTCGACCACCGACGGCGTGGTCAAGCTCGAAGGCTCGGTACGCGACGACAAGCAGCGCGCCATGGCCATGGAACTGGCCCGTTCGGTACGCGGCGTGACCGCGGTATCCGATGAACTGCGCGCCGGTACCGATTGAAAACCCGGATTGAAGACCGCTCGAATCTAGCCTGGAGACACCATGAGCACCCATCGCCAGCCCGACCATGACACCACGCGGCGCCACAGCGAGCCGCGGCCCGACCCGCACAAGGGCGGGCCCGACATCGAACACGAGCGCGGCAAGCCGGGACGCGACCGCCGCCACGACGTCGAGCGCGAGCACGATATTCCCGACGAGAACGGCGAGCCGCCTTCGGTGAAGCGCCGCGGCGGCAACCCGGAGGAAAGCGAGCCGCCGGTGGAAAACACCTGACCGCTGCATCGCGCCACCATGCCACACCGGACCGCACAGGAGAGACCATGAGCAAGACCGTACGTACCGGCGCCCGCCACGGGGACCGTGTCGGCAGCACCAGCGGCACGCGACGGGACAGCGCGCAAGCTTCGGCCGGAGGCGGCCGCCCGCGTGACAAGACAGCAACGGGCGCCGCGCGGGCCCAGGCCGGCAATATCCCCAGCACCCTGGATCCGGATCTGGACCAGGAGACCAACGATATCGAGAGCGAACTCGAGCAGCGCGATGAAGAATCGCACATGCCGCCGGAAGACGAAATTCCGGAAGAAGAGATCGCCGATGAAGTGGTGCGCGCCGCCGAGGGGCTGCCGGCCGAGGTGCCGGTCGACAAGGCCGACCGTACCGACGACCGCGACGAGCACCCGCCCAACCTGCCCCGCCGCGAGCCCTGACATCTGACAAGCCGGCAGGGAAGAAGGGCGGCGGCGCAGGTTCGTGCGCCGCCGCCCTTCTCGTTCCCTCACCCTCACTCCGAAGCAAGCAAGCCGTAGCGCTGCACGCGGATGTGGTTGATCACGTCCTGCACGCCGAACACGCGCTCGGCAATGTCCTCGATGTCGTACTTGGTGTGGCGGTCATTGACCTTGCCTTCCAGCGTCACCACGCCCTCCTGCACGCGGACTTCGACATCGCTGACATCGAGTTCGTCATCCCGCGCCAGCCGGTTGCAGACCTCATCGTGGATGCGGTCGTCCTCACGACGGTAATTGCGCGGACCGGCGGGACGCCGCTGCGCGGGCGCGTCCCACTCGTCGTCACTGCCGCCATAGCCGCCGTAGCCGCCGTAGCCGCCATCGCCACCATAGCCGCGGGCCTCGCGCTCAAGGCGCTCGTCTTGCCAGCGCCCGTAGCCGTAGCGCTCAGGCTCGCCGTAGCCGCCATGGCCACCATAGCCGCCACCACGTTCATCGCGACCGCGGCTCGCACCCGTCGCACTGCTCCGCGACCACTCGTCTTCATAACGCGGATCGCCACGGCCGCCGGCCCTATGGCGCGGGTCGGCCGGCCGGCGCCATTCGTCGACGTAACGCCCATACCAGCCTTCGTCGCCGCGTGTCACGTCCTCGGCCTGGTCGCGTGGCAGACGCTCGGCGGTATTGCCGTAGCGGCCGCCGCTCAGTTCTCGCTGGCGCCGGTTGCGCGACTGGGCGGGGATGCCGCTGTAGCCCTGGTCATTGCTGCCGTACTGCTGGTCGGGGCGCCTGCGCAGGTAGTTGTCGTCGCTATGTCTCATCGTCGTGCTCCTATGTGTCCCTATGCCTGAGTACGGATCTCCGCGCCCGCGGCGGCCGGCGGCGCTTCCGCCATCGGCACCTCGAAGCAGGCCAGCAGCGGCAGGTGGTCGGAGGCGACCCGCGCCAGCGGCGAGCGATGGCTGGCCACCGAGACCAGATGCGCGCGCGGCGATACCCAGATCCGGTCCAGCGCAAAAACCGGCATGCGCGAGGGGAACGTGGCGGTGTGGGGAGTGTGTTCGAAATACGCGTGCAGCCAGCGCAGCGGACGTCCCCACAAGAACCACTCGTTGACATCGCCCAGCAGGATGGTGGGCAACGGCGGCGCCGCGGCGATGTAATTGAGCAGTTGCTGCACCTGGTGACGCCGCTCGCCGGGGCGCAGCCCCAGGTGCGTGGCGATAACGCGCAACGCGCTGATGTGCCCCGACGCGGTACAGGCCAACGTGACGTCGATCGCGCCACGTGCCTCGCAACCTTTCACCGTGAGGTCGATCTGGTTGACCGCCTGCGGCGCGAAGCGCGTCAGCAGGGCATTGCCGAAGTCCGCGTTGCCGCGCACGCGGGTAAAACCCGACACCACATGCATGCCGGTGTGCCCCGCCAGGTATTCAAGCGTGTGGTCATTGCTGCTGCCCGACTCGACTTCCTGCAGCGCGACGATATCCGCGCTGAGTTCTTCGAGCACCGCGGCGATGCGGTCGGGACGGTAGCGGCGGTCGGTACCGACTGCGCGATGGATGTTGTAGCTGGCCACCGTCATGCGCGCGAGCCCCGCGGTGCGCACGGGGCCGCAATGGAGTGCCTGGCTGGCATCCGGCACGCTGCACTGGCCGTCGGCCGCTTGCGCAGGATTTACAAGAGGCGGTAAGTCCGGTTGCATTCGCATTTTGCCGCGCCCTGCCGGGTGAAAAGGCCGTGGCCAGCGCGGCGGCAGGACGCCGCGCGCGGGCCAGGCGGCCATTGCGAGAATTGCCCTGTCAGGCGCTCGGGATCAGGCACCGTCCAGGAACTGGCTGCGCGGGCCAAGGCGTCGGCCAAGGTCCGGGCTGACCCAGCGGGTGCCGCTGTCCATATACGGGTCAGGCGTGCGCTGAATGGGCGGGGTGGTCATGCCGGGCTGCGCCGGCACGGTAGAAGGCTGGGCTTCGGGCGCCGGCGCGAGGTCCTGCCGTGTAGCAGTGTTGGCGCCCTGCGTGTACGGGTCGAACTTGTCGGTGCTGCGTGCGCCCTGCGAATATGGGTCATAGGTGCCGCGCGGCGTGCCAGGCGTCATCTGCGCCATGGCGGGAATCGCAGCGGCGGCGAGCGCGACGGCGGCGAGGAGTCGGCTGGGTCGGATATGCTTCATGGTTACCTCCGTTCAGGACGCGATGTGCGCGCCAGTAACCATGAGCAAGCGAAAGGCGTGCCTGTACCTTATGGTCCAGGCTGCGCCCCGCGCTCGCGACTGAGGCTCAGGCCATGCTGACCCTGTCCCGCGCGCCTGCCTGCGGCGTGCCGGCCTTGCCGCGCGCCAGCACCGGCACCAGCGCCGCGCCTGTATGGCTGGCCTGGATCCGCGCCAGCGACTCCGGATCGGCCGCGCCGACGATGGTGCCACCGCCCGCGCCGCCTTCCGGCCCCAGGTCGATGATCCAGTCGGCCTCGGCGATCACGTCGAGGTCATGCTCGATCACCACCACGCTGTGGCCGCCGTCGGTGAGGCGGTGCAGCACGCGGATCAGCCGCGCCACGTCGGCCATGTGCAGGCCAACGGTAGGCTCGTCCAGCACGTACAGCGTATGCGGCGCCTTCTGGCCGCGGCGCGTGATGTCGTCGCGCACCTTGCTCAGTTCGGTGACCAGCTTGATGCGCTGCGCCTCGCCGCCTGACAGCGTCGGCGACGGCTGGCCCAGCGTCAGGTAGCCCAGCCCCACGTCCTTCATCAGCTGCAGCGGGTGCGCAATATTGGACATCGATGCAAAAAATTCCACTGCCTCGTCGATCTCCATGGTCAGCACGTCGCCGATGTTCTTGCCACGCCAGGTGACCGCGAGCGTCTCGGGATTGAAGCGCTGGCCGTGGCAGACATCGCATGGCACCTTCACGTCCGGCAGGAAGCTCATGCCGATGGTGCGCACGCCCTGCCCTTCGCACGCGGGACAGCGTCCATCGCCGGTGTTGAACGAAAAGCGCGACGCGGCATAGCCGCGCGCACGCGCCTCGAGCGTATCGGCGAAGAGCCGTCGGATCGTGTCCCACACGCCGATATATGTGGCCGGGCATGAGCGCGGCGTCTTGCCGATCGGCGTCTGGTCGACTTCCAGCACGCGGTCGATCGATTCCCAGCCCGTGATGGCGTCGCAGCCGTACCAGTCGTGATCCACCTTGAGGGGCTTTTTCGCCGTCGACTTGCTCGCCTTCGCCTCTTCCTTGGCCGCATTGCGCGCGCGGCGCGTGGCCGGCGACGACAACACCGAGCGGCCCACCGCATCGAGCAGGTTCGTCATCAGCACGTCGCGCGCCAGTGTCGACTTGCCCGAGCCCGACACGCCGGTGATTGCCACCAGCCGTGACAGCGGAATGCGCGCGGTCACGTGGCGCAGGTTGTGCAACGAAGCGCCGTGCACGGTCAGCCATTCCGACGGATCGGCCGGCTTTCCTGCTGCGCCCGGCTTCACGGGACGGCGCGCCTGCAGCGGATGGATGATCGGCTGCGCCAGGAACTGGCCGGTGGTGGAAGTCGGCGCCGCGGCAAGGTCGGCCACGCCGCCCTGCGCCACCAGCGTGCCGCCGCGCTTGCCCGCGCCGGGGCCGATGTCGATGATGTGGTCGGCGCGGCGGATGGTGTCCTCGTCATGCTCGACCACCACCAGCGTATTGCCCTTGTCGCCCAGCTTGCGCAGCGCATCGAGCAGGATCTGGTTGTCGCGCGGATGCAGGCCGATGGTGGGCTCGTCCAGCACGTAGCACACACCTTGCAGGTTGCTGCCAAGCTGCGCCGCCAGGCGGATGCGCTGGGCCTCGCCGCCGGACAGGCTCGGCGCGGCGCGGTCCAGGCTCAGGTAGCCCAGGCCCACTTCTTCCAGGAACTGCAGCCGGCTGCCGATTTCGCTGACCACGTCGCGCGCGATCTCGGCATCGCGGCCGGTCAGGCGCAGGCCGTCGACCCAGCGGCGGGTGTCGGACACGGTCCATTGCGCCACGTCGACGATGGCCTGCGTATCGAACGTGACCGCGCGCGCCACCGGGTTCAGGCGCGTGCCATGGCAGTCGGGGCACGGCGCTTCGCCCACGCCTTCGGGTTCCAGCTCTTCCGATGGCAGGCTCTGCTCGCGGCCGCGGTTGTCGTCGGCGAGCACGGTATCGTCGTATGCCGCGCGCTGCTCGCGCGTCAGCGCCAGGCCGGTGCCGACGCAGCTGCCGCACCAGCCGTGCTTGCTGTTGTAGGAAAACATGCGCGGGTCCAGCTCGGGATAGCTGGTGCCGCACTCGGGACAGGCGCGCTTGGTCGAGAACACCTTGACCTCGCCCACGTGCGCGGTGCCGCCGTTGGTCATGGCATGGTCCAGCCCGTCGAGCGGCGCCAGCAGGTGCATCACGCCCTTGCCCGCTTCCAGGGCCTGCGCCAGCAGTGCACGCAGTTGCGGCTCGTTTTCAGGCGTGATGACCAGGTCGCCGACCGGCAGCTCGATGGTGTGCTCGCGGAAACGGTCCAGGCGCGGCCACGGATCGACCGGCAGGAACTCGCCATCGACGCGCAGATGCGTATTGCCGCGCGCCTTGGCCCATTTGGCCAGGTCGGTATAGACGCCCTTGCGGTTCACCACCAGAGGCGCCAGGAAGCCGACGTGCTGGCCGCGATGGTCGCGCAGCAACTGCGCGGCGATCGATTCCGGGCTCTGCGACGTCACCGGCGCGCCGTCATGCACGCAGTGCTGGATGCCCAGCTTGACGTAGAGCAGGCGCAGGAAGTGCCACACCTCGGAAGTGGTCGCCACCGTGCTCTTGCGGCCGCCGCGCGACAGGCGCTGCTCGATGGCGACGGTCGGCGGGATGCCGTAGACCGCATCCACCTCGGGCCGCCCCGCCGGCTGCACGATCGAGCGCGCATACGCGTTGAGCGATTCCAGGTAGCGGCGCTGGCCTTCGTGGAACAGGATGTCGAACGCCAGCGTCGACTTGCCCGAGCCGGACACGCCGGTGACCACGTTGAATTTGCCGTGCGGGATATCGACGTTGAGCGACTTCAGGTTGTGCTCGTGCGCGTTGACGATGCGCACCACGTCCTCGCCCTCGATCTCGCGGCGCGCGCGGCGGGCCTGCAATACCGCCTGCAGCGGCACGCCTTCGGCTTCGGCGCCGGCGGCACGTTCAGCGGCAAGCGTGCCGGCTTCGCCGAGCGCGGCGTCATAGTGGATCAGCGCCTGGCCGGTATGCGACGCGGCACAGCCCTTCACGTCTTCGGGCGTGCCGGTGCAAACCACGCGGCCGCCGGCATCGCCGCCTTCGGGTCCCAGGTCGATCAGCCAGTCCGCGGCGCGGATCACGTCGAGGTTGTGCTCGATCACGATCAGCGAATGGCCGCTGTCGAGCAGCTTGCCGAAGGCCAGCATCAGCTTGGCGATATCGTCGAAGTGCAAACCCGTGGTCGGTTCGTCGAACATGAACAGACGGCGCGGCAGCGTGCTGCCGCGGGTGCGCGACGGCGTGGCCTGCGCGGCTTCGGCCAGGAAGCCGGCCAGCTTCAGGCGCTGCGCCTCGCCGCCCGACAACGTGGGCACGGGCTGGCCCAGCTTCATGTATTCGAGGCCGACATCGACGATGGGCTGCAGCACCCGCAGCACCGCGGCATCGCTGGCGAAATAGGACGCCGCTTCGCTGACAGTCAACTCCAGCACGTCGGCGATGCTGAGCGCGCGCGGCGGCTGCCCGGCGATGGCGCGTTCGATCTTCACCTCCAGCACTTCGGGGCGATAGCGGGTGCCGTCGCAATCCGGGCAGCGCAGGTAGACGTCGCTCAGGAACTGCATCTCGACGTGCTCGAAGCCGGAACCGCCGCAGGTCGGGCAGCGCCCGTCGCCGGAGTTGAAGCTGAACGTGCCGGCGGTGTAGCTGCGCTGCAGCGCCATCGGCGCCTTGGCGAAGATCTTGCGGATCTCGTCGAACGCGCCGACATAGCTGGCCGGGTTGGAGCGCGCGGTCTTGCCGATCGGCGACTGGTCGACGAAGACGACGTCATCGACCAGGTCCGCGCCGGTCAGCTTGCGGTACGCACCCGGCGACTCCGTCGCCTTGCCGAAATGCCGCGCCATCGCCGGATGCAAGACATCCTGCAGCAGCGTTGACTTGCCCGAGCCCGACACGCCGGTCACGCACACCAGCCGCTGCAGCGGGATCTCGACGGTGACGTCCTGCAGGTTGTGCTCGGTCGCGCCTTCCAGCACGATGCGCGGCAGCTCGTCATCGACCGGTCGACGCTGCCAGTGCGAGGCGTCGGCCACGCGGCGGCGGCCGCCAAGGTAAGCACCGGTCAGCGTGTTGGCATTGCGGATATCGGACGGCGGGCCGTCGAAGATGATATTGCCGCCGCGTTCACCCGGGCCGGGGCCCATGTCGATCAGGCGGTCGGCGGCCAGCATCACCGACGGATCATGCTCGACCACTACCAGCGTGTTGCCAGCGTCGCGCAACCGGTGCATGGCCTCGACGATGCGGTTCAGGTCGCGCGGGTGCAGGCCGATGCTGGGCTCGTCCAGCACGAACAGCGTGTTGACCAGCGAGGTGCCCAGGGCGGTAGTCAGGTTGATGCGCTGCACTTCGCCGCCGGACAGCGTGCGGCTCTGGCGGTCCAGCGTCAGGTAGCCCAGGCCGACGTCGCACAGATATTTGAGCCGCGTGCGCACTTCGGCCAGCAGCAGCTTGAGGGCATCGTCCAGCATCGCGCTGGGCAGCGTCAGTTCGTCAAAGAAGCGGCGGATGCGCTCGATCGGCAGCAGCATCAGGTCGTGCACCGTCAGGCCGGGCAGCGCTTCGAGTTGCGATCGGTCCCAGTCAACGCCGCGCGGCAGGAAGCGGCGTTCGGCCGCGAGTACCGCGTCGGCATTGCCCTTCGATCCCAGGCGCCACAGCAACGACTCGGTCTTCAGGCGCGCGCCGCCGCAGGTTTCGCACGGGGTATAGCTGCGGTACTTGGACAGCAGCACCCGGATGTGCATCTTGTAGGCCTTCGACTCCAGGTAGCTGAAGAACCGCATCACCCCGTACCACTGCTTGTTCCACTGACCGTTCCAGTCCGGCGAGCCATGGACGACCCAGTGGCGCTCGGCCTCGGTCATGTCGGCCCAGGGCGTGTCGCGCGGGATGCCAGCCTTGCCGGCGTAGCGCATCAGGTCGTCCTGGCACTCCTTCCATGCCGGGGTCTGCATCGGCTTGATCGCGCCTTCGCGCAGCGTCTTGCGCGCGTCCGGGATCACCAGCCCGAGGTCGACGCCGATCACGCGGCCGAAGCCGCGGCAGGTTTCGCAGGCGCCGTACGCGGAGTTAAAGGAGAACAGCGCGGCCTGCGGATCGGCGTAGCGCAGGTCGCTGTCGGGGCTATGCAGGCCGGTGGAGAAGCGCCACACCGGGCCGTCGTCGCCATCGGCCAGCACGTAGATGTTGACACGTCCGCCGCCACGCTTGAGCGAGGCTTCGATCGCCTCCACCACGCGCACTTTCTCGGTATTGCCGATGCGGAAGCGATCGGCGACCACGTCGAGCAGCTTGCGCGCGCCGGTCGGCGACTGCACCACGCGCTGCGCCTGCACGCGCGTGTAGCCGCTGACGGACAGCCATTGCTGGACCTCTTCCTCGGTCGTCGATTCCGGCAGCTCGACCGGGAACGTCACCACCAGCCGTGCATCGTGGTGCGGCTGGCCCGCGGCCGTGCGCGCCAGCAGCCCGGCGTAGATCGTCTCCGGCGTGTCGTGGCGCACCGGCTGCGCGGTCTGCTTGTCGAACAGCTCCGCCGCGCGCGCATACAGCAGCTTCAGGTGGTCGTTCAGCTCCGTCATCGTGCCGACGGTCGAACGCGAGCTGCGCACCGGGTTGGTCTGGTCGATGGCAATCGCCGGCGGCACGCCGTCGACCCGCTCCACCTGCGGGCGGTCCATCCGGTCCAGGAACTGGCGCGCGTAGGCGCTGAAGGTCTCGACGTAGCGGCGCTGGCCCTCGGCATAGAGCGTGTCGAATACCAGGCTGGACTTGCCCGAGCCGGACGGCCCGGTGACCACGGTCATCTCGCCGGGGCGCAGGTCGAGGTCGACATCCTTGAGGTTGTGCTGGCGGGCGCCGCGAATGCGAATCAGCTGCTTGCTCGACACGATTTCTTCTTTCGGATCAATGCGTTAAGGGAGGGATAGGCGTGGACGGAGGGAGGCTATCGGCCAGGCGGGCCTGGAGCAGACCACCATAGCACAGGGCCCGGGGGCAGGCCTGTGAAGGTGTAGTCCATACACTGTACATCCATACAGTGTAACAGTTCGGAAAGGAATTCGTATCGAGTGCGTGGCTCGAGGGCGTTCCCCGCTTTCAGATTCATGACGGTCCAGCGCTATGGCGACGGCGGCTTCATGGAGGTATCCGCTCCTTGCAAATTCGCTGGTTTGCCATTTATCGATTATCGATATACGATATGATCCAATCATTCAAAGCGCAGCGCCCCCAGTGTGGCGGCGTCATCAAGCAATGGCCAGTGGAGGATCTGCTTCATCTGGACCCATGACGGCCCCGCGGCTGTCGAGATCATTGACTATCACTGAGGACTGCAACATGGCCCGCTTTGAAAACGGCATGCGCCCTATCCATCCGGGTGAAATCTTGCGCGAGGAATACTTGGTGCCGCTGGGCATGAGCGCCAATGCCCTGGCACTGGCGCTACGTGTGACACCGGCTCGCATCAACGAGATCGTGCGCGAACAGCGCGGCATTACGCCCGACACCGCGTTGCGCCTGACGCGCTATTTCGGTGGAGATGCGCGCTCGTGGATGAATTTGCAGGTGACCTACGACCTGAAGGTCGCACAACGGGATCTGGGCGAGCGCATCGCGGCCGAAGTGGTCCCGCGTGAGGGCGCCGACCAGGAAATCCCCGAAAGCTAGGAGAACGGATTGCCGGCGCGGCGCAGGCATCGTGCCGCCCCGGCAGTCCACTGCCGCGACAGCGTATCCGCCAGCGCCCGGAAACGCGGTGCCGGCCGACTCCGGCAGGAATCATGTGAGGAAAAAGCCCGTCGCGCTTCGTCCTGACGGGCCCGTGGGCAGCCGGGAAGTCACCCGGCAAGCCGCCTGGCCGGCCGTCGTCAGTCGAGCAGGTGTCCCATGCGCGTGCGCTTGGTCGCCAGGTATTTCTCGTTCTCGGCATTGGACGGCACGATGTGCCGCAGCTGCTCGTTGACCCTGATGCCGGCCTTTTCCAGCGCGGCGGCCTTGAGCGGGTTATTGCTCATCAGCCGCACCGACGTGACGCCCCACTGGTGCAGCAGGTCGGCCGCAAAGGCATAGTTGCGCGCGTCGATGGCCTGGCCCAGCGCCAGGTTGGCGTCGACGGTATCGAGCCCACCGTCCTGCAGGCGGTAGGCGCGGATCTTCTCGGCCAGGCCGATGCCGCGGCCTTCGTGGCCACGCAGGTACAGCAGGATGCCGCGGCCCTCGGCCGCGATCTTTTCCATGGCCAGTTCCAGTTGCGGGCCGCAGTCGCAGCGGCAGGAACCGAAGACATCTCCGGTCAGGCATTCGGAGTGCATGCGGATCAGGACGTCGTCGCCCGCCACCTCGCCCACGCTGAGGGCCAGGTGTTCAATACCTGAGTGAGCGCCCTTGAAGGCGTGTGCCGTGAAGTCACCAAATCGCGTCGGCAGGCGTGCCGAATCGATCAGCTCAATTTCTGTGTCATTCATACCGGAATTCTTTTCAATGGGCACGGGGCGGCCCGGCACCGGCGACATTATGAGCGGAATTGCGCGTTCGCGCTTGATTCGGGCATGGAATGCACCGTTGCGGGTCGTCGGCATATTCCTACAGCAGGGCGCGCGACCGACTTATGCAACCGCTTCACAATGGTCTCTAGACTTGTTTACAGAGACGGAAGCCGGGCACCGGCCGCAACCTGGCGGGCATCCGGCATCATATCTTCAGGAGTTCGCCATGACCCGGAATCCACTGATTGGGGAAGAAGCCAGCACCAGGATTGCCGCGCTGTTCGACACCAAGTCAGCAGCGAACAGCGCCGCCTAGCGGGTGTGCTACGAGGCGCACCTGAAGCGTGGCCAGGTCCGGCTGGTGCATCCTTACGAAGCACACTTCGGGCGCAAGCTCGAGCCCGACAACGACGGCATCGTGCGCACGGCAGTACGTTCGCACCTGATGCTGGGCGCGCTCGGCGCCGTGATCGGCCTCGCGGTGATCGGCATCCTGCACCGGCAGGAGGTAGATGCCGTGATCCAGAACCCGGGCCCGGCGGCCGGCGCGGCGATTTTCATCGGCATCGTGCTTGGCATGCTGCTGGCTGGCCTGGCTACCGCCCGTCCCGACCATCAACTGGTCATCACACCCGTGCGCGACGCTGTGCAGCACGGCCGCTGGGCGCTGCTGGTCCACCCCATCTCCTCCCAGCAATGCGACGATGCGATGCGCGCGCTGCGCAACTCCACGGCCGAAGTGATGCGGACGGCGTAGCCATCTGCTGCGCCGGCTGGCGGCTCAGGGTTCGACCGAGGGCTCGCGCTTCAGCGTGCGCAGCACGAAGGTCGAGCGGCTGTGGCGCAGCCCGGGCAGCTTGTACAGCTTGTGGCGCAGGAATTCCTCATAGCCTTGCGTCCCGGCAACGGCGACCTTGATCAGGTAGTCATAGTCCCCGGTCAGCAGGTAGGCCTCCATCACTTCAGGCAGCTCGGCCAGCGCCTGGCCGAAGCGGTACAGCATGTCGTCGTCGTGCCGCTCCAGGGTGACCTCGATCAGGACCGTGTCCGGCAATCCCAAGGCTTTCTGGTTCAGGAGCGCCGCATAGCCTTCGATGACCCCGCCTTCCTCGAGCGCGCGCACCCGGTTCCAGCAAGGCGTGGCGGACAGGCCGACCTGCTCGGCCAGCTTCGCATTGGACAGCCGGCCGTCGCGGCGGAGTTCGCGCAGGATGCGCCGGTCGGTGTCGTCGAGCTTGGGAGGTTGCACCATGGCTACGCTTTTTATCGAAAGAATATTCTGAGAATTCTGCCATATGCAGATGCTTCTTTTTCATATCCCAGGATATTGGAGAAAAGAAAGAAGCTCATTTTGCAGTCCGGCTGGTAAATTAACCTCATCAGATGATCTGCCGGAATCGCCACATGCCAGCCACTGTCCTTCCCACCCTGCGCCTTTCCCTGCAACTCGACAGCACCGACCCGTTCGGCGCGATGGAGTGGGTGTTTGCCAGCGCCCGCCGCACCGGACTGGCACCTGAACAGTTGCGCTTCGACTCGCCCCGCTTTCACACGGCGAGTAAGCCGGTGCTGCATGCAACCTTGACCGCGGCCGATGCCAGCCTGCTGTGGCTGTTCCTGCGCCGGCTGGAGAGCGGCATCGACATGGCCGTGCTGGGCGCGGACGTCGACGACCCGGACAGCGAAGCGCAATGCGGGTCTACTGCCGCGCCGCGCGCCGCCACCCCACAGGTGAGCAGCGACGCCGGATTGGCGCTGCCGGCCTAGCCGCCTGCGCTAGGCCGGCAGCAGTTCAATGCCGTCGAGCTGCGCCGCGCACGTGTCACGCACGATCGCGACAAAATCCGCCATGTAAGGCCGGCGCGCCAGCGGCGCCGGAACCGTCGCATAGAGCTCGCTCCACAGCCCCCTGGCGCCGATCCGCTTGGCCAGCACGTAGTCGTGGTCGACGTAGTTCTTCACGCCCCAGTTGGGCAATGCCGCCACGCCGCGCCGGCTCGCCACCAGTTGCAGCACAGCCACCGTCAGTTCCGCCGTGCGCCGCTGCAGCCGGATGCCGGCGGGTTCCAGCACCTCGCGGATCAGGTCGATGCGCTGCTCCGGCACCGGGTAGGTGATCAGCGTCTCGCCGGCCAGGTCGGCGGCGTCGATGCGCCGCTTGTTGCGCAGCCGGTGTTCGTTGGCGATCACCGCCAGGATCTCGAAGCGGAACAGCGGCGCGACGTCGAGCCCGCGCCGCACCGCCGGCTGCGAGCCGATCACCATGTCGGCGCGGCCTTCGCTGAGCAGCGAGATCGGGTCGGCATGGAAGCCCGCCACCAGGTCCACCTCCACCTCGGGCCAACGGCGGCGGAATTCGTCCATCACCGGCATCAGCCAGTCAAAGCAGGTATGGCACTCCAGCACCACGCGCAGTTCGCCGCGGGTGTCGCCCTTGAGCCGTTCGATATCGCGCTCGGCCGCGCTGACCGCGGCCAGCACCTCCCGCGCCAGTGCCAGCAGGCGTTCGCCCGCCGGCGTGAAACGCAGCCCCTGCCGGGTCCGGTCGAACAGCGGCAGGCCGTAGTGCGCCTCGATCGCCTTGATCTGGTGTGACAGCGCCGACTGGCTGACATGCACGCGCTCGGCCGCGGTGGCGAGCTTGCCGGATTCGGCAATCGCAACCAGCGAGCGGAAATGGCGGACTTCGATCATGCGCAGGCCAGGGCGCGGGACCGCCCTCTTGTCGTATGAAATGGATTCATATGTTGTTTAAAACTTGTCGCTTGATTCATTTTATGGGGAAACCGACACTGTGCGCCAGTCATCTTCCGGAGCAAGTTCCCCATGGCACGCACCCATATCCTCGGCTTTCCCCGCATCGGCGAACGCCGCGAACTGAAATTCGCGCAGGAGTCCTTCTGGCGCGGTGAAAGCAGCGAAGCCACGCTGCGCGAGGTGGCCGCGCAACTGCGCCGCCGGCACTGGCAACTGCAGGCCGAGCGCGGCCTGGACACCGTCGCCACCGGCGACTTCGCCTATTACGACCAGATGCTCAGCCTGACCGCGCTGCTGGGCGCACTGCCGCGCCGGTTCGGCTTCGATCCCGCGCAGCTGACGCTGACGCATTATTTCGAGCTGGCGCGCGGCAACCGCGAGCAGCCGGCAATGGAAATGACCAAGTGGTTCGACACCAACTACCACTACCTGGTCCCCGAGCTGGATGCCGACACCACCTTCGACGGCGGCCCGGCCTGGTTCTTCGAGGAAACCGACGAAGCGCTGGCGCAGGGCTTGCGCGCGCGCCCGGTGCTGGTGGGCCCGGTCACCTACCTGTGGCTGTCCAAGAGCCACGTGGCCGGCTTCGACCGCCTCTCGCTGCTGCCGAAGCTGGTGCAGGCCTACCGCCGCATCCTCGGCCAGCTGAAGGCGCGTGGCATCGAGTGGGTGCAGATCGACGAACCCGCACTGTGCCTGGACCTGGAGCCCGCGTGGCTCGATGCCTTCGACAGCGCCTACGACGGCCTGCGCGACGCTGGCCCGAAGCTGCTGCTGGCGACGTACTTCGACACCGCCGCCGACCACGCCGCGCGCGCCGCCGCGCTGCCGGTCGACGGCTTCCACATCGACCTGGTGCGCGCTCCGGCCCAGTTGGCCGCATGGCAGGCCGCACTGCCGGCGCATGCCGTGCTGTCCGCCGGCGTCATCGACGGCCGCAATATCTGGCGCACCGATCTGCGCCGCGTGCTCGACACGCTGCGCCCCGTGCAGGCGGCGCTCGGCGATCGCCTGTGGCTGGCCCCGTCATGCTCGCTGCTGCATGTGCCGGTGTCGCTGGCGCATGAAGTGCGCCTCGATGCCGAGCTGAAGTCGTGGCTGGCCTTCGCCACCGAGAAGCTCGGCGAACTGCAGCTGCTGGCACGCGCGCTCAACGAAGGCGACGCCGCCGTCGCCGCGCAGCTGGCCGCGTCCGACGCCGTGCAGGCCTCGCGCCGGCAATCGCGCCGCGTGGTCAACCCGCGCGTGCAGCAGCGCCTGGCCGGCGTGAGCGCCGACATGGCCCGCCGCGCCAGCCCGTTCGCACAACGCATCGAGCGCCAGCGCGAGGCGCTGCAGCTGCCGCTGCTGCCGACCACCACCATCGGCTCGTTCCCGCAGACCGCGGCCATTCGCCAGACCCGAGCGGCCTTCAAGCGCGGCGACATCGGCGCGCTGGAGTACCTGGAGCGCATCCGCGCCGAAATCGCGCTGGCCGTGCGCAAGCAGGAAGAACTGGGCCTGGACGTGCTGGTCCACGGCGAGGCCGAGCGCAACGACATGGTCGAGTATTTCGGCGAGCAGCTGTGCGGCTACGGCTTTACCGAGAACGGCTGGGTGCAGAGCTATGGCTCGCGCTGCGTCAAGCCGCCGGTGATCTACGGCGATGTGTACCGGCCGGAGCCGATGACGGTGGACACCACCCGCTACGCGCAGTCGCTGACCGAGCGGCCGATGAAGGGCATGCTCACCGGTCCGATCACCATGCTGCAATGGTCGTTCGTGCGCGACGACCAGCCGCGCGCAACCACCGCACGCCAGCTTGCACTGGCCATCCGCGACGAGGTGTGCGACCTGGAACACGCCGGCATCCGCGTGATCCAGATCGACGAACCCGCGCTGCGCGAAGGCCTGCCGCTGCGCCGCGGCGACTGGGACGCGTACCTGGACTGGGCGGTCACCGCTTTCCGCCTGTCGGCCAGCGGCGTCAAGGACCAGACCCAGATCCACACGCATATGTGCTACGCCGAGTTCAACGACATCCTGCCGTCGATCGCTGCACTGGACGCCGACGTGATCACCATCGAGACTTCGCGCTCGGCGATGGAACTGCTGGAAGGCTTTGGCGACTTCGACTACCCCAACGAGATCGGGCCCGGCGTCTACGACATCCACTCGCCGCGCGTGCCGTCGGTGCAGGCGATGGAGCGGCTGCTCGACCGTGCCTGCGAGGTGGTGCCGCCGCAGCGCTTGTGGGTCAATCCGGACTGCGGCCTGAAGACGCGCGGCTGGGAAGAAACCGAGACGGCGCTGGCCAACATGGTCAGTGCGGCGCGCGCGCTGCGCGAGCGCTGGTCCAGCCCCGGCACGATGGCGTGGAAGCGGGTCGGCAAGCCGGCCGGCCACGTCGGCGCGACGCCTGCCGGCGGCACCGCCTGCACCGCCTGCGCGACGCACGCGCACTGAGCGACCCCGCACCTCGCGCAGTCAAACAAGAAAGGCCGCATGCCCACGGGCATGCGGCCTTTTTTTGCGTACTGACAAAGTTGGAGATCTTGTTCCCACTCCCACAAATGGCAGTGGGGGCGAGATACTCGCCTGTTTCAGTTCACCCGCATCACCGCCGGCGGCATCCAGCTGCCATCGAGCAGCGCCTGCTCCGGCCAGTACGCGCGCAACATCATGTTCAGTCCGTCGGGCGGAGCCGGCAGCCAGTTGGCGGCCCTGGCGCCTGCCGGGCGTTCGTGCTGGATATAGATGTCGAGCGAGCCGTCGCGGTTGTAGCGCAGGCGGTCGCGGCTGCTGAGGGCGTAGCGCTGCATCGGGTTAGGGATGAAGGCCTGCCGGTCGTTGTAGAGCGTCAGCGACCAGAATGCGCGTGCCGGCGGCAGCTGGCCCTTGTCGAAATGCAGCACATAGCGCGCCCCGCCCTGCAACGGCGTGCCGTTGGCATCGGTGCGTGCCGACGCGTAGATCGCATCTTCCGGGAGGTTGGCGCCCAGCCCCACCCACGCGGTCACCGCGCGGCGGGCATAGTTGGTGCCATAGTTGCCGAGATCGCGGTGCATGACCCAGCCGTTGCCGGCATCGGCATTACCCTTGCGCGCGCCCTGCACGATCGCCGCCAGCGCCGCGGTCGCGCCTTCCTGCACCGCGCGCGCGGTCGTCGGTTCCAACACCGTGGTCTTGAACGGCACGCCAGGGTGGATGCCCATGCGCCGCAGCTTCTCCACCATGGCGCTGTCGCCCGGCGCCGGCGGATTGGCCGGCAGCAGCGCGGCGAAGCGCGTGAAGAAGGCCTGGGCGTCCATCGCCGCGACCTGCTCCACCGGCGAACTCTGCGTGTCGACCGCAGCGGCGCGCGGCGCGGGGCGCTCGGGCACGCGGCGGCCGCCACCCCAGGCGGACAGCGGCGTCAGCCGGTACTGGTCCTGCAGCCGGTGCACCGCCGGATAATCCTGCTTGCCGTTGGCCTGGGTGCGCCCGATCAGCCAGACCATCGAAGTCGGCGAGCGGATCTCCTGCACGCCCTTGGGCAGCGTACCGCGCCAGTCGGGGCCGGTGATGGCGAAAATGCCGCGACGGGTGCCGGTGGTGCGCTTGCCCGGCGAGGCAAACACATTGGTCCACGCATCCATCAGCGGCATCAGGTAAAAGCGCCCTTGCGTGTCGGGCACGGACAGGATCACCGGCTCGCGCGACAGGTCCAGCCATGCCGACGAAGACAGCGTGTCGGCGTTAGGGCTGACCACATCGGTGAAGCTGGCGTCCGGGAACGTGCGCTTGTGGGTGAAGGTGTTGACCGGCGTGCGCAGCGTCATCAGCTCGCGCGTCACGTCCATCAGCACCAGCGGATAGGCATAGGTGAACACCTCGGCCGACAGGGCCTTCATGGCCTGGTCGGACGGTGGCTGTTCAATGGCGGCGGCCGCCTGGATGGCGGACGAATCCGGCGCGCTGGCGCAGCCGGAAAGCATGACTGCGAGCGTGACCGCGCTCGCCATAAGGCGAAATGAAGGCTTCATGACCCCGTTCCCGTTTCTCGCGACTTTTCCCGGGTTGCGGCTATGACTGCCGACATGTCGTCCGGGAGACGCATCTGTTTGCTTCCGCATCTTGTCCCTCCCCCTGCGCCGTGTCAATTACTCGCGCGTAGGGGAGCGCGGGCAAGCACACGCAAGGCGGAGCGCGCGGAAAATCGTGCATGATAATGCACGTATCGAGCACGATGGAAGCACAAGGTGTCCGCTGCGCGCAACGGGAAAGCACCCGTGGCGGGATCGCCGTGGCCGCTGGACCGTTTGGCCAAGGCCATGGAGCCCGGAATGACTGCGCGGGCCAGCTCAATACCGCATCTGCACATCGTCGACCTTGCCCGTGCGCGCGTTGTACAGGCAGGCATAGTGGAAGCTGATCGCCGACGAACTGTCGTCAGGCTCGAACACGCCTTCGCCATTGACCGAGGTCTGCGCGTTGGGGCGCTGGTAGTACTGCTCGCGGTCGGCCATCAGCATGACGCTGCCTGGCTGCGGATAGCGACGCTTGAGCGCTTCGGCGACGGCCGGCTCGCAGGCGCCCGAGGCCGCCGTGGACACGGTCTGCGAATCCACCGTGATGCGCGTGGTGGCGGGCGCGACCGGACGCGGCGCGGTCTGCGGCGGCGTTTCGCAGGCGGCCAGCAGGCACGCCAGCGGCAGGCACAGGATTGAAGCTCGGTTCACGCGGACCTCCTCGCAGCGGGAGCGCGCACCTTCGCGCCCTCCCAAAAAGTGAAGCGGAGCTATCAGATTAATGCCTTCGGGCAGAAAAGCCAAAGCCGGGCGGGCCCCGGCGGCGCCCGCTGCATCCGGATTTGCCCGCGATTGCGAATCTTTCAACGCGGCTACACTATCGGCTCCCGGCGCCGGCGCGCAGCGCGCGGCGCCGCAAGACATCACGATGCCGACACAATGACAACCACAGAGACAAGCGGCGCACGCCCTGCCACCACCGCCATCCCCGCGCCTTTGCTGCGCAATGCCGCCAGCCTGCTGGTCGTGCGCGACGCGCCCGCCGGCATGGAAGTCCTGCTGGTCCGCCGCGTCGAGCGCGCCAACGACCGCAGCAGCGGCGCCTACGTGTTTCCCGGCGGCACGCTAGACGCGCTGCAAGACAAGGCGCTGCATGCGCATGCCCAGGGCCTTGACGACATCGTCGCGAGCGAGCGCCTGGGCCTGCCGGCCGGCGGCCTGGACTTCTACGTCGCCGCGGTGCGCGAATGCTTCGAAGAAGCCGGCGTGCTGCTTGCCTATGGCAGCGACGGACGCCCGCTGTCGCCCGATGCCCTCGACGCCGGACAGCAGGCGCTGCTGCGCGCCGCCGTGCAGCGCGGCGGGCCCGGGCTGGCGCATGCGTGCGAGCAGTTGGGACTGAGGCTGGCAACTGACCGGCTCGCCTACCACAGTTACTGGCTCACGCCACCGGGCCTGCCCAAGCGCTTCGATACGCGCTTCTTCGTCGCCATCGCGCCGGAAGGCCAGGAGGTGGTCGCCGACGGCGCCGAGATTGTCGAACACCGCTGGATCCGCCCCGCCGAAGCTGCCGATCCGGCCAGCGGGCTGACGCTGATGCATGTCACGCGCCGGACGCTGGCGGCAATCGCGCAATTCGAGAACGCCGAGGCCTGCTTCGCCTATGCCGCCCAGTTGCGCGGCATCGCCTGCATCATGCCGCGGCTGGCCACGGGCGCTGCCGGCGTACGGCCGGTGATGCCCAACGAGCCATGCTATGCCGAGATCGGCCGCATCGATCCCGAGGGCAAGCACCATGGCCGTTACGAACTGTGCCCCGGCTTGCCGGTGCAGCTGTCCGAGCGTGTCTGGCGCGTCACCGCTAACAACGGCAGCGTGATGACCGGCCCCGGCACCAACACCTACCTGATCGGCGGCGGCGCGCGCAACGAATGGGCCGTGATCGATCCCGGCCCCGATGACGGCGAACATGTGCGCGCCATCCTGGCCGCGGCGCCGGGTCCGATCCGCTGGATTTTCGCCACGCACACGCACCTCGACCATTCGCCCGCGGCCGCCGCGCTGCAGGCTGCCACCGGCGCCGTCGTACTTGGCCGTGGCGCGCCCGCCGGGCAGTGGCAGGACGCCAGCTTCGCACCGCAGCGCGAACTCGCGCACGGCGAGCGCATCGCCATCGGCGACCACTGCACGCTGCGCGTCTGCCATACGCCGGGCCACGCGTCGAACCACCTGTGCTACCTGCTTGAAGAAGAGAAGACCCTGTTCACCGGCGACCACGTGATGCAGGGCTCGACAGTCGTGATCGGGCCGCCCGACGGCGACATGCGCGCCTACCTCGATTCTCTCGCTGCCTTGCAGGAAGAAGACCTGGAATGGCTCGCGCCCGGGCACGGCTTCCTGATCGCGCGTCCGCAGGACGCGATCCGCCTGCTGGTCCGCCACCGCTTGCAACGTGAAGCCAAGGTCGCGGCCGCGCTGCGAGAACTGGGGCCCGCGCCAATCGAAGCGCTGGTGCTGCGCGTCTATGACGACGTGCCGCCGCGCATGCATCCGGTCGCGCAGCGCTCGCTGCTGGCGCACCTGCTCAAGCTGCGTGACGAAGGCAAGGCACGCGAGGCGGACGGTGCCTGGGCTGAAGTGACGGCATAAGAGACGGCATAAGAGGACGGCGCATTGCCCGCAGCGGGCATGAAAGTTTTTTCGCGAACCCCTTGCGCAATCCCGAAATTCCGCTACAATTCGGCCTCTCGTGTGCGGCTGTAGCTCAGTTGGATAGAGTACTTGGCTACGAACCAAGGGGTCGTGGGTTCGAATCCTGCCAGCCGCGCCACCTATGCAGAAAGGAAAAGGGCTTCCGGAAACGGAAGCCCTTTTTTCATGGCGCCTCTGTTCATGGCGCCTCTGCGCGAAGGACGCGCACCACCCGGTGCGCAAGCGCTCGCCGCCACTCTGAAACTACCAACGGTACCTGGCACCGACCGTACCGCCCGGATTACGCCCCGCCCTCACCTTGAACCACAGCTTCACGCCGGTCGCCGTGTTGCCGTGCGCGCCGATATTGAACGAGAACAGCCCGCGCAGCAGGTCGGCATCGATCTTCGTGCCGTTGATGTTGATGCTTTGCTTGCGGCTGTCCTGCCACCAGTCGGCTTCAACGAACGGATAGATGCCGGCCAGCCGCGTCGGCTGCGCGCCATAGAGCCGTACGCCGATGCCGGTGGCGCTGGAATCGCCGGGCATGCCCTGCGCCTGCACGCCGCTGACCGGTGACATGCCGGGCTGGTACGCCAGCTGCAGCCGCGACTGGATCGTCAGGCCGCCGGCGCGCGGCACCACTGCATCGACAGCCAGCGCCATGGTGCGCACGCGCCCGTCGACAAAGCCGCCGGCGCTGGTGACATCGTCCATGTGCATCGTCAAGCGGCGCGGGCGATCGACCATGGCGACGAGGTCGCGGTCCACGGCGGCGAGGCCCGGCGCATCGTCATCCGGCCCCGCTCCCATCGCAAGCGGCAATGACGACGAAGGCTGCTGCGGCGCCCGTGTCGCGTACTCGATGGTGACCGGTTCGGGGGTACTACTGAAGAATGCAGGGGCGCTGGCCGGTATGTCGGCGCCGGCCACCAGCGTCTCAGGCGTCCCGGGCGTCCCGGGCATCTCGGACGCCCCGGCGAGCGGCGCTGGCATGCCCTGCGCCTGCAGCGGCTGGTCCCAGCCGGAGACGCCGTGGCTGTCGGCAATCCTTTCGGGAACCGCATCATCCGCGTGGGCCAGCGCACACATCAGCACGGCCAGGATGCTGCAGCATTGCAGGTGGTGCAGGATCGGACCCGGATGCGCGGCACACGGGTGCCAACCGGGGCAAGACCCCGCCTCCCTCTCTCTCGATGATGACAAGACCATAGTCATGGCAACCACCTTCGGACGTTATATCTGCTTGCCCGATGAGCTTGAGCATAGGTCAATCCAACCGCTTGCGTAAGCGGGGAATGTTCGTGAGCGCGCGGTGACAATGGCGCGCACGGCCGGCACGGCAGACAGCCAATGCGCGCCGGTGCAGGCGGCCGGGATCAAATCGCAGCGGGATTGCGCTTGAAATGATCCTTTTTCGTCAATAATGGCGAGAATGACAAACCTTTCATGCATTGCCCGGCACACAGCAACCGGGAGCGGAACCCATGGCACGGTGGCAACGCACGCGCCGGCGTAGCGCCGTGGCGGCGGCACGGCGCGGCAGCAGCCTGCAGCGAAAGCTGGCAATCGCCACCGCGGTCGGCGGCCTTTGCACGCTCGCGCTGGCCGCGCTGGTGATCGCGCGCTCGTTCGGCACCTTCATGGCCGCACGGCAGAACCTCCATGACATCTCGGCGTACCGCGTCGTGCTCGACACGGCCAACGTGCTGTCCGCCGAACGCGGGCCGGCCAACAGCGTGCTGGGCGAACCGCCACTGGCCGACAGCGCCGCGCGCGCCCCCGGCTGCGCGCCATGCGCGGGCTCAGCGACGCCGCGCTGCAGCGCCTGACCACAGCGCCCGCGCCGTCCTTCGGCCTGCATAGCCACCACCTGCCGCCACTGATGGTCGAGCGCGTGCGCGAGCGGTTGCAGCGGGCGCGCGCCGAGATCGACGAACTGGCCGCGCGCCCACTTGCAGAACGCGACATGGAGGCGATCCGCCAGGCCGTCGAAAGCATGTTCGACGTGGTCGACTTGCTGCAGCCCGCCATCGCCTGGCAAGTGCGCGAGTTGTCGGCCTGCCATGAAGGCCTCGCCGCGCCCGCGCTGACCGGCAAGATGCTGGGCGACCTGCGCGAGTACGGCGGGCGCATCGCCTCGCAGATCATGGCGCCCGTGGCGGCGCGACAGCCGATGCCAGTGCAGAGCCTGGTCGATGCCACGCGCTCAAGCGAACGGCTGCTCGTTGTGGGCGGGCCCGGCCAGTTGCGACAGTTCGATGCGGCGATGTACCGGGCCAAGGCGGAGGGGCGCAATTGCGTGCGCGAAGCGCAGAGCGAGGAAGGGGTGCCGGCGGCCTGATCTTGCCGCCGCGGAATGTCGATCGGAAGGGCCTGCGATCGAGACCGTAAACGAAAAAAGGCTCGCTTGCGCGAGCCTTTCCGAATATTGGTGCCCAGAAGAGGACTCGAACCTCCACAGTGTTGCCACCGCTAGGACCTGAACCTAGTGCGTCTACCAATTCCGCCATCTGGGCTTCGTTTCGCTGCATTGCTGCTGCGATGCGAAGAACGAAATTATGCCGCCAGCACCGGGCGGTGTCAACACCTCTCAGCAAAAATCCTGGGGGAGCATCCGCCGGGCCTACTGCGCGGCACCCTGCCGCATGAAATCGACCAGCGCCGGCCGCCCGGGCAGTTGCAGCGCCGCCGTCGCCGGCGGCGTGCTGGCGATGGTCTTGCCGGCCCGCAGCACACGCAGCCGCGTGGCGCGCAGCCGGATCGCCTCGACCGGGTCGCGCGCCTGCAGCAGCACCAGGTCGGCGCGGCAGCCCGGCGCGATGCCGTAGCCGTCCAGACCAAGGATTTGTGCCGGCGTCGCGGTCACCGCGGCAAAGCAGGCCCGCATCGCCTCCTGCCCGGTCATCTGCGCGACGTGCAAGCCCATGTGCGCGACTTCGAGCATGTCGCCCGAGCCCAGGCCGTACCACGGGTCCATCACGCAGTCGTGGCCGAAGGCGACCGGCACGCCCGCCGCCAGCAGTTCCGGCACGCGCGTCATGCCGCGGCGCTTCGGATAGCTGTCATGCCGGCCCTGCAGCGTGATATTGATCAGCGGGTTGGCGATCGCCGCGACGCCGGCCTCGCGCATCAGCGGGATCAGCTTGGACACGTAGTAGTTGTCCATCGAATGCATCGAGGTCAGGTGCGAGCCAGCCACGCGGCCATGCAGGCCGAGCCGCACGGTTTCGCTCGCCAGCGTCTCGATATGGCGCGACAGCGGGTCGTCGCTCTCGTCGCAATGCATGTCGACGCGCAGCCCGCGCTCCGCCGCCAGTTCGCACAGCAGTCGCACCGATTCCGCGCCCTGCGCCATGGTGCGCTCGAAATGCGGGATGCCGCCGACCACGTCGACGCCCATGTCCAGCGCGCGCGTCAGATTCTGCATCGCGCCGGGCGCGCGCAGCACGCCGTCCTGCGGGAACGCCACCAGTTGCAGGTCGAGGTAAGGACGCACGCGCTCGCGCACGTGCAGCAGCGCTTCCACCGCAAGCAGGCGCGGATCGCAGACGTCGACATGGGAGCGGATCGCCAGCAGCCCGCGCGCGACGGCCCAGTCGCAGTAGGCCAGCGCGCGTTCGACCAGCGCTTCCTGCGTCAGCATCGGCTTGAGTTCGCCCCACAGCGAAATCCCCTCGAGCAGCGTGCCTGACTGGTTCACGCGCGGCAGCCCGTACGACAGCGTCGAGTCCATATGGAAATGCGCGTCGACAAACGGCGGCGACACCAGCTGCCCGGCGGCATCGATTTCCTCTGCGGCCCGCGCGGCCAGCGCCGGTTCCACCGCGGCGATGCGGCCATCGGCAACGCCGATATCGATGCCGGTGCGCCCGTCGGGCAGGTTGCAGTGCCGCAGGATCAGGTCGAGCATGGCGCCTCTTGACGCGAAGGGTTCAGACGAAAAGCACGGCGCATGATCGCATTGCCGCGCGGGACGCAGGTAGCGCGCGTACGGACGTTTCGTACGGTACGGACGATTTGCTCACCCCTGCCCGTCGGCCAGCACCTGCATGCTCATGGCCTCGGGCGCGAGGCCGCAGCCGCGCAGCAGCAGCGCCACCAGGTGCTCGGTCGCCTGCGCATAGTCCTGCCGCCCCAGCTGGCTCACGCCGAGCACCGCGCATACCTGCGACTCGAAATCGGCATAGGTCTGCGTCGCGGCCCAGATGGTGAAGAACAGGTGCTGCGGGTCAACCGGCGCCATCTGGCCGCTGTCGATCCATTGCTGCACTACCGCGGCCTTGCGCGCCACCAGTTCGCGCAGCGCATGGCGCAGGATCTCGCCGATCTCCGGGGCGCCGTGCAGCAGCTCGTTGGCAAACACGCGCGAGGCATCAGGATGGCTGGCGGACAGCCGCATCTTGGCGCGGATGTATTGCTCCAGCGCCACCTGCGGCGGCAGTTCGGCCCGGATGATATCGGTCTCCGACAGCCACAGCTGCAGCGTGTGGGCCAGCACCGCACGGTACAGCGCCTGCTTGGTGCGGAAGTAGTAGTGCAGGTTCGACTTGGGCACGCCGGCGCGCGTCGCGATCTCGGCCATGGTGGCGCCGGCAAACCCCGCGCGCGCGAACACATACTCGGCCGCGCGCAGGATCATGGCCTGGTTCTCCTGCCGGATGCGGCCGGCGGGACCTTCGTGCGCAAGCAGCGCGCCGTGCATCGGCAGCGGCCGGCGCGATGGGGCGCTGGCGCGCGAGTCCATCAGCGTGTGCCGTAGAGCCGGTCGCCGGCATCGCCCAGGCCGGGCACGATATACCCGTGCTCATTGAGCGTGTCGTCGATCGCGGCGGTGACGATGCTCACCTCGGGATGCGCGGCACGCAGCGCGCGCAGCCCCGGGCGCGAGGCAATCAGGCACACGTATTTCATGGTGGTGACCCCCGCCTCCTTCAGCCGGTTCAGCGCCGCGATGGCGGAATTGCCGGTGGCCAGCATCGGATCGACCACGATGACCATGCGCTCGTGGATATCTTCGGGCATCTTGAAGTAATACTCGATCGGCTCGAGCGTCTCGGGATCGCGGTACAGCCCGATATGGCCGACGCGCGCCGCCGGCAGCAGCTCCAGCATGCCGTCGATGAAGCCGTTGCCGGCACGAAGGATCGACACCAGGCAGAGCTTCTTGCCCGACAGCACGCGCGACTGCGTCGGCGCGATCGGGGTGCGGATGGCGATGGTCTCCATCGCCAGGTCACGCGTGGCCTCGTAGGTCAGCAACTGGCTGATTTCGCGCACCAGGCGGCGGAAGTTGTCGGTGGTGGTTTCCTCGCTGCGCACCAGCGTGACCTTGTGCTGCACGAGCGGGTGGTCGACGACCAGCACGCCGGGCATGCCGGCAGCATCGTCGTCGGGGGTGGCTACGGCGGGAACAGCGGACATGTCGTTCATCGGGACGCTCCTGATGCCATGTTTGATGCCACGTTTTCCAACGCAAACCTTGTCGGTTGCTGCGCAATCGCAGCGGGCGCAGCCGCGCCCGCCCTGCTCAGAACACAGTGCCGTCGCTGATGATGCTGAACGGCGGCGCGCCGCCCGGGCGCCGCTTGGCGGCAATGCGCCGCCCGGCGGACCAGGTGCCGCCCTCCAGCACGCGCGCCAGTGGGAAGTCGGCTTCCGCCAGCCCCAGGGCCTGGCGCACGCCATCGGCCACCAGATCCAGGCCCGTCACGGTCAGCGCGCGCCATTCGACGATCACGGGCTCGTCCACCGCATGCGCCTGGGCGACAAAGGACGCATCGCGCGGCACCATCAGTTCGAAGTCGAACAGCAGGCCGCCATTGCGGTATTCAGGCAGCCCGGTCAGCGCATCCAGCCCGGTGACCGTCAGGCCCGCGTCTTCCAGTGGTTCCAGCAGCGAATAGGTCAGCCACTGCGTGAGCTTGTGGAACGGCACCAGCCCGCCGGGCGCGGCCGGATGGTGCCAGCAATCGCCCAGCGACACCCCCTCGACCACGATGCGTCCCGGCCAGACCGGCCCCAGCCCCACCAGCAGCGTGCGCAGCAGGAAGCTGGCGTCGAGCCGCTCGTTGACCGCGTGCGCCTTCAGGTAGTCATACAGGTTGCCCAGCCGCGCGGGCCGCCCGAACAGGGCCGGCGTAGCCTCCATCACCTCGCCCAGCCGGCGCAGCAACCCGGCGCGGCCTTCCAGCCCGACCAGCGGGTTGTGCTGGGCCACCTGGAAGGCGTGCGCAATGCTGTCGGCGTCGATGCGCTGCAGCCGCTCGGCATCGGCGCGCAGCGGGTCGCCGGGCGCCGCGGAGAAGCCGCCACGTGCGAACAGGTCGAAGCTGGCCACGCCCAGCCCTTCGGAGCGGGTCAGCACCAGGTCGCTGGCCGGGTCGCGGTAGCGCCAGTCGGGTCCCGCGCCGGCGTCGAGCAGTACGCTCGGGATCACCAGGTCGATGCCGATGCGCGCACGCTCTTCGCGGTGCTCTGGCCCGCTCATGGCGGCGCGCTCGCACAACACATGCCAGCGGTCGACGCGCTGGTCGACGCAGCCGCTCTCGAAGTGGCGCCAGCGGCTGTGGTAAGGCACCTGCAGGTCCGGATAGCGCTGCCGGATGGTGCTGGCCACGTAATCGGCGATCGCATGGACGCGATCGGGGTGCCAGGTAAACAACTCGGACGCGCCGCTGGCCACGTGCTCGGTGACCGCCGCGCAATGCGTGCGCACGGCTTCAGCGCACAGCAGCGCGGAAGCGGGGTGCCCTTCCGGCACAGGGCTGAGCCAGCCCCCGCCCGGACGCATTTCCTCGCCTGCTCCCCGACGGTCCATGCCGCCACGATCCTCTTCGGGATACATTGTCATTCGTTCAACCCCCTGCCCTTTGCCAGGGCGAGTTCATCGGCATCCGGCGGCGTGTAGTGCGTAAAGTAGCCGGCCGCCACCTTGGCGTCGATCTCGACACGGGCGTCCGCCGGGATCAGGGCTTCGGGAATCGCCACCTGCTCGACCACCTCGATGCCCTGCGCCACCAGCGCGCCATGCTTCATGTTACTCATCGACGCCCAACGGTCGATGCGGCGGATGCCCAGCCAGTGGAACACATCCGGCATCAGTTCCTGGAAACGCATGTCCTGCACGCCTGCCACGCATTCGGTGCGGGCGAAGTAAGTCTCGGCGCGATCGCCGCCCGCCTGCCGCTTGCGGGCGTTATAGACCAGGAACTTGGTCACCTCGCCCAGCGCGCGGCCTTCCTTGCGGTTGTAGACGACCAGCCCGACGCCGCCCTGCTGCGCCATCTCGATGCACACCTCGATGCCATGTGCCAGGTACGGGCGGCAGGTACAGATGTCTGACCCGAATACGTCGGATCCGTTGCATTCATCGTGCACGCGGCAAGCCACTTTGGTCTCGGTCTTGCCGAGTTGGCTGACGTCCCCGAAGAAGTACAGCGTCATGCCGCCGATGGGCGGCAGGAACACTTTCAGGTCGGGCCGCGTGACCAGTTCCGGGAACATGCCGCCGGTCTGCTCGAACAGGCCGCGCCGCAACGCGCTTTCCTTGATGCCGAACCGCGCCGCCAGCCCCGGCAGGTGCCAGACCGGATCGACCGCCGCCTTGGTCACGCGCACGTCGCCATTGGCGTAGAGGATGCTGCCGTCCGGCTTCAGCCGGCCGGCAGCCATCGCCGATATCAGCTCGGGCATATTGATATGCGCGCGCGTGACGGCGATGGTCGGGCGGATATCCACGCCCGCCGCGATACGGTCCGCGAAGACGGAGGAAACGAGGTGGCCCCAGGGATCGAGCGAGACGATCTTTTCCGGATCGGCCCACTGCGGGTGCGGGCCGATGGCCTCGGCGGGTGCCGTATCGGTCAGGTCGGGGCGATGGTCGCGCTGCAGCGAGCCGGAGGCAACCGCCAGTGCGCGGTAGATGGCATAGGCGCCGGCGTGGGTGCCGATCACGTTACGTTGCGCGGGGTTCGCCAGGCTGGCAATCACGGGGCCGCGTTCGGCGGCGGTGGGTGCACCCCAGTGAATCGGCTCGGCGGGCTTGTCGCGGCGCGCGTGCGAGGTGAGGACGATATGGTCGGACATGGCACCCTCGGTTCCCGGTGGAATCCTGACCAAATGGTCAGGTTTACGATTCCATACTAGGCAACGTTCATGCCATCGCCCAATGCCGGTTTACGCGAGTTTTGCCGCGCACTGTATGGCGCCGTACGCAAGCGGGGCGGCGCGCATGCACGCATGGCGTGCCGGGGACATGACGCCGACGGTGCGCGCGCACCAGCACGAGGCAATCTGCCGGGCGCGCAGGCTTGCAAGGCTTACATAGTAGGACGGCTCGCCGAGCCGCGTGCGTCCGACAGCCAGACCCACGCCGCGCGCAGCGCTGCCAGCGGGCTTGCGCTTTCCACGTAGCGATGAAAGAGCGCGCCGGCAACGTTGCTCAGCGCCCACGCCGTCGCCATGCCCAGCGCGTTCAGCACCGGCTGCCCCGGCGCAAGGTTCGACACCAGCGCATTCACCAGCAGGCACACCGGGAAATGCACCAGGAAGACCGAATAGGAAATGCGGCCGAAGAATCCGACCACATGGCCGCGCGGCCAGCGCTCCATCCAGCCACCGCGGCGTGCGACCGCCAGCAGCAGCGCGGTAGCCAGCGCCACGGCGATTCGCAGCCGGAAATCGACGATCAGCGCCGCCAGCGCCACCGCGCCGAGCACCAGCAGCGGCATGGCCGAACGGCCCGGGTTCGAGGCCCACCACGCCAGCGTGCCCATGCCATAGGCGCCAAAGAAGTACACCGCCCAGATATCCCAGGCGGCATCACGGTTGAACCAGAACAGCGACGCGACCGCCAGCAGCGCAACCACGCCGATGCCGGCCGCGGCGCCCGCCTGCGCCTCGCGCGGCGCAAAGGTGCGAGCCGCCCACAGCGCCATCAGCAGCAGGCCGAACAGTTGCAGGTCGATCGCGACGTACCAGACACCGGCCGACAGCGCATCGACATCGAGCACGTTATGCAGCAGCGTGAGGTGCGCCAGGAACTGCATCAGGTGCGGCGGGGCCGGAATCGATTCATGGATCATCCATTGCCGCGCCAGCGCGGCGCCGGCAATGCTCAGCAGCAGCGCCGCGGCGAAGGGCACGATCAGCTTGAGGTAACGGCGCCACAGCATCGCCAGCGGATGCTCGCGGATTTCCAGCCGGCCGTGCGGCGCTAGGCTGCGCGCGGCCAGGAAGCCGCTGATCACCAGGAACACCTGGACCGCGATGCGGGCGTAGTCATACAGCCAGTCCACCAGACCCGGCGCGAGACGGTAGGCCGTGTCGGACATCGGGCCGTAGAAGGCGAGATGGTGCAGCACGATCAGCTGGGAACTGACCGCCTTGAGCGCGTCGATGCAGGGCAGGCGTGACGGACGGGGGCTCATTATTCTTGGAGTCTGACAAAGCGCACGAAAGGCGCGATTCTACCTGTTTGCTCTGATTGACATGTGGCGTCACATCCACAAATTGCGGATTGGTTACACACTTGCCGCGATTGTTGCCGACTCTGCTCACTCTGAAAGTCATGTCTCAACAAGGAAGCATTTGCTTATGACGACTTTGTCCTTCACCCATCGAAGGACCGGGTATACCCTAGCGACTTTGCCGCACCATCGGCCAGCTACCCGGTTTCCCGAATGTCCGTCTCCGTCCTGTCTTCCCTGCTAACCCGCTTGTCCCGCGCCCGTCGCCCGCTGGCGGCGCTCGCCTTCGGCGTCATCGCCTCCGCGCTGATGCCGGCTGCCGCCAATGCCCAGTCGCAAACGCCCGTGCTCGACAAGATCCGCGATTCCGGCACCATCGTGCTGGGCTATCGAGAATCGGCGCTGCCCTTTTCCTTTGCCGACGACAAGGGCCAGCCGGCTGGCTACGCGGTCGAGCTGTGCCTGCGCGCGGCGGAAGCGGCGCGCCAGAAGCTGGGCCTGAAAGACCTGAAAGTGCGCTGGATGCCACTGACGCCGCAGAATCGCATTCCCGCGGTGGTCAACGGGCTGGTCGACCTCGACTGCGCTCCCAACACCAATTCGCTCGAGCGCCAGAAGCAGGTGGCCTTCAGCGTCTCGCACTACGTCTCGACCGTGCGCATGCTGGTCCGCGCCGACTCGGGCATCCGCTCGTTGGGCGACCTGCGCGGCAAGAACGTGGTCACCAGCGCGGGCTCGACCGGCGACCGCCACGTGCGCCGCCTGAAGGACCAGTACGGCTACCACGACGTCTACGCCAAGGATCATGGCGAGTCGTTCCTGCTGCTCGAGTCCGGCCGCGCCCAGGCCTTCGTGATGGATGACGTGCTGCTGGCCGGCCTGCGTGCCCGCGCCAAGGATCCGTCGCAGTACGTGATCGTCGGCCCGTCGCTGTCAATCGAGCAGAACGCGCTGATGCTGTCCAAGGCCGATCCGGAATGGAAACGCCTGGTCGACCAGACGCTCGCCACGGCCTTCACCGGGCCGGACGTGATCGCGCTGCAGAAGCGCTGGTTCCAGCAGCCGATCGGCAGCCGCGGCATCAACCTGGCGCTGGCACCGTCCGGCGAGGTGCGCGCGGCCTGGAAGCATCCGTCGGACGCCGTCACCGAGTAGCCCGGATTTCGCCAAAAAGGCCCCGGCCGCAAGTGGTCTGGGGCCGCAATTCAGGGTTTCCATGAGAGTGCCGCGCCGGGCAAGCCCCAAGTTGACAGCGACAAACGATGTTGGCGACACTGGCCTGAGCCATCCCTGCGTGGGACAGGCCACATACACGACCGCCCGACGGCGGCATTTCTCAGGAGAAACCATGAACAAGTTTGTCGCCACCGCGATCGCGCTCTGCCTTGGTGCAGCCTCGCTGGCCGTTCACGCGCAGGCAACCGGCAAGAAGCAGTTCGATACGTATTCCCAGGGTGCCAAGTCGGGCGAGAAGTTCGACCCGTACTCGCAGGGTGCCAAGGCCGGCGACAAGTTCGACCCGTACAGCCAGGGCGCGAACAAGAGCACGCGCAGCGACCTGAACCCCGCCGCGCCGGCCGCGGAGCCCAAGCCGGCCAAGAAGTCCTCCAAGCAGAAGGCCAAGAAGAAGACCCCGGCGCCGGCTGCCAGCTGAACCGCAACGGCTGTCCAGAAAAAAACCCGCCTCGGCGGGTTTTTTCCATCCTGGCCAGGCCAACCGCTGCCTAGGGAGCCTGCGTATCGCGTTCCAGCGCGGTGACGTCGATGCGCTGCACATTGCCATCCTGCCGGACCTCCGTGCGCAGCACGAAGGCGTCGGACGGACAGTACCAGTCGGTCACATGCATCACCGACGGTTCGACCTGCACGACTTCCTCGCCCACGATCACCGGCCCCAGCGACGTCCGCTTCTCATAGGTGATAGGCAAGCATTCCTTGCGCCCCATGACGGTCTCGATCATCTGGCGGCGGCCAACCTGGCGCGAGCCGATATGGATCGACGCATGCAGCGCGCGCATGGTGCTGACCACTTCATCGGAGCCAAGGGGGTAGACCCTGAGCGAGACGCTGGACTGAAACGTCTCGCCGTCGAGCATGCTGCCTTCGCGCAGGTCCATGCCGGCGTAGTTGAAAACGCCCTTACCCCGGAACGAGGCTTCGCCGTACATGCGCGCATAGCGCGCGCGGGCATTGATGACGGCATGCTGGCTTTCGATGCTGGTCTGGTCATTCGGCGTGCGCCGGTCGATCACGACCTCATGCACCTGCTCCATGATCACCGGCGGCCCCATCAGCGCCGACATTGCGGACTTGGAGCTGACCGTCAGCTGCGCGCGGCAACCGGATGCGCTGCGACCGACGTCGCGCAGCGTCATGCGGATCGACATCGGCAACGCGCCGTCGCCCTCCATCTGCACATGCGAGCCGGAGCGGAACCAGGGGGCGTTGCACAGCACGGCTGCCGCCGACGCTGCCATCTGGGTGGCAGCCACCTGCGCGGCGGCGCTGACTGCGGTCGCTGCCGCACCGCCGGTTGCGGCCGGCTGTGCCCCCGCCGGCATGGCCAGTACCATGCCCGCGACCGCGGCGAAGCTTGCCAGCCGGTATTGCTGCGCCTTTGTCTTCACATGAATCCCTGTCTAGAATGACCTGGCGCCCCCGAAATCGCGCCCGGCCTGCCAGGCCCGCCTGGCCACTCAGATTATTCGTGTTTTTCGGGTAAGTGGCTATCTCGCTGACCCTTGGCGTAGCTTGCGCCACCATCCGTGACCGCCGGGTTTTTCTCGTGTACCGGCCCGCACGTGGGCCCAGAGGGAGGTTCCATGCTGATCGGCGTTGCGTTCCGCCTGCGCCGCGCGCGTCCGGCCGCCGCCGGCATGCGGGCGGCCTGAACGCCACCCGGCAGCCCGGCTGGCCCTGCCGGCGGCGGACTGCCGCCCAAGCCCTCGCGCCTGACGGAGCACCCCTGCCGCCGTGCTACCATTGCCCGCCGCGCGTGCCCCCGCGGCGGCTGTGGCGTCCCAGGCGCCTGGCAGCGGCCATCGGCGCAGTCATCCCGCAGCGCTGCCGCCTGGATCTGACAAAGCCGCCAGCGGCTGTCCACCAACGGACGGCGCAAAGCGTTGTGATGGCTTCCCGTCATCGTGCACCCACGCAAGACCATCCCAAATCGTGATGTTTTCCAGGAGCTCTATGCGTAGTTCATCGACCTCGCGGTATGCCGGGCTGTCCGTTGGTACCACCACCAGTGCTGTCGTGCTGGTCAGCCTCGCGATCCTGCTGGTCTGGTTCGGCACGCTCGACATGCGCCACCTACTGCGCTCGGACGAGGGCCGCTACGCCGAAATCGCCCGCGAGATGTTTGTCACCGGCGACTGGGTGACGATCCGCTACCACGAACTCAAGTATTTCGAGAAACCTCCCTTCCACCTGTGGGTGACCACGCTGGCCTATACGCTGTTCGGCGTTGGCGACTGGCAGGCGCGCCTGTGCGTGGCGCTGTCCGGCATGGTCGGCCTGGCCATGACCATGCTGGCCGCGGCGCGCTGGTATGGGCAGCGCGTGGCGCTGCTGGCCGGACTGGCACTGGTGGCGGCGCCGATGTGGAATGTCGCCGGGCATTTCAATTCGCTGGACATGACCCTGGCCGGCGCGATGGCGTGCGTGCTGGCCTGCATGCTGCTGGCGCAGCACCCCGACGCCACGCCCGCGGCGCGGCGCAACTGGATGCTGGCGTGCTGGGCCGCCATGGGTGTGGCGGTGCTGGTCAAGGGACTGGTCGGGCTGGCGTTGCCGGGCCTGGTGCTGGTGGTCTACACGCTCGTCACGCGCGATTTCGGCCTGTGGCGCAGGCTGCATCTGCTGGCCGGCGCGGTAGCGCTGCTGGCCGTCACCGTGCCCTGGTTCTGGCTGGTGTCGGTGCGCAACCCTGAATTCCCGCATTTCTTCTTTATCCACGAGCACTGGCAGCGCTACACCTCGCACGTGCACCAGCGCGAAGGCGCGATCTGGTTCTTCGTGCCGCTGCTGCTGGCGGGCTTCATGCCCTGGCTCGGGCTGGTGCCGCAGATGTGGCAGGCGGTGCGCGAGCGCGCCGGCGTCGCGCGCGGCACTTCGCCGCGGCCGTTCCAGCCCGCGCTGATGGCGGCGCTGTGGGCCGTGGCGATCTTCGTGTTCTTCAGCCTGTCGGGTTCCAAGCTGCCGGGCTATATCGTGCCGATCTTCCCGGCGCTGGCGCTGCTGGCCGGCGTGGCGCTGGACACGGTCACGGAACGCACATGGCGCTGGCAGGTCAATGCCATGATTGCGCTGGGCGTGGTCGGGCTGCTGGCATGCCCCTTTGTCGCCATGCTGGACAAGCCGAGCACGCCCAACGCTGTCTACCGCGAATTCACGCTGTGGATCGGCATTGCCTTTGCCATCATGCTGGCCGGGGCCGTGGCTGCGCGGCGGGTGCTGCGCACGCGCGGCGTGTTCCCCAGCATCGTGGTGTACGCGCTGGCAATGTTCGCCTGCTGCACGGTGGCGCTGCGTGGCCATGAAGCAATGGGCCGGCCCAGTTCCGGCGCGGACCTGGTGCCGGCGATCAATGCCGTGCTGACGCCGGCTACCCCGCTTTACAGCGTGGGCATGCTGGACCACACGCTGCCGTTCTACCTGCGCCGCACCGCCATCATGGTCGCGCATCGAGACGAACTCGAATTCGGCATCGGCCAGGAGCCGCGGAAGTGGATCCCGACCATCGACGGCTTTATCTCGCGCTGGCAGGACGGCCAGCGCGCGGTGGCGATCATGATGCCCGATACCTACGAGGCCCTGGCCGCGCGCGGCGTGCCGATGCACCGGATCGCCGGCGACCGCCGACGCGTGGCGGTCGCCAACTTTGCACTGCCGGGCGAAGCCCCGCACGCGCCATCCCAAGGACACTAACCCTGCACGACCCGGCGCCATGACGCTTTCGACTTTCCTGTTTATCGTTACCGGCGTGCTGCTCAATGCAGCCGCCCAACTGCTGCTCAAGGCCGGCGTCAACGCCATCGGCGCGATCACGCTGGACCGCGGCACGCTGCTGGTCACGGCGCTGCGCGTGCTGACGCAATGGCCGGTGCTGGCCGGCCTGACGCTATATGTCGTCAGCGTTGGCGTGTGGATCGTCGGGCTGTCGCGCGTGGACGTTTCGGTCGCCTACCCGATGCTGTCGCTCGGCTACGTGGTCAACGCGCTTGCCGCCTGGTGGCTGTTCGGCGAGATGATCGGCCCCTTGCGCGTGGCCGGCATCCTGCTGATACTGGCTGGCGTCTTCCTGATCGCCCGCTCCTGACCTGGCCGCCCGGCGCCTTTGCCCTATTCCCTCCGATCGGGACCGATTTTTCTTTTCACGCCCATGACTGCTTCCGCTGCCGCCAACCAGCCCGAATTCCTGCCTTTTGTCCGGCCCGAGATCGATGCCGCGGCCATTGCCGATGTCGGCAAGGTGCTGGCCTCCGGCTGGATCACCTCCGGGCCGAAAATGCAGGCCTTCGAGGCCGCGCTGTCGGACCTGTTCGGCGGGCGCCCCGTGCGCACCTTCGCCAACGGCTCGGCGACGATGGAAATCGCGCTGCGCATTGCGGATATCGGTCCCGGCGATGAAGTCATCACCACGCCGCTTACCTGGGTCGCCACCGCCAACGTGGTGGTCGCGGTCGGTGCGCGCCCGGTGTTCGTCGACATCGACCCGCGCACGCGCAACCTCGACCTGGACGCGGTCGAGGCCGCGATCACGCCGCGCACGCGCGCGATCATGCCGGTGTACCTGTCGGGCCTGCCGGTCGACATGGATCGCCTCTACGCGATCGCCCGCAAGCACGGCCTGCGCGTGATCGAAGACGCGGCGCAGGCGATCGACTCGCGCTGGCAGGGCCAGCGCATCGGCGCCATCGGCGACCTGGTCAGCTTCAGCTTCCAGGCCAACAAGAACATCACCACCATCGAGGGCGGCTGCCTGGTGATGAACACGCCGGAAGAAGCGGTGCGTGCCGAACGCCTGCGGCTGCAGGGCGTGATCCGCACCGGCATGGACGGCATGGACGTGGAAGAGCCGGGCGGCAAGTTCAACCTGACCGACGTCAATGCCGCGGTGGGCCTGGCGCAGCTTGCCAGGCTCGATGCCATTACCGCGCGCCGCGCCGAACTGGCCGAGGCCTACTTCCGCTGCGCTGCCGACCACGGGCTAGCCGGACTGGGCATCGAACTGCCGCAGCCGCTCGACGCGCAGGCAGCCACCACCAACTGGCACATGTTCCAGGTGGTGCTGCCGACCGGGCGCATCGAAGGCGGGCCGGCACAAGCGCGCCAGAAGGTCATGGAAGCCATGCGCGAGCGCGGCATCGGCACCGGCGTGCACTACCCGCCCATCCATCTTTTCACCTACTACCGCTCGCTTGGCTGGCGCGAAGGCATGCTGCCGCACGCCGAACGCATCGGGCGCGGCATCGTCACGCTGCCGCTGTTTCCCGCGATGCAAGCCACCGACGTCGAGCGGGTCTGCGCAACCCTCAGCGAAACATGCAAACGTCTCTCCAAATGAGCCCGGTCGAAGTTTCGGTCGTCATTCCGGTCTACAACGAAGAAGACGGGCTGCAAGCCCTGTTCGACCGCCTTTATCCGGCGCTGGATGGCCTTGGCGCCTCGTACGAAATCATCTTCATCAACGATGGCAGCGTCGACCGCTCGGCGGCGCTGCTGGCCGCGCAGTTCCACAAGCGCCCGGAAGTGACCCGGGTGGTGCTGTTCAACGGCAATTTCGGCCAGCACATGGCCATCCTGGCGGGCTTCGAGCATACCCGCGGCAAAATCGTGATCACGCTGGACGCAGACCTGCAGAACCCGCCGGAGGAAATCCCGCGCCTGGTCGACGCGATGCGCGCCGGCCACGACTACGTCGGCACCATCCGCCGCCAGCGCAACGACACGGCGTTCCGCCGCTACGCGTCGCGCGCGATGAACCGGTTGCGCGAGCGCATCACCAAGATCCGCATGACGGACCAGGGCTGCATGCTGCGCGCCTATGACCGCAACGTGATCGACACCATCAACGCCTGCCGCGAGGTCAACACCTTTATCCCGGCGCTGGCCTACACCTTCGCTTCGAATCCCATCGAGATCGAGGTCGGCCACGAGCCGCGCCATGCGGGCGAATCGAAGTATTCGCTGTACCAGCTGATCCGCCTGAATTTCGACCTGGTGACCGGCTTCTCGATCGTGCCGCTGCAGTGGTTCTCGGCAATCGGCACGATCCTGTCGCTGTTCTCCGGCGTGCTGTTCGTGATGCTGCTGCTGCGCCGCTTTGTACTGGGCTCGGAAGTGCAGGGTGTGTTCACGCTGTTCGCCATGAACTTCTTCCTGATCGGCATCCTGCTGTTTGGCGTGGGCCTGCTGGGCGAGTACGTCGGCCGCATCTACCAGGAAGTGCGCGGCCGCCCGCGCTACCGCATCCAGGCGGTGCTGGAAAAAGCTGGCCCGGCTCACGCCGCACCGGCCCGCACGGGCCTGGAGCCATGATGCGCGCCGTCGTCTTTGGCTACCACAATGTCGGCGACCGCTGCCTGCGCGTGCTCCATGCGCGCGGCGTGGAAGTGGCGCTGGTCATCACGCACCGCGACCGTGCCGACGAGAACATCTGGTTCCGCCGTGTTGCGGACACCGCCGCGGAGCTGGGCCTTCCTGTTATCTACGGCGAGGACCCTGCCGATCCCGCGGTCGCGCAGGCAGTGCGCGATGCGCGTCCGGACGTGATCTTTTCCTTCTACTATCGCGCGATGATTCCGCCGGCGGTGCTGGCGCTGGCCCCTGGCGGCGCCTTCAACATGCACGGCTCGCTGCTGCCGAAGTATCGCGGCCGCGTGCCGGTGAACTGGGCGGTACTGCACGGCGAGACCGAGACCGGCGCCACGCTGCATGCGATGGAGGCCAGGCCCGACGCCGGCTATATCGTCGACCAGACCTCGGTGCCGATCCTGCCGGACGACACCGCCGGCGAAGTCTTTGAAAAGGTCACGGTGGCCGCCGAGCAGACCCTGTGGCGCGCGTTGCCGGCGATGCTCGCCGGGCAGACGCCGCAACGTCCCAACTTGCTCGCCGAAGGCAGCTATTTTTCCGGGCGCAAGCCGGAAGACGGCCGCATCGACTGGAGCCAGCCGGCCGCCACTGTCTACAACCTGATCCGCGCGGTCGCGCCGCCCTATCCCGGCGCGTTCACCGAGGTGGCCGGAGAGCGCTTTGTCGTGGCGCAGGCGCGCCGCCTTCAGGCTGGCCCCGCGAACGCCGCCTGCGGGTTGCCGCCCGGCCTGCACGTGCATGACGGCAAGATCGTGGGCCTGTGCGGAGATGGCGGCATGGTGCTCGTGACCGGATTGCTGGCGCATGACGGATCGCCCGTCACGCCCGATGCCTTTTTCCAGATTCTCAAAAAACAAACCAACGAGGAAAACCGATGAAAAAGGTCCTGATTCTCGGCGTCAACGGCTTCATCGGCCATCACCTGACGCGCCGCATCCTGGAAACCACGCCGTGGGAGGTCTACGGCATGGACATGAACACGGACCGCCTCGGTGACCTCGTCGACCACCCTCGCATGCACTTCTTTGAAGGTGACATCACCATCAACAAGGAGTGGATCGAGTACAACATCCGCAAGTGCGATGTGGTGCTGCCGCTGGTCGCCATCGCCACGCCGGCCACCTACGTGCGCCAGCCGCTGCGCGTGTTCGAGCTGGATTTCGAGGCCAACCTGCCGATCGTGCGCGCCGCGGTCAAGTACGGCAAGCACCTGGTGTTCCCGTCGACCTCCGAGGTCTACGGCATGTGCAGCGATGAGGAGTTTGACCCGGAAGCCTCGCCGCTGGTCTACGGCCCGATCAACAAGCCGCGCTGGATCTACGCCTGCTCCAAGCAGCTGATGGACCGCGTGATCCACGCCTACGGCATGGAGCAAGGCCTGAACTACACGCTGTTCCGGCCCTTCAACTGGATCGGCGCGGGTCTGGACTCGATCTTCGAATCGAAGGAAGGTTCATCGCGCGTGGTGACGCAGTTCCTCGGCCATATCGTGCGCGGCGAGCCGATCAAGCTGGTCGACGGCGGCGCGCAGCAGCGTGCGTTCGCCGATATCTCGGACGGCATCAGCGCGCTGATGCGCATCATCGAGAACCCCAACGGCATCGCCAGCGGCAAGATCTTCAATATCGGCAATCCGGCCAACATCCACTCGGTGCGCGAGCTGGCCGAGATGATGCTGAAGATGGCGGGGGACTATCCCGAATACGCCGAGGAGGCGCGCAAGACCCAGATCGTCGAGACCTCGTCGGGCGACTTCTACGGCAAGGGCTACCAGGATGTGCAGCACCGCGTGCCGAAGATCGACAACACCATCGACGAGCTGAGCTGGAAACCCGAGGTGAACATGGAAGCATCGCTGCGCCGCATCTTCGAGGCCTATCGCGGCAAGGTGGTCGAAGCCCGCACGCTGGTCGACTCGGCCAACTGAGCGCGCACCGCAGATGGCACGCATTGCCCTCAAGGTCGACGTCGACACGCTGCGCGGCACGCGCGAAGGCGTGCCGAAACTGCTGTCGATGCTGGCCGCCGCGCAGGCACAGGCCACGTTCCTGTTCAGCCTCGGGCCCGACCATACCGGCTGGGCGCTGCGGCGCGTGTTCCGGCCCGGCTTCCTGAAAAAGGTGTCGCGGACCTCGGTGGTGTCCAACTACGGATTGCGCACGCTGATGTACGGCGTGCTGTTGCCGGGCCCGGACATCGGGCGCAAGGGCGCGGCGGAAATGCGGGCGGCCCGCGCCGCCGGCCACGAGTGCGGCATCCACACCTGGGACCACGTCTACTGGCAGGACAACGTGCGCGAGCGCGATGCGGCATGGACCCGGCGCCAGATGCAGCAGGCCTTTGCGCGCTACACCGAGGTCTTCGGTGAGCCGCCTGCGACCCACGGCGCCGCCGGCTGGCAGATGAACGAGGATGCGTTCCGGCAGATCGACGACTGGGGCATGGCCTATGCGTCTGACGGGCGCGGCACGGCGCCTTATATCCCCACCATCGACGGCGTGCCGTGCCGCCACGTGCAGATGCCAACCACGCTGCCGACGCTGGACGAACTGATCGGCACCGACGGGCTGACCGAAGACAATGTCCATACCGCGCTGCTGAAGCTGACCGAAGGCCCGGGCGACCATGTCTTCACGCTGCATACCGAGCTGGAAGGCGGGAAGCTTGCGCCGGTGTTCGAGCGACTGCTGGCGGGATGGCGCGCGCAAGGGCACGAACTGGTGTCGATGGCGGCGTGGTATCGGGGGCTGGAGCGGAGCGGGTTGCCGCAGTTGCCGGTGACCTGGGGGGAGATTCCGGGGCGCAGCGGGGAGTTGATTATTCAGCCCCAAGTGGTATCGCGCTGAGCCCCAGCGAACGCCGTCGGAACCAGGCTCCCCTCTCCCGCCTGCGCTTACCTTTACCCACATCTCGATAGGAGAGGTTGTAAACCGGATTGGACGGTGTTAACTTCAGGCGAAGTTGTTAATCATTGGTGGCGACTTTGCCTGATATGGAAGACCTAGAAGACTGGGCCGGCGACGAATTCGGTGGCGCACAATTGGGCGATGCGCGTCGCACGCAGCGCCTTGTGGCATTGGCGCGCGGACTGGCGCAAAAAGCCCATGTTTCGTTCCCGCAGGCCTTGAGTGGTGCCCAACTCAAGGCGGCATATCGCTTCTTTGATAATGAGGCGGTCGACCCGGACGGAATCCTGGCGAGCCACGTCACGCAAACCGTGGGTCGCATGCAGCAGGTACCTGCCGTATTGGCGGTGCAGGACACCACGGAATTCAATCTGGCAAATTTGCCCGCGACTGAGAGGCTTGGTCACGGCACGGGCGGCAATTTGCACGGATTCATGTTGCACAGCGTGCTGGCGGTGACGCCTGAGGGCCTGCCACTGGGCGTGTTGAGCATGAAGACGTGGGTGCGTGCGCCGCAAGCATCGGGCAAGGCCGGGCAGCGCCGGGCGCTGTCCATTCGTGACAAGGAAAGCGTGAAGTGGCTGGAGGGGCTGGAATGCCTTGAGCCGCTCAAGATGCAGTGTCCGGACACGCACCTTGTTGCCGTCAGCGATCGCGAGGGCGATGTGTACGACGTGTTCCTGGCGCCGCGCCCAGCGGGGGTGGACTGGTTGGTGCGGGCCGCCTGGAATCGAGGCGTGGACCACCCAGAGAAGTATCTGTGGGAGACGGTTGCTGCGGCTCCTGTACTTGGAGAGACCGTATTGCACGTGCCCAGGAGCGGCGCCAGGCAGGCGCGTAGCGCCCGACTGGCTTTGCGTTGTGTGCCCGTCCAACTGCGACCACCGCGCAGCCGCGGTGCAGAGGATCTACCGAGTCTCGAAGTGTTTGCCATTCACGCGCTGGAGATCGAGCCGCCCCAAGGCGTTGAGCCGCTCGAATGGATGTTGCTCAGTTCGATGCCCACCCAAACGCTGGAAGATGTGCTCGAGCGGCTGAGCTGGTATGCCCGGCGCTGGACCATTGAATCCTGGCATCGTGTCCTGAAAAGTGGCTGCCAGATCGAAGCCCGGCAGTTCGGGACGCTGGAGCGGTTCCTGCGGGCCACGGCGCTGTTCGCCGTGATCGGCTGGCGCATTATGTACGCGACCATGCTGGGCCGGCTCGAAGCCGATATCCCTTGCTCGGTGCTACTGCAACCGCTCGAATGGCGGGCCTTGTACTGCCGCACGCACGGCACAACCAAGCCACCGGAAGAGGCGCCAAAACTCAGCGACGCGGTCCTTTGGATCGCCAAGCTCGGTGGCTACCTGGGTCGCAAAAACGACGATCCCCCGGGAGCCACCGTCCTCTGGCGCGGCTTCCTCGCCCTGCACGAAATCACCGAAATGTATCGGATCTTCCAGAAAGACGAGTAAGCCGCCAGAAGTTGTGGGTAAAGCTCAGCGCCTGCGGGAGAGGGGAGCAAACCCGCGGGAGCACTTAGTCCCTGCTGCTGGCTGCCCCCACCCGCAGCCCATTGAACACCACCAGCAAGCTCGCGCCCATATCGGCGAACACCGCCATCCACATCGTCCCCATCCCCATCACCGTCAGCGCCAGGAACACCGCCTTGATGCCCAGCGCGAGCGTGATGTTCTGCACCAGGATGCGCGAAGTGCGGCGTGACAAGCGGACGAATTCAGGGATCTTGCGCAGATCGTCGTCCATCAGCGCCACGTCGGCCGTCTCGATGGCAGTGTCGGTGCCGGCCGCGCCCATGGCGAATCCAATATCGGCACGCGCCAGCGCCGGCGCGTCGTTGATGCCGTCGCCGACCATGCCGATGCGGCCACCGCGCGCGTGCGCGGCGTCGGCCAGCGCGGCGATGCCGTCGGCCTTGTCCTGCGGCAGCTGGTTGCCGCGCGCCTCGTCGATGCCGACCTCTGCCGCAATGGCCTGCGCGGTATGCGGATTGTCGCCCGACAGCATCAGCGTCTTCACGCCGAGCGCATGCAGTTCGGCAAGCGCCTGCCGGCTGGTCTGGCGCACGGTGTCGGCCACCGCAAAGAGCGCCAGCGCGGTGGCGGCGCCGTTGTCTTCGACGCGCGCCAGCAGCACCACGGTCTTGCCTTCGCGCTCGATCGCTTCCAGACGTGCCTCCAGCGCCGGCGAGCAGGCGCCCAGGTCATGCACCAGCCGGTGGTTGCCGAGCTGGTACTCCACGCCCTGCACCTTGCCGCGCGTGCCGCGCCCGGGGAGCGCCTCGAAATCGTCCACCGGCATCGTTGCGATGCCCTCCCCGGCCGCCGCGGCGGCGACCGCGCGCGACACCGGGTGGTCCGAGCGCGCAGCCAGGCTGGCCGCAATCGCGCGCGCCTGCAGCGGCGCGTCGCCCAGCAGCGCGTGGTCGGTCTGCACCGGCTTGCCGTGCGTGATCGTGCCGGTCTTGTCCAGCGCCACCCAGGCCAGGTGCCGGCCCTGCTCCAGGTAGACCCCGCCCTTGACCAGGATGCCCCGGCGCGCGGCGGCGGCCAGGCCGCTGACGATGGTCACTGGTGTGGAGATGACCAGCGCGCACGGGCAGGCAATCACCAGCAGCACCAGCGCCTTGTAGATCCAGTCGGCCCAGCCTCCGCCCGCCAGCAGCGGCGGCACCACCGCGACGGCCAGCGCGATCGCGAACACGGTGGGGGTATAGATGCGCGCAAACTGGTCGACAAAGCGTTGCGTCGGCGCGCGGCTGCCCTGCGCGGCTTCCACGGCGTGGATGATGCGCGCCAGCGTGGAGTCACTGGCGGGCGCGGTGACGGCGTATTCCAGCTCGCCCGACTGGTTGATCGAGCCGGCGAAGAGCGGATCTCCCTCGGCCTTGTCGACCGGCACGCTTTCGCCGGTGATGGGCGCCTGGTCCAGCGCGGACTGGCCGCGCACGACCTTGCCGTCCAGCGCCACGCGCTCGCCGGGGCGCAGCCGCACCAGCGCGCCAACGGCCACGCTGGCCGCCGACACCGTTTCCCAGCTGCCATCGTCGCGGCGCACCGTCGCCTGCTCCGGCGCCATCGCCATCAGCCCGCGGATCGCATTGCGCGCGCGGTCCAGCGAGGCGGCCTCGATGCGCTCGGCCAGCGCGAACAGCACCATCACCATCGCCGCTTCGGGCCACTGGCGCAGCAGCAGCGCGCCGGTGACGGCGATGCTCATCAACGCATTGATATTGAGGTTGCCGTTGCGCAGCGCGATCCAGCCCTTGCGGTAAGTGGTCAGGCCGCCCAGAGCCACCGCCGCCAGCGCCAGCGCGGCCGGCAGCCACGGCAGGCCGAGCGCCAGCCATTCGGTCACCTCCGCGCCGACCGCGGCCACGCCGGCCAGCGCCAGCGGCCACCACGGCTTGCGCGCGGTGGTCTCCGGCAGCACCTCCTGCGCGGCCCCGGCGTCGAGCGGCACCGCCTGCATGCCGAGACTGCGGATAGCCGCGACCACCGGCTCCGGCGATGCCAGCGTGTGGTGGACCGTCAGGATCCGCTGGATCAGGTTGAACTCCAGCGCCGCCACGCCGGCCATATTGCCCAGCTTGTTGCGGATCAGGGATTCCTCGGTCGGGCAGTCCATCGCGTCGATGCGATAGGCGGCGCTGCGGGCGCCGGCCGGTACCTCGACCGGCGCGGCTGTCGCGGGCGGTGTCAGGGCGATCGTCGACGCGCAGCCGCCACCGCAGCAGGCGGGCGCCGTGGCGGCCGGAGCCGCGTGCGCGTGTCCGTGCCCATGGCCGTGATCGTGATCGTGGCCATGCTCATGGCGGTGTGCGGAGTGATCGTGCCCCGGGCCGGAATGATCCCGGGGCAGTGCGTCTTCAGGTGACGTGCGAGCCATTTCTTGTTGTTCGCGCTGGTTTAACCTGATGACATTGAAGACCCTGTAGCGGCTACAGAGTCAAGCGCGCCAAGGCGCGCAGGGGGCGCGCAAGTGCTCGCCTCAATGCTCGCCTCAGTGCTCGCAATTGACCATCCACGACATGCCGAATCGGTCGACGAGCATGCCAAAGCCTTCGGCCCAGAAGGTCTTCTGGTACGGCACCACCACCTGCCCGCCCTCGGCAAGCCCGTTGAAGATGCGCTCGCCCTCTTCCTTGCTGACCGCGCCGACCGACAGGCTGAAGCCGCTGAAGGCCGGGCGCTCACCCGGGCGGCCATCGGAAGCCATCAGCTGGGTCTCGCCGAACTGGATATTGGCGTGCATTACCTTGTCCTTCCAGTCTTCCGGGATCTGCATGCCCTGGTCCGGCGGCGCCTCCTTGTAGCGCATCGCGAATGTCACCTGCGCGCCCAGCACCTTGCTGTAGAACGCCACCGCTTCGTCGAAGCGGCCGCCAAAATCCAGATAGGGTTGCACCTGCATGTCACTCTCCTTGTGGGTTGCCATCCTGGTTGCCTACCGATGCGCCGGCCGGGGTTGCCGCTGCCGGCACGCGCGCCATTATGCGCGCGTGCCGGGCGCATGCAAGCGCAGCGGGCCGCCTCAGGCCACCGTGGCAGGAGCCTGCGCCGCAGCCGCCGCGCCTTCCGCCGGGAATTGCAGCGAGAACACCGTTTCGCCGTCGACGCTGCGCACGGTCACGCTGCCGCCATGCAGCCGCATGATGGTGTCGACGATCGCCAGCCCGAGACCGGTCGAGGTGGCAGAATTGCGGCGCGACGGGTCGGCGCGGTAGAAGCGACCGAAGATATGCGGCAGCGTTTCCGGCGGGATCGCCGGGCCCGCATTGCTGACGCGGATGCAGGTGGTGGCGCCTTCCGGCGCGGGGACGCGCGTGGCATCCACCTGCACCGTGCTGCCCGCGGGCGCGTGGCGCAGCGCGTTGTCGAGCAGGTTGGTGACGGCGCGCCGCAGCAGCGTCTGGTCGGCCTGCACCGGCGCGTGTCCGCTAACCGCCAGCGCGACGTCGCGGTCGGCCGCAACCGCCTCGAAATACTCGGCCATCTTGTCGAGCTCTTCACGCGCGTCCAGCGTGCGCACGCCCAGGGCCACCTGCGCATGGTCGGCACGCGCCAGGAACAGCATGTTCTCGATCATGCGCGCCAGCCGCTCGTACTCTTCCAGGTTCGATTCAAGCAGCGTCTCGTATTCCGCCACGCCGCGGCTTTGCGCCAGCGTCACCTGGGTCTGGCCGATCAGGTTGCTGATGGGCGTGCGGAAATCGTGCGCCAGGTCGGCCGAGAATTCGGACAGCCGCGAAAAGCTGTCCTGCAGCCGCGCCAGCATGTCGTTGAGCGCGGCTGCCAGCTCGCGCAGCTCGGCGGGCGCGCTGCCCACATCGAGCCGCGTGGCGAGCCGGCTGGTGGTCACCGCGGCCGCATCCGTTGCCATGCGCCGCAGCGGCCGCAGTCCGCGTCGCGCCAGCACGAAACCGAGACCGGCGGCCACCGCCGCGCCGCATAGCGTCGCCCACAGCAAGCGGTAGCGGTATTCGCGGATCAGCGCCACGCGGTAGCCGGCATCGCGCAGCACCACGATCTCGACCGCCTTGTCGGAATCGCCCAGCTGGCCCAGCGCGGCAATGCCGCGCGAAGGCACGCCATTGCGCGGATGCCAGGTCTGCAGCATGTCTTTCTCGGGCTGCGTGGTGGCCGGCAGCACCCGCAGCGGCGGCACGGATTCATTGCGCGGGTTGAGCGTGACCAGCGGCTCGCCCTGGCGCGAGCGCACCACCAGGATCAGCCCTTCATGGCCCATGGCGATATCGGCGAAGCGGTGCGTATCGGCGCGGATCTCGGCCTCGCTGCGCACTTCGCGCAACAGGTGGCGTACCAGCAGCACTTCCCCCACCAGCTCGCTTTCATCGCGGCTTTCGAGCTGCGCGGACAGCGCGCTGGACAGGTAGGCGGCCACGCCGACCAGGATCACGGCCGTGGCCAGCCCGTACGCCAGCGCCAGCCGCGTGGTGATGGACGACGGCAGCCGCATCATGCCTCGGCCGGCCGGTAGCCATCGCTGTCCTCGCCATCGTCGAGCACATAGCCCATGCCGCGTCGGGTGTGGATCAGCTTGCGCGGGAAGGGGTCGTCGACCTTGGCGCGCAGGCGCCGGATCGAGACATCGACCACATTGGTATTGCTGTCGAAATTGACATCCCATACCTGCGAAGCGATCAGCGAGCGCGACAACACCTCGCCGCGGCGGCGCGCCAGCAGGTACAGCAGAGCAAACTCCTTGGAGGTCAGGTCGATCTTCTGGCCGGCGCGCACCACGCGGCGGCGGATGGCATCGATCTGCAGGTCGGCCACTTCGATGAATTCGCTTTCGCGCAGCGGTCCGCGGCGCAGGATGGTGCGGATGCGCAGCACCAGTTCCGCGAACGCGAACGGCTTGACCATGTAGTCGTCGGCGCCCAGCTCCAGCCCCTTGAGGCGGTCGGACAGCTCGTCGCGCGCGGTCAGGAACAGCACCGGCGTGTCGCGCTCGCGGCGCAGCTCGCGCAGTACCTGCCAGCCGTCGAGGTTCGGCAGCATGACGTCCAGCACGATCAGGTCATAGGGATGCTCGCGTGCGTGGGCCAGGCCGTCGACGCCGTCGCGCGCCAGGTCCACCACGAAGCCGGATTCGGTGAGGCCCTTGAGCAGGTAATCGCCCGCCTTGGGTTCGTCCTCGACAATCAGGATACGCATGTGTCAGTCACTTTCCGGCGGCACCAGTGCCGCCATGGCGTAACGCTAGCCGAGGATGGCCGAAAATGGTCAAAGATTTCAGAAATGTCATCGGAAACGCGGCATTTATCGGGTAATTGCCAGTAAAATGCGCGTTGACCGCCGACCCTCCCCGATGGTTCCCCTGCGCACACGCGCTTTCCCGTCCGCTTTGCCTTCGCCCGCCTGATGAAACGCCTGCCGCGCCTGCCGAATTCCCTGCTGCTGTCGCTTGCCCTGATCGCGCTGCCCCTGTCCGGCGCCGCCGCGGCCGTGACGACCGTATGCAGCGCGGTGCAGGCCGCGGGATTGTCGCTGCCGGAACGGCATGTGGCGGCCAAGATGGAAGCCGAAGCGGCACTGGGCGGTGGCGGCGATGGCAGCTGCCGCGGTGCTGCCGTGCAGGTGATGGTCGAACCCGGCGGGCACGGCGCGCCGCTGCAACTGCAGGACGCCGGCTCGCCCCAGCCATCGGAAGACGACGCCGCGACGCTGCCCGCCCCGCCTGCCGCCGCAATGGGCGAGCTGCCGGAACTGCCGCCCGAGGTGATGGCCCACTGGGCGCATGTGGCGCCGATGGCAACGCCGGCCGTAATCAACGACCTGCTGCATTTCGCCACGCGCTGCTGACGCGCTGGCCGCGCCGCATCGCGCGCGGCGTTCCTGTTTTCTCCCCGATTTGACTGCCACGCAGCGCCACTGGCGCTGCGCATGCGGCCTATTCGACGCGGAAAAAATCGATCGACTGCCCCGCGTTGACCGCGCGCTGCAGCCAGTCGGGGTATTCGCCCTCGCCATCCCAGCTCTGCCCCATGGCATTGCGGTAGAGCGGGCGCGGTGCGCCATTGGTTTTGGCGCGGACAACATCGGCGCCGGCCTCGGGCGCGGCCTTAACTGGAGATTCCACTGCAGGCGCCGGAACGTTGTCAAAGCATCCCGCGGCGACCAGGTCGTCAAGCGTCAATGCATGACGATCCATTTGCTCGTGGATCCAGGCCACCGCAGCGAGTTTGGCTGAATCAGACTCGGACATGACTATCGTGAGAGGCCCGCTGCATTTCCGCGGGCAATGAAGACCGGCGATGGAACCGCGGGCCGGTCGGATAGCCATGATTCTACAACCTTTGCCGGCGCTGCCGCGATTTGCGCGTACGGCGCAGTGCATTTCCTCGAAATTGCCATGCGCTTGCCGAGCAGGAAAATGCTGCATGACGGCAATGTCATGTAGGCGTCATGCTGGCGTGGATGGCGAGTGCCTAGACTTCTCTCTACCGCCGCTCCACCCCGGGGCCGGCACTCTTATGGAGAAGCGATCCATGCAAGCACTCAGGCAAGTCTTTGTCGCCACCGCTTTGGTTGCGACCGTGGTCGGCACCGCGCAAGCTGCACCGCGCAGCGTCGATCCGTTCAGCGACGGCGCACGCAGCGTCCACGGCACGCGCAGTTCGTTCACCGACGGCGCACACACGGCCACCGGCACCCGCAGCAGCTTTACCGACGGCGCGCACACCGCCACCGGCCCGCGCAGCACGTTCACCGACGGCGCGCACAACCCGAACGGCCCGCGCGACAGCTTCAGCGACGGAGCCTGATTCCCGCCGCCCGCCACGCGGGATTGCATCAGCGCACCGCGCCGTAGATACGGCGCGCATCCGCGGCGTCGGCGATCGGCCGGCCCAGCGTGAGCCCGCCCTGCACGGCCTGCGCCACCAGCGCGGCGTTGCCGGGCGCGCGGCTGCCATCGCGCAGCAGCAGGTTGTTCTCGAAGCCCACCCGCACATGGCCGCCAAACGCGGCGGCCGCGGTCACGCAGGCATTCTCTTCGCGGCCGAAGGCACAGATCGCCCACGGCAGCGCATCCTCGCTTTCCGCGGCCACCTGCAGGAACGGCAGCAGGTCGTGCGGCGATGAAACCTGCCCCGCCGAATAGCGCCCCAGCACATACAGCAGCGACCACGCCCCCGCCGGCACCAGCCCGCGCTCACGCAGCGCATGCCAGCGCCGCACGTCGGCCGCGTCGTACAGGATGACCTGCGTCATCACGCGTTCGCGCGCCAGCCAGGCAAAGAACGCGGCCAGCTCGCTTTCCGGGATCTCCGGCACGGCCACTTCACGCAGGCCCACCGACACGGCTTCGGGCCGCAGTTCGCGCACCATCGCCATCTGTGCGGGTGCCTTGTACACGCCGGCGGCTTCGCTGGTCACCTGCACCAGCAACGAATCGCCGACAGCCTGCTTCACGGCGGCCAGCGCATCGCGGTAGGCCTGCGCGTCGAGCGAATGGCGGCCCTGCGCGTCACGCACATGCATATGCATCATGGCTGCGCCGGCATCGACACAGGCGCGCGCTTCCTGCGCCAGCGCCGCGGCGGTCAGCGGTACGGCGGGATGGTCGGCGGCCTGCTTGTAGGCGCCGTTGGGCGCGACCGTGACGATCAGCGGCGAATCGGCCAGCGCCACGCGGGCGGCGGCCGAAGGTGTCGAGGCGGACGGGTTGGCTTGGGTCATGGCTGGATCTCGGGCAATTCAGGGGCGATCAGGTCAAGGCCGGCGCGCAGCAGGCGGTCGTAGCGCGCGCGCTCGGCGGCAATGGCTTCGGGGCTCCAGACATAGAAGCCCTCGCCGCGCTTCATGCCGTGGCGGCCGTCGGCGGCGCGCTCGGCCAGGCAACGCGCCGGATGGTCGTCGTTGCAGAAACTCGGGTACATGGTGGCACCGGCGGCGGCATGCACGTCGATGCCGGCATGGTCGCGCTGCAGCACCGGGCCCGCGGCCAGGAAGCGGAAGCCGAAGCCAAAGCGCACCGCCGCATCCACGTCCTCGGGCGAGGCAATGCCGCGGTCGATCAGGCTGAAGGCCTCGCGCGACAGCGCGTGCTGCAGGCGGTTGGCGAGGAAGCCCGGCAGGTCCTTGCGCACTTTCACCGGCACCATCGCGCAGCGGCGCATGAACGCGATCAGGGCGTCGGCGCAGGCTTCGTCGCTGTCCTCGCCCATCACCACTTCGACCAGCGGCACCAGGTGAGCCGGCATGAAGAAATGCAGGCCGAGCATGCGCTCGCGCGTATCCAGCCCGGCGCCGATCGCGCTGATCGGGAAGCTGGAGCTGTTGCTGGCGAGCACCGTGTCCGGCCGCGCGCGCCGGACCAGTTTGGCGAACAGTTGCTGCTTGGATTCCAGCCGCTCGGGGATGCATTCGATCACAAGGTCGACCGTGGCCCAGTCGACTTCGTCGAGCGAGGCGGCCACGGACAGGCCGCCGGCGCCTTCGGCGCGGCCAATGGTGGCCAGGTTGTCGCGCACCCGCTCGGGCAGCGCGGCGCCGCGCGTGGCGTCGGGCTCGATCACGGTGGTGCGGCACAGGGCACGGGTCAGCACCACGGCGACATCGGCGCCCATGGTGCCGCCGCCCACCACCACCGCATGGGCGGCGCCAGGGCGGCCCGGCAGGCTGGCGGTGACCGGTTCGGTCGGATTCGGCATAGGTTCTCCGGGGAAATCCTGCGGGATGGATGGGCTGCCCGGCGGCCACAGTTGCGCGCCGGACAACGGAATCCCGGCAGTGTAGAGAACTCGCTTTGATTGATGAAGTCGATTCTATGGATAAAATGATCCACAAATCAGATCAATTGCACGACACGGCACGATCCGACCTGTCGTGATCTCATGTTCTCCGCGGCGCACACCGCGCCCGTCACTGCCCGACCATGAAAATCAACCTGTCGATGCGAGACATCGAGACCATGCTGGTGCTCGGCCGCACGCTCAACTACCGCCAGGCCGCCAGCCAGATGCACCTGTCGCAGTCCGCCCTGTCCACGCAGATCCTGCGCATCGAAGAATCCCTCGGCGTGCGCCTGTTCGACCGCACCACCCGCACCGTACGCCTGACCGCCGCGGGCCAGGTCTTCATGCAGCAGGCCGCGCTGCTGCAGGCGGCCTTTCGCGGCGCCATCGACGCCGTCACCGGCATTGCCAGCGCCGAGCGTGGCCAGGTGGCCGTGGCCGCGCTGCCGTCGCTGGCGGCCCGCCTGCTGCCGCGCGTGCTGATGGCCTACCACCGGGCACGCCCGGAAGTGGCGCTGAAGGTCATCGACACGCTGTCCGGCCCCGCCTTTGACCTGGTGCGCGCCGGCGAGGTGGACTTTGCCCTGACCGCGGCCGATCCCCAGCAGGCCGACCTGCACTACGAACCGTTGTTGTCCGACCGCTTCGTGCTGCTGATCCCCTTGGCGCACCCGATGGCGCGCAGCAGCGGCCCGCTGCGCTGGGCCGATACCGCCGCTGCGCCGCATGTGTCGATGACGCACCCCAGCAGCGTGCGCCAGTACGCTGAATGGGCCTTCCTCCAGAACAAGATCCGTTTCCAGCCTGTGTTCGAGGCCGAGCACCTTGCCACCATCGCGGCCATGGTCGAATGCGGCTTCGGCGTGGCGGCGCTGCCAGAAATCGCGGCCGGCACCGTGCGCCAGCCCGGCATTGTCGAGCGGCTGCTGACCGCGCCGGTGACTGAGCGCTCGATCGGGCTGGTGACCTCGCGCAACCGCACGCTGTCGCCCGCGGCCGCCGAACTGGCGGCCGCGGTTCGGGCGCAGCTGGCGCATCCCGACGCGACCAGCGCCGCTGCCGCGGAGGCCGGCGCATGAGCATCATCGTCGACATCCTGATCCTGGCCGGCGCGCTGCTGGCCATCGTCGCGGTGGTGCAGGTCGCCGCCGCGCGGCTGGTGCTGCCGGAATCGACGCTGCTGTCGGCGATCGGCATCGCCATCGGCGCGGGCTACGTCGCCATCGACGCCGCCCATCCGGACTTCGCGCGCCACTTCCTGCATCCGCTGATCGACCCGGCGCTGCCGCCCGAGGCCTACCTGTGGATCTTCCTGCCGCCGCTGCTGTTCCACGCGGCGCTGACCGCCGACGTGCGCAGCATGCTGCCCGATGCGGCGCCGATCCTGCTGCTCGCCGTGGTGGCGGTGGTGGTGGCCACCGTGATGATCGGCGTAGCCACTGCCGCGGCCAGCGGCATGCCGCTGGCGGTGTGCCTGCTGCTGGGCGCGGTGGTCGCCACCACCGACCCCGCCGCGGTGATCGCGATCTTCCGCGACGTGGGCGCGCCCGCGCGGCTGATCCGGCTGGTCGAAGGCGAGAGCCTGCTGAACGACGCCGCCGCCATCGCCATCGTCGGCGTGCTGGTGGCGATGCTGACCGGCCACGGCGCGCAGGCGACGCTGGGCGCGGGGCTGCGCGAACTGGCGTGGTCGTTCGTCGGCGGCGTGCTGTGCGGCGTGCTGGCCGGGCGGTTGCTGTCTGACCTGCTGCCGCGGCTGGCCGGGCTGGCCATGGCGGAAAGCGCGCTGACGCTGGCACTGCCCTACCCGCTGTACCTGCTGGCCGAACAGGCGCTGGGCGTGTCGGGCGTGGTCGCGGTGGTCTGCGCCGGCCTGATGGTCAGCGCGCTCGGGCCGACGCGCCTGAACCCGCCGAACTGGCGCCACCTGCGCATGATGTGGGAGCAATTCGCGGGCATTGCCGGCGCCATGGTGTTCCTGCTGGCCGCCGTGCGGGTGCCGTCGCTGCTGGCGGGCGTGACGCGCCACCACGGGTTGTTGCTGCTGATCCTGGTGGCCGCCGCGCTGGCAGCGAGGCTGGTCACGCTGTTCGGGCTGCTGCCGCTGCTGTCATGGATGCGCGCGAGCGCGCCCATCGACAATGCTTTCAAGCTGGCCATCGCCTGGGGCGGCCTGCGTGGCGCGGTCACGCTGGTGCTGGCGCTGGGCATTGCCGAAAACACCAGCCTCACGTATGAAGCACGCCACTTCGTCGCCATCCTGGCCACCGGCTTCGTGCTGGTGAGCCTGCTGCTGAACGGCACCACGCTGCGCAGCCTGATCCACCGGCTGGGGCTGGACCAGCTGTCGCCACAGGAGCGCGCGCTGCAGCAGCAGGCAATCCGGCTTTCGACCGAGGAAGTGGAGGCCATGCTGGCGCGCGTTGCCGACTCGTTCGACCTGCCGCCGGCCGCCGCGCGCGACGCCGCGCAGCATTACCGGCACGGCATCGAGCTGGGCTCGGCCGAGTTTGATTTCAATACCGCGCTGTCCGAACGCGACCGCCTCACCATCGGCCTGGTCACGCTGGCCACGCGCGAACGCGAGCTGATCCCGGAGTACGGCGACGGCGTGATCTCGGTGGCCAACCTCGACGCCATGATGCGCAACACCACGCAGATGATAGATGCCGCGCGCGAGCAGGGGCGCATTGGCTACAACCGCGCGGCGCGCCACATCCTCGACTATCACGTGGGTTTCCGCGTGGCGCTGTTCCTGCATCGCCGGCTGTCGATCGACCGTCCGCTGGCGCGCGCGCTGGCTGACCGCTTCGAGTTGCTGATCTGCCGCCAGACGGTGCTGGACCGCCTGCGCCGCTACAACCGCTCGATGCTGACGCCGGTGTTCGGCGCACGCATGGCGACGGTGCTCGACGGTGTGCTGGAGGACCGCTTCCAGGCCGCCGGCGAAGGGCTGGCCGACATGCGCGAGAAATTCGGCGATTACACCGAAGCGCTGGAACGGCGGCTGCTGATGCTGTTCGCGCTGCGCAAGGGCCGGCTCTCGCTGGAAACGATGCGTGAAGAAGCGGTGATTTCCAAGCAGGCGTTCAACCAGATCGCCCAGGCGATACAGCAGGCATGGCAAGCCAACCTGGTACGTCCGCCGCTGCGCGGCGTTCAGTCCGGAAGCCGCCAGGTCAGGCCCGGCACGCAGCCGGGCCCCCAGGCTTCAGGAAGGGTCTTTGGTACGGGTACGCGAAACGGCCATCATGATGCCGAGGCCGAGCACGATCAGGCAGGCAATGCCGATATAGACGGTCGCGAGGCCGGCCGTTGACATCGCCCACGCGATGCCGCCGACCAGGACCAGCAAGCCAATGATGTATAGCGCGAATGACATGAATCGGCTCCTTGCGGTGGTGACGCTGCTTCCAATGTAGGCAGCGCCACGCGCGCAAGGGATAGGACGATGGCGGACGACGGCGTAGGCGGGTTCTGACGTCGCTGTGATGCCGTTGCCACGCGGCGGTGGCGGCGACGCGGTCCGGCTGCGCTGTCGGGCTCCATTCAGGCAGCGCCCCGGGCCTGCTCTGCGGCGAGATAGGCATCGCGCGACGGCAGCAAGTGGCGGCGGCACAGGTCGACCAGCGCGTCGCGGTCGCCCTGCTGCAGCGCCTCGATCATGGCCCAGTGTTCCTGCCGCGCCCGCTCGCGGTAGGCCGCGGCCGCCAGCGTGCCGAAGCGGATCGGGTGGGTGCGGCGCGCATAGTCGCCGATGGCCTGCTGCAGCACGGCATTGCCAGTCAGCGCGAACAATTCGCGGTGGAAAGCCTGGTTGACGCGAAACACCGCACGCGCCTCGCCGGCGGCCACGGCCGCGTCATGCTGCTTCTGCACCGCGACCAGCGGCGCCAGCCGCGCGGCCGGCACCGGCAGGTCGATCTGCGCGGCGGCATGGCATTCCAGCATTTCGCGCAGTGCGTACAGTTCCAGCACCTCGCGCGCGGAGAACGCGCGCACCACCGCGCCGACGTTGCGCTTGCGCTCGACCACGCCGATCGCCTCCAGTCCGGCCAGCACCTGCCGCACCACATGCCGCTTGAGGCCGAAGCGCGCCATCAGGTCGTCCTCGGTCAGCCGCTCGCGCGGATGCAGTCGGCCGAAGACGATGTCTTCCTCCAGCGTGTCGACCGCCTGCTGCACGGCCCCGGCGTCGGCCTGTGGGGAGATGTCGTGCATGGCTCAGCGCTGGTGCGGCACGGAATCGATTGTCTGCGTCGCGCGCAGGAAATCGAAGTCGACGCCCTGGTCGGCCTGCGTCACGGTTTCCAGGAACAGCTTGCGGTAGCCGCGCTCGGCGCGCGGGCGCTCCACGGGCTGTGCCGCGGCGCGGCGGGCCAGTTCGGCGTCATCGACCAGCAGCGTCACTTCGCGCTCGCGCACCGACAGGCGGATGCGGTCGCCGCTCTGCACCAGCGCCAGCGGACCGCCGATGGCCGCTTCCGGCGTCACGTGCAGCACGATGGTGCCGGCCGCGGTGCCGCTCATGCGGCCATCGGAGATGCGCACCATGTCCTTGACGCCGGCGCGCGCCAGCTTGCGCGGGATCGGCATGTAGCCCGCTTCCGGCATGCCGGGCGCGCCGGTGGGCCCGATGCGCTTGAGCACCAGGATATCGTCGGCCTTGACGTCGAGGGCTTCGTCGTCGATGCGCAGCGCCATGTCCTCGGCGTTCTCGAACACCACGGCGCGGCCCTCGTGCTCCATCAGCACCGGATCGGCGGCGGACTGCTTGATGATGGCGCCGCCCGGCGCCAGGTTGCCGCGCAGCACGGCCAGGCCGCCGGCCGGGTAGATAGGGTCCGCCGCGGTGCGGATCACGTCCTGCGCGAAGGGCGGCGGCGCCGCGTCGAGTTCTTCGCCGAGCGTGCGGCCGGATACGGTCAGCGTGTCCAGGTGCAGCAGCGGGCGCAGCTCGCGCAGCAGCGTCGCCATGCCGCCCGCCTTGTGGAAATCCTCCATGTAGTGCTGGCCCGAGGGCTTGAGGTCCACCAGCACCGGCGTCTCGCGGCTCATCCGGTCCAGGCCCGCCAGGTCGATATCGATGCCGAGGCGGCCCGCGATGGCGGTCAGGTGGACGATGCCGTTGGTCGAGCCGCCGATCGCCAGCAGCACGCGCAGTGCGTTCTCGAACGCCTTGCCGGTCAGGATGCGGTCCGGCGTCAGGCGCGCCTTGGCCATCGCCACGGCCGTGGTGCCGGTGCGCTCGGCCACGCGGATGCGGTCGGCTGTCACCGCGGGCGCCGACGCCCCGCCCGCCACCATCATGCCGAGCGCCTCGGTCACGCACGCCATGGTGCTGGCCGTGCCCATCACCGAACAGGTGCCGACACTGGCCACCAGCTGGTTGTTGACATCGGCGATCTCGGCGGCATCGATCTCCTCCGCACGAAAACGGCCCCAGTAACGGCGGCAGTCCGTGCATGCGCCCACGCGCTCGCCGCGATGCGCGCCGGTAAGCATCGAGCCGGTCACCAGCTGGATCGCCGGCACCCCGGCGGAGGCCGCGCCCATCAACTGCGCCGGCACGGTCTTGTCGCAGCCGCCGATCAGCACCACCGCGTCCATGGGCTGCGCGCGGATCATTTCCTCGGTGTCCATCGACATCAGGTTGCGCAGGTACATGCTGGTCGGCGCGGAAAAACTCTCATGCACCGAGATGGTCGGGAAATCCACCGGCAGGCCACCCGCGAGCATCACGCCGCGCCGGACCGCATCGATCAGCTGCGGCGCGTTGCCATGGCAAGGGTTGTAGCTGCTGCCGGTGTTGACGATGCCGATCACCGGCCGCGACAGCGCGTCGTCGGTATAGCCCGCGCCCTTGATGAAGGCCTTGCGCAGGAACAGCGAGAAGCCGGTGTCGCCATAGTTGGTCAGGCCCTTGGCCAGGCCTTGCGGCCGGGCTGCGTCGGGCTTGCTGGGATCGTTGGCGGACATGGTCTCTATCTCCAATAAGATTATTGATAATCGATGGCCAGAAGCTTAGCGGCCAATGCAGGCGCGGCGCAAGCCCGGCACCGCGGTGGCTTAATTAATTTGAATTTCAGATCAGTCGATAGAAAAACACGACTTCATCAATCAAGAGGCGCGGCCTACACTTGGCCCCGATAACGAGCCGGGCGTCATCCGCCGGCGGCCACCCGCCGCCCGCCGATCCCATCCCATTCCAACGATTCCCCGGCACAGGAGACCCCACATGCCTGGCATTTCGCCCACGGCCTCTCGCGCCATCACTGCGCCGCGCCACACCCTTCACCGCACCCCTCGCCGCTCCATCCTGGCCGCTTCGCTTGCGTTTGCCGGCATGCTGCTCGCCCCGTTGTCGGGCTTGGCCGCGGACGCCTATCCCGCCAAGCCGATCCGGCTGGTCGTGCCCTACCCGCCCGGCGGCGCCACCGACGTGATCGGCCGCACGCTGGCCCAGCGCCTGTCCGCCTCGCTCGGCCAGCAGGTCGTGGTCGACAACCGTGCCGGCGCCGCGGGCAATATCGGCGCCGAACTGGTCGCCAAGTCGCCAGCCGACGGCTATACCCTGCTGATGGGCGCGCTCACCAGCCACGCCATCAACGCCGCGCTGTACAAGAGCCGTGTGCCGTACGACCTGGAGAAAAGCTTCGCGCCGGTGTCGATCGTCGGTACGGTGCCGCTGGTCTTCGTGGTCAATCCTTCGGTTAGCGCCAGCACTCTGCCGCAACTGGTCTCGCTGGCGAAATCCAAACCCGGCGCCATCACCTTCGCCTCGGCAGGCAACGGTTCGCCGCAGCATCTGGCCGGCGAAATGTTCAAGCGCATGGCCGGCGTGGAAATGCTGCATGTACCGTACAAAGGCAGCGGCCCGGCCATGACCGACCTGATCGGCGGGCAGGTGCTGAGCATGGTCGAGACCGTTCCCGCGGCCCAGGCCTACGTCAAGAGCGGCAAGATCCGCGCCCTGGCGGTGGCTTCGTCCGAGCGCGTCAACGCGCTGCCCGACGTGCCGACCGCCACCGAAGCCGGGCTGAAGGACTTCGAAGTCAGCTCGATGTTCGGCATCGTCGCACCGGCCGGCACGCCGGCGCCGGTGATCGACCGGCTCAGCGCCGACCTGAAGAAGATCCTGGCCGAGCCGGAGGTGCAGGCCACGCTGCTCAAGCAAGGGGCGATTGCCTCCTGGACGACGCCGGCGCAGGCGAGCACGCGGATCAAGGCGGAGGTGGGCAAGTGGAATACGGTGATCCGGGAGGCGGGGGTGAAGCCGGAGTAGGGATTCCGATTCACCAGTGATACAGGGGCATAGATGCCTCCTTAGTCACCCTGTTATGCCCCCTGTTCCGCCCTGCTGTATCTGTGCCCCGCCTGCTCTCGCCCGTATACTCTGGGGCCGGGCGCGGCCTAGCCCCGCGCCCTCACCGATTCCCCAAACAAATCAAGCAACGGAGCAGCAGCATGCGTGTCGCATTTCTCGGCCTGGGCGTCATGGGTTTCCACATGGCCGGCCACCTCGCCGCCAAGGGGCACGAGGTCACGGTCTACAACCGCACCGCCGCCAAGGCGCAGGCCTGGGTCGAAAAGTTCGGCGGCAAGGCGGCAGCCACCCCGGCACTGGCCGTGCGCGACGCGCAGGTGGTGTGCTCCTGCGTCGGCAACGACGACGACCTGCGCGCGGTGCTGACCGGCCCTGACGGCGCCTTCTTTGGCGCGCCCAGCGGCTGCATCTTCGTAGACCACACCACCGCCAGCGCCAATGTCGCGCGCGAACTCTACGCAGTCGCCAGCGAGCGCGGGCTGCATTTTGTCGACGGCCCCGTCTCCGGCGGCGAAGTCGGCGCGGAGAAAGGCATCCTGACCATCATGTGCGGCGGTGATGCCGACGTCTACGCGCGCGCCGAGCCGGTCATCGCCGCCTACGCCCGCGCGGTGACCCGCATCGGCGAGGCGGGCGCCGGGCAACTGGCCAAGATGGTCAACCAGATCAGCATTGCCGGCCTGATCCAGGGCCTGTCCGAGGCCATCGCCTTCGGTGAGCGCGCCGGACTGGACATGCCGCTGGTGCTTGACGTCATCAGCAAGGGTGCCGCCGGCTCCTGGCAACTGGAAAACCGCGGCCCCACCATGATCGACAACAAGTTCGATTTCGGCTTCGCGGTGGACTGGATGCGCAAGGACCTTGGCCTGTGCCTGGACGAGTCGCGCCGCAACGGCGCCGCGCTGCCGGTGACGGCGCTGGTCGACCAGTTCTATGCCGACTTGCAGCAGATGGGATGCGGCCGCGCCGACACATCCTCGCTGATCAAGCGCCTGCGCCAGCACGCCAGGGAAGCCTGATGTAGCGGCCGCGTCTCCTGCCGTCGTCCGATTCCTACAGCGATTTCGGCGCGTGCCGGAAGGGCCGCGGGCCGGCCCGTGCCTAAGCTGGACGCATGGGCCCGTCCATCGGGGCCGGCCCGGCAACGATGCAGGAGACCATCATGTGGAAACTCGCAGGCGCGCTCCTGATAGGCGCAAGCATGGCGTTGGCTGGCTGTACCGCGGCGGGCGCAGTGGCCGGCGGTGTGGCAGGCCATGAACTGACTGACGGCAGTACGGCCGGTACCATCGGCGGTGCCGTGGTTGGCGGTGTGATCGGGCACGAGCTGGGCAAGTAACAGCGTCGCGCTGATGGGAAACTGATGGGAAAGCAAGAAGGCCGCATTGCGCGGCCTTCTTTGCTGGCCGCCGGTACGTTGCTGGCCATCCGTACGCCGGATTCAGCGCAGGTGCCGGGGAGCAGCCTTGCCGGAAACCCGCAAGCGCCGCCACAGCAGCACCGGCAGCCGCACCAGGCAACCCGCCAGCAGCCGCAGGTGCATTCCCGTCAGCAGCAGGTTGTCACGCAGGTAGCGGAAGTGCGAGACGCCGCCTTCGCCCCGCGCAAAATAGCGGACCGGCGCGGCCACGTTGATCGGGCGGACACCACGCCAGCACAGGCGGACCGCCGCTTCGGGATCGAAGTCGAAGCGGCGCATCCAGTGCGTCTCGCGCATTACCGCGCGCAGTGGCGCGATGGGGTAGACGCGGAAACCATAGAGCGAATCGCCGATCCCGGCCCACAGTGTCTCGACATCGGTCCAGAAATTGGACATGCGCCGCCAGTAGACCCGTTCGCGGGGAGCACTGGCGTCAAATACCGGGCGGCCCAGCACCATCGCGTCCGGCTCGCGCTGCGAGATGGCCATGAACTCGGCGATCAGGTGGGCGGGGTGCTGGCCGTCCGAATCCATGACCAGCACATGGGTGAAGCCTTCGGCCGCCGCGGCTTCGATGCCGTGCAGCACAGCCGCTCCCTTGCCCTGGTTGGTGGGCAATGCCAGCACGCGCAGCGCGGGGTCGGCGGCGGCTTCGGCCTGCAACCAGTGTTCGCTGCCGTCGGTGCTGCCATCGACCACAACCCACACTGGAGCCCAGGCGGCGCGCGCCGCCTGCAGCGTGCCGCGCAGGCGCGTGCCGGGGTTGTAACTGGGGATCAGAACCAGATGGGAACGCTGCGCTGCATCGGCGTCGGCGTCGGGAGCGGACGCCGGGTGCGGCGTGGCATGCTGGGGCATGTCGCGCTCGGGTTCCCGGATAGCGTGCTCAGCTGGCGCGCTGCGCCGCGACGTAGGCGGCGAGGCTGCCGAGCGACGCGAAAATGGTCTTGTTGTCGGGGTTGTCCGAACGCAGTTCGACCCCGTACTTGCGCGACACCAGCAGGGCAATCTCCAGGATGTCGATGGAGTCCAGCCCGAAGCCTTCGCCATAAAGCGGCGTCTCGGCAGTGACGTCCTCCAGCCGCAGGTCTGCGATGTCAAGTTCGTCGATGATCAGGCGGGCGAGTTCGGTTTCGAGTTCGGTCATGTTGCAAGAGAGGGGCCGCCGCGGCACGCTGCCGGGCCGGATCGTCCCGGCGCGCCGTGGGGGCCAGCCGATGCTACCAAAGGCCCCGGTGGCGGGCTAGCCGAGAGAACTTTGGTAACAACATCAGCAGGGCTTTGGGGAATCCTGGCACCGCGTACAGGGTCTTTTAAGGTATAAAGCGTTCGCTTCGCAGCCCGACGCACGGTCAGCGGGCCCAGGTCCCGCTGACGTAAAGGGGCCGTAAAGGTACCGCGCGAAGCGCCGTTTGCTACACATGATAACGACACCAATGATGTCCTCGAGCCAACCTTCTTCACACCACGCCCGCGCCCGGCCCGTCAAGGACGCGCGGACCACTGCGACTGGCACGCCGCAGGCTCCGGCCGTGGGCCGCGGCCGCGGTTGGCTCGCGGGGGTCGCCGGGTTCGTCGCCTACGAATGCGGGCTGCATTATGCCGCCCATCGGCCGGGAGCAGAAGTCGCCGCATTGTTCCTGGGTGTCCTCCCGTTCCTTGCGCTTGGTTTCCTGGCCGCGCTACGCACGGCCGGGCGCAAGCCGGCGCTGTTTGCCCTGGTCGCCGCGTGCGCGGCGCTCTGGCTCTGGCGTGCCCCGCTGTCGCACCATTTCGGCTGGACTTACCTGCTGCAGCACGCCGGCGTCAACGTCGCGCTTGGCGTGATGTTCGGCCTGACCTTGCGCGACGGCCGCACGCCGCTGTGTGCACAGATCGCCGCGGCGCTGCATGGCGACCTGACGCCGGCGCACGCCCGCTATGCACGGCGCGTGACGCAGGGCTGGACCCTGTTCTTCGCCGCCATGGCCGGCGCGTCCACGCTGCTGTTCGTGCTGGCCCCGGTGGCAACGTGGTCGAACTTCGCCAACCTCGGCACGCCTTTGCTGATCGCCGCGATGTTCGCTGCCGAGGCGGCATGCCGCCGCATCGCCTTCCCCGACATGCGCCATGGCGGCCTGCTCGATGCGGTGCATGGCTACCGCGCCGTAATGGCGGCCCGGGCGGCCCGGGCAGCCCGGGCGGCCCGGGCCTCCCGCGCCGTGACCCCGGCCGCCACCGGGATGCCGCGCTGACGCGCGCCGCACCGCATCCGCCATGACTGCGATCCCGCTCGTCGCGCACACCTCCCCTGCCGCCATCCTCGCGTGGGTGCAGGGCCGGCCCGTCACCATGGGCAGGTTCCTGGCCGACGTGGCACAGCTTGCCGCCGCGCTGCCGGCCGGCGGCCATGTCTTCAACGCCTGCACCGACCGCTACCATTTCACCGTCGGCCTGTGCGCCGCGCTGCTGCGGGGCAAGGCCACGCTGCTGCCGTCGTCGCAAACCCCCGAGACGGTACGCCAGCTAAGCGCATTCGCGCCGGACGTCTTTTGCCTGCAGGACCAGCCGGCCGCACCGATGGCGATGCCGGTGTTCGACTACCACGAGGGCCTTCCCGTGGCAGCGGTCTCGGATGCCGACGCACGCGCCGATGTGCCGCTGATTCCTGCCGACCGGGTGCTGGCCTACGTCTTCACGTCCGGCTCGACCGGCACGCCGGTGCCCCACCGCAAGACCTGGGGCGCGATGGCCCGGGGCGCGCGTGCCGCGGCGCAACGGCTGGGCCTGGGCGACGGGCGCGAATGGACCCTGGTCGGCACAGTGCCGCCACAGCATATGTTCGGCCTCGAGGCCACCGTCATGCTGGCGCTGCAGGGCGGTGCCGCGCTGGCATCGGCACCGGCGTTCTATCCGGCTGACGTCCGCGACGCACTGGCCGCGGTGCCCGCGCCGCGCGCGCTGGTCAGCTCGCCGGTACACCTGCGCACTCTGGTGCAGGCGGACATGGCCATGCCGGCCGCCGACCTGATGCTGTGCGCCACCGCGCCGCTCGGCCGCGAGCTTGCGGCCGCGGCGGAAGCCCTGTTCCACGGCCCGCTGCGTGAAATCTACGGCAGCACCGAGACCGGCCAGCTTGCCACCCGCCGCACCGCGCAGGAAGACATCTGGACGCTGGTGCCCGGTGTCCGCCTGCTGCCGCGTGCGGCGGATGGCGGAGAAGACAATATGACATGGGCCGATGGCGGGCATATCGAACAACCGGTGCCGCTGGGCGATGCCATCGAACCGCTGGATGCCGGGCACTTCCTGCTGCACGGCCGCAAGGGCGACCTGCTCAATATCGCCGGCAAGCGCACCTCGCTGGGCTACCTTGACCACCAGCTCAATGCCATCGACGGCGTGCAGGACGGCGCTTTCTTCATGCCCGGCGACAGCCACGAAGGCGATGCACAGGGCCACGTGGTACGGCTGGTGGCAGCCGTCGTCGCGCCGGGCGTGGCGTCGGCCACGATCCTGCAGGCCCTGCGCGAGCGCATCGACCCGGCCTTCCTGCCGCGGCCACTGCTGTTCGCCGAACGCCTGCCGCGCAATGCCGCCGGCAAGCTGCCGCGCGACGCGCTGGCAGCGCTGGTGGCGCAGCTGTGCGGCGCCCGCGACGGCGCGCCCGCGCTGCCCGCCTTTGTCATCGACGCCGCCCACCCCGCCATGGCCGGCCATTTCCCCGGCAATCCGATCGTGCCCGGCGTGGTGCTGCTCGACCATGCCTTGCTGGCCCTCGGCTCAGCGCTGGGGCGGCCGCTGGTGCCCACACAGGCCGGGACCATCAAGTTCCTGAGCCCGGTGCGCCCCGGAGAACGGGTGGAGATCGAACACGACACCGAGCCAGCCACGGACGGCAGCGAACGCTTGCGCCTCACGCTGCGCAGCGCGGGACGCGAAGTGGCCAGCGGCACGCTGCAACTGCGCGGCTCCACGCCGGAGGGCGCGCCATGCTGACCTGGCTGTGGAAACGGCAGGCGCCGGTGGCGACCACGGACTGGTCCCGGCGCGAAGAACGCAGCAACATCCCGCTGCTGCGCATCATGACGTGGATCTCGCTGGCGCTGGGCCGGCCGTTCGGGCGCGTGGTGCTGCGCTTTATCGCAGCCTATTTCACGCTGTTCTCGCCAGCGGCGCGCCATGCCTCGCGCGCCTACCTGGACCGGGCGCTGGGCCGCGAGGCCAACTGGATCGACGGCTACCGGCATGTGTTCACCTTTGCCTCGACCATCCACGACCGCATCTACCTGCTCAACAGCCGCTTCGACCTGTTCGACATCCGCCTGCATGGCGAAGGCTTGCTTGAAGCCGCCATGGCGCGCGGCCGCGGCGCGATCCTGCTGGGCGCGCACCTGGGCAGCTTCGAGGTCGTGCGCGCACTCGGCCGGCAGCATCCGGACATGGAAGTCGCCATCACCATGTACGAGGAAAACGCGCACAAGCTCAACGACGTGCTGCAGTCGATCAACCCCGCCATGCGCCAGGACGTGATCGCGCTGGGCCGCTTCGACACCATGCTGCGCGTGCGCGACTACCTCGACCGCGGCTACATGATCGGCATGCTGGCCGACCGCACCTTGTCGCAGCGCGCCACCGATCCGGTGCAGCAATGCGACTTCCTCGGCGCGCCCACCGGCTTTCCGACCGGGCCGCTGCGCATGGCCGCCATGCTGCGCCGGCCGGTATTCTTCATCACCGGGCTGTATCGCGGCGGCAACCGCTACGATGTCCATTTCGTGCCGCTGGCGGACTTCTCGCAAACCGGGCGCGGCCAGCGCGAAGCCGCGGTGCAGTCGGCACTGGACGGCTACGTGCGCCTGCTGGAGAAATTCAGCCGCAAGGCGCCGTACAACTGGTTCAACTTCTATGACTTCTGGCACGCCGGCCCGCCGCTGTCCGAGCAGCCGCCGCCGGGCAACGAGCCATGAGCCATGACTTCCCGAGCGTTTTGAAAGCCTTCAACCCTGACCCGATCTTTTCCGCCAGGCGCCTGGCACGTCCGCTGCTGCCTTTGCTGCTGCCCTTGCTGATGGCAGGCGCTGCGTTCGGCATCGCGATGCCAGCCAGCGCCGCGGCACCCTCGCCAGCCGCGCCTGCCGCGGGACAGGCAGCACCCGCCTTCGGCGTCGACCAGCTGATGTCCACGCTGGCGCAGCGCAAATCGGGCCGGGTCCGCTTCACCGAGACCAAGTACATAGCGATGCTGGCCAAGCCGGTGCAGTCTTCCGGCGAACTGCTCTTCACCGCACCAGACCACCTGGAGAAGCGCACTCTATCGCCCAAGGCCGAAAACATGGTGCTCGACGGCGACATGCTGACGGTGGAACGCGACGGCAAGCGTTTCACCATGCCGCTGCAGAACTACCCAGAGCTGGCGGCCTTTATCGAAAGCATCCGCGGCACGCTCGCCGGCAACCGCCACACGCTGGAGCGCTACTACAAGCTCGGCCTCGAAGGCCGTGCCAGCCGCTGGACCTTGACGCTGACGCCGGCGGACTCGCGCATGGCGGCGGTCGTCAGCCAGGTGCGCATCGACGGCACCCAGGATGCGCTGGACCGCGTCGAGATCCGCCAGGCCGACGGCGACCGCTCCGTGATGACGATCCGCCCCGCCGGCCGCCCATGAGCGCAGCCCCCAACACCCCTCCCTCGCCCCCCTCGCCCCCCTCGGCACCGCGGCGCTTCACGCTGCCCGGCGCGCGCCTGGCGCTGGCGCTGTGGCTGGTCGCGCTGCTGGCGTGCGCGGCGGTCATCAGCCGCACCAGCTTCACCGCCGACCTGTCCGCCTTCCTGCCGCGGCTGCCCAGCGCCGAGCAGCAGTTGCTGGTCAGCCAGCTGCGCGACGGGCTGGTGTCGCGGCTGATCCTGGTCGGTATCGAAGGCGGCGACGCCGATGGCCGCGCCGCGGTCTCGCGCTCGATGGCGGCGCAGTTGCGGCGCGATCCGCGCTTCACCGCGATCCAGAACGGCGAGCCGTTGAACCAGGACGCCGACCGCAAGTACGTCTACGGACACCGTTACCTGCTCAGCCCGGCGGTCACGCCGGAGCGCTTCAGCGAGCACGGCCTGGCGCGCGCCGTGAATGATTCATTCGAGCTGCTGGCCTCGTCGGCCGGCCTCTTCACCAAGGCGCTGCTGCCGCGCGATCCCACCGGCGAGGTCGCGGCGATGCTGACGCAGCTCGACGCCGGCCAGCGCCCGCCGCTGCATGCCGGCGCCTGGGCCTCGCGCGACGGCAAGCGCGCGGTGCTGCTGGCGCAGAGCGCGGCCGCGGGTTCGGACACGGATGCACAGGCGCAGGCCATCGACGCGATCCGCGATGCCTTTGCCAAGGCCGCGGCTAACGGCCCTTACCAGCTCGCGATGACCGGCCCCGGCGTCTTCTCCGTCCAGTCGCGCGACACCATCCGGCACGACGTCGAGCGCCTGTCGACCATCGGCGTGGCCATCATCGTCACGCTGCTGCTGGCGGTCTACCGTTCGGTGCCGCTGCTGGTGCTGGGACTGGTGCCGGTGCTGAGCGGCGCGCTGGCCGGCATCGCCGCGGTCAGCCTGGGTTTTGGCGGCACCGTGCACGGGCTCACGCTGGGTTTCGGCACCACGCTGATCGGCGAGGCGGTCGATTATTCGATCTACCTGTTCGTGCAGTCGGCGCAATACACGCGCAACGGCCAGCGCGACAACCGCGCCTGGCTGGGCGGGTTCTGGCCCACGGTGCGGCTGGGCGTGCTGACCTCGGTCTGCGGCTTTGCCTCGCTGCTGCTGTCGGGCTTTCCGGGACTGGCGCAGCTCGGGCTGTATTCGATTGCCGGCCTCGCGACCGCCGCACTGGTGACGCGCTTCGTGCTGCCGCAGCTGGTGCCTGCCACGCTGCACCTGCGCGACGTGACACCGCTGGGGCGCCGCCTGGCGTGGCTGGCCGACCGCGCCCATCGGCTGCGCTGGCTGGTGCTGCTGCTGGTGGTCGCCGCGAGCGCCGTGCTGGCAACACATCGCGGCACCCTGTGGGGCCGCGAACTCGCCGCGCTGAGCCCGGTGCCGGCAAGCGACCAGGCTCTCGACGCCTCGCTGCGCGCCGACCTGGGCGCGCCCGACGTGCGCTTCCTGGTGGTGCTGTCCGGCCCCGACCAGGAAAGCGTGCTGCAAGGCGCGGAGCGCGTGGCCCGCGAACTCGACCCGCTGGTCGCGCAGAACTTTATCGGCGGCTACGAAACCCCGGCGCGCTACCTGCCCAGCGATGCCACCCAGCGCGCGCGCCAGGCCAGCCTGCCGCCGCCCACCGAACTGGCGCAGCGGCTGCGCGCGGCGATCGCCAGCCAGCCGGTGCGTGCCGACCTGTTCGCACCGTTCCTGGCCGAAGCCGAGCAGGCGCGCACCGGCCCTCTGCTGCGGCGTGAAGACCTGCGCGGCACCTCGATGGCACTGGCGGTCGATGCGCTGCTGGCGCATCGCGACGGGCGCTGGAGCGCGACGCTGCCACTGCGGGCCCCGGCCACGGCGGCGGCGCATGCCGGGCATGCCGGCGACGGCGTCGACAGCGCCGCGGTGCGCGCCGCGGTCGCCCGCGCCGACGTGCCCGATACGCTCTTCGTCGATCTGAAAGGCGAGTCCGATCGCCTCTACGGCGGCTACCTGCGCGAGGCACTGCTACTGTCGCTGGCGGGCCTGCTGGCCATCGTGGCGCTGCTGGCGATCGCGCTGCGCTCGCCGCGCCGCGTGGCGGCCACGGTACTGCCGCTGGCGGCCGCCGCGGTGGTGGTGCTGGGCGGGCTGGCGGCGCTCGGCCAGCCGCTGACGCTGCTGCACCTGGTGGGGCTTTTGCTGCTGGTGGCGGTGGGCTCGAATTACGCGCTATTCTTCAACGGCGCGGCAGCGGGCCAGTCCGGCGCGGTCAATTCCCCGCACACGCTGGTCTCCCTGCTGCTCGCGAACCTGACGACGGTGGCTGCCTTCGGGCTGCTGGCGCTGTCGAGCCTGCCGCTGCTGCAGGCATTCGGCCTGACGGTCGGGCCTGGCGCCATCCTGGCTCTGTGGTTCTCGGCCATCCTGGCGCGCCCCTCGGCCGCCGGGACCGCTGCGACTGGACAGGCCGGGAGTACGTCATGAACCGATTCTCCGCATCCGCCGGGGCCTTGCGCGACACACCGCCAAGCCGCCCCTGGCGCCCCACCCCGCTGCTCTATGGTGCCGCCGCGGTCCACGTGGCCGGCATCGGCGCCATGCTGGCGCATCCGGGCAGCATGATTCCAGCACTCGCAGGCATTGCAGCCACGCACGCGGCGCTGTGCGCCGGCGGCCTGTGGCCGCGCAGCACCTGGCTGGGGCCCAACCTGCTGCAGTTGCCGCCGACGGCACAGGATTGCGTGGCGCTGACCTTCGACGATGGCCCCAATCCGGCGCTGACGCCGCGCGTGCTCGACCTGCTCGACCAGCACGGCGCGCGCGCCACCTTCTTCTGCGTCGGCGAACGCGCAGCGGCGCATCCGGCGCTGGTGCGGGAGATCGTGCGCCGCGGCCATGCCGTGGAGAACCACAGCATGCATCACCGGCTGCACTTCTCCATCTTCGGGCCGGGCCGGATGCTGCGCGACATCAGCGCCGCCCAGCAGGTGCTGGGCGACATCACCGGGCAGGCGCCGCGCTTCTTCCGCGCGCCGGCGGGGCTGCGCAACCCGTTCCTGGAACCGGTGCTGTGCCGGCTCGGGCTGCAACTGGCGGCGTGGACGCGGCGCGGCTTCGATACCCGTTCCGGCGACATCGCGGCGCAAGTGTCCCGGCGCCTGACCGGCAAGCTCGCGGGCCGCGACATCCTGCTGCTGCACGACGGCAATCCCGGCGTCGATCCCGCCGGCAATCCGCACTGCACCGCGGCACTGCCAGGCCTGCTTGCCGCCATCGACCGAGCGGGGCTGCGCTGCGTGACGCTGCGCGCAGCGGTGGAATCAGGGCATGCCGACAGCCGTACAGGACAGTCGCCGACAAGCTGACCGGCCCCGGCTTGTTACAATTGGCCCACCCCACAAGATCGCCCAAAGCCTTGTCTCCGCTACTGCTTTCCCACTTCACGGCCACCAGCTGCATCGGTACCGGCGCCGACGCCACTTTGTCCGCACTGCGCGAGCGGCGTGGCGGCCTGGCGCCCTGCCACTTTGGCGACGTGCGCCTGGACACCTATGTCGGTGAAGTGCCGGGACTGGATGCGGTGGCGCTGCCCGCGCCCCTGTCGGATTTCGACTGCCGCAACAACCGCCTGGCATTGCTGGGGCTGGAAGCGGACAATTTCGCCGAACGCGTACGCGAAGCCGCGGCGCGCTATGGGGCGGAGCGCGTCGGTGTCTTCCTCGGCACCAGCACCGCCGGCGTGCTGCAGACGGAACTGGGCTACCGGCAACGCGATCCCGATACCGGCGCGCTGCCGGCAAGCTTCCACTACGGCGGCACGCACAACCCCTATTCCCTGCCCGGCTTCGTGCGCGAATATCTCGGCCTTGCCGGTCCCGCGGCAGCGGTTTCGTCGGCGTGCTCGTCCGGCGCCAAGGTCTTCAGCTCGGCCAGGCGCATGATCGAGGCGGGATGGATCGATGCAGCCGTCGTCGGCGGCGTCGATTCGCTGTGCCACACCACGTTATACGGTTTCAATTCGCTGGAGCTGCTGTCAAGCCAGCCATGCCGCCCGTACGACGTGGCCCGTGACGGTATCTCGATCGGCGAAGGCGCGGCATTCGGGCTGCTGGAACGCGCCCCGGCCAGACCGGAGGGCGATGCCATCCTGCTGGTCGGCATCGGCGAGTCCAGCGATGCGCACCATATGTCGACCCCACACCCGGATGGACTCGGCGCCCGCCTGGCGATGGAACAGGCCCTGGCCAGTGCCGGCATCCCGGCCGCACAGGTCGACTATGTCAACCTGCATGGCACCGCCACGCGCAGCAACGACGCCGCCGAGGCACTGGCCATGGCCGCGGTGCTGTCCGGTACGCCATGCAGTTCGACCAAGGGCGCTACCGGTCACGCGCTCGGCGCGGCCGGCGCACTGGAAGCCGTGGTCTGCGCACTGGCCTTGCGCCATGGCCTGCTGCCGGCCGGCATCAACACCACGCAGCCGGACCCGGCGCTGGGCGTGAACTACCAGCTCGTGAACCGCGACGCGCCGCTGCGCTATGCCATGAGCAATGCGTTCGGCTTCGGCGGTTCCAACTGCAGCCTGCTGTTCGCGCGTGCGGACGCGGCGCCCCACTGAGCCAGCGCCATGCCGCAACCCGTATATATCGAAAGCATCGGCCTGCTCGGCCCCGGCATGAATGGATGGGACGCATCCCGCGAGGTGCTGGCGGGCCGCGCCCCCTACGCGCATGCCCCGACCGAGCTGCCGCCGCCCGCCGGCCTGCCGCCCGCGGAGCGCCGCCGCACCGGCCCGACCGTGCGCCTGGCACTGGGCGTGGGCCAGCAGGCCGTCGCCGCCAGTGGCTGCGATGCCGCCCGGTTGCCGACGATCTTCACCTCGTCGAGCGCCGACGGCCAGAATTTCCACGCGATCTGCGAAGCGCTGGCCGAGCCGGACCCGCTGATGTCGCCGACGCGCTTCCACAACTCCGTCCACAACGCCACCGCTGGCTACTGGGCGATCGCGGCCGGCGCGATGCGCACCTCCAACGTGCTGTGCGCGATGGACGGCAGCTTCGGCGCCGGCCTGCTCGAATGCGCGCTGCAGGTGGCGGCCGATGCCGAGCCTTGCCTGCTGATTGCCTACGACACCGGCTACCCCGAGCCGCTGCACAGCCATCGGCCCATCCCCGACCCGTTCGGCGTGGCGCTGCTGATGACGCCGCGGCCGACACGGCAGGCGCTGGCACAACTCGAGGTCTCGCTGACGCAGGCGAGCGCCGACACCATGCCGGATGCCGAGCTGGAAGCGCTGCGCAAGTCGGCCCCGGCCGCGCGCGCGCTGCCCCTGCTGGCCGCCATCGCACGTGGCGACACCGGCACGGTGGTGCTCGATTACCTGGACAGGCTGCAGATCCGGGCCGACCTTGCCCGCCCGGCGCCGTGAAGCTGCCCGCGACCGTGCGCGACCGCGACTGGATCGCGGCGCGCATTCCCCACCAGGGCACGATGTGCCTGCTAGACGGTGTGCTGGACTGGGATGAAAGCGTGGTGCGTTGCGTGTCCGGCACGCATGCGCAGGCGGACAATCCGCTGCGGGCACAGGGACGCCTGGCGGCGGTCTGCGGGATCGAATACGCGGCACAGGCGATGGCCGTGCACGGCGCGCTGCTGGCTGCGCAGGAAGACAGCCCTTCGCGCCCGCGCTCCGGCTACCTGGCGTCGGTACGCAAGCTCGAAGTGCTGGTGGAGAGGCTGGACGATATCGACGCGCCGCTGCTGGTCGAAGCGCGGCGAGTCAGCGGAGAAGGCGCCAGCGTGCTGTACGCCTTCACCGTCAGCGCGGATGGCCGCACCTTGCTGTCAGGCCGGGCAGCGGTGATTCTCGATGCCGCCCGGCATGGCTCGCACGCTGGTGGAAGCGCCGGTGGAAGCGCCGGCTGATGCGCCGGCTCACGCACCTTAGCGCGCGGGCAGGATCTTGCCCGAAACCGTGCCGAAACCGACGCGGTAGCCATCGCCCTGGCAGTAGCCGGTCATGATCACGCTGTCGCCGTCCTGCAGGAAGCCGCGCTGGCTGCCATCGGTCAGCGTCACCGGCTCGGCGCCGTTGCGCGTCAGCTCCAGCATGCTGCCGTAGGAGTCCGGCGTAGTGCCCGAGATCGTGCCCGAGCCCATCAGGTCGCCCACTCGCACATTGCAGCCGGACACCGTGTGGTGCGCCAGCTGCTGCGCCATGGTCCAGTACATCGCCTTGAAATTGGTGCGGCAGATCGTGCTCGGCGCCGGCGCGCCTTCCGGCTGCAGCGCGACTTCCAGTGCGATGTCATAGGCATTCCTGGCCTGCTGCTGCAGGTACGGCAGCGGCTGCGGCGATTGCTCGGGATTGTCGCGGCGGAACGGTTCGAGCGCATCCATCGTCACCACCCACGGCGAGATCGAGGTGCCGAAGCCCTTACTGTTGAACGGCCCCAGCGGCACGTATTCCCACTGCTGGATATCGCGCGCGCTCCAGTCGTTGAGCAGCACCAGGCCGAACATATGCGCCGGCGCATCGGCGGTGCTGACGGGTTCGCCCAGCGCCGATTCCTTGCCGACGATAAAGCCCATCTCCAGTTCGAAATCCAGCTTGCGGCAGGCGCTGAACACCGGGCGCGCTTCGTTCGGCAGCTTGATCTGGCCGTTCGGGCGATGCAGCGACGTGCCGCTCACCACCACCGAGCTGGCGCGGCCGTTGTAGCCGATCGGGATTTCCAGCCAGTTCGGCAGCAGCGCGTTGTCCGGGTCGCGGAACATGCGGCCGACGTTGGTAGCGTGTTCCTTCGACGAATAGAAGTCGGTGTATCCGGGGATGTCCACCGGCAGGTGCAGCGTGGCGGCGGACATCGGCACCAGCGCCTTGTCGCGCAGCGCGGCGTTGTCGCGCAGCGCGGCGTCTTCGCCGGACAACAGCGCGCTCAGGCGCTTGCGGGTCTCGGTCCAGGCCGGCTTGCCGAGCGAGATGAAGCGGTTCAACGTCGCTGCGGCGAACGTGCCCTTGGCCGCGGCGGGCAGCAGGCCGGCGTCATCGAGCGCGGCCAGGTCGAGGACCTGGTCGCCGATGGCAACGCCGACGCGCGGCGACTGGCCTTTGACGGAGAACACGCCGTAGGGCAGGTTCTGCAGCGGGAAGTGGGTCTGGCCGTCGTTGGCGCTGTCGATCCAGCTGGTTTGGGGGGCGGTCATGGGGTGGCTCCAGAATTTATCGGGTTCAGCGGACGTTCGGGTTGAAATGCTTCTTCAGGCCTTGCCAGCAGGTGTAGTACTCCTGCTGCAGCGAGGCCGACTGCGCCGCGTACGGCGTCGGGCGGATCACGCCCGGCGTCTCGAACATGAAGGCCATCGTGTTTTCGATGTGGTGCGGCGTCGAGGTATCGGCGGCGCTGGCCTTCTCGAAGGTCTCGGCATCGGGGCCGTGGCCGCTCATGCAGTTATGCAGGCTGGCGCCGCCCGGCGCGAAGCCCTCGGCCTTGGCGTCGTACACGCCGGCGATCAGGCCCATGAATTCGCTGGCGATATTGCGGTGGAACCAGGGCGGACGGAACGAGTCCTGCATCGCCAGCCAGCGCGGCCCGAAGATGACGAAGTCGATGGTATCCACGCCCGGCGTGTCCGACGGCGATTGCAGCACCAGGAAGATCGACGGGTCCGGGTGGTCGAAGCTGATCGAGCCGATGGTGTTGAAGCGGCGCAGGTCGTACTTGTACGGCACGTAGTTGCCGTGCCAGGCCACCACGTCCAGCGGCGAATGGCCGATCTCCGCGCGCCACAGGTTGCCCTGGAACTTGGCCACCAGCTCGAAATCGCCCTCGCGGTCTTCATAGCTGGCCACCGGCGACAGGAAGTCGCGCGGGTTGGCCAGGCCGTTGGAGCCGATCACGCCCAGGTCGGGCAGCTTGAACAGCGCGCCGTAGTTCTCGCAGATATAGCCACGCGCCTCGCCGTCCGGCAGCTCGACGCGGAAACGCACGCCGCGCGGGATCACGACGATTTCCTGCGGTTCGACTTCCAGGCGGCCCAGCTCGGTCACCATCAGCAGGCGCCCTTGCTGCGGCACGATCAGCATCTCGCCATCGGCGTTGTAGAAGAAGCGGTCGTGCATCGACTGGTTGGCCAGGTACAGGTGGATGCCGCAGCCGCTCATTGCTTCCGGGCCGCCGTTGCCGGCCATGGTGACGATGCCGTCGATGAAATCGGTCGGCACCGACGGCATCGCCGGCGGGCTCCAGCGCATCTGGTTCGGTGACGCCGGCACCTGGTCGAAGCGGCTCAGGAAGCGCGACTGCTCGACCTGCGTGAACGGCATGTGCATCGACGCCGGGCGGATGCGGTACAGCCACGAGCGCCGGTTATGCGCGCGCGGCGCAGTGAAGGCGGTGCCGGACAACTGCTCGGCATAGAGGCCATAAGGCGCGCGCTGCGGCGAGTTCTGGCCCACGGGCAGCGCACCGGGCAGCGCCTCGGTGGCGAATTCGTTGGCGAAGCCGGACATGTAGCCGTGCTCGGCGAGCTGGGTGTGCGTGAGGTTCATGGTGTCGTCAGCGTTGCGGGTGTCGGTCGGGGGTTCGGGAACTCGTTCAGTGCATCTGGCCATCGTGCGGCAGGCACAGCGCACGCAGCAGTGCGGCGTGTACGGCTTCGGCGTCGAAGGCGCGCCAGCGGGCGCAGACGTGCTGGTCGGGGCGGATCAGGTAGCAGGTGCCGGGGCGGCCGTCGTAGCGGTGCGCGGCCAGCCCTTCGGCATCGGTCAGGTAGCGCAGGCCATCGGGCATTGCGGCCGTCTGGCCCGGCGGCACCACGCACAGCAGGCGCAGCGGCACCGCGCCCGTTGCGAGGCGGCGGCGCGCATCGGCCGGGATCGCGCTGCCACCTCCGAAGACCAGCAGCGTGAAACCGTCGCCCACTTCACCGAGCAACCAGCCCGGTCTTGCATCGCCCTGGCGCTGCAGCGGCGCATCCACGCACGGCGCACCGGGCACCATGGCGCCTGCAAAGACGTCGTGGTCGGGCATATTGAGCGGTGAATCAGCCAGCACCGTCGGCAGCGACAGCCGCCCGCTGTTGACCAGTTGGCGCGCGAAGGCATGGCGGCGCGCCAGGCGCAGCACGGCATCGCGGAAGGTGCGGCTTACGGCGCTCTTGGGCGTGATGAAATCGGTGGAACGCGTCGAGTGGCGGATGTTCTCGTCTGCGGCAGCCTCACGCTCGCTGGCATAGCTGTCGAGCAAGGCGTCTCCTGCACGGCCGGCCAGCACCAGTGCCAGTTTCCAGGCGAGGTTCTCGGCATCCTGCACGCCGCTGTTGGCGCCGCGCGCGCCGAACGGCGAGACGCGGTGCGCTGCGTCGCCGGCGAACAGCACGCGGCCATGGCGGAAGGCGTCCATGCGCTGGCAGCAGAAGGTATAGACGCTGACCCACTCCAGCGTGAAGGCAACCTCGCCGCCAAGCATGGCACGGATGCGCGGGATCACGCGCTCTGGCTGCTTCTCGGCGTCCGGATCGGCATCCCAGCCCAGCTGGAAATCGAGGCGCCAGACATCGTCGGGCTGCCGGTGCAGCAGCGCCGAGCGGTGGCGGTTGAACGGCGGGTCGAACCAGAACCAGCGCTCGGCCGGGAATGGCGCCGCCATCTTCACATCGGCGATCAGAAAACGGTCGCGGAACACGCGTCCCTTGCTTTCCAGCCCCAGGCTCTGGCGCACCGCGCTGTGGGCGCCATCGGCGGCCACCACGTAGCGCGCATGCAGCGCGTAGTCGCCGTCGGGCGTCGACACCGTCAGCGCTACCTCGTCATGGCCCGGCGCGACACCGGTGACGCGATGCCGCCAGCGCAGTTCGATGCCGGGCAATTCAGCGGCGCGCTCGATCAGGAAGCCTTCCAGGTAGTACTGCTGCAGGTTGACGAAGGCAGGCCGGCGATGACCGGCCTCGGGCAGCAAATCGAAGCGGTACACCTGCTCGTCGCCGAAGAACACCTTGCCGACATGCCAGCTGACGCCCTTGGCCGCGACACGATCGCCGCAGCCGAGGCGGTCGAGGATATCCAGCGTGCGCTTGGCGAAACAGATAGCGCGCGAACCAGTGGCCAGCGTGTCGTCGTCATCCAGCACGACCACGGGAACGCCACGCTGTGCCAGGTCGATTGCCGCGGCCAGCCCGACCGGGCCGGCGCCGACCACTGCCACCGGACGGACCGCGCGCGCGGCCCCGCCCACGGGCTGCGAGCGTTGCTCGGCGCAGGGCTGGTACGCGAAGGTGCGTTGCGGGTTGATGGTGTCCACGGCGTCTCCATGCGGCGCTGCGCCGGCGCCCCGACGGACCACTGCTGGCCCTGCCGGTCTGGTTTCAGTTCGGAATTACGTATTCCGTAATTGATTTACCATATCGTAATCGCGCAAGACAAAGGTGTCAAACGCCAGCGCAGCGCATGCGCAAGGCGGCGCACTCACTGGAGTTGTAGGCCGGAACAGGAAAAAAAGGGGAAAAGCGGGCAATCCACCGCGAGCCCGGGTGTGGGCAGGTGGCGCCTTGTCAGGAGGAGCGTAGAAGGGAGCGCAGGCGGTCACCCCGCGTGATGGGGCCGCGGCGTAACGAAGGCGCCGGGCGGCGCACGCAGCGCCCGGTCGACAACGACCGGCGCAGCGCCAAGTTGCGCCGCACCGGTCGTAAATGGTGGTCTGGGACGCCGTCCACCTGCGCCGGCCCGTGGAGACGTGGCCGGCCAGGCAGCGGCCGGGTCAGACCGGCTTGTGGCCCTCGCCGGTGCCGGAGCCGAAGCCGCCCGAAGCCGGTGCTGCCGCAGGTGCCTGGGCACCGCCGGCGGCCGGCTGGCCAGCCATCGAGGCTGCCGTCACGCCGCCGTTGCGGCTGGCGATAAAGGCGTTGACGTCTGCTGCGAGATGCTGCGGGGCCAGCACCACTTCAAGGCCCAGCGCCTCGCAGGCAGCGAGGAATGTCGACATGCGGGGATCGGCCTGCCCCGATTCTGCCCGCAGGTAGGCTTCCCGCGAGATGCCCGCTTTTCGGGCTACGTCCTCTTGCTTGAGCTTGCGCGCGCGGCGCAGCGCCCGCAGTTGCCGGAACGGTTCGCTAGCGCCTCTCGGCACGGCTGTACTGTTCATGTCGGTCTCCAGTCACCAGTGAAAAAAAGTGCGCGGACGTGCATTCGAGTATAGAGCACGCGAAGCGTTCCGTATGTAACCGCCGAAACACTTTGTGCAGATTTCTTCCAAGTCCGCAACTCGCCCCTTGCCCCGGCCGGCAAACGGAAGGCAACGGGCCGCATTCTGCACATCGTCGTCGCGCCGCCAAGAGACTAACGACCCTGGGCGGTTTGCGTTGACGTCACATGTCCTGCGTATGACGTTATGGCCTTCGCTGCACAACTTCGCAAGTCGGGGCAACTACCATGCATCCGGTTTCGTTGACAAACCGACCGGTCGTGCTATTCTGCACAACATGCAAAAGGGACAACTCACCCGCCACGCCATTATCCAGCAGGCGCTCGACACCGCCACCAAGGTCGGCTTCGAGCAACTGTCGCTGGCCACTCTCGCCGCGGACACCAATATGTCCAAGAGCGGCCTGTACGCGCACTTCAAGTCCAAGGAGGCGTTGCAGCAGGCAGTGCTGGACCTCGCCATCGAACGCTTCGGCGAAATCGTGGTGCGGCCGGCGATGCGCCAGCCACGTGGCATGCCCCGGCTGCAGGCGCTGTTCGAGGGCTACCTGGAATGGCTGGGCGGGACGGTGACGCAAGGCCGGTGCCTGTTCATGGCGTTGGGGCAGGAATACCGGGACCGGCCAGGCACGATCCGGGACCTGGTGGTGCAGTCGCTGAAGGACTGGCACAGCACCGTGGCGCGGGTGGTCGGCGATGCGATCGACGAAGGCCAGTTCGGCACGGGCGTCGAGCCGCGGCAGTTTGCCTTCGAGCTGTCGGGCATCGGCATGGCGTTCCAGCAGTCGTTCAAGCTGCTGGGACGCGCCGACGCCGAGGCCATGGCACGCCGCGCGTTTGCCGCGCTGGCGGCACGGGCCGCCGAGGGCGCGACGCAGCGCTGACGGAAACACGAAATGACATTGGCGCCGGCGCTATCCCGCCGGTGGGCAGCAACCGTCCGGCAGCTTTTTTTTGCACTAAAAAAAGCACGACTGGTCGGTCTTAAAAAATGCGCGCGGAGAGCCGCCGGCTAATGCCGGCTCCGATGAGGCCGCGCCAGTCCAGCAACCGATTGGAGGTGCAGGCCGTGCCGCAAGCAGTCTCTTCCCCTTCCCCGGCGGGTTCCGCCGTTCCCTCGCCCGCCGCAACCCCACCGGGCAACCGGCCCGCCGCGTTGGCCGCCTTGCCCCCATGGCAGCGGCTGCGTTGGCAGGCGGGCAGCCTGCTGTCGCCATCCGCCACCGCCCGTGCACTCGAACGCCTCTGGTTCACGCCGCCGCGCGCCGACGCGACGTCGGCCGCCCGCCGCTTCCTGGACAGCGCGCGCAGCGACTGGGCCCTGGTAACCGGCCACGGACCCAGCCGCCGGGTGCGTGTCTACCGCTGGGGCGATACCGGCCCCGCGGTATTGCTCGCCCACGGCTGGGGCGGCCACGCCGGGCAATGGCATGCGGTAGCCGACAGCCTCGTGGCGGCCGGCATGCGCGTGGTGGCCTTCGATGCGCTGTCGCATGGCGCTTCCGATGCGGGCACGCGTGGCGCGGCGCAGACCTCGGTGCCGGAGATGTCGCGTTCGCTGCTGGCCGCCGCCTGGCACGCCGGCCCGGTCCACGCCGTGGTGGCGCATTCGCTCGGCGGCGCGGCCACGGCGCTGGCGCTGCGCGAGGGGCTGCCGGCACGCGCGGCAGTGCTGGTCGGGTCACCGGCGGACATGCACGCCGCGTGCGCCGCGCTCGCCTGGCAGCTCGGCATCGCGCCGGCGGTCCTGGCCCGCATGCAGCGGCAGAGCGAGCGCTGGCTCGGCATGCCGTGGTCGGCCTTCAACGTACCGGAGATCGGGCGCTCGCGTCCGGTGCCGCCCACGCTGGTGATCCATGACCGCGGCGACAAGGAGGTGCGCTGGGAAGACGGGGCCGCGATCGCCGGCGCGTGGCCCGGCGCGCAGCTCGTGACCACCGACGGGCTGGGTCATCGCCGCATCCTGCAGGATCCCGGCGTGATCGGCCGGATCGCCGCCTTTATCCGGCCGCAGGCCGCCGGCACTGTGCCGGCCACGACAGCAGCCCTGGCAGTGAACTGACCCCGGAGGACATCATGTTCCTGGTAAGCAACGATATGACCGCCACCCTGCCCGCGCGCAGTTCGCTGCGGCTGGTGGCCGATCCGGGCGAGCACGTCGCGGTGCGCTGTACCGAGGGCGAGCTGTGGCTGATCCGTGACGGCGACCCGAAAGACACGTCGATCGCCGCCAGCGAGTCGTTCACGGTGCCGGAAGCCGGTTCCGTGGAGCTTTATGCCGTCACCCGGGCCAGCGTGCGTGTCACGCGTTGCAGGACCGGTGCGCCAGGCCCACGCGGCTGGCGCCAGTGGCTTGCCCGCTTCTTGTCGGCACAGCGCGCCGGCTATGTCGGTACGCACCACTAAGCCATACGGCGCTCTCACCGCGAGACCACTCTCTTGCAGGCCTCTACGCGCTCGCGCGCTGGTGGATGTGGTGGACTTCTGGCGGTTAATTGCGTTATTACGGAAGAGCGACGTGCCACCCTGCCTGCTGAGTTCCGGCTCAGATGCGCAGCGCCGTCAGCATCCCGCGTGCGATCGGCTGCAGCCAGCCGCGCCGCCATGTTAGCGTGAAGGCGACCGCCATGGCGCCGGCCATCATCGCCAGCGCCCACAACAGCACGCCAAACCCGGCGCCGTTGCCCGGCAGCGCCGCCGCGGCGCCGATCGCCACCAGCACCCATGCAGCGCCACGCACGCGCCGGCGCGATCCGTCCGGCAAATCGCCACCCTGCCCCGACAGTTCGTTCCAGTGCCGCTCGGTGGCGCAGGCAAACAACACGAAGGCGCCATACGCGCACAGCGCCAGCGCGATCAGCAACAAGTGGTCAAGCGCGTTCGGCATGGTCTGCCTCCTCCAGGTTCGGCGCGGTAGCCGCGCGGGCCGCGTCCACGCGCCGCACCCGGCGCGCCGTCGTCAGGGCCAGGGCGCCGGTCAGCAGCAGCGCGATATCGACACCCGCCACGGCAAACTGCCCGCGGGCCATCGCGAGCGGCAGCCAGTCGCCGGTGGTCAGGCCATTGCACACCGGCGCTGCCAGCGCCAGCGTGGCGATCGCCAGGCATTGCTGCCGCCACGGCACCAGCGTGCGGCTGCCTGGGCGCATCGCCACGCGTGCGTGGATGGCCGTGGCCAGCCAGACCAGGAAGAACAGCCCGGCCTCGATGAACTCGCGCGACGGCAGCGTCATTGGCAGCAATCGATTGGCCACCATCATCGCCAGCGTCGCGATCACCAGCCCGGTAGTCATGGCCGCTGTGACCGCGGCGGCCAGGCGCACGCCGCGCTCGCCATGGCGCGCATGGCGCTTGTCGAGCCAGTACAGTTGCCCCGTGCCGATCAGCACGCAACCGGCCAGCCCGCCGAGGAAATACAGCCAGCGCAGCGGCCAGTGGTTGAACGCGATGAAATGCATGCCTGTCAGGAAACGCTGCGTGGTCGCCGCCGGCTGCAGCGGCACATGGTGCAGCAGCGCCCCGGTGGCGCCGTCGAAGTAGGCGGCGTCGTCGGCCAGGCTGACGCGGTCGCCCACCGAGCGGCTGACCTTGACCACCGCGTTGGCGTCGCCCGGGTTCCAGACGCGGATCGCGGCGGGCGCCGCCCCGCCCCAGCGCGCGCGCGCGGCCTCGACCATCGGGCCGAGCGGCGCCATCGGCGCGGCCACGCCCGCAGCCGCCCGCGAGTAGCCCGACAAGGCCTGGTCGTAGAAGGCATTGGGCTGCTGGTACAGCGCGTTGATGCCTGCCGGGATCAGGATCATGTAGACGATGCAGATGCCGGAAAACGAAATCACCGCGTGGAACGGCAGCGCCAGCACTCCGGTCAGGTTATGCAGGTCTAGCAGGCTGCGCTGCAGTTGCTTGCGCGGCCGGAAGGTGAAGAAATCACGGAAGATGCGCACATGCACGATCACCCCCGACACGATCGCCGCCAGCATCGCCATCGCCGCCAGCCCCACCAGCCAGTAGCCGATGTTCCATACGCGCAGGTGCAGGTTGTAGTGCAGCGGGTAAAAGAAGGACGATGCCCCCAGCGTGCCGGCATCCGGCAGCAGCGCGCCGGTGCGCGGGTCGGCCAGCCGGATCTGCCCGCCGGCCGCGGCATAGCGCACGCGCGCGATCATCACCGGCGTGCGCGCCTCCGGCAGCGTTATGGCCCATTCGCGCAGCGGCTTGCCGGCAGCCAGCGTCTCCACCGCGCGCGGTACTACGTTGTCGATATCGATGCTCGGTGGTGCGGCCTCGATGCGGGTCGCCGGCATCATCCAGCGGTCGACCTCGCGGTCGAACACCGCGACTGACCCCATGAAGAAGGCCACCATCAGCACGCCGCCGAGCAGCACGCCGATCCAGGTGTGCGCCCAGGTCATGGCCTGGCGCAGCCCGCCTTCGTGGGCGGAAGCCTTGTTCGCCGCAGTGGCGCGGCTATTGTTCTTGCGCACGGTCTTGCTCACGCCAGCCGCTCCCCGAGCCATTGCGCCACGCCGGCGCCGATGGCCGCACCGGCCACCAGGACCAGCCACACGCGCCACAGCCGCCGCGTCACCAGCGCCCACAGCGACATCATCGGGAACAGCAGAAAGGACAGCATTGAAAGCCAGAGCACCGCTTCGCTGCGCGGCAAACCCAGGCGCCAGCCAAGCACGGCACCGCCGGCGGTGACGCCCCAGGTGAAAGCGTAGCTGCCGGCCAGCGCGGCCAGCGCGCGGGCGGTCATCGCCAGCGCCGGCCCCATGGCACCGCGCGGCGGCAGGGATGAGGGACTATTGTTCATCGGAATATCCAGCAACACGCGGCCGTCGTGGCGGTGCGCTTTTGCCGCACCGCCACGACGGCATCGCGCTTACATCTTCATGCGTACGGTGAACATCGCCGCGCGCGGCTGGCCATAGATATTGCCTTCGCGCGGGTTGTTGATCCGCGCATAGTAGCTGCGGTCGAACAGGTTGGTCAGGTTCAGGTCGGCCGAGACATGCTTGTTGAAGTCATAGCCGATCGCCGCATCGAAGGTCGCATAGCCGCCACGACGCAGCGTGACCGCGCCGATCGGTGCCGGGAACAGCGCGGTGTTCTGCACGTGGCTGACCGCCGTCATGCCGCCGCCGATGCGCCAGCGCTTGAAGTCGCCGGGCAGGCGGTACTGCGTCCACAGCTTGAACAGGTGCTTGGGCGCGATCGCCGAAAACGCCGTGTTGAGCTGGCCGCTGCGGTCCTGCAGGTCGGTCGTGACGTTAAAGGTATAGCCGGCGTAGACGGTCCAGTTCGGCGTGATGCGGCCGCTTGCCTCCAGCTCGAAGCCCTGGCTCTTGGTCTCGCCCTGCGACACGTAGAACGGGTTGCTCGGGTTGGTGGTGTTGACGTAGTCGACCGTGGCGCGGCCGGTCTCGCGCACCTGGAACAGCGCCACCGAGGTGTTCAGCGCGCCTTCGAAGAATTCACCCTTCACGCCCACTTCATACTGCTTGCCCTTGATCGGGTCGACCAGGTTGCCGCTGGCGGTGAAATACTCGTCCTGCGGCTGGAAGATCTCTGCGTAGCTCGCGTAGGCCGACCAGTGCTCGGTGAAGTCGTAGATCAGCCCGGCGAACGGGGTGAACTTGGCGTTGATGTTGTCTTCCCTGGTCACGCTGGCGGTCGGCGTGTACTGGCGCGCATTGATATCCCACCAGCTCAGGCGCCCGCCCAGCACCAGCGTCACCGGATCCAGCAGCGAGAAGCGTGCATCGCCGTAGACGCCATATTGCCGGGTGCTGGTCTTGGTGCCCGAGCCATTGAGCGTGAAGACCGGCTTGGCGAAGTCGCTGCGCGGGTTGAAGATGTTCACGACCTGCGAGAAGGGGGTCGACGAGTACCGCGGATCGCGCCGCTCCGAATCCGAGAAATTGAAGCCGATCAGCGCCTTGTGCCGGCGCCCGAACAGCGAGAACGGACCGTTGGCATAGACATCGAAGCTGGTCTGCTCCTGCGTATAGGTCTGCTTGGCCGCAAACAGCGTGGTGGTGTTCACGCCCGGGACGACCGGCGAGTAGGCGTACGCCTGCTCGCGGTGCATCTGGTTGTTGAGGTAGCGCAGCGCGCCCTTGACCTGCCAGCCGCTGTCGAACTTGTGCTCCAGCTCGGCAAAGGCCGAGGTGGTATAGAAGTGGTCGCTGTTCCAGTCGGCACCGAGGTAGGTCGAACGCGGCACGTCCAGCAGGCTCGCCTGGCGCGTGACCGGGTTGTAGTAGGCCGGCAGCGTCCACGGCTGGCGGCCTTCCGAGTCCTGGTAGCTCGCGCCCACCGTCACCATGGTGCTGGGCGTGATGTCGTACTCGACCACGCCATAGAGCGCGCCGGTGCGCATATTGGCCTTGTCGATGAACGAGTCCTTGTCCTGGAATGCGCCCGTCAGGCGCGCGCGCAGCGTGCCGTCGGCGTTCAGCGCGCCGCCGGCGTCGATCTCGGCGCGGTAGTTGTTCCACGACCCCACCGACAGCGCGCCCTGCACCTGCGTCTCGCGCGTGGGCTTCTTGCGCACCAGGTTGATCGCGCCGCCGGTCTTGCCGGCTCCGGACAGCAGGCCGGACGGACCCTTCAGCACTTCGATGCGGTCGATCATCGACAGGTCGGGCTGCACGGTGTTGCGCCAGTCATACTTGGTCGGCACGCCGTCCAGCAGGAAGGTGTCGATCTCCAGGCCGCGCGAATAGTAGATGGTGCGTTCCTGGTCGCGCTTTTCCACGAACACGCCGGTGGCCTGCGCCAGGGCGTCTTCCAGCGTCACCAGGTTCTGTTCCCTGATGCGCTCGCTGTTGACCACGGTCACCGATTGCGGAACCTCGCGCGCGGTCAGCGGCACCTTGCTGCCGGCCGTGGTCGGCGGGTTGATCGGGTTCTCGCGCACGCCGTTGACCGTCACCGCGGGCAGCGCATGCTCCGACGGCCTGGCGGCGCTGCCGGTGGCGGCCGCGCTCGTTGCCGGCGTCGTTCCCGTAGTGGCTTCCTGTCCAAAAGCCGATGCGCTGAAGACCAGGCCGACCGCGGCCGGGATCCAGCGCATGGCGGTGCGGCACGACGTTGCGGCCCCGTTCCGTGCTGCCCGCGCGCGTGCGTTCGCGCGTCTGTTACTGTGTTTCATGCCCTTCTTGCTCCCCTGCTCTGTTGTTGAAAAAATGGCCATAAGGACCGGCTGGCGCCGATGCGGCCGCCAGCCGGTCCTCGCATTGGTTTTTCTTGTGTTTAGTGCGTGCCGGCGTGCGCCATCCGAGGCGCACGGCTGCGCGCGGGCTCGGGCGCGGCCGTGCGCACCTCGGCGAGGCCCTGGCTTTCGCCGTTACCCAGCACCGCCGCCGCAATCTCCTGCGCGCGCACCGCCAGCACCGACAGCAGCGTGTCCGACAGCCCGTGCGTCGCTTCGCAGCAGCCTTGCAGGAACACGCCGGCCTGGCAGCCTGGCGCCATCTGCAGGCGGTAGTCGCGGTCGGCCTGGAAGCCCTTGGCGTCGTCCAGGTACGACGCCAGCGGCGCCAGCAGCGACTGGTGCAGCTCGCGCCGGTAACCCGTGGCGAGGATCACCGCGTCATAGCGCTGCAGCTGGTGCGCGCCGTCATCGCGGCGTGCGATGTCGAGCCGCACGCCGTCGGCGTCGGCTTCGGCGTGGCGCGCCTCGCAGCCGGCCAGCAGGCGGTGGCGCACCTTGCCGGTGACCTTCTGCTGGTACAGCACTTCATAGATGGCTTCGATCAGATCGGTATCGACTACCGCATAGTTGGTGTTGCCGAATTCGCTCAGCAGTTGCTCGCGCTCGTTGGGCGCGCGCGAGAACAGGTAGTCGATATAGCGCGGGTTGAAGATCTCGTTGACGAACGGGCTGTCGTCGGCCGGCTTCAGCGCCGGCGCCCGGCTGACCAGGTCGACCTCGATATTGCCTTCACGGCCGTGCAGGTCGAGGAAGATCTCGGCGGCGCTCTGCCCCGAGCCAATCACCGCGACCCGGCGCACCGGGCCCGAGTGGCCGAGGCGCTCCAGCGACGCCAGGTAGTTCGACGAATGGAACACGCGGCCATGCCCGCGCAGCGGCACGAAGGTGTCGGGGATGCTGGGCGCGCCGCCCACGCTGACCACCACATTGCGCGCGCGGCGCACCGCCAGCGCTCCATCGGCGGCACGCGACGTCACGCGCAGGCATGCCAGCGCGCCATTGCCACCGGCGGTCTCGGGCTCGACCGAGACCACTTCCTCGCCGTAGTGGCAGGTGTCGGCAAAATCCGCCGCCACCCACGACAGGTAGTCGTTGAACTCGTAGCGGCTCGGGTAAAAGGTGCGGGTGTTGATGAAATCCAGCAGCCGCTCGCGCTCATGCAGGTAGTTGATGAAGGTGTAGCGGCTGGCCGGGTTGCGCATGGTGACCAGGTCCTTCAGGAACGAGATCTGCATGCGGCTGTTGTCGAGCAGCATGTTGCCGTGCCAGACGAAGCCGGGTTTCTTCTCGATAAAGCCGAAGCGGAACGGCGCCTGCTGCGGCAGCATCTCGCGCAGCGCCACGGCCAGCGCGAGGTTGGACGGGCCGAAGCCGATGCCGAGCAGGTCGAGCACGGGCGGTGCGCCGGTACCCGTGCGGGCACCATTCGCGGCGAAGGTGGAAGCTGAGTAGAGCATTGGGGTCTCCTTTCGCGGCGGGGTTCAGGCGGCAAGCGCAGCAAGCGTGGCGAGTTCCGCGGGGGCTTGCGCCGGCGCGTCTTCCTGCGGCACCCACAGGCGCTCGCCGAAGAAGCGTTCGCGCAGCAGCATCACCAGCATGGCGCGCTTGTGCGGGAAGTCGAAGGCCTTGACCTTGGCAAAGCCGGAGCGGTCCAGGTTGCGGATCTGCTGTACGTGGTCGATGCGCGGCTCGCCGACGATGCGCTGCGTGCGCGGATCGTCGAGGAAGATGTAGTGCATCAGCGACGGCAGCCAGGCGCTGATATACGCCTTGCCGCGGATCTGGCCGTCGCCGATCAGCACGTGCCAGCCGCGGTCGAAGTCGTCGGCGTCGTAGTACGGGCCGATGCGGTTTTCCCTGGCCCAGTACACCTCGAAGTAGGCGAAGGGCTTGCCGTCCAGGCAGCCGATCAGCGGGATGGTGTGCGGGTCATCAAGCTGCGCCTGCAGGTAGTCGCGGTGCTTGGCCAGCTCGCCCTCCTCCTGCCAGAACACCGCCACGCGCGGGTCGTTCATCCAGCCGTGGAAGCACTGCAGGTCGGCATCGAGGTCGGCAACCCGCATCGAGAACACCTGGTCCAGCCAGGGGATATGGCGCGCATAGACCTGCCCCGTCGGCTTGGGCGCGCGCAGCGGATGGCGCTTGCCCGCACTCATGGCGTATTGCAGCGGGAAGTCGTGGCCCGAGGTGCCGGTATGCCACAGCGCCGGCAGTTGCCACAGCTGCCCGACGCGCGACACCAGCTGTCCCTTCGCATCGCGCACGGCGCTGCCTTCCCGCAGCATGGCGGCGGCGATGGCGTCAGGTACGTCCAGGGCGATGGCTTCGGCGGCCGGCGTGCGCGCCAGCGCCGCTTCGCAAGCGGCAAACGTGGCGGCGCGTGCCAGCGGGTGGCCTGACGGTGCGCCGGCAAGTGCCAGGCGCGGCTGCGCGCCCGGCGTGAACTGCCAAGCCTGCAGCGGCGCGCCATCCAGGCTGAGCTCCAGCCTGGGACCTTCCCAGCGGCTTTGCAGGGTGGTGGTGGATGCGGACGACCAGGGCTGGGCGGCGACGGCATGGGTCATCGAAGACGCGATATTTTGCATTTGAGCTGACTCCCTCTGAATGTTGGCGCGCGTCATGCGGCGGCCTGTTGTTCGTTGTGTTCGTTGTGTTCGTTGGCGCCGGCATCGGTGCCGCCATTGGCGCTGTCTGCGCGGATCACGCCGCTGTCGCAGCGGATCACGCGGTCGGCCACGTGGAAATAGCGGTCGTCGTGGCTGACCGCGACAATGGTCTTGCCGCTGCGCTTGAGTTCCGGCAGCAGCGATTCATAGAAGTAGGCGCGGAACACCGGATCCTGGTCGGCAGCCCATTCGTCGAGCAGCAGCACCGGCCGCGCTTCGACATACGCCGCCAGCAGCGCCAGCCGCTTGCGCTGGCCCTGCGACAGCTGCGTGGTCGACAGCAGATCGTCGCGGATCGCGACCTTGTGGTCCATGTGCAGCCGCTTCAGGAAGGCATTGGCTACCGCCGCGTCGAACTTGCCGTCCGGCCCCACCAGCCGCGCGAACAGGTGCGCGTTGGAGAACACCGTGGCGAAGTGGCTGCGATACCAGGGCAGCTGCGCGGCGCCTACTGACGTGCCGGCCAGCGAGACGCTGCCGTCCGTCGGCTGGTACAGGCCCGCCAGCAGCTTCATCAGCGTCGATTTGCCGCTGCCGTTGCCGCCGACGATGAATACGGTCTCGCCAGCGGCCAGCGTCAGCGACACCGGGCCCAGCCGGAAGCCGCGCTCGTCGCCCTGCCCCGGGTAGTCGTAGCGCACGTCCTGCAGCGCCAGCAGCGGCGTGCCCGGCGCGGGGGCCGTGGCGGTGGCGTTGTGGCTGGCATGCAGCGCGAAATCCCCGGTGTACGGCGCCAGCCGCAGCGTGTCGATCTTGCGCAGCGCGACGTTGCCGGTCATCAGGATCGGCAGCGTGCCGACCAGGTCGTTCAGCGGCATGCGCAGGAACATCAGCACCAGCACGAAGGCGGTGATGCGCTCGCGCGCGATACCCAGCGCATCGCCGGCGATAAAGATCGCGCAGGCCAGCCCCAGGATCACCGCCGCGGTGAACGACAGGCTCAGCACCCAGTAGCGGTCGGCGCGGACTTCATGCGCGCGTGCGAACTCGGCGGCGGGCTCGAAGTCGCGCTGGTAGAAGCTTTGCTTGCGCCAGGCGTTCAGCGCGAGTTCGTAGCGGCCGTCGATGGCGCCCTGGTAGCCGGCGTAGAGGCGGTCATCGGTGTCGCGCACGGCCTTCATCAGGCCGCGCATGCGCAGCACCCAGCGCTGCGCCAGCAGCACGCCACCGCCCAGCACCACGGCGCCAAGCACGAACAACTGCCACGACAGCCAACCCAGGTAGAGCAAGCCGCCCACAACCAGCACGCCGTTGTAGAACACGAACGGCACGCGGTTGAAGGCCATGCCGATCGAGGCGATGTCCTTGGTCAGCGTGGCATAGACGGTCGGGCCGCCAATCGCTTCCAGGCGCTCGACGTCGGTATCGAGCACGCGCTTGAGCATGCGCATGCGCATGTCGAACACCACGCGGTGGCCCAGCGCCGTCAGCAGCGCCTGCGAGCCGAAGCCGCAGCCGAACAGCACTGCCAGCAGGCCCAGCAGGATGCCGATGCGGCTGGCTTCCAGCGCCGCCGGGGCGGCGATCATGCTGTTGATCGCGGCGATCAGGGCGATGCCGGCGAGCGCGCTGCAGGTACCCGCGGCCAGCGCCAGCAACAGCAGGCCGCCAAAGCGGTGGCGCAATGACAGGAACAGGTTCACAGGGTCTCCAGCAGTTCGTTCATGAAGGCCAGGTCCGCGTCGGCGTCACGCCGCCCGGCCTGGTCGATCGCCGCGGCCATGTCGCGCAGCACCGGCGCGCCGAACAGCGCCGGCAGCGCCAGTTCGCACGCCATCTGCTCGCGGATGCGGGTCTGCAGCCGCACCAGCAGCAGCGAATGGCCGCCCAGCAGGAAGAAGTCATCGTCGGCGCCGGCCTCGGCCACGCCCAGCACCGCGCACCACAGCGCGGCCAGCGCGTGCTCGGTCGGCGTCGACAGTGCGGCCGCTGCGCGCCGTGCTGCCGGTTCCGGCAGCGCCTGGCGGTCGACCTTGCCGTTGGCGTTGAGCGGCAGCGCGTCGAGGCGCGTGAGGCTGGACGGCACCATGTAGCCAGGCAGCTGCTCGCGCAGGCGCGCCAGGATGTCGTCGTCGGTCGCCTCGGCACCGGCCACGTAGTAGGCGCACAGCCGCGCCATGCCGTCGGGACCGGGGCGCGCCACGCACACGGCGTGCTGCACGCCCGGGCAGGCGGCCAGCACGGCCTCGACCTCGCCCGGCTCGACGCGGAAGCCCCGCACCTTGACCTGGTGGTCGCGCCGGCCGAGGAACTCGACGATGCCGTCGGCACGCTTGCGTGCGAGGTCGCCGGTCCGGTAGAGTCGGTCGCCCGCCATGGCACCGGGCGTGTCTTGCGGGAACGGGTTGGGCACGAAGGCCGCGGCGGTGCGCGACGGGTCGGCGGCATAGCCGCGCGCCAGTCCGGCACCGCCGATAAAGAGCTCGCCGGCCACGCCCGCGGGCACCGGCTCCAGGCGCGCGTCCAGCACGTAAAGCTGGTTGTTGGCGATCGGATGCCCGACCGGCGCCACCGCCCACGCGGGCGTGCCTTCGCCCTCGCCCGCCAGCGCATGCGCGGCGGACCAGACCGTGGTTTCGGTCGGGCCGTAGACGTTGCAGACGTCGGCGCCGCGCGCCAGCAGCGCCGTCGCCAGCTCGCGCCCCAGCGCCTCTCCGCCGCATAGCACGCGCAGGCCCTGCCATGCCGGCGTGGCCTGCGTGACCAGCATCTGCCAGGTGGCCGGCGTGGCCTGCATCACAGTGATGGCGTGGGCGGTCATCAGCGCCGCCATCCGCGCCGGATCGCGCGCGTCGTCACGCGTGGCGATCACCACCCGGGCGCCGCAGGCCAGCGGCAGGAACAGTTCCAGCCCCGCGATATCAAAGCCCAGCGTGGTCACCGCCAGCAGGCGGTCATGGCCGTCCATCGGCACCACCGGCGTCATCGCGCGCAGGAAATTGGCCAAGGCTGCGCGCGAGATCTGCACGCCCTTGGGCGTGCCGGTCGAGCCGGAGGTGTAGAGCGTGTAGGCGAGCTGCGCCGGATGGCAGTCCCGCACGGGGGCGGTCGCGGGCGCCGCATGCCACGGCGGCGAGCCGCCGTCGACCAGCACCACGCCGGCGCTGTCGCCCAGCGCGGCAAGGGTGCCCGCCGCCGCAAGGAGCAGGCGCGGGCTGGCATGGCGCAGGATATGCGCGTTGCGCGCGGGCGGGTGATGCGCGTCGATCGGCAGGTAGGCGGCGCCTGCCTTGAGGATACCCAGCAGCACCGCCACCATTTCCGGCGTGCGTGGCAGGCAGACGCCGACCAGCGTGTCGGTGCCCACCTGCTGCGCGGCCAGCCAGTGCGCGATGCGGTTGGCACTGGCTTCCAGCTCGGCATAGGTCAGGCTGGCGCTGCCGTCGCTCACCGCAATGGCGTCAGGGGTGGCCGCGGCGGCGCGGGCGATGCGGGCCACCACGTCGTCTTCAGCGTCGATGGCCAGGCCGGTGTCGTTGGCACTCGCCAGCGTCCGGGTGCGCTCGCTTGCGTCCATCAGCGGCAGCGCGTCGAGCGGCACGTCGGGCGATGCCAGCATCGCGCCGAGCAGTTGCTCGTAGTGCCGTGCCATGCGTTGCGCCGTCGCTGCGGCGAACAGCGCTGCGTCGTATTCGAGCGTGGCGGCCACGCGCGTGGCGCTGGCCTGCAGGTCCAGCGTGACGTCGAACTTGGCGCTGTCGTCGGGCACCGGCAGTGCGATCGCCTGCAGGCCGGGCAGCGCAAACGACGTGGCTTCGCCCATCTGCAGGTTGAACATCGCCTGGAATACCGGCGTGCGGCTCGGGTCGCGCGCCGGCGCGAGCCGGTCGACCAGCAATTCGAACGGCAGGTCGGCATGGTCGAGCGCAGCGCGGGCGTCGTCGCGCACCTGCTGGCACAGCGCGCGGCCGGTCAGGCCCGGCGCCAGCCGTGCGCGATAGACCTGGGTGTTGATAAAGCAGCCGACCAGGTCGTCGAGTTCTTCATGGGTGCGCGCGGCGTTGGGCACCCCGACCGCAAAATCGGACTGGCCGCTGTAGCGTGCCAGCAGCGCTTGCCAGGCCGCCAGCAGCACGGCGAACGGCGTGGTGCGGCCGCCGCCGCAGTAGTCGCGCAGCGCCGCGGCCACGCCGTCGGACAGCGTCCAGCGGATGCGCCCGCCCTTGCCCGCCGGGCGCGCCGGGCGCGGCGCGTCAAGCGGCAGTTCCAGCGCGGGAATGCCGGTGCCCAGGCGCTGCGCGCAGCGCGCCAGCGCGGCGTCGAGCGCGGGGCCGGCCAGCCGTTCGCGCTGCCAGGCGGCATAGTCCGCATACTGTACCGGCAACGGCGTCCAGCCCGGCCCGGTGCCGTCGATGGCCGCCGCATAGGCCTGCGCCAGGTCGCGCGCCAGGATCGGGTTGGACCAGCCGTCCGAAACGATGTGGTGCATGGCGAGCACCAGCACGTGGGCGCCGTCATCCAGCCGGGCCACGGTGACCTGGAAAGGCGCGGCGGCGTGCAGGTCGAACACGCGCGCGGCTTCGCCGCGCAGCAGCGCGTCGACCTCGCCTGCCGGCAGGTCGGCCCATTGCACGGCAGGCGCCGCATCGCCGACCAGCTGGCACGGCTCGCCGTCGCCGGCCGAGAAGCGGGTACGCAGCACGGCGTGGCGCGAGGTCACCAGCGCCATCGCCCGCTCCAGCGCAGGCGCCGACAGCGGCCCCTGCAGGCGCCAAGCTCGCACCAGGTTGTAGGCGGTGCTGTCCGGCGCGTAGCGCTGCAGGAACCACAACCGCTGCTGGGCGAAGGAAAGCGGCGCTGGGCCGTGCGCGGCGCGCGCGCGGATCGTCAAATCGGGCTGCGTCATCGGGTCTTCTCCGGAGCGGCGACGCAGGCGTTGCTGGCCTGGCTGCCTCGACCCACGCGGGCCCGCCGTCGACTCGGCATGGCCGCAAGCGCTTCGCCGCCGCGGCATTGCCACGGCCGGCGGTCAGGAAAGCGCCCGGGTGCGGGATTGTCTCTACAAATGCAATTGCGAATATACCTGATAATCATTCTCATGTTCAACTTGAAAGATGGCGTTGGATGCACAAATACAACGCCGTTCAGGGTGTCTCCGGGGTGTCTCTTGTCTGCTCTACTACCGCTACCGCTGTTGCTTGAACTGTTTCCGGGCCCGCTGCGCCACTACGCCGAAGCCGTGGTGGCCGGCACGCCCATGCCGGCGGACATCGCTATCGGCGCGCTCGGCGCGACTCCGGCAAGTCCGCTGGCCAGCGCGCTGCAGGCCAGCGCCGCGCACCACCGCAGCGACGATGCACGCGTGACCGGCTCGGTCTGGGCGCGGCATGGTTTCTCGTCGCTGCTGCCCGGCGTGGTGGCCGCCGCTGCCCTGGCGCACCACGTGCTCCCGCTGCGCTGCGCCGCGATCCGGTCCGATGGGCACGGCCGCGCCGTGGCGCTGTTGTTGCCGCATGGCGGCGCGGCGCTGCACGACGCGCCGCCCCAGCAGCGCTACGGCGCCCTGCTGGACGACCTGCTGGCGCCGGTGGTGCAGGCGCTGGCCGCGGCCAGCGGCGCGTCGCCGCGACTGCTGTGGGCCAATGCCGGCGCCGTCGTCGCCGAGGTGTTCCGCCACGCGCCCGCCCTGCTCCAGCCGGGGTTGCCGGCCACCGAGGCCACGCTGGCGCAGGATGCCGCGTGGCTGATGGACACGCGCACCCGCCCCGACGGCCGCGACAACCCGCTGCATGCGCCGATGCGCGCGCACCGCGTGACCCGCGACGGCACCACCACTACGCTGTGGCTGCGCCGGCTGTGCTGCCTGCGCTACCGGCTGCACGGCTTTCCGTTGTGCGGTGACTGCCCGCGCCATCTGCTGCGCTGAAGCCATCGCGCCCTGCTCCTCCTACGCCGCCAGAGCGCTGGCGTGGCCTTCACTGCCGCCGGCGATGCGTGCCGGCAGCTCGGCCAGCGTGGCATCGGCCAGTGCCGGCAGGGCCAGCAAAAGCGACATGCATTGTCGCGCGAGATCCCGCGCCGCTGCGTGGTCGAGCGCCGCCGTGTCGAATTCCACGCGCAGCGTCAGCGTTTCGCGCGGGATCACGATGGCGGTCACCGGGTAGCTCATCTGGCCGCGGTTGTCGACATCGCTGAAGCGCAGCGCGCCGCGTTCGGTTTCGCGCAGCGTGCTGTCGACCGGGTAGTTCTCGTAGATCAGCATGGTGTCGAACGGCGCCTGCGACGTATCGTCGCTGCCCGCGGCCCAGGATTGCAGCCACGCCGGCGGCGCGTGCTCGGTCTCGCGCAGCGCCAGGTTGTCGGCCTGCAGGGCGGGCAGCCAGTCGGCCACGCGCAGCATGTCGGGCAGGTCCTGCACCAGCGGCAGCGTGCTGGCCAGCAGGCCCATGATGTCTTCGATGCCGGGCAGCTCCGCCGAGCGTCCCGAGCCCACCACCGCCATGCCCACGGTGCGGGCGCCGGTGGCCTGGCGCAGCGCCAGCAGCCAGGCGGCCTGCACCAGTGTGTTGACGGTGACGTGCTGGCGGCTGGCAAAGGCGGCAAGCGTACGCAGTGTGTCGGCTGGCACCACGTGCTCGACGGCGCCCATTTGCTGACCACGCTGCGCGGGCGTCGCGACATCGCGCGTGATCCGGACCGGCTGCTGCTGCAGCGGCGCCAGTCGCGCCTTCCAATGCTCGTCCGCGCCGGGCTGTGCCTGCTGCCACGCCACGTAGCGGCGCAGCGACAAAGCCGCTTGCGCAGGCTGTTCGCCGTCGTAGCCGCGCAGCACTTCGCCCAGCAGCCTTGACATGCTCCAGCCATCCAGCAGCAAGTGGTGCCAGGTCCAGAGGAAGCGCCACGCGTCGTCGGCGATGCGCACCAGCGTCAGCCGCATCAGCGGCGCGTGGCACAGGTCGAAGGGCTGGCGGAACTCGGCCTCGCACAGCGCCTGCCATTGCGCATCGTCGGCGGCGGACTGCGGCCGGTTGCCGCGGTCGCGCCAGTCGTGGTGGGTGACCGGCATTTGCGCCTGCGCCGGCACCACCAGCAGCGGCTCGGCCCCCTCGGGCGCCGGCAGCCACGCAACGCGCGCGCGCAGCACCGGATGGCGCCGCACAGCGCCCTGCCATGCCGCGACCATGCGCTCGACGTCGAGCCCGTCCATGGTCGCCTGCACCTGCACCATGTACGCCGGCGAGTCCGGATGGCGCGCGCCATGGCGCACCATGCCGCGCTGCATCGGCGTGGGCGGCCAGATGTCGTCGATGTCGTCGATCTCGTCGATCTCGTCGAGTTCGTCGGCAGGCAGCGCCAGTGCGTCCAGCTGCGCCTGCGACAGGCCGCTGGCCGGCACGTCCGACGGCGTCAGCCGCGTGGCGGGTTGCGCCACGCAATGCGCCACCACGTCGCGCAATGCCTGGGCGATGCGTGCCAGCAGCGTGTCGACGGTGGCCTCGCGGAACTGGCCGCCGCGATAGGTGCAGCGGAACTGCAGGCAGCCATGCTGGACGCGGCCGTCGAAGGCCAGCGGTGCCGGCAACGGAATCCCGGCGGACATGCCGCTGCCGGTGTCCTCCGTTGCAACCTGCCAGCTGCCTGCCTCGGCGCGCAGGCTGCCGTCGAACTGGCCGAGGTAGTTGAACAGCACCTGCGGGGCCGCGCCGGCGGCGCCGAGCACACCGTAGCCCAGGCCCTGCCGCGGCACGGCGCGCAGCGCTTCCTTGACGCCGGCGATGGTGTCGCCAAGGTCATCGACGCAGGCAAGGCGCACCGGCCAGATGCTGGTGAACCAGCCGACCGTGCGGCTGAGGTCGAGCGCACTACCGGCCGCCTCGGCTTCGCGCCCGTGGCCTTCGACATGGATGCGGATCTCGTCGCGGCCCGTGAACGCGCACAGCGCGCGCGCAAAGGCCGCCAGCAGCAGGTCGTTGACGCCGGTACGGTAGGCGGCGTGGGCGCGCCGGAGCAAGGCATCGGTCGTGGCCGCGTCGAGGGCGAAGCTGGCCGTGCGGGCGCCATCGGGGTGCGGCTGAGACGCGTCAGGCGCATCGCCCGGCAGGTCCAGGTCGCCTTCCGCAACCGCTTGCCAATAGGCGTCTTCAGCGGCAAACACGGCGCGCGCCGGGCCGGCCAGCGCGCGGCTCCAGGCGGCGTAGCTGGCGCCGACCGGTGCCAGCGCCGGGGCCTGCCCGCCCACCCTGGCGGCGTACGCCGCCTGCAGGTCTTCCAGCACAATGCGCCACGACACGCCGTCCACCACCAGGTGGTGGCAGACCAGGAACAAGCGCTCGGTGCCATCGCCGACGCGCAGTTGCAATGCGCGCAGCAGCGGACCCTGCTCGATATCCAGCTTTCCCTGCTCGGCGTCGCAGGCAGCGGTGATCGCCGCCGCGTCGGGCGCGTCGGCCGTCGTCAGCACGAATGCATCGGCGGCCTCCGCAACGGCCTGCTGGTGCCAGCCGTCCTCGGCATGGCGGAAGCGAAAGCGCAGCGCCGCGTGATGGCCGACCACATCCGCCAGCGCGGCACGCAATGCCGCCGTGTCGATGGCCGGCTGCGACTGCAGCAATACCGACTGGTTGAAGCGGTTGCGGGCGGCCGCGGCCAGCGGCTGGGCGAGGAACGCGCGCTGAACCGGCGTCAGCGGCGCCGCGCCGTGTTCCGCCGCGTCGTTGGCGGCATCCTCCGCCGCCACGTCCACGCGCTGCGCCACCTGCGCCAGCGCCGCCACGGTCTGGTGCTCGAACACCTGCCGCGGCGTCAGGCGCCAGCCCTGCAGGCGGGCGCGCGCGACGATCTGCAGGCTGAGGATCGAGTCGCCGCCGAGCGCGAAGAAGTTGTCATGCAAGCCCACCTGCGCGATGCCGAGCACGTCCGCCCATACCGCCGCCAGCATCCGTTCCGGCACCGACACCGGCGCGGCGAAGGCGGTCTCGGCCTGCCACTGCGGTTCGGGCAGCGCGCGCCGGTCGAGCTTGCCGTTGGGCGTGACCGGCAGGCTGTCGAGCCGCAGCATTGCGGCGGGCACCATGTAGTCGGGCAAGGCCGCGGCAAGCGCGCTGCGCAGCGCTTCGGCCTGCACCGATGCCGGTGCCGCCACGTACCCGACCAGGCGCGTGCCGGCCGGCGTCTCGTGCGGCAGCACCACCGCCTGGCGCACCTCGGGCTGGGCCAGCAGGTGGGCCTCGATCTCGCCGAGTTCGATGCGGAAGCCGCGAATCTTGACCTGGTGGTCCTGCCGGCCGAGATATTCGATACAGCCATCGGGGCGCCAGCGCACCAGGTCGCCGGTGCGGTACAGGCGCGCCCCGGGTGCGCCGTAGGGATCCGGAATAAAGCGGTCGGCAGTCATGCCGGCGCGGCCCAGGTAGCCGCGCGCCAGCCCTTCTCCGCCGAGATACAGCTCGCCCGGCACGCCGACGGGCACCGGCTCCAGCCGGCTGTCCAGCACGTGCGCGCTGCGCGAGCCGACCGGCCTGCCGATCGGCGCATAGGCGCCGGTCACCTGCGCGGCGGCTTCGGCGGCGGCGGCCTTCCACACCAGTGGCGTCACCACGGTCTCGGTCGGGCCATAGCCGTTGATGATGTGCTGCGGCCGCAGCGCCTGCGTCAGCCGTTCCACGCCGGCGCGAGGCATGGCCTCGCCGCCGAACGAATAAAGCCACAGCGGCGGCGGGTTGCCTTGCGATTCGGCCCACGCGGCCAGCTGGTGCAGGTAGCGCGGCGGGAAGCCCGCGTGCGTGACCGCGTGGCAGCGCAGCGCGGCGTAGGTCTGCTCGACGCTCCACAGCGCGTCGTCGCGCAGCACGATGCTGGCGCCGCTGGCGAGCGGCACCATCCAGCGCTCATGCGCGCCGTCGAAGGTGAACGACAGGAAATGCAGCTCGCGGCTGGCCGCCGTGATGTCGTAGCACTCGGCAGTGGTAACCACGTGCATCGCCAGCGGGCCGTGTGCCACGGCCACGCCCTTGGGCCGGCCGGTCGAGCCTGAGGTATAGATCACGTAGGCCAGTTGCTCCCGATGGATGGGAACGCCTGGATCGTGGTCGGGCCAGGAGGCGCCGTTGTCATCGTCGGCAAGCAGCACCGGCAGGCCGGGCATCACCGGGAAGGCATCGCGCAGCGCGCGCTCGGTCAGCAGCAGTTGCGGCGCCGCGTCTTCCTGCATGTCGAGCAGGCGGCGTGCCGGATAGGCGGGATCGAACGGCACGAAGCAGGCGCCGGCCTTGAGCACCGCGAGCAGCGCCACCAGCATGCGCGGCGAACGGTTCAGCGCCACGCCGACGCGGCACTCGGCGCCGATGCCTTGCGCGATCAGCCAATGCGCCAGCCGGTTGGCCTGGCGCTCCAGCTCGCCATAAGCGAGGCTATGGTCGCCATACAGCACTGCCGGCGCAGCGGGCGCGCGGCGCGCATGCGCGGACACCCGCGAGTGCACGGCCACGAACGGTGTTGCCGCGCAGTCGGGCTGGCTCCAGCGTGCCAGTGCTGCGCGCTCGGCGTCGGCGAACAGCACCGCGGTGCCGGGCGTGGTCGCCGGGTCGGCCGCGAAGGCCTGCAGCAGGCGCACATAATGCCCGGCCATGCGCGCCACGGTGGCGGCATCGAACAGGTCGGCAGCATAGGCGATGCGGCCGCACAGGCTGCCATCGGGAAGCTCGGCCGTGGCCAGGCTCAACTCGAAGCGCGCGGTGGTGACCGGCAGTTCCAGCGGCGTGACGCGCAGCCCCGCCAGTTGCGGCAGCGTCGCGGCGCCCGCAGTGCGATGATCAAAGGTGACGTTGAATAGCGCCGGCTGGCCGAGGCTGCGGTCGGGCTGCAGCGCCTCGACCAGCAGGTCGAACGGCAGCGACTGGTGCTCCTGGTCCGCTGCGGCCTGCGTGGCCAGCCGCGCCAGCAGGTCGGCGAACGGCTGGTCCGGGTCGACCTCTGCCCGCATCACCTGGATGTTGACGAAGCAGCCGATCAGCGCCTCGGTCTCGCTGCGCTGGCGGTTGGCCACCGGCACGCCAATGCGCAGATCGGCCTGGCCGGTATAGCGGCCCAGCAGCACCGCGTAGGCGGCCAGCAGCGCCATGTTCAGCGTTGCATGGCGCGTGGCGGCAAGCGTGCGCAATGCTTCCGCCACGGCGGCGGGAATGGTGAATACATGCTCGGCGCCCTCGCCGCTGCGCGCGGCGCGGCGCGGGCGGTCGGCGGGCAGGTCGAGCGTGGCGCCCGTGCAGTCGCCCAGGCGTTCGCGCCAATAGCCGAGCTGGCGCTGGGCCTCGCCAGCCTCCATCCAGTTGCGCTGCCAGGCGGCATAGTCGGCGTACTGGAGCGGCAGCGGCGCAAGCCCGGCCCGCGTGCCGTCGGCTTCAGCCGCGTAGCAGGCGGCCAGTTCGGCGACGAGGCGGACGATCGATGCACCGTCGGCGACGATGTGGTGCAGCACCACGACGAGTACGTGCGACTGCGCGCCCTCGCGGATCAGCGCCACGCGCCACAGCGGTCCGGCGGCGAGATCGAACGGTTCATGGACCACGCGCGCGATGGCTGCATCGAGACCGTCCGGATTGGCGTCGATGACGGCAAAGGCCGGCGGCAGGTCTTCGTGCACGTGCTGGCAGGCAACGCCGGCAGCGTCGGTCGGATAGGTGGTGCGCAGCACTTCATGGCGCGCACCGATCTGCGCGAACGCGCGGCGCAGCGCGTCGGCGTCCAGCCGGCCTTCAAGCCGGTACACGCCCGGCATGTGGTAGGCGGTGCTGGCGGGCTCCAGTTGCTGCAGGAACCATAGGCGCTGCTGCGCATACGACAGCGGCAGCGCGGCAGCGCGCGGGTCCGGCACGATGGGCAGCGTGGCAAACGCCACGCCTTTGCCGTGCAGCGCGGACAGGAAGGCGGTGCGCTGCGCCGGGTCGAGCCGTGCAAAGCGCGCGGCGACTTGTGCGTGCGCGGTACTCAATGCGTCTGACATGGGGGCGGGATCGGTCAATGGATTTCAGGGGGCGCTTACACCGGCGCCGCAGCCGGCACCGCAGCCGGCACCGCGGCCGGCGCTTGCGGCACGGCGGCCAGGGCCGTGTGCGCCAGCGCGTCGAGGTCACTGTCCGCGGCTTCCTGCCTGACGGCAGCGGCCAGCGCATGCGCGGTCGGATGGTCGAACACCACGCCCGGCGCGATCTCCACCTGCAGCCGGCGGCGCAGCCGCGCCACCAGCTTGATCACCAGCAGCGAATGGCCGCCGAGGGCAAAGAAGTCGGCGTGGGCGTCGACCTGGCTCTGTTCGAGCAGCTCGGCCATCAGCGCGCACACCAGGGCTTCCACCGCATCGGCCGCGGGCGCTGCGGCCGGGGCTGGCGCCCTGTCGGCAGGAACCAGTTCGCGCAGCGCGACGCGGTCGGTCTTGCCGTTGGGCAGGCGCGGCAATGCAGGCAGCGGGACGAAGCGCGCCGGCACCATCGCATCGGGCAGCATCGCGGCAAGCGTATGGCGCAGCGCGGCGGCGTCGATGGTGCAGCCTGCCGCAGGCACGAGGAAGGCACACAGTACGGCCTCGCCAGCGGGCCCCGCCACCGCGCTCACGGCGGCCTGCGCAACCGCTGGCTGGGCCAGCAGCGCGGCTTCGACTTCGGCGGGCTCGACGCGGATGCCGCGGATCTTGACCTGCTGGTCGGCACGGCCGAGCAGTTGCAGGCCGGCGGGCGTGGCGCGCGCGAGATCGCCGGTGCGGTACAGGCGCTCTCCGGCAACGAAGGGATCGTCGACAAAGGCCGCGGCATCCAGGTCCGCACGGCCAAGGTAGCCGTGCGCGAGCTGCGGGCCGCCGACGTAGAGCTGCCCGGCCACGCCGGCCGGCACCGGCCGCAACGCGTCGTCCAGCACGCGCACACGGGTCGCACCCAGCGCCCGGCTCAGCGGTGCCATGCCGGCGGGCCACGCCGGCACATCCGCGCCCAGTGCATGGACCATGACGCCGACGGTGGTTTCGGTCGGGCCATAGTGGTTAAAGATGCGGCACGCCGGCGCATGGCTGCGCAACGTGTCGACCAGACTGGCCGGCAACGGCTCGCCGCCCAGGATGACGGTTGACGGCACCGCGGGCGACTCCGTTTCCAGCAGCGCCGCCAGGTGCGACGGCACGATCTTGATGGCATCCACCGCGCGGCCGCGCAGGTAGCGCGCAAAGGCCGCGGGATGGGCCATATCGTCATCGCTGGCCACGACCAGGCAGCCGCCCTGCCACAGCGCGGCGAACAGCGTGGTGTTGCCGAGGTCGGCGGCCACGGACGAGGTCAGTCCGAAGCGCTGGCACGACGACAACGACAGCGCGTCGCAAACCGCCGCGGTGTAATGGCTGATCTGCGCGTGGCCGATCACCACGCCCTTGGGTTCCCCGGTGGAGCCGGAGGTAAACAGCACGTAGGCGGCAGCATCGGGCGTGACGGTCACTGCATCCTCCGCCGCGGCCACCGTCGCCAGCAATGCATCGGCACTGACGAGAGAGTCGTCGTCCGGCGAAGCCTGTTGCGCGATCGTCACCACCGGCGCGGCCTGCGCCAGCACGCTGCGGCGCCGCGCCTGCGGCCAGGCCGGGTCGAGCGGCACATAGGCGCCGCCCGCGGCCCATACCGCCAGCAGGCTGGCAACCAGACCGCCGCTGCGCGGCAATGCCAGCGCCACACGCGTGCCGGGGCCCACGCCAAGCGCGCGCAGCCGTTGCGCGGCGGCGTGCACGGTACGCTGCAGCCCCGCGAAGTCGAGCACCAGGTCGGCGGCATCCAGCGCAGGCGCCGTCGGTGTGCGGTGCGCGTGCATCGCGATGCGATCCAGCAGCGAATCGCCCGCGTTTGCCGGCTTCTCGCTGGTCCAGCACTGCGGCACGCGCAAGGTATCGTCGGCGGGCCACCACAGCGACGGCAGCGACGCGTCCAGTGCGGCCGGCAACGTGCCGATCAGCGCGGCGAGGTGCGACAGCAGCCACGGCGCCACGCGCGGATGGAGCGCGCCAGCGTGCGCGTGCAGGGCCAGCGCGGCCATGCCCTGCCCGTCGTCCAGAGCCTCGCATACCAGGTCGAAACCGGGCCAGGCCGGGCTGGCCAGCGCAATCCCGTCGGCCGGTAGCGGCGCTACCGCAAACCCGATACGGGGACCTGCGTCGCCGGGCAGCCACGCTTCCTGCCACGCGGCGTGGCCGTCCAGCGTCGGCAGCCACGCCTGCCAGTGGCTGCGCAGGCTGGTTTCGTCTTCCCATTGCACCCGAAGCGGCAGCGCCTTGACGAATACGCCGGCGGCGCCGGCCATCACGTCGTAGTCGCGGCGGCAGTCGTGCAGCCACGTGGCACTGAATGCCGGCTGCGCGCACAGGCGCGCCAGCAGGGTCCACCACGCGGCCTGCAGCACGCGCTCGGGCGTGGCGCCGAGCTCGCGCGCGGCAACGGCCAGCGCATGGCGATGGGCCGCGTGTAACGTGTGGCGCCAGCTGTCGGCTGGCGTGGCGGTGGCGGGGGCGGAAGCCGCAGCGAGCGCGTCGGGCATGCGCAGCGGCGTGGGCAGGCCGGCCGCCTGCGCCTGCCAGTAATCGCGGCCGGCGTTGCCGGTGCCGTCCTCACCCAGGCGCGCGCCCTGCTGCCAGTCGGCGTACTGGGCGTATTGCAGCGGGAGTTCGGCATCGTCCGCGGCCGGGGCCTCCAACGCGGCGCGCACGGTTTCTGCGAGGCGCAGCACGCTGTTGCGATCGGCTGCCAACGGGCTTACCAGCAGCCACAGCGTGGCGCCGCCGGTGGCCAGCGGGCACAGGCAGGCGCGCAATACATCGCCCTCCGCCGGATTTAGCGCAGGCAGCACCAGCGCATCGCCTTCAGCGACGAAGACCGTGGCCGCGCCGCCGTTGCCGCTCTGCGGCACGCATGCCACCAGTTGGCTGCCATCGTCGACGTAGGCCATGCACAGCACGTCGTGGCGCCCGCGCAGCACGGCCAGCGCGGCGTCTACCGCCGCAGGCTCGGGCTGGCACCGCAACGCGATGCGCGCCGCATGCGCATGCGGCACCGGCGCGCTGCGCCATTGCAGCCAGGCGGCCTGTTGCTCGGGGGTCGGGGTCCAGGCGTCGTGCATCTCAGGCATCGGCGTTCTCCTGTGGGGGCACGGCCAGGGGCTGGCCTTCCAGCTGAGCGCGGTCGAGCATATCGCCCATCGCCACCACGATCTTGCGCGGCCCCTCATAGGGATCGCGCGCGTGCGCGGCCAGCATGTTGTCGAGCATCACTACGTCGCCGCGCTGCCAGTCGAAGCGCACGGCGCAGGCTTCATACAGCTCGCCGATCAGCGCCATGGCCTCGTCGGGAATCGGCGTGCCGTCGCCGAACATCACGTGGCGCGGCATGCGCTCCAGGCCGGCCATCTCCAGCAGGTCTTCGCGCACGTCGGCCTCCAGGCACGAGACGTGGTGCAGCTGCACCTGGTTGAAGAAGCTGCGCTCGCCGGTGACCGGGTGGCTGACGATGGCCGGGCACACGGTGCGGGTCTGCAGCACGTCGCCGTCCAGCCAGCGGCAGTCGATGCCGGCGGCACGGCAGCGCGCCTCGACCTCGGCGCGGTCGTCGGTCTTGTAGAAGTCGCGCCAGTCCACGTCCAGCCGCGGGGTGAAGGTGCGCACGTACATCAGCTGCTTGCGGGCAAACTCTTCGGCCAGCGCGGGCGGCAGGCGGCGCAGCAGCTCGCGGCAGTCGACGATCGGGGTGGCGCCGCCCACGGCGGAGGGTAGTTCGCAGAAGAACCACTGCTTGCGCGGCCAGCGCTCCAGGTGCGCGCTTTCATTGTGGTACAGGATCATCTGGCGCTCGGGGTACGGCGTGGAGCGATACGTGTTGCGCCCGCCCTCCTTCTTGGGCAGGTCGCCGTAGCTGCCGTACAGGCCGGGGTGCATGGCTTCGGCGAAGGCTTCGAAGGCCTGCGGGTTGGGCAGGTCGAAGCCGCGGAAGACAATGCCGGCGTGCCGGTGCAGCGTCGCGGCGACCAGCTCGCGCGAGCGCGCAGCCCACGCAACCGGGTCCAGGCCCGGCACCGCCGGCTCGATCACGATGGGGAAGACTTCGCCGGCGCGCAGCGGGCGCAGCCGCACCTGGCTGGCCGGGTCGGCAGCGGCAGCCGGCGGCACGGCGGCGGCGGCCGGGGCGGAAGCGGCGCCAGCGGCCGGGCGCGGCCGGGCCAGCGATTTCAGCTGGTCGAGCTTGGCCGCCATGCGTTGGCTGGTTTCCATGGTTCGGAACTCCTCGAGTTTCGGTTGGGACGGGCGCGCGGCGCCCGGGACGGGTGCGGTGGCGCGGTCGGCGGGCTGGTCCGGGGCACGCAGCAGCGCCTCCAGCGTGGCCAGCCATTCGGCGGCGAAACGCGCCACGGTGGCGGATTCGAACAGCGCGCTGGCAAAGACCCAGTCGCCGCGCAGCGGCGCCGCTTCCTGTTCGCTCTCAGGCTCCAGGAACAGCGCCATGTCGAACTTGGACGTGCGCTCGATGGGCGGCAGCATCGCGGCCTGCACGCCGGGCATGTCAAGCTGCCCCGCCGGGGTGTTCTGCAGCACGAACAGCGCCTGCACCAGCGGATTGCGGCTACGGTCGCGCGGCACGCCCGCCGCCTCGACGATGCGGTCGAACGGCAGGCCGTCATGCTCGAAGGCCGCCAGCACGTCGCGCCGGCAAGCGGCCAGCACCTCGCGGAAGCTGGCGCCGGCAATGCGGCGCGAGCGCAGCGGCAGCACGTTGACGAAGAAGCCAATCAGCGGCTCGAGTGCGGCGTCGGGGCGGCCGGCGACGTCGGTGCCGAGCACCAGGTCGTCCATGCCGGTGGCGCGGTGCAGCCAGCACTGGAAGCTGGCCAGCAGCACGATAAAGGGCGTGACCTGCCCGGCGCGCGCCAGCGCATGCACCTGCGCCATGCGCTCGCCGTCGATCCGCAGCGCCACGGCGTCGCCTTCCATGCGCGCGACAGGTGGGCGGGCGCGGTCAGCCGGCAACGCCAGCGCCGCCGGTGCACCGGCAAGCGCGCCGCGCCAATAGGCGGTGAGCCGCTCCAGTGCCGCACCGCGCAACCCGTCGCGTTGCCACGCGGCATAGTCGGCGTATTGCAATGTCAGCGGCGGCGGCGGCGCGACCTGCTCCGGCGCCAGCGCGCGGCGGTAGCCGTGGGTGATCTCGTTGACCAGCAGGCCGACCGACCAGCCGTCCGACACCAGGTGGTGCATGGCAACCAGCAGCACATGTTCCTGCGGCGCGCAGCGCAGCAGCGTGGTGCGCCACAGCGGCGCGTGGCCGAGGTCGAACGGGCGCGAGGCGTGCTCGTGCATGGCCTCCCGCAGCGCCGCTTCGCGCGCTTCAGGTGCCAGCGCCTGCAGGTCGATCACCGGCAGGCCGATGTCGGCGGCGGCATCGATGTGCGCGTAGGGCTCGCCGTCGTCGTCGGGATAGGCAGTACGCAGGATCTCGTGACGCGCCGCCACCGCCGCCAGCGCCTGGCGCAGCGCGGCGAGTTCCAGCGGACCGCGCAGGCGCAGCGCGCCGGCCATGTTGTAGGCGGCTCCGGTGTTGCCCTGCAGGCGTTCGACCAGCCACAGCCGCTGCTGCGCCAGCGATACTGGCATGCGCGCGGTACGCGGCACCGGGACCAGCGCGGGCATCGCCACGACAGGTGCCGCGTTATCCAGCCGGGCAGCGAAGTCGCGCAGCACCGGCGCCTCGAAGACATCGCGCAGCGTGGCCTGTGCATGGCCAGCTCCACGCAGCCTTGCCACCACGCGCGTGGCGATCAGCGAATGGCCGCCGAGGCGGAAGAAATGACTGTCGCGGCCGACGCGAACGCCCGGCAACTGGGTTTCCCAGATGCCGGCCACGGCCTGCTCGGTTGGCGTGTCGGGCGGTGCCCCCTCCTCCGCCACGACCTGCGGCGCCGGCAGCGCCTTGCGGTCGATCTTGCCGTTGGCATTGAGCGGCCACGACGGCATGCACACCCATGCGGCAGGCACCATGTACGCAGGCAGCCGCGCGGCGACGCTGGCGGAGAGTTCGGCTTCCAGTGAGTCAGGCGCGTGCTGCGCGTGGCCGGCTTGCGGCTGCCAGTACGCGGTCAGCCATTCGGTGCCGGCGGCGCGGTGCACTGTCACCAGCGCCTGCCGCACTGCGGGATGCGCGGCCAGCACGGCTTCGATCTCGCCCAGCTCGATGCGGTAGCCGCGCAGCTTGACCTGGAAGTCCTTGCGGCCGATGTATTCGAGCACCCCGTCTTCGCGCCAGCGGCCGAGGTCGCCGGTCAGGTAGCGGCGGCTGCCCGGCGCGCCGGTCGGGTCCGGCACGAAGGCTGCCGCGGTGCGGCGCGAGTCGGCCAGGTAGCCCCGGCCGACGCCGGCGCCGGCCACCGCGATCTCGCCCACCACGCCGGGCGCGGCCAGATTGCCGTCGGCATCGAGCACCTGCAGCACGGCATTGGCGGTCGGGCGGCCGATCGGCACGGTGTCCGCCGCTTGCGCCAGCGCGTCGGCGTGCAGGGGGTGGAACGCCACGTCGTCCGAGCATTCCGCCGGCCCGTAGGCGTTCATCAGCGGCACGCGCGGATAGCGGTCCAGCCAGGCGTGCGCGGTGGCGGGCGGCAGCGCCTCGCCGGTGGGCAATACCCAGCGCAGCGCCGGCAGCGGCGCGTCGTGGCCTTCGGCGTCCTGGCAGTCGAGCATGGCCTGCAGCAGCGACGGCACCGGCTCGAAGAGCGTCACGCCGCGCTGCGCCAGCAGCGCGGTGAGCATGGCGGGATCGCGCACCACGTCGTCGCCAACGATCTCCACGCACGCGCCGAAGACCGGCGCGGCGAGTGCCTGCCAGACCGAGATGTCAAAGCAAGGCGGCGCGGTCTGGGCGATCACGTCGCCCTCGCCCAGCCCCAGCGGCACCACCTTGGCCAGCATGTTGTTGAGCATGCCGGTGCGCGTGACCATCGCGCCCTTCGGCACGCCGGTCGAGCCGGAGGTGAACAGCACGTAGGCGAGCTGTGCGGGATGCGTGGGCGCGTCTGCCGCAGGCGCCCCCCCGGCTTCCAATGCAGCCAGCGTCGTAGCACCGGCAATGCCGGCAGCGTGCAAAGCCGCCACGCCCGCCGCATCGGCCAGGACCTGCGCGGGCCGCGCCTGCGCCAGCACCTGCTGCCAGCGCGCCGCGGGATGGCTGACGTCGAGCGGCACCCATGCCGCGCCGGCGCGCAGGATGCCAGCCAGCGCTACCAGCCAGTCCAGCCCGCGCGGCAGCAGCACCGCAACCAGATCGTCCGGGCGCACGCCGGCGGCGCGCAGGCCGCCGGCGACGTGGCCGGCGCGCTCCCACCAGTCAGCATAGGTCAGCGCTTCGGCGCCGCAGTGCGCCAGCACCCGCCGCGGATGCGTGGCCACCTGGCGCGCGACCCGCTGCACGTAGTCGTCCTGCAAGGCTGCGGGCGCCACGCTGGAGTCGTCGCTCGCGCTCCATGCCTGCAGCCTGGCGCGCGTGGGGCCATCGAGCATGTCTACGGCGCCCACGTGGGCCGCGCCGGCGGCCAGCGACGCCAGCACGGCGGCGTAGGCGTCCATCCATTGCGCCAGCCGGTGCGGCTGCACACGCGAGGCATCGCAGGTGAAGCGAATGGTGAAGCGGCTGTCGGGCATGACCTCCAGCGTCAGGCCGTAGTGGGTCTGCTCGATGTTGTCGTGCTGGCGCAGGCGCAGGCCGGCCACCTCGCGCGCGCGGTCGCCAAGGTCGGGGAGGTTCTGGAACACCATCAGCGTGTCGAACAGGGCGCCGCCGATGCCGGACTGGGCCTGGATCTCGGCGAGTGCGGCGTGCTCGAACTCGCGCATCGCGACGGCCGCGTGCTGGGTTGCCTGCAGGTAGTCCGCCACCGCCTGCGCGCCTTGCGGACGCAGCCGCAGCGGCAGCGTATTGATGAACACGCCCAGCATGCGCTCGGCGCCTTCCAGTCCCGTGGGGCGGCCCGCCGAGGTCACGCCGAAGACGATATCGTCGCCGCCGGCATGGCGCGCCAGCACGATGCCCCACGCCGCCTGCATTACGGTGTTGAGCGTGACGCGGTGCGCCGCCGCCAGCGCGCGCAGGCTCGCGTCGAGGCCGGCCGGCAGGACCAGGTCGCGGCACAGCGGCGCGGACTGGCCGTGCGCGCTGGCCGGCGCAATGCCCGGCAGCACGGTCGGGCCGGCCAGGCCGGCAAATGCCTCGCGCCAGAAGGCTTGCCGCGCGCAAGCGGGCTGTGCCGCGAGCCAGGCAATGTAGTCGCGATACGGGCGGCGCGGCGTCGGGGCATGCGCCGGGTCGGCATAGCGGGCCAGCGCCTCGTCGAGCAGTTGCACCGAGCCCCAGCCATCGACGATCAGGTGGTGCCGGCTCCAGACCAGCCACCAGCCCGCGTCGCGGGTGCGCAGCAGCGCCAGCCGCATCAGCGGCAGCCCGGCGGGGTCGAACCCACGCGTGCGATCGGCGCGGCACCAGTCCGCCAGTTGAACCGCTTGCGCGTCAGCATTGGCACCGCGCCAGTCTTCCACCGTCACCGGCAGCGTGGCACGCGCATGCACGCATTGCAGTGCGCGGTCGCCGCCCGCTTCGCCCGCCGCGGCAAAGGTGGTGCGCAGGATCGGGTGCTCGTCCAGCAGCGCCTGCCAGGCGGCGGCCATGCGTTCGGTGTCGAGCGGGCCGTCGACCTGCAGCACCAGCTGGTTGACGTAGGCACCGTTGCCGCCGTCGCGCAGGTGGTGGAAGAGCAGGCCTTCCTGCAGCGGCGACAGCGGATAAGCATCTTCGACATTGCCCGGTTCGCCACGCAGACGCTCCAGCGCCTGCGCGTCGCAGCCGCTCAGTGCAAAAGGCTGCGGAGCGACCGGCGTGACCGGCGTAGCGTTTGCGCTGGCTGGCGTTGCGCGCGCGGCGAGATGAACCGACAGGCGTGCCAGCGTCGGGTGCGCGAACAGGTCCTTCGGCGCAAGCACCAGTTGCTGCGCGCGCGCCTTGGCGACTATCTGCAGCGCCAGGATGGAATCGCCGCCGAGCGCAAAGAAGTCCGCTTCGCGGTCGATCTGATCGCGTTGCAGGATCTCGCGCCACAGTCCCGCCAGCACCTGTTCGATGGCGCCCACCCGCGTGTCGGCCGGCACCACGTTCAAACGCAGCACGGCAGCCAGTGCCGCAGGGGTGGGATGCGCGAACAGCAGCCTGGGCGTCAGCGGCAGGCCTGCCTTGCGCGCCTGCGCGACCAGTTGCAGCCCGAGGATGGAGTCGCCGCCGAGGGCGAAGAAGTTGTCGTCGGCGCCCACGCTTTCACGTCCGAGCACGCCGGCCCACAGGCTCGCCAGCGTGGACTCGGTCTCGTCGCGCGGAGCCGCCTGCGACGGTGCGGTGGCCTCGCCGGGCACCGGCGGCAACGCCTTGCGGTCGACCTTGCCGTTGCGCAGCCGCGCAAAGGCCTCGCACGGCACGAACACTGCAGGGAGCATCGGCGCCGGCAACGCAGCAGCCATGGCGGTGCGCAGCGTATCGAGATCCAGGCCGTCTTCCGGCACCAGGTAAGCGACCAGCCGCAGCCCTTCACCTGCCGGCGACGGCTGCGCCAGCACCACGGCATCGCGCACCCCCGCCGCCTGTCGCAGCCAGGCTTCGACCTCGCCGGGCTCCACGCGGAAGCCGCGGATCTTGACCTGCGCATCGGCACGGCCGAGGAAGACGATCGCGCCGGCATCGTCCATGCGTACGCGGTCGCCGGTGCGGTACAGGCGCCCACCCGGATGGAACGGATCCGGCACGAAACGCTCGGCGGTCAGCGCGGGGCGGCGCAAATAGCCGCTGGCGACGCCCGCGCCGCCAATATAGAGCTCGCCCACGGCGCCGCGCGGCACGCGGTTCAGGTGGCGATCCAGCACGTAGGCCCCGACGCCAGGGAGCGGCTGGCCGACGGGAATTGCACCCGTGGCCACGGCGCCAGGCACCGCATGCGTCAGGCATCCGACCGTGGTTTCCGTCGGGCCGTAGTGGTTGACCACGCGGCATGCCGGGCGCAGCGCCTGCACGCGCGCCGCCAGCGCCCCGTCGAGCGCCTCGCCGCCGAACACCAGGCACTGGCGCGGCAGCAGCCGCGCCGGATCGGCCACGGCCAGCAGCGCGCGCAGGTGCGACGGGACGATCTTCAGGCAATCGATTGGCCGTGCTGCCAGGGCGTCGGCAAGCGCTTCAGGGTCTTCGCCCAGTGCGTCGTCCAGCACGCGCAGCGTATGCCCGCCGAGCAGTGCGCCGAACCACGCGGTGTGACCGAGGTCGGCCGTTACCGAGGACAACGAGGCTAGCGACGATCCTGCCGGCAGCGCCAGCGCATGCAGCACACCGGCGGCGTAATGCGCGAGGTTGCCCTGCGTGACCACCACGGCCTTGGGCGTGCCGGTCGAGCCGGAGGTGTAGATCAGGTAGGCGGGCTGTGCCGGCGCGGCGGCAGGCCAGGTAATGGCGGTAGTTGCCTCAATAGAGGCGGCATGCCAGGCAGCGCCCGGCACGGCTTGCGCCAGCCACTGCGGCCGCTCGCCCTCGCCCACCACGGCTGCGAGCCCCGCATCGGCCGCCAGTTGCGCCAGCCGCGCGGCGGGCATGCCGGCGTCCAGGCACAGAAAGGCGGCACCGGCCTTCCATGCGCCAAGCATGGCGGCAGCCATGCGCGCGCCGCGCGGCAGCAGCAGGCCGACCACGCCGCCGGGCCGGACACCACCGTCGCAGAGGCTTGCGGCAAGCGCGCTAGCGGCGCGATCGAGCGCGGCATAGCTGCATTGCGCGTCGGCGGCATCGACGGCGAGCCGCTCCGGATGCGCGCGTACCCCGGCCTCGAAGGCCGCCAGTGCAGTGGCATGCCGTCCGATGCCGTCCGCACGCATATCGGACAGCAACGCCGACCCGTACAGCGGCAGGTCGCCGACACGGGCGTCGGCGTTGTCGAGCACCGCATCCACCGCGGCGCGCAGCGTGGCAACCAGGCGCTGCACGCCCTGCGCCTCGAAGCGATCGGCGTCATAGCGCCACTGGCCGCGCAGGCGTTCGCCTTCGTCCTGCCAGCGCAGGTTCATGTCGTTGGCCGCGCCGCGCTGCGTGGCGAGGTATTCGCGCATCAGGTAGCGGCCCAGCACGTTGCGCGGCCCCACCGGCACAAAGGTGGTCATATGCCGGAACAGCGGCCCCTCCCCGCCCATGCGCGCCAGCGGATACTGCTGATGGCGCAATGCGCCGCGCATCTGCCGGGCGCAGTCGCGCACCACCGCGGCAAAGGCCGGATTGGCGGAGAAGTTTGCGCGCAGCGGCACCGTGTTCAGCGTAAAGCCGATCAGGTCGGCGGACTGCGCGCCGGAGCGGCCTGCCGTCGGCGTGCCGACCAGGAAGTCGTCTTCGCCGCTGGCGCGATGCAGCACGGTCTTGAACAGTGCCAGCATCACCACGAAGACACTGGCCTCCAGCCGCGTTGCCAGTTCGCGCAGTCCGTTGGTCTGCTGCGGCGTGAGATGGAATTCGATTTCAGCGCCGCGGTGGCGCGGTTCGGCATACAGGGTGCCGGGCAATGCCGGCGCGGCGGGCGCGTCTTCGAGCACGCCTTCCCAGTGCGCACGCAGCGAGGCGCCGCGCGGTCCGGCCAGCAGCTGGCGCTGGCGCACCAGCCAGTCGCGGTAGCGGCCCACCTGCGAGGCCATCGGCGGCCGGTTGGCGCACAACGCTTCGTAGGTGGCGAAGATCTGGTCGCAGACCAGTTCGAAACCGAGATAGTCGCCGGCGATATGGTGCATGCCGGCACACATCCACATGCGGTCGTTGCCGTCGGCCTGGCGCGATACCAGGAAGCGGAATCGGCAAACCTGTCCGGCGTCAGGATCGAACGGCTCGTCAGCCTCGCGCTCGAACCAGGCTTGCAGACCGGCTTCATCGAGGTCGTCGGCGCGCGTCAGCGAGATCTCCGCGGCAAAACCCGCGGGGCGCGCCATCACGATTTCGCCGTCTTCTTCGATAAAGCCGCTGTGCAGCGCCTCATGGCAGTCCACCACGTGCCGCACCGCCTGCTTGAGCAGCCCGAAGCGCAGGCCAGCTGGCAACTCGATCGCGAACACCATGTTATAGGCCGCGCTGTGCGGATGGCGGCGATGGAATGCCAGCAGCGCGAGCTGGCCGGGGCCGGCGGGATAGCGGTCGAAGTAGCCGGGATGCGCGGCCAGCCAGGCATCGGCCTCGGCGGCGCGGGTGGCCAGCAGCCGGGCCGCGGCGTCCTGCGCTGCGGTGCCGGCCGCGCTGTCGCCGGCCACGCGCCAGCGCCCGTCCCGCAGGCGCAGGCGCACGCCTTCGGCGCGCAGGGTTCGCATCAGGGCGCCAGTTTCGGCCGGCAAGGAAGCTTCGGAAGACGACATGGCGAAAACGTTAGAGATGACAGGTCCCCGCGGGGCAGGCGCAACCTGCCCCGCAAGGGAGAGATCAGGACGGAAACGGGGCTTAGCCGAGTCCGGGCGGCGCGGGTTCGGCCATGGCGACGATCACGCGGCGCGGGCCGGTGAAGGTGCCGCGCCCGTGGGCGGCGAGCATGTTGTCGAGCATCAGCACGTCGCCCTGCTGCCAGGGGAAGCGCACCGTGCATTGGTCCAGCGTGGCGCGGATCGATGCGAGCGCATCGTCTTCCACCGGCGCGCCGTCGCCATAGACGACATTGCGCGGCAGTTCGTCGACGCTGCCGACCACGGCCAGCAAAGCCTCGCGCACGTGTGGCGCAAGGTTCGACACATGAAACAGGTGGGCCTGGTTGAACCACACCATCTCGCCAGTCACCGGATGGCGGGCAACCGCCTGGCACAGCTGGCGGGTGCGCAGTTCGCCATCGGGCTTCCATTCGAAATCGATCCGCTGCGCGCGGCAGAAGCGCTCCACCTGAGCGCGGTCCTCGGTGTTGAAGGCGCGCTGCCAGCTCAGGTCGAGGCCGTTGCCGTAGTTGCGCACGTACATCAGCCGGCGTTGCGCAAAGCGCTCGCGGATGACGGGATCGAGACGCTGGTAGACCAGGCGGCTGTCGGCGATTGGCGTCTCGCCGCCGGTTTCGCTCGGCTGCACGCAGTGGAACCAGATCTTCATCGGCCACTGCAGCGTGTACGACTGCTCGTTATGCAGCGGGATTACCTGGTGCGCCGGGTATTCGGTCGAGGTATAGACGCCCTCCTTGACCTGCGAGCGCGGCGTGGAACCGAACTCGTAGCTCAGCAGCGGATGGCCGAAGGCGCTGGCGAAGGCGCGGAACGCGGCGTCGTCATCGAAATGGAAGCCGCGGAACAGCACGCCGCCAACGCGTGGCAGCTGTTCGGCGGCAATCGCCGCCATGGCGTTGAACTGGCTGCGCCAGTCGGACTCGCCCTCCGGCGTGACCAGCAGCGGCAGCGCGCCATGCGCGGACAGCGGGGCGGTGCGCAGCCCGGTTGCCCTGGCGGTGGCGGCGGCGGTGGCTGAAGCGGCTGTGGTTGCGGCGGTAGCCGCGCCGGCCGCGGCGCGATGGTCCGCCCGGAGGTCGGCGATGGTACTGGTCGTGTCCATATCCCTGTTGCCTCTACGGGTGCGTTCGCGTGGCCGGTAGCGGCCTGAGAGTCAATGCAGGCCAACGGGGGCAGCCAAGCGAACAATGTCTGCACATTGAAAGTGTGAAGCGAGTGTAGCGGAATTATTTACGAATGGAAATACAAATCATTATCATTTACGATGCTGCCTTACGAATTACCTCGATTGTTCGCAACGCCGTCGCGGCGGCCCGCGCCGCCTGCAACGCGATGGCGTTCCACACCACCTGAAGGAGCATTGCCATGAGCTGGGACCATCCCGACACGCGTTTCCATGTCGTCCGCAATGAAGAAGGCCAGTACTCGATCTGGCCCGACTACAAGCCCGTCCCGGCAGGATGGGAAAGCACCGGCTTCCAGGGCAGCCGCGACGAATGCCTGGCCCATATCGACACGGTCTGGACCGACATGCGCCCGCTCAGCCTGCAGCGCGCGCTGGCCGGCGCATGAGCGCGCCGCAGCCGGCGCGCGAGCGCTGGTATGCCGTCATGCCGGGCCGCGCCGGCGGTGTCGAAAACGCCGACAACGCTGACGGTGCCGCCGACAGGCGCGTGCGCCTGTACTGCCTGCCGTACGCGGGTGGCGGTCATACCGCGTACCACGGCTGGCGCGACGCGCTGCCCGCCCAGGTAGAACTGGCGCCGGTATGCCTGCCCGGGCGCGGCATGCGCACGGCCGAGGCGCATGCCGCGTCGATCGGCGAACTGGCCACGGCGCTGGCCGCGTCGATCGCGCGCGCGGCGCGCAGCGAGGCGCCGCGCTTTGCGCTGTTCGGGCACAGCATGGGCGCCCTGCTCGGCTTCGAAACCGCGCGCGTGCTCGAGGCCGTGCACGGCCTTTCCCCCACGGCGCTGGTCGTGTCCGGGCGCGGCGCGCCGGCGCTGCCGTCGGCGCGGCCGCCGTTCAGTACGCTGCCTGACGGGGCGTTTGCCGACGTCATCGCGGCGATGGGCGGCATGCCGGCGGAGATCCGCGAAACCCCGGAAGCGCTGGCATTTTTCCTGCCGGTGCTGCGTGCCGACATTGCGCTGTGCGAGCGCTGGCGCTACCGCGCCGGCCCGCGCCTGGGCTGTCCGATCACCGTGCTGGGCGGCCAGGACGATGTCCACGCCCCGCCGCCCACGCTGGCGGCCTGGCGCGACGAGACCCTGCACGACTGCCGCCAGCAAGTGTTCGCGGGCGGGCATTTCTTCCTGCACGAAGCTGCGCCGGCGGTGCTGGACGCCATTGCGCAGGCCGTGCTTGGCACCTCGGCGCTCAGCGGAGAACCCGGCCATGCGCTTGCCTGACCTCGCCACGCCATCGCACGGCGACATCCACGTCTGGCACGTGGCGGCCGACGCGCCGGTGGATCCGGCGGTGCTGTCGGCCGTGCTGTCGGCCGACGAGCACGCCCGCGCGGCCGCGTTTCGCCAGGCCGCCGACCGCAACCGCTTCGCCGCGGCGCGCACGGCCTTGCGCACGTTGCTGGGCGGCTGCCTGGGCCTGCCGCCCGCCGACGTGCCGCTGGCCGCCAACGCCTTCGGCAAACCCGTGCTCGCCACGGGCTCGCAGGAACCGCCCTTGCACTTCAACGTCAGCCACAGCGGCGCGCGCGCGGTGATTGCGCTGTCTCGCGTGCCGGTCGGCATCGACATCGAAGCCTGGCGCGCCGGCATGGCCTGGGCGGACTGGCGCGACAGCGCCGCTGTGGCCTGCGCGCCCGATGAAATGCACTGGCTCGCCGGGCTGGCGCAGCGGCAGCCGGAGCACGCCATGCTGGGCTTCCTGCGGCTATGGACCGCCAAGGAAGCGTGCAGCAAGGCGGTCGGCACCGGCCTGTCGGCACCGCCGCACGCGGTGCGCGTGGCGCTGCCCGGCAGCGCCGAATGCGTGCCGCCGCTGGCACGCGCCGGCACCGGCGTCTGGTATCTGCACGATGCCGGCGGCGGTCCGCGCTATGTGGCGTGCCTGGCCACGCCGCTGGCGGCCGTGCGCGTCATGCAACGGCAATACCCTTCGCGCTCCGTTAGCCAGCCCTCAATCCAGTCCTTGCAGTCAACGCCCCTGTACAACGCCCTCCGCTAGGAATGACACCATGACGCCTCCCTCGCTCGCCACGCTCGCCCACGGCCAACCCGCGCCGTTCTCGGCAGGCGCCTTTGCCCGGCAAGCGCCGATCCGGCTCGACGACAACGCCTACCTGCAGCGCCAGTGCGCCCGCGAATCCAACGCGCGCTCCTATCCGCGCCGCATCCCGCTGGCGCTGGAGCAGGGCTATGGCGTGTACCTGCGCGACACCAGCGGCCAGCTCTTTATCGACTGCCTGGCCGGTGCCGGCACGCTCGCGCTCGGCCACAACCACCCGGCGGTGGTGCGCGCGCTGCGCGACACGCTCGACAGCGGGCTGCCGCTGCATACGCTGGACCTGGCCACGCCGGTCAAGGACCGCTTTATCGACGACCTGTTCGGCCTGCTGCCGGCGGAGTTCGCCGCGCGCGCCCGCATCCAGTTCTGCGGCCCGACCGGGGCCGACGGCATCGAAGCCGCGCTCAAGCTGGCCAAGACCGCCACCGGGCGGCACACCGTGCTGAGCTTTGCGGGCGGCTACCACGGCATGACGCATGGCACGCTGGCGCTGATGGGCAACCTGGGGCCCAAGGCGCCGCTGGGCGCGCTCGGCGCCAGCGTGCAGTTCCTGCCGTACCCGTATGACTACCGCTGCCCGTTCGGCCTGCGCGGCGACGCCGGCATCGATGCCGGGCTGCGCTATATCGAGCAGATGCTGTCCGATCCCGAGTCCGGCGTGCTGCCTCCGGCGGCGGTTGTGGTGGAAGCGGTGCAAGGCGAAGGCGGCGTGATTCCCGCGCCGGCACGCTGGCTGCGCGAGCTGCGCCGCATCACGCGCGAACGCGGCATCGCGCTGGTGCTGGACGAAGTGCAGACCGGGCTGGGCCGCACCGGCCGCACGTTCGCGTTCGAGCATGCCGGCATCGTGCCGGACGTGCTGGTGTTGTCCAAGGCGATTGGCGGCGGGCTGCCGATGTCGGTGGTGATCTACGACAGCGCGCTTGACGCGTGGCAGCCGGGCGCGCATGCCGGCACCTTCCGCGGCAACCAGCTGGCAATGGCGGCGGGGTCGGCCACGATCCGCACCATCGCCACGCAGGGCCTGGTCGCGCATGCCGAGAGCATGGGCCAGCGGCTGGCAACGCAGTTGCGGCAGCTGCAGTCGGACTTCGCTGCAATGGGCGAGGTGCGCGGGCGCGGGCTGATGCTTGGCGTGGAACTGGTGGATGAACGTGCCGAGCCTGACGTGGGGGGCGCCTACCCCGCCGATGGCGACTTTGCCCGCACGGTCCAGCGCGAATGCCTGCAGCGCGGGCTGATCGTGGAGCTGGGCGGGCGCCATGGGGCGACGGTGCGGTTCCTGCCGCCGCTGGTCATTGACGAGGCTGAGGTGGACCTGGTGGGTGAGTTGTTTGGTGAGGCGCTTGGGGCGGCCAGCAGGCAGTTGCGCTGACATCGTCAAGGCTGGGGTGTTGTCTGCCCTTTTCTATTTATGGGAGAGGGAACAGCATGAGCATCACCGCAACGTGAAGCGTTGTCGTGCTTGCCGAGCGCCGGCCCTCTCCCCCGCCCCTCTCCCGCATGCGGGAGAGGGGAGCAAACCAGCGGTCAGCGCATGGACTACAGCGCATCCCGCAACAGATCGCGCAGCCGGAACTTCTGGATCTTCCCTGCCGGCGTCGCCGGCAAGGCGTCGCGCACCACTAGCTTTTCCGGGATGTACTGCAGCGCCATCTTCTGGCCCTTGAGCCAGTCCACCATCGCCGCGTGGTCGAAGTCATGCCCGGCGCGCGGCACCACGAACGCACACGCACGCTCGCCCAGGCGTTCGTCCGGATAGGCGACGATAGCCACCTGCGCCACGGCGGGATGACGGTACAGCAGGGTCTCGACCTCCAGCACGGGGATGTTCTCGCCGCCGCGGATGATCACGTCCTTGCTGCGGCCGGCGATGCGCAGGTAGCCGTCGGCATCGAGCCGGGCCAGGTCGCCGGTGTCGAACCAGCCGTCGGCATCGGTGCCGTTCAATTGCGGGCGCTTCAGGTAGCCGCCGAAATTGGAGCAGGCGCGCACCAGCAGCCGGCCGGTCTCGCCGGTCGGCACGTCCGCGTCGGTGCCGTCGACCACCCGGATCGCCACGCCCGGCAGCGGGCGGCCGTCGGTGGTGGACGCGCGTTCGTCGCTGTCTTCCGGCAGCGTCGTGGTGACCGCGCCGTTCTCCGTCATGCCCCATGCCGACACGATCTTCGCGCCGAGCGCGTGGTGCGCCTGCTCGACCAGCGCGCCAGGGATCGGCGCGCCCGCGCACAGGAAGATGCGCAGGCTCGGCACCGGCGCGCCGGACTCGGCCACCACGCGCGCGAGATCGGTCAGGAACGGCGTGGAACCCATGGTGAAGGTCACGCCCTCGTCGCGGATCAGCGCGGCGGCGCGGGCCGGGTCCCAGATGTCCTGCAGCACCGCATGCGCGCGCAGCACCACCGGCATCATCAGGCCGTACATGAAGCCGGTCTGGTGCGCCATCGGCGAGGCCATCAGCACCACGTCGTCGCCGGTGAGATGGAGCCGGTCCGCATAGGCGACGATGTTGGAAAACAGCGTGTTCGCGGTATGCATCACGCCCTTGGGCTCGCCGGTGGTGCCGGAGGTGTAGATCAGCTGCGTGACGTCGTCCGGCCCAGGGCGGCTGCGCAGCAGGATGGTGGCGGCATCGGGTGCATCTTCCCAGGACGGGCCGCTGAGCAGCGCCTCGAAGCTGTCGTCGCCATCGCCATCCGCCACGACGATATGGCGCAGTGCCGGCAACGCTTCACGCAGACCCCGCAGCATCTGCGCATGATCGAAGCCGCGGAACATCTTCGGCACCACCACCACCTTGCTTTGCGCATGCGCCAGCATGAACGACAGCTCGCGCTCGCGGAAGATCGGCATCACCGGGTTGAGCACGGCACCCAGCCGCGCACAGGCCAGGTACAGCACGCTCAGGTGCCAGCCATTGGGCAGCTGGCATGAGACCACGTCGCCCGCGACGATGCCGAGGCGGGAGAGGCCCACCGCCACGCGGTCGGCCATGCGCGCCAGTTCCTGCCAGGTGAAGCGCGTCACGCACTGGCGGTCGATGCCGAGCGCGGTCAGCGCGGGCGCGTCGGGCCGGTCCCGCACGCAGGCGGCAAGATAGTCGTTGATGGTACGGTCCTGCCAGTGCCCGGCGGCAATGCTGGCGGCACGGCGCGGCGCAATCAGTACGGCGTCGAAATCCATGGCGGTCTCCTCGTTGTTGTGTGCGGCCAGTCGTGCGGCCAGTCGTGCAATGGGCGCGCGCGCCGCGTCAGGCCGGTACCGCTTCGCGCCCTGCCCGCGTGCGCGCGATGATGGTCTTCATGATCTGCGCGGTGCCGTCGCCGATCTGGAAGCCGAGCACGTCGCGCAGGCGCTGTTCCATCACGCCCCGGTCATAGCCCCCGTGGCCGAAGGACAGCAGGCACTGGTGCACCACGTCGTAGGCCAGCTTGGGTGCCCACCACTTGCACATCGCCGCCTCGGCGGTGTGCGGCAGCCCGCGGTCCTTGAGCCACAGCGTCTGCAGGCACAGCAGGCGCGCGCCGTGCACCTGGGTCTCGAAGTCGGCCAGCGGGTGCGACACGCCCTGGAACGCCGACAGCGGCTTGCCGAAGGCCTGGCGCTCGGCCACGTAGGCCCAGGTCTCGTCCAGCGCCACCTGCGCCACGGCCAGCACCTGCAGGCCGATCAGTGCGCGCGAAAAATCGAAGCCCTGCATCACCTGCACGAAGCCCTCGCCTTCCTTGCCGAGCAGGTGGCTCGCCGGCACGCGCACGTTCTCGAAGAAGATCGAGCCGCGCCCGATGGCGCGCTGGCCATGGCAGTCGAAGCGGTTGCGGGTAATGCCCGGCAGGTCCATCGGCACCAGCAGCGCCGACACGCCGCGCGCGCCCGCCTCGACCGGGCCGCTGCGCGCGAATACCACCGCGGCATCGGCCTGGTCGGCGGCGGAGATCGAGGTCTTCTCGCCGTTGAGCACATAGTGGTCGCCATCGCGCTCCATGCGCAGGCGCAGGCTGGCCGCGTCGGAGCCGCCGCGCGGCTCGGTCAGCGCGATCGCCAGCAGCGCTTCGCCGCGCGTCAGGCGTTGCAGCCACGGGCCAGCGATCTCCGGCTGCGCGTGCGCCAGGATCTGCCCGTTCAGCGACGCCAGCAGGTTGATGTACGACAGGCTCAGGTCGGCGCGCGCCACCGCTTCGTGGATCACGCCGGCGGCGAGCGAGCCCATGCCCTGGCCGCCATACTGTTCCGGCAGCTCGGGCGCGATAAAGCCCATCTCGCCCATTTCGCGCATCAACGCGCGGTCGAGCACACGGGTGCGGTCGCGCTCCAGGTAGCCGGGCGCGACGCGCGCGTCGGCAAAGCGGCGGGCATGTTCGGCCAGCGCCGAAAGGTCTTCGTCAAGGTAGGGATTCATGGCTGTCTCCGCGCGGTCCGGTCGGGCTTACTTGGCGTACTTGCGGAACTCGGGCTTGCGCTTTTCCTGGAAGGCGCGCACGCCCTCGCGCGATTCCTCGGTGTCGTAGTAGAGCTTGAGCGCATACATGCCCATGCCGGCGATGCCGCTCTGGTGCGCGGTGTCCATGTTGAACGAGCGCTTGGCGATGGCAATCGCGGTCGGGCTCTTCTCCAGGATCTCGTCGCACCACTTCTGCACTTCGGCGTCGAGCTGCTCGTGCGGCACCACGGCATTGACCAGCCCCATCGCCAGCGCCTCGGCGGCGGGATAGCGGCGGCACAGGTACCAGATCTCGCGCGCCTTCTTCTCGCCGACCACGCGTGCGAGGAACGCCGTGCCATAGCCAGGATCGACCGAGCCGACGCGCGGGCCGACCTGCCCGAACACGGCCTTGTCCGAGGCGATGGTGAAATCGCAGATCGTGCACAGCACGTTGCCACCGCCGATGGCATAGCCCTGCACGCGCGCGATCACCGGCTTGGGCACGTCGCGGATGGCGTTGTGCAGTTCTTCCATCGGCAGGCCGATGGTGCCGCGGCCGTCGTACTGGCCTTCATGCGCGGACTGGTCGCCGCCGGTGCAGAAGGCCTTCTCGCCGGCGCCTGCCAGCACGATGGCGCCGATCTCGCGGTCATAGCCAGCACGGTTGATGGCGTGGATCAGCTCGTCGCAGGTGCGGCCGCGGAAGGCGTTCATCTTTTCCGGGCGGTTGATGATGATCCAGGCCGCGCCGTTGCGCACTTCATAGCGGATGTCTTCGTATTGCATGGTCGTCTCCGTTGTCTGGTTGGATGGGCGATTGGTGCTGGAGGTCAGCCGTTCATGGTCAGGCCGCCCGACACGCTCAGCACCTGGCCGGTGATGAAGGCAGCGTCGTCGCCGGCGAAGAACAGCACCGCGCCGGGCAGGTCGTCGGGCTGGCCGATGCGGCCCAGCGGGATCGAGCGGGTGAAGGCTTCCACCAGCTTCTCGGGGTTGCCCGCGCCCTGCTTGTAGTCTTCGAACAGCGCGGTCTCGGTCGGACCCGGGCACACCACGTTCACGGTGATGCCGTGGCGGGCATGCTCGCGTGCGATGGTCTTGGAGAACGACACCAGCCCGCCCTTGCATGCGGCATACACCGCCTCGCCGGACGACCCCACGCGCGCGGCATCGGAGGCGATATTGACGATGCGCCCGCGCTTGCGCGCCGCCATGCCCGGCAGCACCGCGTGGTGCATATGCAGGGCGCCGGTCAGATTGATGGCGATCAGCCGCTCCCACTGCGCCGGCTCGGTCTTGACGAAGGGACGGAACACGTCCCAGCCGGCGTTGTTGACCAGCACGTCGATGGGGCCCAGCTCCTGCTCCACCGCCGCCACCGCGGCATCGACGCTGGCGCGATCGGTAATGTCGCAGCGCACTGACAACGCGCGGCCGCCGGCGTCGCGGATCTGCGCCGCCACGCGTTCGCCGGCCTCCGGATTCAGGTCGAGCACGCCGACCGCCGCCCCTGCCCGCGCAAAGCGCAAACACGTTGCACCGCCGATACCACCGCCACCACCGGTCACGATGACCGTCTTGCCTTCGAGTCCTTGCACAGCCGTTCTCCTTTCAGGGTTCCGGTGCTATCGTGCCGGCGGTGCCGCCGCCACATGCCCCGTCAATTACGTAAATATGTTGACGTATAATAGGTGCGGCCGGCACCGTGCGCAAGGCATCAATCCTTTGGAAACGACTATGGTTAACCCCGACCTGGGAGGCGAACTCCCCATTAACGCACGCATGGAACTGGCCAACCGGCTGTTCTTCCGCCTCTACCAATGCGCAAACATGTTGCATAAAACGGGATCGCGGGCGGTGGAAGCCGAAGGCCTGACGACGCAGCAGTGGGCGGTGCTGGGCGCCCTGTCACGCCCCGACGCGGCCGGCGGCATGAGCGTCGGCGACCTGGCGCGCTACCTGATGGTGAGCCGGCAGAACCTGTCCGGGCTGGTCAGCCGGATGGAGCGGGATGGCCACGTGACGCTGGCGCCCGACGGGCGCGACCGCCGCTCGCGGCTGGTGCGGATGAGCGAGCCGGGCCGCGAGGTGTGGCTGCACCAGGCGCAGCCGAAGATCCGCGAGTACTACGAGCACGCACTGGACGGGTTCTCGACCAACGACCTGACGCATACGCTGCACTACCTGCTGAAGCTGCTGGACAACATGCGCGCGCTGGATACGCCGGACGGTGCCGACGGCGGACCGGTACAAGACTGAGGCGGCGCGCTGTATCACGGCTGATACAGCCGGGCCTGCAATGCGCCGGCCCGGGACGGAGGCAACGGATGCGCCAGCCGCGAACCCGCCTGTCGCGCCGACTGGCGCGCGATATGCGTGGGTACGAGGTTGCTCAGGCACACCGGTGCCGCACCGGCAAGCCCTGAACCACTGCCCCGGCTGACTGCGGCGCTGCCGACCAAGCGCTGCGCCGGGACGGCGTCCGATCCATCCTTTACCGGAGATCCCGCCATGACCCGCTACATCGTGCTAGCCAGCTTCACCGACCAGGGCATCCGCGCCGTCAAGGACACCACCAAGCGCGCCGCCGCGGTGCGCGAGATGGGTGCGCGCTTCGGGGTGCAGATGAAAGACATCTTCTGGACACTGGGCAAATACGACATCGTGCTGACCGTCGAAGCGCAGGACGATGCCAGCATGACTGCCTTCGGCCTCGCGGTCGGCGCGCTGGGGAACGTGCGCACGCAGACGCTGCGGGCCTTCAATGCCGACGAGATGCAGGCGATCCTCGGCAAGATGAGTTGAACCGCCCTCGCACCGTCCCCGCAATGACGAACGCCCGCCAGGGTTCCTCGCGGGCGTTCTCGCTTCTGCTTGTTCTGCTTGTCGCGTGCGGGCTCAGAACCCTTCCAGCACCAGCTTGCCGATGGTGCGGCCACCCTCCAGCATGGCGTGGGCGCGGCGCAGGTTCTCGGCGTTGATGCGGCCCAGGTTTTCACCGAGCGTGGTTTGCAGGCGCCCGGCGTCAACCAGGCGCGCCACCTCGTTGAGCAGCCGGTGCTGCGCGATCATGTCCGGCGTGTGGAACATTGCGCGGGTGAACATGAATTCCCAGACGAATGTAGCGCTCTTGCTCTTGAGCAGTTCCACCGGCAGCGGGCGGGCGTTCTCGACGATCGTGCAGATCTTGCCCTGCGGTGCGACCAGTTCGGCCAGGGCCGGGAAGTGGCCGTCGGTGTCGTTGAAGCAGAGGATGTAGTCGACGTGCGCGAAGCCCAGCGCCTTCAGTTGCGCCGGCAGGTCGCCTCGGTGGTTGACGGTATGGTCGGCGCCCAGCTTGCGGCACCAGTCCTGCGACTCCTGGCGTGATGCCGTGGCGATCACGGTGAGGCCGGCCAGCACCTTGGCCAGCTGGATGCCGATCGAGCCTACGCCGCCGGCGCCGCCGACGATCAGCACGGAGCGGCCGGCGTGCTCGCCCTTGGGCGAGATGCCGAGGCGGTCGAACAGTGCTTCCCACGCGGTGATCGCGGTCAGCGGCAATGCGGCGGCGTTGGCAAAGTCGAGCGAGGCAGGCTTGTGGCCGGCGATGCGTTCGTCCACCAAGTGATACTCGGCGTTGGTACCGGGGCGGGTGATGCTGCCGGCGTAGTAGACCGGGTCGCCTGGTTTGAACAGGGTGACATCGGGGCCGACGGCTTCCACCACGCCAGCGGCGTCCCAGCCCAGTATGCGGGGAGCGGGTTCGGCCTGGGGCTTGGGGGCACGGACTTTGGTGTCGACCGGGTTGACGGCGATGGCTTCGATCTTGACGAGCAGGTCGTGGGCTGATGGCGTGGGCTTGTCGATTTCCACGTCCTGGAGCGAACGGGGATCGGAAATGGGGAGGTACTGGGTCAGGCCGATGGCTTTCATTTGCTTGGGCTCCGGGGTGGAGAGGATGTGGCTCAAGCGTAGCGCATCGGGATTGGAATGATTAGCGGGATGATCCGGCAATCAATTTCCTGGTAACCAGGACAATCTTGTCCTTCTGCGGGATGGGCTGGTCGCAGCGCTCGCCAAGCGCCGTCGCCGGTGAACCCTTGTTTGCGCCCCTCTCCCGCGCCGCGGGAGAGGGGCCGGCGCATCACTCGCCGCAAGCCCAAACCCCTAGACAGCGTCCAATATCTGCCCGCCCCCATAACTGGACTGCACCGGCGCCTCCCCGCCCAGCGTCATGCGAATCGCGCAGTATTTGAATTCCGGAATCTTGCCGAACGGGTCCAGCGCCGCGTTGGTCAGCTTGTTGATCGCCGCCTCGTAATAGCAGAACGGCACGAACACCGCCCCGCGTGGCGTGCCGGCGTCGGCGCGCGCATACAGCGTGACTTCGCCGCGCCTTGACGACAACGTGACCACACTCCCCGGCTTGCCGCCCAGCGCATCGAGATCCAACGGATGCACCAATGCCACCGGGTCCGGCTCGATCGCATCGAGCACGCCGGCGCGACGCGTCATGCTGCCGGTATGCCAGTGCTCCAGCTGGCGCCCGGTGATCAGCACCATCGGGTAGTCGGCATCGGGCCGCTCGGCAGCCGGGATGATGTCGGCCGGCACGAAGCGGCCACGGCCAGTGTCGGTCGGGAAGCCATCCGTGAAAATCACCGGCTCGCCCGGATCGCCCTCTTCCTTGCACGGATACGTCACCGCATGCTCGCGTTCGAGCCGCTCCCAGGTCACGCCACCGATGCTCGGCATCGCCCTGCGCATCTCGTTGAACACGTCCTCCACGCCGTCGTAGTGCCAGTCCAGCCCGAGCTGTGCCGCCATCTGCCGGATGATCCACAGGTCCTGCCGCGCCTGGCCCGGCGGATCGAGCGCCTGCCGGCCAAGCTGCACGGTGCGGTCGGTGTTGGTGAAGGTGCCGGTCTTTTCCGGGAACGCCGACGCCGGCAGCACCACGTCCGCCAGGTAAGCCGTCTCGGTCAGGAAGATGTCCTGCACCACCAGGTGATCCAGCGAAGCCAGCGCCTCGCGCGCATGCTCGGCGTCAGGGTCCGACATCGCGGGGTTCTCGCCCATGATGTACATGCCCCGCACTTCGCCGCGCTCGATCGCCTGCATGACCTCCACCACGGTCAGGCCCGGCTGGCGGTCGAGCGGCATGCCCCATAGCGCCTCGAAGCTGGCGATCGCCACCGGATCGTCGACGCGCCGGTAGTCCGGATACATCATCGGGATCAGTCCCGCGTCGGACGCGCCCTGCACGTTGTTCTGCCCGCGCAGCGGATGCAGCCCGGTGCCGGGCCGGCCGATCTGCCCGGTCATCAGCGCCAGCGCGATCAGGCAGCGCGCGTTGTCGGTGCCATGCACGTGCTGCGACACGCCCATGCCCCACAGGATCATCGATCCCTTCGAGGTGGCATAGAGCCGCGCGACTTCGCGGATGGTCTCGGCGTCGATGCCGCAGATCGGCGCCATCAGCTCGGGACTGTACGCGGCGACGTTGCGCTGCAGTTCGTCGAAGCCGATGGTGCGGCTGTCGATGAACTCGCGGTCGACCAGCCCCTCGTTGACGATCACATGCATCATCGCGTTGAGCAGCGCCACGTCGGCATCGGGCTTGAACTGCAGGAAGCGCCAGGCGAAGCGCGCGAGGTCGGAGCGGCGCGGGTCGGCAACGATCAGCCTGGTGCCGTTCTTGACGGCATTCTTGATCCAGCTGGCCGCCACGGGGTGGTTCACGGTCGGGTTGGCGCCGATCACGATCACGACCTCGGCCTTGTCGACGTCCATCACCGGATTCGACACCGCGCCCGAGCCGATGCCTTCCAGCAGCGCCGCCACCGACGAGGCATGGCACAGCCGCGTGCAGTGGTCGACGTTATTGCTGCCGAAGCCGGTGCGCACCAGCTTCTGGAACAGGTAGGCCTCTTCGTTGCTGCCCTTGGCCGAGCCGAAGCCCGCCAGCGCGCGCTTGCCATGCGTGTCGCGGATCTGCGCAAGCTTGCCGCCGGCGAGCGCCAGCGCCTCTTCCCAGGTGGCTTCACGGAACACGTCCATCACGTGGTCCGGGTCCATGACGAAATCCCCGCGCTTGGGCGCGCCTTCGCGGCGCACCAGCGGCACGGTCAGCCGCTGCGGGTGCTGCACGTAGTCAAAGCCGTAACGGCCCTTCACGCACAGCCGCTGGTGGTTGGCGGGGCCATCGCGGCCTTCCACGAACAGGATGCGGTTGTCCTTGACGTTATAGGTCAGCTGGCAGCCCACGCCGCAATACGGGCACACCGATTCGACCTGTTTGTCGGGCACGGCCAGGGCCACGTCGCGCGCGGGCATCAGCGCGCCCGTCGGGCAGGCCTGCACGCATTCGCCGCAGGCGACGCAGGTGGATGCGCCCATCGGGTCGTCCATGTCGAACACGATGCGGGCTTCGTCGCCGCGCAAGGCCAGTCCGATCACGTCGTTGACCTGCTCGTCACGGCAGGCGCGCAGGCAGCGGGTGCACTGGATGCAGGCATCGAGGTTGACGGCGATGGCCGGGTGCGACAGGTCCGCCGCCACGCGCTCGCGCGGGGCAAAACGCGGCTTGCCCACCTCCAGCTTCGCCGCCCACTGGTCGAGTTCGTTGTGGCGGGTGTATTCCGTTTCCGGCATGTCCGACTGCAGCAGCTCCAGCACGGTGCGCTGGGCACGGCGGGCACGCTCGGACTCGGTCTGCACCTGCATGCCCGCGGCGGGATAGCGGCAGCAGGACGGAGCCAGCACGCGCTCGCCCTGGATCTCGACCATGCAGGCGCGGCAGTTTCCGGCCGGCTCGAGGCCGTCCTTGTAGCACAGGTGCGGAACGTCGAAGCCCTCGCGCTGCGCCACCTTGAGCAGGCTTTCGCCGGGCTGCGCGGTGACTTCGCGGCCGTTGAGCGAGAAGGAGACGGCCGGCTCGGCGGATTCGACAAGCGCGCATTCGGCGCGGGTCAGTGCGTTCATGTCAGTCTCTCACGCGAGTTCGTGCGGGAAGTACTTGATCACGCAGTCGACGGGATTGGGCGCGGCCTGCCCCAGCCCGCAGATCGATGCATCGCGCATCACCGCGGACAGGTCGTCCAGCGCGGCCAGGTCCCACTTCTGCTGCCGGATCAGGTCGAGTGCCTTGGCCGTGCCGGTGCGGCATGGCGTGCATTGCCCGCACGACTCATGCTTGAAGAAGTGCATCAGGTTGCGCGCCGCCTGCGTGGCGCTGTCATGGTCGGACAGGATCACCACCGCGGCCGAGCCGATGAAGCAGCCATAGGGCTGCAGCGTGTCGAAATCGAGCGGGATATTGCCCATCGACGCGGGCAGGATGCCGCCCGACGCGCCGCCCGGCAGGTACGCGTAGAACGCGTGGCCGTCGAGCATGCCACCGCAGTATTCGTCGATCAGCTCGCGCACGGTGATGCCCGCGGGGGCCAGATGCACGCCCGGCTTCTTCACGCGTCCGGATACCGAGAACGAACGCAAGCCCTTGCGCCCGTTGCGTCCCTGCGCGGCGAACCACTCCGCGCCCTTCTCGATGATGTCGCGCACCCAGTACAGGGTCTCGAAGTTGTGCTCGAGCGTGGGCCGCCCGAACAGGCCCACCTGCGCCACATACGGCGGGCGCAGCCGCGGCATGCCGCGCTTGCCTTCGATCGACTCGATCATGGCCGACTCTTCGCCGCAGATGTACGCGCCGGCGCCCCGGCGCAGCTCGATGACCGGCAGGCCGGGAATGGGCGGATCGTCGCGCAGTTGCCGCAAGGCCTCGGCCAGCAGCGCACGGCAGCCGGCGTATTCGTCGCGCAGGTAGATGTAGATCGCCGACACGTTGACCACCGTCGCCGCGATCAGCATGCCCTCCAGGAAGCGGTGCGGATCGCGCTCCAGGTAGACGCGGTCCTTGAAGGTGCCCGGCTCGCCTTCGTCGATATTCACGGCCATCAGGCGCGGTGCCGGCTCCTTCTGCACGATGCGCCATTTGCGGCCGGTGGGGAAGCCCGCGCCGCCCAGGCCGCGCAGGCCGGAATCTTCCATCGTGCACAGCACGGCGGCGGGATCGAGCGTACCGTCGGCAAGCGACTGCAGCAGGTCGTAGCCGCCTGCTGCACGGTACGCGCCGTAATCGATATGAGGCTCAGGCTCATGACGCACGGCCCTGGCCTGCACCGCGGCGGCTACCGTATCGGCCGTCGCCCCGTCCACGGGGTTCTGCCCGACCAGCGCCGCGGGCGCTTTCTCGCAACGGCCGATGCAGGGCGCGGCGATCACGCGCACGTCTGTGCCGAGCAACGCCGGCAGCTTGTCGATCAGCGCCTGCGCGCCTGCCAGTTCGCAGGCGATGCCCTCGCACACGCGCACCGTCAGCGCGGGCGGCGCGGCAATCTGTCCGTCCGCATCCTCGCGGACCACGTCGAAATGGTGGTAGAAGCTTGCGACCTCATAGACCTCCGTCATCGACAGCTTCAACTCGCTGGCGAGCGCCACCAGGTGCGGCATCGCCAGCTGGCCGTAACGGTCGTTGATGCAGTGCAGGTGTTCGATCAGCAGGTCGCGGCGGCGCGGCATGTCGCCCAGCGCCACGCGCACTTCGGCCAGCGCGGCCGCGTCGACCTGCCGGCCCTTGGGCTGGCGGCGCTTGCGCTGCCGGCCGAGCCCTGTCGCATCGAGGGGGATGACAACCTGGTTCATGGCGGTGCCTGGATCTTTTGTGGATGTCGGATGGCCGATCAGGAAGGTGCCCGGCGGGCCACCTTCCTGTCGTGCTTCATTGTTTTTTGTATTGTGCTACCGGGGCGGGTGCCCGTGCAGGCATCGAGGCCGCCTGCCCCGGATACTACCGGCGCCCGCAGGCGCCGTACTGCTTTCTTCATCAGGTCAGGTCTTCGGGCACGGTACGGTAGCCCATTGGTGCCGAGGTATTGGCGTGGACATACTTGCGGGCATGGGCTTCGCGCATCGGCTTGAGCACGAACAGCGCCATGATCGCAGTCAATGCCGCCATGCCCGAGGCCACCATGAAGACCGCATGCCAGCTACCCGTGGCGGTCGTGATCACGCTGGAGAACGGCACCAGCAGCGCTGCGGTGCCCTTGGCGGTGTAGAGCAGGCCCGCATTGGTCGCGGCAAATTTCGGCCCGAAAGTGTCGCCACAGGTGGCCGGGAACAGGCTGTAGATCTCACCCCAGGCGAAGAACACCACGCCTGTCAGGATCACGAAGGCAACCGGATGATGGCCGTACTTCGACAGCAGCAGGATGCCGATGGCCTCGACGCCGAAGGCAAAGAACATGGTGCGTTCACGGCCGATATGATCGGAGATCCAGCCGAAGAACGGGCGCGTCAAGCCGTTGAGCACGCGATCGATGGTCAGTGCGAAGGTCAGCGCGGGCAAGGTCAGGCCAAGGATCGAGATCGGCGCGTCGTGCAGGCCAAAGTCCTTGGCGATCGGACCGAGCTGGGCGGTGGCCATCAGGCCGCCGGCGGCCATCATCACGAACATCGCATACATGACCCAGAAGATCGGCGACTTCAGCACCTGGCGCGGCGAAGCGTTGTAGGTGGCGGCAGCCTTCAGCGTGGTCTTGACCTCGCTCAGGATCTTGGCGGAAGGCGGGAACAGGGCCATGCCCAGGATGAACACGATCAGGCCCTGGCCAAGACCGAACCACAGGAACGCGGCTTCATAGCCCGACGTCTTGATCATGTTGGCGATAGGCACCACGGTCAGCGCGGAGCCCGCGCCGAACCCGGCCGCCGTGATCCCTGCCGCCAGTCCGCGGCGATTGGGGAACCACTTCAGCGCGTTGCCCACGCAGGTGCCATACACAGCGCCTGCGCCCAGGCCGCCGATTGCCGCCGCGACGTAGAGCATCGGCAGCGAGGACGCCACCGAGTTCAGCGCCCAGGCAATGGCGCACAGCAAGCCGCCACCCACCACCACCGGGCGCGGGCCGTACTTGTCGACGAGGTAGCCCTCGATCGGGACCAGCCAGGTTTCCGTCACGACGAAGATGGTGAATGCCACCTGGATCGCGGTGCGGCCCCAGTGGTATTTATCGTCGATCGGGTTGACGAACAGCGTCCAGCCATACTGCATGTTGGCGATCATCGCCATGCAGATCACGCCGAAGACCAATTGCACCCACGGCGACGCAAAGCGCGACGTGGACTCCCTTTGCTGCAGTTCCATGATGTCTCCTTATAGCGGCTAGCCGCCAAGGTGGAAGATTGGGCGCCTGAAGACGCCTCTGCGTGACTCTCGGTCTCGAACAGCTTAGCCGTTCTAGTGCTATACGGTATGTGATATATCAACCAAGTCAAGCGTATTCGTTGCGGCTCTGCAGCATGCCCTGTCCGCAACTGGCGCCCGCATGGCCGATGGTGCCGCGCGACTGGTGCGCGCAATGCATCAACGGCCGTACCGCTGGTACCGGGAATCCTTGGAAATCAAGCAGTTGCCTTAAGTCGGCGCATCAATCCGCGCGTCGTTGGCAGCCATCAGAATGCCGGGGATCGCCCCGCTGGAAAACCCGGGAAAACGGTCGGTTCGGGAAAGTCCCTAGATAGATACAATAAGACATGGCCTGCTTGTCTGGCCACGAAATCGGCGGAATTTGGGGGGAATGACGGGGTAGGAGGATGGTGGCGGCCGTGGGTTCGCCTGGAACCCGCCCTGCCTGCCAGCGCGTGTGGCATCCAGGGAAGTGCACCGGGGGACTACCTTACTGCTTGCTGCGCCACAAGGGTTGCCGGCCGCTACAGCCCTTGTCATCTGCGGTCAGCAGCCGGTCCATGCACGAATGCGCGGACGGCAGCCGGCGCCGCCTGGCTTCAGGCGTACGCCAGTTCGCCGGCGGCGGGCACTACGCGCGACGGGCGAGCGCGGCCAACACCATGGCTTTCCTGGTTCGAGCCCAGTCCGGCAAAGCGGCCGTGTTCCTGCGCGGTCACCAGCACGTCCATCGGCAGGCGGGTGGCGAGCAGGATGGTCATGGCGACACCGCCGGCAAGAGCGGCCAGGCCAAGGACGAAGAGCAGTGCGACTTCCATTTGAAAACTCCAGTTACGTTGTGGTCAGGAGTTTTCATTATATGCTGCGCCGCACTATGTGTAAATATCCTGTATGTAATATATCAGTAGAAGTTTTGCTCCTATACAACAGGGCCGGCGCGCTATCCCGCCCCCCGTCACACCTTGGTGGTTTCCTGCCGCGTGGCAGTCGGTTGTTCATACTCGAGCCCGCGCAATGCATCCCAGATGGCTGCGGCATTGGGCTTGAGTGAGCGGCTCTTGCGCCGCACCAGCATGACGGTGGATGTCACCTGCGGCCGCAATGGCCGCATCACCGCGGCCGGGTTCAGGCCACCCGCCTGCGCGCGCGACGGCACCACGCCGATGCCGAGCCCCAGCGCAACCATGCCAAACACCGCGGCAAAGTGCCCGAGCAACTGCAGCGAACTGGTCCGCACGTGGTAGCTGCTGAGCGCCTTCTCCACCGCCGGCTGCATGCCGCACTGCTGGTCCAGTGTCAGCACGCTGGCATCGCTGAGCTCGCCCCACCCTACCGAGTCGCGCGCGGCCAGCGGATGCTGCGCCGGCAGCACGGCGTGATAAGGGTCGGTGCACAGCGGCTCGCAATACAGGTCATCCGCGGCGTGCGGATCGGTGGCGATGCCGAAATCGACCTCGCCGCTGCGCACGCTCTGCAGCACAGATTCCTGCGAGCGGTCCTTCAGGTGGATCGAGATCGCGGGCCACGCCTGCCGGCAGCCTGCCAGCCACGCCGGCAGCGACATCGAGCTGAGCACCGGGTCAGACGCGATCTGCACCAGGCCCTGGCATGGGCGGCTGGCGCTCTGGCTGTCGCGCAAAGTCTGCTCGACTTCCTCGATCAGGTGGCAGATGCGCTGCGACAGGTGCAGGCCGGCTTCGGTCAGTTCCACCTGGCGCGTGGTGCGGTCGAACAGCCGCTGGTCGATTTCCTCTTCCAGCTCGCGCACGCTGCGGCTCACCGCGGACTGCGTCAGGCCGAGTTCGGCGGCGGCGCGGGTAAAGCTCTTGTGCCGCGCCACCGCGGCGAAGGCCTTCAGCTGGGGGAGCGAGATGTTCATGGCCGCCCTCCCTGGCACGCGACGGCGAGGCTCAGGCGCAACCCGTGGTCGGGCGCGGCGGGATGTCGCGGTGCGGGCACCGATGCATGCGGTCCGGTCATGGCAGTCTCCTTGATGGGGCGTGGCTGTGTGCAGCCATCGTTGCTGTGGGTATGGATTTGCTTGTGTCGCGCGGTCGTTAGCCTTGCGTCACGGCAACGGCCCGCGCGCAGGCAGGCCGTTTTCCGGGGTACTTAGTCTCCTTCTCTCTGGATCCGGGGCAGGTACGCGGCATCGGATGCCGGCAGGCCCTCGGCCTGCCCGGTAATAAATCGCCTGCGCATGGGCGCCAGCAAGACCTTGGCCGAGATCCCCGCGGCGATCGTCACGACCGCCGCCACGGTAAATACCGCTTCCCAGCCACCGCGCGCCGACAGCACCGACGCCAGCGGCACCAGCATCGCCGCCGTCCCCTTCGCTGTATAAAGCGTGCCCGCGTTCGCCGCCGCGAACTTGCTGCCAAACGTGTCCGCGCACAGCGCCGGGAAGATCGAGAAGATCTCGCCCCAGAACAGGAACGTCAGCGCCGCGAAGAACATGAACCAGTACGGGTTGTGCCCCAGCTGCATCAGCCCCAGCAGCGCCAGCCCCTCGCCGATGAAGATCACGAACATCGTGTTCTCGCGACCGAACCTGTCCGACAGGAACCCGCACAGCGGACGCGTGAAGCCGTTGCACAGGTTGTCGATCGACAAGGTCATCGTCAGCAGCGGCAAGGTCAGTCCCAGCAGCGTCACCGGCATCGACGCAAAGCCGTAGTCCTTCGCGATCGGCCCCAGCTGCGCCGTCGCCATGATCCCGCCCGCCGCCACCGCGACAAAGCTCGCGTAGATCAGCCAGAACACCGGCGTCTTCACCATCTGGCCCGGCGTGTATTCCACCGGGTTGGTCAGCACCGCCTTCGCCGCGACCGCGCCCTTGGGCGCCCTGGGCTTCACCAGCAGCAGCGCCAGCACGAAGATGCACACCCCTTGCAGGATGCCGAAGAACAGGAACGCTTTCTCATAGCCCGCGCTCTGGATCATGTTCGCGATCGGAATCACCGTGATCGCCGCGCCCGCGCCAAACCCCGCCGCCGTCAGCCCCGCCGCCAGCCCGCGCTTGTCCGGGAACCACTTCAGCGCATTGCCCACGCACGTGCCGTACACCCCGCCCGCACCGATGCCCGCGATCACCGCCGCCGCATACAACTCCGGCAGCGTGGTCGCATACGCGTTCATCACCCACGCCAGCCCCGCGCAGATCGCCCCGCCCGCCACCACCGGGCGCGGACCGAACTTGTCCACCAGCCAGCCCTCCAGCGGCACCAGCCAGGTCTCGGTCACGATGAAAATGGAAAATGCCACCTGGATCGCCGACGCTCCCCAGTGATGCTTGGCGTCCATCGGGGATACAAACAAGGTCCAGCCATACTGCAGGTTCGCTACCAGCCCCATGCACACCACGCCGATTGCAAGCTGCGTCCAACGGTTCTGCAGGCCCCGCCCGTTCACGTCGCCGTGAGCGGGCGTGGCTGCCGCTTCATATTGCGCCATCTGTTTTTGTCTCCTGGTGCTTGTCAGCTGCGTCCCGGACGGGACGCCCTCCCGGGCCTCTGCGGAGTGGGCCCTTGGTCACGATGAGATCGGCGCCTGACATTGCGGCATGCAAATCTGGGATTGATGCTACTTGAAACTAAGATCAACACTGCATAAAGTTTTTTATCGTTTGTATTGACGACCGTTTATATATTGCACGGAACGATTGAATGAAGAACGCCACGCTGCGGCAACTGAAGGTCTTTGAAACCGTCGCCCGCCATATGAGCTTTTCGCGCGCCGCCGAGGAACTGCACCTGACGCAGCCGGCCGTGTCGACCCAGGTCCGGCAACTGGAACACCATGTCGGCCTGCCGCTCTTCGAGCAGCTCGGCAAGAAGATCTACCTGACGCCGGCCGGGCACGAGATGCTGCACTACAGCCGCAGCATCATCCAGCAGTTCCGCGAGGCGGAAGACGCCATGTCGCAGCTGAAGGGCATCTCCGGGGGGCGGCTCAACGTGGCGGTGATCAGCGCCGGCGACTATTTCTTTCCGCGGCTGCTGGCCGAGTTTATGGAGCGCCATGACGGTGTGACGCTGAATCTCGCGGTGCACAACCGTGAGGAATTGCTGCACCAGCTGGCCGGCAACCTGACCGACCTCGCGGTCATGGTGCGCCCCCCCGAAGGCATGGACACCATCAACGAAGTCTTCGCGCCCCACCCTTACGTCATCGTCGCGGCGCCCAGCCACCCGCTGGTCGGCAAGCGCAAGATCCCGCTGGCGGGATTGGCCGACGAGGCCTTCGTATCGCGCGAGAAAGGCTCCGATACGTGGAATTCGATGCAGGAAGGCTTTGCCGGACGACTCTCCAACCTGCGCATCGCGATGGAGATCAAGAGCACTGAAACCATCAAGCAGGCGGTGATCGCCAACATGGGCATCGCGTTCCTGTCAGCGCACACCGTGGGACTGGAACTGCAGGCGGGAAAGCTGGCCGTGCTCGATATCGAGGGCTTCCCGGTGATGCTCAACTGGTATGTGGTGCACCGCAAGAACAAGCGCCTGCCACCGGTGGCGCTGGCGTTCAAGCAGTTCCTGATGGAGGAAGGCGCCGGATTGATCCAGCGGATTACGGGCGTGGAGGGGTTGATCCGTCGGCAAGCGTAGCCACCGCGATACATAAACGATTACTTATGATTAAGCGATGAAACTTTAATTATCGTAAATCGTTCGCCATTCCTATGCTTGTCTCAACCCACCGCTACAGCGCACCGAGGAGACAAGCCATGAACCAGGTCCAGATTGACAGCCGCCCCGCAGCCATCACGGTCGGTACCGACAACCAGCCCATCCCGCGCGAGACGCAGCTCGCGGCCTATAACGCCGCCTTCATCGAACTGGGCCTGCGCTTCCGCTGGGATGCCGAGATGTACGAATGGCTGTGCGGCATCGAATGCGAAAAGGCCCGCGTCGCCCGCTATATCGAAGAGCACCACGCCCACCTGCTCGCCGCCTATGATGCGGCCTTCCTCAGCGGGCTGATCTTCGAGAAAAAGAACGAATACCTGCGCGCGGTCGGCCATCTCAACTGAGCGGTCCGATCGATTACAGGCGAGGCGCTCTGGCGGCCTCGCCTTTTTTATTCCCGCGCTCGCCGCCACTCCCGCATTGGCATGGGAACGCGCTCGCGGAAAGGCTCAACGCGGTTGAATTCCTGACCTTCGCCACGAAGTGGGCGACAGCATAGAATTCGCTTGTCATGGCGGTGGCGCCGCCGTGCGGCGCTTCTGGTGCGGCCGGCGCACGCACGCGCCTTATTCCCGCCACCACATGGAATCCACTTACCACCAGGGCAGCACGGGCATGCCGGCCATTGAAGCCGCCGGCACCGGGCACCAGCACCCGACGAATGCGGCCACCATCCTGCGCCGCGCCGCGGTGTCCGGCGCCTGCGCCAGCCTGCTGTCCTCCGGCATGCTCGCCTGCGGCGGCACCGTCGATTGCGGCAGCGCCTTCGCGCCGGTCAATGCGGTCAGCCACTGGATCTGGGGCGAACGCGCCCTGCATGCGAACCGGCCGTCGGTCCGGCATACCGTGCTGGGTTACGTGATCCATCATGCGATGTCGGTGTTCTGGGCAGTGTTCTATGAAACCGCGGTGGCACGGCATCATGCGCGCGGTGCCCTCGGTACCCTGGCGCTTGGCGGTCTCGGCATCGCAGGCCTGGCCTGCCTGGTGGACCTGAAGTGTACGCCGCACCGCCTGACGCCCGGCTTCGAGCGGCGCTTGTCGGCGCCCATGCTGACGCTGGTCTACCTGGCTTTCGGGCTGGCCCTGCCGCTGGGGTCGCTGCTGGCGCGGCGCGCGGCGCGCTCGCGTGGCAGCCTGCAAGGCCCCTCGGAGCCGATTGCAAGACTTATGCGCTGATCGTCGTAAGATGCGAGGATTCCCTCGACACCCGGCATTCCGCCCTTCCCTGTTTTCATGGCCACCCGACGCACCGACGACGAATTCATCCTGGAACTGACCCGGCTGCTAAGCACCGAAGGCGTGTCGTCGCTGACCATCGGCGAGCTCGCGCAGCGCATGCGCTGCTCGCGGCGGCGGCTGTATGAGATCGCGCCGACCAAGGAAGCGCTGTTCGTAGGCATCTGCGAGCGTGTGCTCGCGGCCAGCCTGGAAAAGGGCTTTGCCGCGGCCCGCCGCGAAAGCGATCCGGCGCACGCGGTTTCCGCCTACCTGCACGCCACGCTGAACACGTCGGGGCTGGGCAAGGCAGCGCTGACCGACCTGGATGCGATCGACAGCGGCAGGGCCGCGTTCGACGCCTACCAGCTGGCCCGTGTGCGCGGCCTGGAGAGCCTGCTGGAGGCCGGCATGCGCGCCGGGCAGATGGCGCAACACAATCCGCGGCTGGTGTCCGAAGCCATCCTTGGCGCCGCGCACCGGCTGCGCAACCAGCAGTTCCTGAAGGAGACCGGCATGAAGATCGGCGACGCCTTCAGCGAGTTCTACGAGATCATCCTGAATGGCCTGCTGTGCCGGCCCGGACAGGACGCGCGCGCATCCTAGCCCGGCCAGCCGGGATCACTGCGGCGGGATGTTCGCGGCGCGGATCACCTTGCCCCACTTGGTGTATTCATCCTGCACAAAGCGGCTAGCCTGTTCCGGCGCGCCCGCCACCGGGATCAGCGCGGCCGCGTCGAGCGTGGTGCGCAGGTCCTGGTTCTTCTGCGCCTGGTTGATGACCTCGTTCAGCCGCGTCACCACCGGCGCCGGCGTGCCCTTGGGCACGAACGCCGCCATCCAGCCGACCACTTCGAATCCCGGCACGCCCGACTCGGCAATGGTCGGCACATCCGGCAATTGCGGTGCGCGCTTCGCGGTCGTCACCGCCAGCGCCCTGACCTTGCCCGATTTGACCTGCGTGACCGCGGCGCCGATGTTGGCGAACAGAAAGTCGACGTGTCCGCCGATCAGCGCCGACATGGCCTCGGACGGACCGCCGTACGGCACGTGCGTATATTCCAGCCCATTCACTTCCTGCTTGAGCAGCTCCGCCGCCAGGTGCGCCGAACTGCCGACGCTGCCGGAGGCATAGTTGATCTTGCCCGGCCGGGCCTTGATATAGGCAAGGAACTCGGCAAAGGTCTTCGCCGGGAAGCTGTTGCTGACCAGCAGCACGTTGCCGTTCAGCCCGAACACGGCCACCGCCTGGAAGTCCTTCAGCGGGTCATACGGCGTCGAGGCCAGCAGCCGCGGATTGATCGCATGGGTGACGTTGGTGCCGAGCAGCAGCGTGTAGCCGTCCGGCGTCGAGCGCGCGACAAAGTTGGCGCCGATGGTCGCGCCCGCGCCGGGCTTGTTCTCGGTCACCAGCGGCTGGCCCAGCGTATCGCCCATGTATTTGGCGAAGGTACGCGCGGTCAGGTCGGTCACGCCACCGGGCGCAAACGGAACGACGAAACGGATCGGCCTGGACGGGTACGGCTCGCTGGCGTGAGCGGCGGGGCTGGCCAGGCAAAGCGCCAGCAAGCAGGCGTGGGCGGCGCGCACGGCGTGGCGCGCATGCCGGATGATGCGGAATGACATGGTCTCCTCCATGGTTGTTGTCCTCGTCTTGCCGCCGGCCCTCTGGCGGAGCCTGGCGGCATGCGTCAGCGGCGCTCAGGCCACCTGCCGTTCCTGCCCGCCCCAGTAGCGGCCGCGGATCGCCTTGCGGTCGATCTTGCCCAGCGCGGTCAGCGGCAGTTCTTCGGCAAACACGACCTGCTTGGGCGCGTTGACCACACCCTTGTGTTGCGTGACATGGCCGATCACGTCGGCCTCGGTCAACGCGGCGCCGGGGCGCGTCACGACGATGGCCGTGACCGACTCGCCCCACTTGGCATCCGGGATGCCGATCACCGCCGACATGGCGATGGCCGGGTGCTGCGCCAGGCAGTGCTCCACCTCGCTCGGGTACACATTGAAGCCGCCGCTGATGATCATGTCCTTGGCGCGGTCGACCAGGTACAGGTAACCCTCGCTGTCGCAGCGCGCCATGTCGCCGGTATGCAGCCAGTCGCCGGCGAAGACTTTCGCGTTTTCTTCCGGCCGATTCAGGTAGCTTTCCATCACCAGCGGCCCGCGCACGCACAGTTCGCCGACCTCGCCCGGCGCGACTTCGCGCAGGTCGGCGTCGAGCAGCCGCACCTGGTTGCCGGCGATGACCTTGCCGCATGAACGCAGCCGTTCCGGACGATCCGGGTCGTGGTCGGCGCGTGGCAGGTAGCTGATGCACATCGGCGCTTCGGCCTGGCCATAGATCTGGCCGAACACCGGGCCAATGCGGCGCAGCGCATCGGCAAGCCGCACCGGCGCGATCGGCGCGGCGCCATAAAGCACCAGTTCCAGGCTGGACAGGTCGGCCGTATCGAGGCCATCGCAGTCGAGCACGCCGTAGATCTGCGTCGGCACCAGGAAAGTCAGGTTGATGCGGTCCTGCGCCACGCGGCGCAGGAAGTCCGCGGGGCTGAACTTGTCGCACAGGTAGACGGTACCGCCGCGCAGCAGCGTCGGCAGGATCATGGCGCCCGACGCGTGCGAGATCGGCGTGGTCACCAGGTAGCGCACCTGCGCCGGCCACTCGTAGGTAGCCAGCATGTACTGCAGCACGGTCACCGTGGTCCGGTGGGTATGCAAGATGCCTTTGGAGCGGCCGGTGGTGCCGCCGGTAAAGGAGATCTTGCTGATTTCCGTGGGATCGTCGCCGGGGATATAGTCGGCGCCATCCATCGCCGCCGCCACGCTGGCCAGCCCGGGGCCGAATTCGCCGTCGTCCAGCGGCAGCACCTGCACCGCGCGGGCACCGGCCAGCGCGCGCGCCCGCTCGGCGAAACGCGCGTTGTCGACCACCAGCGCCGTCACGCCCGCCTCCTGCAGCACGAAGGCGTGATCCGCTTCCGATGCCATCGGATGCAGCGACACGTTCTTCAGCCCGGCCAGCTGCGCGGCGATGATCGCGGCCACCGCTTCGGCGCGGTTGCCGACCAGGAAGGCCACGGCATCCTGCCGCGCCAGCCCTCTGGCGGCGAACAGCCGCGCGAGGCGCGCGCACAGCTGCGCGAGTTCGTCGTAACCCAGCGTGATGTCGTCGCCCACGATGGCCGGCACGCCCGGCCGCGCGCGCAGCGCCGTCGCATAGAGCTGGCCAACGGTCGCGCCGCCGTGCACGCGCGAGACCGCCGGAACGCCTGGGGGCTGAAGGGTCATCTTGTCTCCTCGGTGGCTGTTCTTGTCAGGCCCCAATGTAGGGGCCGTTAGGTACCACGTCAATGCTTTTGGTACCGAAAAGGCGGCGTTCGGGCGCATTGAAGCGGCGCGCAAGGCGCGCGGCCGAAAGGGCTTGGGGTATTCCCGGGGACGAAAGGACGGGGTGCAGCGCCGCGGCACTGTGCGACGGCGCTGGCAACAATCAGAAGGGAAAACGCGAATGTTGTGTCCCCTCTCCCATTTATGGGTCATTTATGGGAGAGGTGGAGAATCAGGCCTGTTCCTTGACCTGGTTCTCCAGCTCGACCAGCCGCTTCTTCAGCGCCCGCTCTTCCTGGAAGCGCACGGTCTCGTCGCGGATCACGGCGACGATGCCGGTGATGGCACCCGCGTCGTCCTTGAGCAGCGCCACCGTAAAGGCGATCGACATGGTCTTGCCGTGCTTGTCGACCGCGGGCACCTTCAGCAGGTCATGGCCGTAGCGCGTGATGCCGGTGGCCATGGTCTTGTCATAGCCCTCCCAATGGCGCCCGCGCAGTCGCTCGGGAATGATCAGGTCGAGCGACTGGCCCATGGCCTCGGCCTGGGTGAAGCCGAACATGCGCTCGGCGGCGGGGTTCCACAGCGTGATGGCGCCCTTGGCGTCGGAGATGATGACGGCGTCGCCAATGGCGGACACCAGTTGCGCGAAATCGATGGGTTCTGGCATGGGGATTCCCTCTCTGTCGGTCATTGCCGGTTGGGGTATGTTGCCATCAAGGTAGCGCGGCCCGGGGCCACGCTGCAAGCAAAAACGCCGGGGCGGCGCGGTTTGCGCGGCCCCGGCGTACGCCCCGGCACATGTGCCGGGCAGGTGGCGTCAGATCACCTGGGACTCGCGCAGGCGCTTGATGTCGTCCGCGCCGTAGCCCAGGCCGGCCAGCACTTCCTCGCTATGCTCGCCCAGCAGCGGCGAACCGGTGATCTCCGGCTTGAGGTCGGAGAACTTGATCGGGCTGCCCACCGTCAGGTAAGTGCCACGCTCCTTGTGCGGCACCTCGGTGATGCTGCCGCTGGCGCGCAGCGACGGATCGTCGGCGATCTCCTTCATCGACAGCACCGGCGAGCACGGGATGTCATGCTTGCGCAGGATGTCCACCGCCTCGTACTTGGTCTTGTCGGCGAGCCATTCCTCGATGGTGTTGAAGATATCGAAGATATGCGGCTGGCGCGCCTTGGCCGTGGCGTAGTTGGGATCGTCGATCCATTCCGGCTTGCCCAGCGCCTTGCAGATCGGCTCCCAGGCATGGCCCTGGATGGTGAAGTAGATGTAAGCGTTGGGGTCGGTCTCCCAGCCCTTGCACTTGAGCACCCAGCCCGGCTGGCCGCCGCCGCCCGCGTTGCCGCCGCGCGGCACCACGTCGCTGAAGCTGCCATGCGGATACTGCGGGTACTCCTCCAGGAAGCCCAGGCGGTCCAGGCGCTGCTGGTCGCGCAGCTTGACGCGGCACAGGTTCAGCACGGCGTCCTGCATCGACACGGCCACCTTCTGGCCCTTGCCAGTCTTGTCGCGGCCGATCAGCGCGGTCAGGATGCCGATGGCCAGGTGCATGCCAGTGTTGGAGTCGCCCAGGGCCGCGGCGGACACCGTCGGCGGGCCGTCCCAGAAACCGGTGGTCGAAGCCGCACCGCCTGCGCACTGCGCCACGTTCTCATAGACCTTCAGGTCTTCGTAGTGGTGGCCGTCGCTGAAGCCCTTGACCGAAGCCACGATCATCTTCGGGTTCAGTTCGTTGATGCGCTCCCACGAAAAGCCCATGCGGTCCAGCGCGCCCGGGCCGAAGTTCTCGACCAGCACGTCCGACTCGCGGATCAGCTGCTCCAGGATCTTCTTGCCGTCCGGCTTCTTGGTGTCCAGCGTCAGGCTGCGCTTGTTGGAGTTGAGCATGGTGAAGTACAGCGCGTCGACATCCGGGATATCGCGCAGCTGGGTGCGCGTCACGTCGCCGGAACCGGGGCGCTCGACCTTGATCACGTCGGCGCCGAACCATGCCAGCAGCTGCGTGCACGCGGGGCCGGCCTGGACGTGCGTGAAGTCAATGATCTTGATGCCGTTGAGCGGGAGGTTCACTTTCGTTCTCCTATTGGATTAGAGCGGTGAAATTCGGGGGTGAAATTCGGGTGAATTACTTCTTGGCCGAGCTTTGCGGATTCAGATTGGTCAGACGACCGCTTTCGGTGCCAGCAGACGGATCGATGACGGCGTTGACCAGCGTGGGCTTGCCCGACCGCAGGGCTTCGTTCACCGCGGCTTCGAGTTCCGCCGGCGTGGTGACGTTGTGACCGACGCCACCGAACGCTTCCATCATCTTGTCGTAGCGCGCGCCCGGGACGAACGTCGTGACCGCCGGGTCCTTGCCGCCGGTCGGATTCACGTCGATACCCTTGTAGACGCCGTTGTTGTTGAAAATGACGATGCAGACCGGCAGGTTGTAGCGGCAGATCGTCTCGACTTCCATGCCCGAGAAACCAAACGCACTGTCACCGCACAGCGCCAGCACCGGCTTGCTGGTCTCGACCGCCGCGGCGACCGCGTAGCCCATGCCCACGCCCATCACGCCCCAGGTGCCCACGTCCAGGCGCTTGCGCGGCTCGTACATGTCGATCACGGCACGGGCGTAGTCCAGCGTATTGGCGCCTTCGTTGACAAACGAGATGCCCGGATTGGCCTTGACGACATCCTTCAGCACGCCCAGCGCGCCGTGGAAGTTCATCGGCGACGCATCCTTGGCCCTGGCCAGGGTCTCGCCCATCTTCGCCAGGTTCGTGTCCCTGCGGTCGGCCACCGCGTTCAGCCAGTCGGCGCCCGGCTTGGTGAAGTCGTTGCCGACCTTGTCGAGGATCGCTGACACGCACGAACCAATGTCACCGACTACCGGCGCGGCGATGGCGACGTTGCTGTCCATCTCGGTCGCCGCGATATCGATCTGGATGAACTGCTTTGGCTTGCCCCAGGTCTTGCCCTTGCCGTGCGACAGCAGCCAGTTCAGGCGGGCACCGACCAGCAACACCACGTCAGCTTCAGCCAGCACATACGAGCGTGCGGCGGAGGCCGATTGCGGGTGCGTATCGGGCAGCAGGCCCTTGGCCATCGACATCGGCAGGTACGGAATGCCCGTCTTCTCGACCAGCGTGCGGATATCCGCTTCGGCGCGTGCGTACGCAGCACCCTTGCCTACCAGGATCAGCGGGCGCTTGGCGCTCTTCAGCAGCGCGACGGCACGGTCGACCGAGTCCGGGGCAGGCAGTTGGCGCGGGGCCGGATCGACCACCTTGATCAGCGACTTGCGGCCCTTCTCGGCTTCCATCGACTGGCCCAGCAGCTTGGCCGGCAGGTCCAGGTACACACCGCCCGGACGGCCCGACACGGCGGCACGAATGGCACGCGCGATACCGACACCAATGTCTTCAGCGTGCAGCACGCGGAAGGCAGCCTTGGCGTGCGGACGGGCGATGGCCAACTGGTCCATCTCTTCGTAGTCACCCTGCTGCAGATCGACGATCTCGCGCTCGCTCGAGCCGCTGATCAGGATCATCGGGAAGCAGTTGGTGGTCGCATGCGCCAGCGCCGTCAGCCCGTTCAGGAAGCCAGGCGCAGAAACGGTCAGGCAAACGCCCGGCTTTTGCGTGAGAAAGCCGGCAATCGCTGCTGCGTTGCCTGCGTTCTGCTCGTGGCGGAAGCTGATGACGCGCATGCCGTTGGCCTGCGCCAGACGCGCCAGATCGGTGACCGGAATACCGGGCAGGCCATAGATGTTTTCGATGCCGTTCAGCTTCAGCGCGTCGATGACCAGATGAAAACCATCGGTTTGTGCCTGATGTTCTTCCGTGGCGTGACGCTGCAGCTCGTTTCCGACTTCTGCCATGGTTGCTTCCTTCTATACAAATTGACTGGGGTTGGAAATCTTCTATTTCAGGGTGGCTGCCGCGGTGGTGCTCCCGGCCCCCTTCGCTACGACTTCGGACATGCTTGGTCTCCTCCTTGGACTCGTGTTCGTAGTGCGCGGGGGCTGTCCCCTTGCTTCACCCTCTGCCGGTCTGTTCGACCGCTCTTGATGACATACGGTATGTGATATATCAGAGAACGGCAAGCTATTTTCCTACTCTGCGACAAACTTTCGTCAGTGCACTGCAGCAAACTGGTCTTTATCTGCGCTCAAATCAGTGCAATTCCTTAATCTGCGCAATCCATTCCCCCTTTGCACAGATCCAGGAGTTCAATCCGCAAACTAATTGCACGGATATCTCAGTCGTCAGATATATTACATGCCACGTTTTCAGGCACTTTGAGGCCATCTAAATGGCCCGTGATGAACCGTTGCGCAGGGGGCCAGCAGTCTCCTGGCTTTTTTGTATTGCGCCTCGACGAGCACTTACGGGCTTTATGCGGGTGAGTCCTTTACAACTGGACCTGCCCTTGGCCTTGCGGCACATGAATCCGTGGATTGATGCTAACTGAAGCTAAATTAGTCTTGGCTTAAAGTTTTTTATCGTATCTATTCATGACCGCTTATATATTGCGGGAACTGGCATGAATTCGGGTGCAGGAATGCCATCGAGGATTGCCGGTGGCACCCCACCCCTGGAAAACCCCTACGCCGGCGTTTCCTCCAGCTGCCGCAGCAACGCATCGACACTGCCCTTGGCATCGCCAAACCACATGCGCGTGTTGTCCTTGTAGAACAGCGGATTGTCGACTCCCGCGTAGCCCGCCGCCATGCTGCGCTTGGACACCACGACGGTCTTCGCCTTCCACACCTCCAGCACCGGCATGCCGGCGATCGGACTGGCAGGGTCTTCCAGCGCGCCCGGGTTGACGATGTCGTTGGCGCCGACCACCAGCACCACGTCGGCTTTCTCGAAGTCGTCGTTGATCTCTTCCATTTCCAGCACGATGTCGTACGGCACGCGGGCCTCGGCCAGCAGCACGTTCATGTGCCCCGGCAAGCGGCCAGCCACCGGGTGGATGCCGAAGCGGACATTGACCCCCTGCGCGCGCAACCGCCGCGCGATCTCGCTGATGGTGCCCTGCGCCTGCGCCACCGCCATGCCGTAGCCCGGCACGATGATGACCTCGTTGGCATCCTTGAGCAGGCTGCTGACTTCCTCGCTCGACACCGGCAGCACCTCGCCCTGCTCGGTCGCCGTGCCCTGCGCCTGCACCGCGCCGAAGCCGCCCAGGATCACCGACAGGAACTTGCGGTTCATCGCCTTGCACATGATGTAGCTGAGGATGGCGCCGCTCGATCCCACCAGCGCGCCGGTGATGATCAGCAGGTCATTGCCCAGCATGAAGCCGGTCGCCGCGGCCGCCCAGCCGGAGTAGCTGTTCAGCATCGACACCACCACCGGCATGTCGGCGCCGCCGATGGCCAGCACCAGGTGCGCGCCGACCAGCAGCGCGATCCCGGTCATGACCGCCAGCGGCACCAGTCCCTGCTGCGGATCGGCAGCACTCAGGAAGCTGTAGCCCAGCCACACGCACACCACCAGCGCGCCGGCATTAAGCACGTGGCGGCCCGGCAGCAGCATCGGCTTGCCGCCCATGGTGCCCTGCAGCTTGAGGAAGGCGATGATCGACCCGGTAAAGGTGACCGCGCCGATCAGGATGCCGAGGTAGGTCTCGATCTCATGGATCGCCTTCTCGGCGCCGGCCAGCGTGGTGGGTTCGAGGTAGTTGGCGTAGCCGACCAGCACTGCGGCCAGGCCGACGAAGCTGTGCAGCACCGCCACCAGCTGCGGCATCTGCGTCATCTCCACGCGCCTGGCCAGCACCGCGCCGGCGATGCCGCCCACCAGCATCGCGCCGATGATGATGGCGACGCCATCGGGCGTGCCGGCCAGCACGGTGGTCACCACCGCGATCACCATGCCGGCGATGCCGAACAGGTTGCCGCGTTTGGCGGTGGCAGGATGGCTCAGCCCGCTCAGGCTGAGGATGAACAGCGCGCTGGCGCCAAGGTAAGCGATATTGCTGATTCCGGAAGGCATGGCTCGGTCTCCTTTGCCCTTGTGTTCAGTCGCGCTGGAACATCTTCAGCATGCGCTGCGTGACGAGGAAGCCCCCGGCGATATTGATGGTCGCAACCAGCACCGCGCAGCCCGCGATCACAGCCGTCAGCAACGACGGCTTGCCCAGTTGCACCAGCGCCCCCACCACGATGATCCCGCTGATGGCATTGGTCACGCTCATCAGCGGCGTATGCAGCGCGGCGGTGACGTTCCACACCACCTGATAGCCAACGAAGATCGCCAGCACGAACACGGTGAAGTGCGCCATGAAGGCCGGCGGCGCCACAGCCCCGAGGGCGAGCAATGCGATCGCCGCCACCGCGAGCACGGCCAGCTTCACGCCGGTACGGTTTGGCGGCGGGGCGGCTTCCGCCTGCACCGGCGGCGACGCGGCCGGCGCCTGCTGCTGCGGGATCGCCACCGTCAGCGGCGGCGGCGGCCAGGTCACGGTGCCCTGGTGCTGCACCGTGGCGCCGCGGATCATCTCGTCGTCCATGTTGACGACGAGCCGGCCGTCCTTGCCCGGCGTCAGCTCGGTCAACAGGTGGCGGATATTGGTGGCGTAGAGCTGGCTCGACTGCGCCGCCATCCGGCTCGGCAGGTCGGTATAGCCGATGATCGTCACCCCGTTGCGGCGCACGCTTTCGCCCGGCACGGTCAGCACGCAGTTGCCGCCCTGCTCGGCGGCAAGGTCCACCACCACGCTGCCGGAACGCATGAGCCCGACGGTCTCGGGCTGCAGCAGCTTCGGCGCCGGCTTGCCCGGGATCAGCGCGGTGGTGATGATGATGTCCACCTCGCGCGCCTGCTCGGCAAAGAGACGCATCTCCGCCTCGATGAAGGCGGGGCTCATCTCCTTGGCATAGCCGCCGCTGCCACTGCCGTCCTCTTCGATCTCGACGGTCAGGAACTCGGCGCCCAGGCTCTCGATCTGCTGACGCACCACCGGCCGCGTATCGAAGGCACGCACCACCGCGCCCAGGCTGCGCGCCGCGCCGATTGCCGCCAGCCCCGCCACGCCCGCGCCGATCACCAGCACGCGCGCCGGCGGGATCTTGCCCGCGGCGGTGATCTGGCCGGCAAAGGGCCGGCCGAAGGCATGCGCGGCTTCGATCACCGCACGGTAGCCCGCCATATTGGCCATCGAGCTGAGCGCATCCAGCTTCTGCGCGCGCGAGATGCGCGGCACGCAGTCCATCGCCAGCACCGTGGCGCCGCGCTGCGCCAGCCGCTCCAGCAGCGCCATCTGCTGCGCCGGCCAGACAAAGCCGATCAGCGTGGCATGCTTCTTCAGCAGCGCCGCCTCTTCCACGCCGAGGCTGGGGTGGACCTGCGGCGGGCGCACCTTGACCACCACGTCGACCGAGGCCCACAGGCTCGCCGCATCGACGATGGCGGCGCCGGCGGCGCGGTAGTCATCGTCGGAGAAAGAAGCCTCCTGCCCCGCGCCGGTCTCTACCACGACCTGGTAGCCGAGCTTGAGCAGTTCCTTGACCGAGTCCGGGGTGGCGGCAACGCGCCGCTCGCCCGGGTGGACCTCGCGGGGCACACCGATCGTCATTGGCATGGCATTCACCGTAATCGAGTTTGCGTTAGGTCGCGCTCAGCCGCGCACGTGGTTGACCAGCGAGCCGATGCCAGCGATCGACACCTCCACCACCGCGCCATCCTTCATCGAACCCACGCCCAGCGAGGTACCGACGGCAATCACGTCACCGGGCAACAGCGTCAGGTCTTGCGAAATGCGGCTGACCTGCTCTTCCGGCGAGAAGATCATGTCCGACAGCGGATAGTTCTGGCGCTCCACGCCATCGAGCCGCGTCACCACGCTGGCGGCGCGCCAGTCAAAGCCGGTGACAATGGCCGGGCCGACACAGCCAAAGGTGTCGAAGCCCTTGGCGCGCGTCCATTGCGGGAAATTGGGATCGGCGGTGATCAGCTCGGCCGCGGTCACATCGTTGACGATGGTGTAGCCGAAGATATGGGCGCCGGCCTCTCCCACCGACACATTGCGCGCCTTCTTGCCGATGACGATGCCAAGCTCGCCCTCGTAGACGATCTTGCCGTCGTAGCTCTTGGGGCGCTGCACGGCGTCGTTGGGGCCGGCCAGCGACGACGCCGGCTTGATCAGGAACAGCGGGTGCGTCGGCACCGGCTTTTCCAGCTTGCGCGCGAGCGCGTGGAAGTTGTTCCACAGCGCCACCACCTTGCCGGGCTCGCACGGCGCAACCAGCGTCAGCGCCGCGAGTTCATGCACAGCGCCGGTGGGCGCGGGATGGTTGAAACCGTCGCTGTCGTATTCGACGACACGATGTTGATCTTCGAGGCGCCCATGGGCGATGCCGCCGTCAGCGCGGCGAAAGCGTATCCAGGTTTGCACGGGAATGCTCCTTGCGCAGGCAAAGGCGGGCCCTGCCTGCGCCGATATCGGTTGCAGGATTCGATCGAGGAAGAAAGAGGAATTGGCGGGAGGGGCCGCCTGCCGCGCCTGTCGCCCTCGCCGCTGCGGGAACGACTGGCGCCAGCAAGCGCCCCTCAGGCCGGGTGCGTCATACCGCCCCGGCCAGCTTCATCGCCGAGATCTGCGCGGGCGTGCGGCCCAGCCATTCGAGAATCTCGTCGGTATGCTCGCCCAGCAGCGGCGAGCGCTCCACCTGCACCGGCGACGCCGACATCGTGATCGGGCACCCCAGCTGCACATAGTTACCGCGCTGCGGATGCTCCAGCTCGACCAGGTAGCCGCGCTGGTACAGCGACTGGTCCTCGATCAGGTCCTTCATCGACAGGATCGGGCCGCACGGTACATCCACCTCGTTGAGCGCTGCCATCACGTCGAACTTGCTGACCTTGCCGGTCCACTTCTCGATCACGGCGAAGCAATCGGCGAGGTGCTTGAGACGCGCTTCCGGCGTGGCGTAGTCCGGGTTGGTGATCAGGTCCTCGCGGCCACACAGGCGCATCAGCGGCTCCCAGCCCTGCGGCTGGATGATGACGTAGACATAGTCGTTGGGGCCGCCCGGCGCGCAGCGCAGCGCCGCGCCCGGCTGGCCGCCGCCAGAGGCATTGCCGGCGCGCGGCACGTGGTCGCCGAACTCCTGGTTGGGGTATTCGCGCAGCGGGCCGTTGTCCAGGCGCTGCTGGTCGCGCAGCTTGACGCGGCACAGGTTCAGCACCGCATCCTGCATCGCCACCTCCACGCGTTGTCCGCGGCCGGTGTGCTCGCGTTGCAGCAGCGCGGCCAGGATGCCGACCACGCAATGGATGCCAGTGCCCGAGTCGCCGATCTGCGCGCCGGTCACGGTCGGCACGCCTTCGGCATCGCCGGTGGTCGAGGCCGACCCGCCCATGCACTGCGCCACGTTCTCGTACGCCTTGCAGTCAGCATATGGTCCCGGGCCGAAGCCCTTGATCGAGGCATAGACCAGCCGCGGGTTCAGGTCCTGCAGGTGCTCCCAGTCGAAGCCCGCGCGCTCCAGCACACCCGGCCCGAAGTTCTCGATCAGCACGTCGCTTCGCTGTACCAGGTCTTCCAGCAGCGCCTTGCCTTCGGGCGTCTTCATGTTCAGCGTCAGGCTGCGCTTGTTGGAGTTGAGCATGGTGAAGTACAGGCTGTCGGCGTTGGGCACGTCGCGCAGCTGGCTGCGGGTAATGTCCCCGCGGCCGGGCATCTCGACCTTGATCACGTCCGCGCCCAGCCACGCCATCAGCTGCGTGGCCGAGGGGCCTGCCTGGACGTGGGTCATGTCCAGGATACGAACACCTTGCAGTGCCTTGGTTTCCATTGCGAAAGTCTCCTCGGGAGATGGTGATTTTTGTCGCTCCTGATGACATACGGTATGTGATATATCAGAAGAGAGCAAGAGGAGTTTGACGGATGCATCAGAAATATCGACGATGCGGCGCAACATAAGCGCATGATGAGGCACCTTGCGCAAACGTCACTACAGACGCCAGCGCTAAATTCTCACATTGATATATTACATACCATCTGGCGAAATGGCATTCGCGTGAACATCAAACAAAAACGGCGGACCGAAGTCCGCCGATTGTTGCCTTCCCCGCTCGCCTCAGTCGAGGAAGTCGCAGTGCTTCTCCACGTATTCCGCCAGGTCCAGCGAGTGCTGCCGCACCAGCCGCTCGGCCAGCTCGGTATCGCGCTTTTCCAGCGCTTCGATGATGCGCAGGTGATCCACGATCGACCTTGAGGCCCGGTCGCTCTGCGAGATCGTCATCTTCCGGATCGCGCGTACGTGGATAAAGATATTGCGGATCGTGTCCATGATGATCTGCGACTTGGACAGCTGCACGATCGCCTGGTGGAACACGATATTGGCGTCTGAATACTCTTCGATATGCTCCGCCGGCGTCGAATCGCGGAAGCTGTCGAACATGCGGCGCAGCTGGGCGATTTCCTGGTCGGTGGCATTCTGCGTGGCCAGCCGCGCCGCCATGCTCTCCAGCGCCGCCCACATCTGGATCATCTCGACGATCTCGCGCTTGGTCTTGCGCATGATGTAGATGCCCCGGCGCGGCACGGTACGCAGGAAGCCTTCCTGCTCGAGCAGCGTCATGGCTTCGCGGATCGGCGTGCGGCTGACGCCCATGGCTTCGCTCAGCACCCTTTCGTCGAGCCGGATTTCGTCGTGCGACTGGTAGATGTCGGCATCGGCGATGGCCTGCCGCAGCATGGCGTAGGCCTGGTCGCGCAGGCTGGCGCCAGCGTTGATCGGTTGCACGGACAAGGTCAGCCCGTTGGGCTGGACGATGGATTGTGGTTGCGCAGACATGGAATATGCTCGTGTGAGACCGGTGGCGCGGCGGCCGGGATGGCTGCCCGCCACATTTCCGCACAGCTTAGCAAAACGCCCGACTCATTACGAAAATGCATCAAGCAATACGTTGCGGTCATGCATCGGCACCGTCAGCGTGCGCGGTCTGTCGTATATGGTATATCACAATCGTCCTGCCATTTCTTGCCCCAAAGCGGGCCAGGCGCAACATTGGCGCGGCCGGCTCAGGGCGGGAGGGCCAGACCCGCGGCCTCTCCCGTCATCCACTACCGCCGGCGGTTACGCCGCGAGCTTGGCCATCGCATCACGCTGCTTGATCAGGCCCAGCACGGCGTCGCACATCGGCGTCGGTTGACCGACCAGCCGGCCCATTTCCTGCACCACCGTCAGCAGCGGGTCGATTTCCATCGCCCGCCCGGCCTCCAGGTCCTGCAGCATCGAGGTCTTGTGCGCCCCGACCGCTCCTGCGCCATCGATGCGCCGCTCGACGTCGACGCGGAACTTGACGCCGAAGCGCTCGGCAATGCCCTGCGCTTCCACCATCATCTGGCGCGACAGCGCGCGCGTGGACGGGTCCGAGGTAATGACATCGAGCGTGGCATGGGTCAGCGCGCTGATCGGGTTGAAGCACAGGTTGCCCCACAGCTTCAGCCAGATTTCGTCGCGGATGTTGTCACGCACCGGCGCTTCCAGGTCGGCGGCCATCATCAGTTCGCTGAGCCGCGTAACGCGGGTGGAGCGGCTGCCGTCCGGCTCGCCCAGCGGGAATTTCTTGCCATACACGTGCTTGATCACCCCGGGCGCGACGATCTCGGCAGCGGGATAGACCACGCAGCCGATCGCGCGCTCCGGCCCGAAACCACGCCACTGCCGGGCGCCGGGATCGACGCTTTCCAGCGTCGATCCCGCCAGTTCTCCGCCGTGCTTGTAGAAATACCAGTAAGGAATGCCGTTGACGCCGGTCACGATCGCGGTCTCCGGGCCCAGCAACGGCTGGATCAGGTCGACCACCCCCGGCACCGAGTGCGCCTTCAGCGTGATGAAGACATAGTCCTGTGGCCCCAGCTCGCGCGGATCGCTGGTGCAGCGCACGCGCGCGGCGCGCTCCTCGCCGTCGATCAGCAGCCGCACCCCGTGTTCCTGCATCGCCGCCAGGTGCGGGCCGCGCGCCACGAAGCTGACATCCGCCCCCGCGCGCGCAAGCTGCGCCCCGACATAGCCGCCGATGGCACCCGCGCCGTAGATACACACTTTCATTGCTGTCTCCTTGATGGCTCGATTGGATGTTTTGATATATCACATACTATATTCCACTAACGTGCAAAACAACCTTTATCTTCGCGGACACATTTCGGCAAGCGGCGCTGCGCTAACATGAAGCTTCGTGCGCCTGGAACGATGCCTGGGCGCCGGCTGCTTACTGACACCGGAGCCCGTACATGGAATCGTCGCTGGCATTGCTGCAGGACCCCGCCGCATGGGCGGCGCTGGCCACGCTGGTGGCCATGGAAATCGTGCTGGGGATCGACAACCTGATCTTTATTTCGATCCTCACCAACAAGCTGCCCATAGAGATGCGCGAGAAGGCGCGCAAGATCGGCATCAGCCTGGCGCTGCTGATGCGCCTTGGCCTGCTGGCCACCATCGCCCTCATCGTCAAGCTGACCGAGCCGGTCTTCACGATCCTTGGGCAGGGCCTGTCGTGGCGCGACATCATCCTGATCGCCGGCGGCGCCTTCCTGGTGTGGAAGGCCACCCGCGAGATCCATCACCACGTGACCGCCGAGGAAGAAGGCGAAAGCAACGGCAGCGGCAAGGTGGTGCACAGCTTTGCCGCCGCGATCGGCCAGATCCTGCTGCTGGACCTGGTGTTCTCGATCGACAGCATCATCACCGCGGTCGGCATGACCGAGCATGTCCAGATCATGTTCGTCGCGGTGATCGCCGCCGTGATGGCGATGCTGTTCGCCGCCACGCCGCTGGCCAACTTCATCAACCGCAACCCGACCATCGTGATGCTGGCACTGGCCTTCCTCATGATGATCGGCATGACGCTGATCGCCGAAGGGCTCGGCACACATGTGCCGAAGGGCTATATCTATACGGCGATGGCGTTCTCGGCCGCGGTGGAAGGGCTGAACATGCTGGCGCGGCAGCGGCGCCTGGCGCGCCGCGCGCGGGGCGAGTCCCGCTGAGCGTCCGGCGGCACAATGTGACTCGCGTGCCGCCGCAGGCTGTAACAGACGGTGTCCGAACTTTTCCCGGGAAACGCCGTCTTTTAGAGTGCTCTGCTCAACCCCGGAAACAAAAGGACGCTTTCGCCACATGATGAACCGCCGAACCCTGCTGGTCTCCGCCACCGCCTCCGCCGCCCTGGCCGCGCTGGGCATTACCCCATCGGTGCTGGCGGCCAGCCGGATCAAGCTCGGCGAGGCCCAGCCGTTCGGCTTCGACGCCCTGATCGAGCGTGCACGCGCCCTGGCTGCCAAGCCTTACGCGCCCCCGCCCTCACCGCCGGCCGACGTGCTGTCGCGCATCGACTACGACGCCCACGGCAAGATCCGCTTCCGCACCGACGATGCGCTGTTTGCCAAGGGTCCGGGCCAGTTTCCGGTCACCTTCTTCCACCTCGGCACCTTCTTCCGCACCCCCGTGCGCATGCACGTGATCGAGCGCGGCAAGGACGGCGCGGGCCGCGCCCGCGAGATCGTCTATGACGATGCGTACTTCGACATGCCCGCCGACAGCCCCGCGCACAAGCTGCCGCCGGGCAGCGGCTTTGCCGGCTTCCGCTTCCAGGAAAGCCGCCTCGGCGACCAGAAGACGCGCGACTGGCGCAAGAACGACTGGGTCGCCTTCCTCGGGGCCTCTTACTTCCGCGCCATCGGCGACCTGTACCAGTACGGGCTGTCGGCGCGCGGCGTCGCCATCGACGTGGCCGAGGCAGGCAAGTCGGAGGAATTTCCGTCTTTCACCCATTTCTGGTTCGAGACCCCGGAAGGCAACGGCGATACCGTCACCGTCTACGCCCTGCTCGACGGCCCCAGCATCTCCGGCGCCTACCGCTTCGTGATGCAGCGCGCCAAGGCCGTGATCATGGACGTGGAATGCGCGCTGTTCCTGCGCAAGGACGTGGGGCGCCTGGGACTCGCGCCGCTGACCTCGATGTACTGGTTCTCGGAAAGCATCAAGGGGGTCGCCGACTGGCGCCCGGAAGTCCACGACTCTGACGGCCTCGCCATCTGGAACGGCGCCGGCGAGCATATCTGGCGCCCGCTCAACAACCCGCCGCAGACCACGGCATCGGCATTCTCCGACGACAACCCCAAGGGGTTCGGCCTGCTGCAGCGCGACCGGCTGTTCGACCACTACCAGGACGGCGTCAACTACGAACGCCGCCCGAGCCTGTGGGTCGAGCCGCGCGACGGCTGGGGCGCCGGCACCGTGCAACTGGTCGAACTTCGCACCGACGACGAGATCCACGACAACATCGTCGCCATGTGGGTTCCCAAGGCGCCCGCCAAGGCCGGCGCGGCCTACCGCCTGCGCTATCGCCTGCACTGGCAGGCCGACGAACCGAACCCGTCGCCGCTGGCGCGCTGCGTGGCCACGCGCCTGGGCAACGGCGGCCAGCCGGGGCAGCCGCGGCCCAAGGGCGTGCGCAAGTTCATGGTCGAGTTCAAGGGCGCGCCGCTGGAAAAACTGCCGTTCGGCGTCAAGCCGGAAGCCGTGCTGACCGCCTCGCGCGGCACCTTTTCCTATGTCTTCACCGAAGCCGTGCCCAACAACGTCGCCGGCCACTGGCGCGCCCAGTTCGACCTGGCCGCCGACGGCAAGGAGCCGGTCGACATCCGCCTGTTCCTGCGCCTGAACGGCAAGCCGCTGTCGGAGACGTGGCTGTACCAGTACCACCCCTACCAGTCGTAAGCCCGCCCAGGGCGCAGCCGGCAGCCGGCGCCGCTTTGCAGGATATTGCGACGCCGTGATGTCAGGCGCGCTTGAGCGGGTATGATGGCTGGCTACGACAGTCAAACCGCACCAGCCAGCCTCACATGATTTCTCAAGAGTTTGCCGGTGCCGCCGACGGCGGCCAGGCTGCATCGCTCCCGCGCTCGGAGCGCGCCTATCAGCAACTGCGCGCCGCCATCCAGGCGGGGCAGCTATCTCCCGGCACCCGGCTGCGCGAAGTGGAACTGGCGGAATCGCTGGGGCTGTCGCGCACGCCGGTGCGCGAAGCGCTGTCTCGGCTGGAATCCGAGGGCCTGGTGGTCAACGAGCCAAACCGGGGCATGATGGTGACCCAGCTCGACGCCAGCATGGTCAGCGAGCTGTATGTGATGCGCGAGGTGCTGGAAGGCACCGCCGCGGCCCTGGCCGCGCGCCATGCCACCGATGTGGAGATTTCGCTTCTGCGCGATATCGTCGAGCGCGACCTGGCGTTCGCCGACGATCCGGACCGGCTGGCGCAGAACAACCGGCTGTTCCACGAGACCCTGCACCGCTGCGCCCATAACCGCTATCTGCTGAAGAACCTGCGCTCGCTGCATGAATCGATGGCGCTGCTCGGCCGCACCACGCTGGCAGTACCCGGCCGCGCGCGCAGCTCGTATGAAGAGCACACCGCGCTGGTCGAAGCGCTGGAAAAACGGGATCCGGCGCAGGCCGAGCAGATCGCCCGGCGCCATATCCAGCAGGCCTACAAGGTGCGGCTGTCGCTCTGGATCCAGGAACAGTCGGGTAGCTGAACCCTGGGAGCGGGCGTCAGGCAGCCGCTTGTGCCCGCTCCGTGCGCAGCGTGCCGACGCTCAGCACGGCCAGCGCCAGCAGGATCAAGATCACCGCATACAGCGTCTGCGGCGCGATCAGCTCCCCACCCAGCCAGGCGCCCATCGCCAGCGCCACCGGCGGATTGACGTAGACGTAGCTCGTCGACAGCGTCTGGCTGACCGTCGCCACCAGGTACATGTAGGCCGAGAACGCCACCAGCGAACCCGCCACCACCAGATAGACCCAGGCCCAGCCAGCCTGCGCGCTGATCGACGACAGCGACGCCGGCCACGGCTCCTGCCGCAGCGCCGACAGCACCATCAGCACCACCCCGCCGATCAACATTTCCGCGGCAAAGGCCGCGGCGCCCTGCGGCAGTTCGAGCCGGCGCACCAACTGCGAGCCGAACGACCAACTCGCCACCGCCAGCATCAGCGCCACCACGCCGCCCGTGCTGACGCGGAATTCCGCCCCCGCGGTCAGCACCAGGATGCCCGTGCTGCCGATTGCAATCGCCACATACTCATACCATTTCGGGCGCTGGCCGAAGCAGGCTGCCCAGATCAGCGCAAAGATCGGCATCGAGCCGATCATCACCGTCGTCGCGCCCGAGGAGATGGTCTGCTCGGCAATCGCGGTCAATCCCATGCCGCCTACCAGCAGGAACAGCGCCGGCACCGCGCAGTTGCGCAGCAACCGCCACGACGGCATCGGCGTGCCGCGCCACGCCAGCCAGGCGCTCAGCAGCAGGCCCGCACAGAGAAAGCGCGTACCCGTCATGAACAGCGGCGGAAAGCTCTCCAGCGTAAAGCGGATCGCCAGGTAGGTCGTACCCCAGACCACGTAAGTGATCAGCAGGCACACGAGGACAAGCGGGGGCATGGTCGCGGACGGTTCTGCAAAGGCATCCAAGATAGCCCCTGGCCGCGCCGCGACAAAATGAAAAGGTCTGGCAAGCCTTGTCAGAGTTGCTCACAAGGCACGTCGACCTGCAGTGCGTGAAACGCGCAGGCAAAACAAAACCGGCCGCGTCTTGCCCATCGCGGGCGCGCGTCTGGCCGGTTCTCAACGCAGCCACAAGGGGCCGCGGGTACTGCAATACTGCTGGAAACTGCTTAGCCGTTGGCGTAGACCACCTTGGCCTTGCGGGCTTGCGACTGCAGGCGAGCAATGGTTTCCTGCACGGCGGCGATGGCACGCTTGGCGTCCTGCACGAAGCCCAGGCTTTGCTTGCCCAGCTCACGCTCGATGAGGTCACGTTCCAGTTGATCGGTCAGCTTGATATCGGATTGGGTGTTCATGGCTTCCTTCCTTGCTTGCTTCGAGGGATTACCCTCATGGGGTTTTCCCGAATTGTAGCAAAGGAATTGTCGCATTGCAGCATTAGGTGATAGTACGTATGCGGGAAAGCAACGGTGTGTTAACTGAGGACACCAGGCAAAGGATGTCGCAAACGACAGGCTATGCCTTGTCAAAAAAAACGACACGCTATGCCTTATGAAAGCCCTATAGATGGTCATAAAAGCACTTTCGAATCATGTCGGCTGCTTCCATGCCTCCATAACGGGGAGGCAGCACTAAGTACTGCTTGACACGATGGTGAGTTGGGGAGTAGCCGTCGGCGATAGCCTTGCGCCCCGCTTCCCGCACCAATCTCTCGAGTTCCTCCAACCGGTTTTCCGCCTGTGTCCGCCGATGGAAATTTCTTACCCCTTGGCAGAGCTCCCATACAGAGGAATGCTTCTCCGAAAGATATGCAGCAGACACACCGAGACGCTTGCTTAGCATTTCCCCCGAGACGACGCGGCCACCATTTCCCAACTCTCGATAAGCATCCAGCACCTCTTGAGCACTACGAGTTGAACCCCTAGGGCGCACAGGCTCATAGGCGAACGTTGGAGCAGAAAGAACCTTACTCCCCACTTCGCCTCGGACAATCCCTACCAGCTCGGCATGACTATGAGCTGCGAGCGCCAGTAGCCCCTGGAGGTTAGGGCAGATGCGCCCAGCCAACCAAGAGCGGACAGTGTCGAAGGTCATACCGGTTTCGTTTTTCCGTTCTCTGTCCCATTTACCGGCTCTTTCAATACATTGCCGAATGCCGTGACGGAGGCTTAAGGCAGAGAATTCGCCACCGCTGGAAACGAACGAAAGCAACGCTCCCACCTGGCTCGCAGCCCAGACCTCCTTCTCTGTAGCGACATCTTGCTTCGGTCGTTGGCATTGCATACCAATAGAGCCGCAGCGCGGACAGACACCACTAAGCTGTACCGTATGAGGTCCTTTCGCCCAGTGTTCACCCGGTGCGCCACACCTTGCCACGCCCAATTTCTTGCCATGGATAGGACAAGCTTTCACTGCCTTAAAGGACCACAGAACACGTCCGAAAAGCACATCCGCTTCGATAGCATCTTTCAGACTGGCAAATCCAGCCAAGTCGGCTGCAAAGCACTCGAAGCAGAATTGCTGTGCTCGGCATGCCAGTCCTGCGCTGCCTAGCACCGCAGATAGACGAATCAGACTAGCTGTCACTGCAACGATTTCGCCCGTGAGCTCTACCAAGCGTTCGGCTAAGATCTTCAATACCAAACTGTCCGCCCCGATCGAAAACGTCTTCGATGCCAGGGCGATAGGCGTACCCGTTGCTTTCAGGCCCGACGCCTGCAAGGTCGGTTTGATATAGGAATTGAACAAGACTCCCGGTGTCACGCGATGCTTAAACGCGAGCCGCCGAAAGACACTCTGCAAGGATTCCAGTTGTGAGGTTCCGACACCCTTCCATTGAATCTCGTAGAGCTCGGGATGGTCTTTCGGGACGTAGAGCATTCCGGACATGACTTTCTCTCCCTTACGTTTCTGCGTCTGGTTCAGCGGCTTTGCGATCGACTTGTGGCAGGTTCCTTGCCCCGCTGGCTGCTAGTAGGGAACTTCTTGGGGGGATCGACCACGATGTCCCGAGCCATCCACCCGTCGTCAAAGCCTCGGATGCGCTCCTCTTGTTCTTCAAACTCCGCCTTCATTCGCGCGAGCTTTGCCGATTGGAGCCTGCAATCGCTAAAGTATTCGTCGTCCCATTGACCGTGGTTGGCATCTTGTTTTTGCGCCAAGGCAGCACACAGCTTCTTGGTCGCTCTCATGTTGCCCAGGCATTCGGTATAGAAATGATCCACGTGCGCCGCCAGGTTCGGACGTTCCCGATAGGGCCATTGATTCTGGATTCCAACCAGGATCTCGCTGTACGCCTCCTTTTCTTCTTTGTGCCATCCTTCCTCTTCTTTCTCATCATCGGGGCATCCCGACTTTGCCCCATACCTGGCGAGATAGAGATCCGAGCCTCGTAGCTGGATCTGCGCATAACCATCGACTGCCTCGAGCATCTCGAAGCCACCGATGATGATGATCTTTGGACCACAGTCGTCCGCACAAGATTTGATGGAATCCAGCGTCGCATGCTGATCCCCGAAGCGGAGCAGATGAAAGAACTCATCAAGGGCCAGCGCGAGAATTTGACGATTTTTAAGGGCAGTCATCATTTCCTTCTGCTTGGCACTGACCTTCTTCGCCTCCCGCTTGGGAAGCATCACGATCCGTCCGTCTATCACCTCATAGGCGACCTTCTGGTCCTTCATCTTTTCGTTGATGGCGTCCAAAGCCAGGTCGTAGACCACACTGGCTTCTGTCTTTTGCCCTTTGAGGGCAGGGATGCTTAAGGGCAGGATCCCCCCGGGAAATCCATAATCTGCCGAGACAAGCAGGTCAGCAACCAGTTCGAAGACGAGGGTTGACTTCCCGACGCCGCTGACCCCCGCCAGGGAAATGATTGACACATCATTGCAGGGACATAGCAGCTCCAGCATGCGATTGGCGACGTCCTCAAGGTTACGGTGCTTGATGCGCAGTCCGCGGAGGTGCCGGATCTTTTCTCGCAAGGGCAGCTCATACACGAGAGCCATCTTCTCGGCAAAGGCCTCTTCCGCTTCCAAGCTTTCCATTTCGGGATTTGTCATTGATGTGCCTCCTATAAGCGTACGCAAATAAGGGCAAGCAACTCACCAGGCAGATTCGCCAGGCAAGGGTCGCCCCCCGACATTCCGTCGATTTCTCCGAGCAGGATTTAAAAGAATGGCTAAAACGTAGTGCCCTACTTCAGAACTACCACCAAACCCATGGCCTACGGCAACCACGATATGGCAATCATGAGAACCCTGACCGCTTCCAGGCGTCGTCCGGCACGATGCGCGTCTTCCGCCGGGGGCGCCCAACCGAGACAGATGTCGCAGGCGGTTTGGACGGCGGCGGCGTAGTTTCGCCCGTAGTTTCGCCGTTTGAAGCAGTCGGTCCGGTGTCGATTGGATGCTCCTCTGCCGCACTGCTTACAAAAGACGCTGATTGCAGCACCGTAGACGAAGTCGTGTCAGCAGTCGGCTGTGACCTACTGGGAAGACGATCTGCCCCCGCATATAGGGGACGGCCCCTGGAACTGCTCAATGGCTTTTCCACGCCAATGCGTACGTTTTTGCCTTCGACGTCGATGTTCAATCCAAGGTGGTCGAGCAAGACCTGCTCTTCCTGGCACTCTAGAGTGAGAAGGCGAGCATCGAAATTCTCCGGATGCAGCATCCGCTCTTGGAGATAGCAGGCGTATTCATTTGTCTTCGACTTGCGGCTCGCAGACGTCGCCAGCTTCTTCCACTCGCTGTGGGCGATGGCCGCTTCGTGCCATGTCCACTTTCGATACGGCTGGAGATTCCGCGCAAAAGCCGCCCGCCATCCATTCGTTGTTTTCACGTAAATCAGATTTGCGCAATGTGGCTCGACTCGAACCGGCAGCTTCGAACCTGCCTTCGTATTGGCAATCGCCGCGTTGGTGAAGTATTGTCCATCGACAAAGACGCCCTGCGGTTCTACCGTACGCGTGGCACTTTTGAAGATCGGCGCCGTCATCACGACGAGGTCAAAGTCGTAGGACACGGGCAAGAAATCCCTACTGCCGCAGTACTTGCGTAACTCGTTCTCGTGCTGCTCAGGCGTTCTGCCCGTTTTCACATGCTTCTGATGCTTGGCACGGAGCTCGAAGAAGTAGTCCTGATACGCCAGATACAGCGCAGGCAGCGTCCACTGTGCGTCATCCCGCGGCAGCTTGCGGCCCGCATAGCGGCGGGCCGCTTTCAAATGGGACGTATTGCCCTGCATTTGCTTGTCAACTTGCTGCTCCCTGGCTCGGTTCTGTGACTCAATCGGCGAACCGGAGCGGGGATCTGAGCCCTTGCGTTTCCGAATCGTAATGCCAAAGGCCTCTTCCAATGCCGCGACGCTCTCGGTATGCAGATCAACGCCGCCGTCCACCACGAATGTCTTGGCCAAGCACCCCCATCGCTTGACGTATTCGCGGATGGCCATCAGACAAGAGCTGGTGTTCGGAGGCCGAAAGCTCAAGTACATGGCGCGACAGCGTCGGACGCTTGCGTCCCAGATCACCGTCAGCCACGGCCGCCCCAGTTTTGTACCGTCCTCCGCGATCGCGAAGACATCCACCTGGGTGTGGTCAATATGGCAAACATCGTGCGGCAACTCACCATGAGGAGATCGGCGGACCTCCATGCGGCCCGTCAGGTTGCGTAAATGGTAGGCGCCCCTTCGCCCATGCTTGTCGACGGGCGAACTTACGCGATCGATGCGCTCACTCGCTGCCGCAAAGCTCATCGGATCCTCGCCCACCGCTGTCTTCGGATCGCGGGCAAGATAGACCTTATAGGTTGCAGTCTTGGTGGCGCTCGGGGTGCGGTCGTGCACCTCCCTCACAATCGCGGCGAAGAACGCTTCATGTACTTCTGTAAAGCGTGCTGCGCGATTGCCGACGTGATTGCTTTTGCCAAGGGCAACAATCTTCCAAAGGCGTGTGCGGACCGCCGCTGCGAGTTTTGCCCACCGCTGCTTCGTTCTCACATTGACGGGCGCGAGCTTCTTTTCATTGGGCCCTTCGAGGTAGCTCAATCGTGCGATGCCGCGCTCACGCTCCTCGTGGGACAAGTCAACATATGCCGCACGCATCTGCTGGTGCGCCGGCCCATCGTGGTAGTCTCTGCCCGCACTGTTCGCTTTGAGGATAGCCAGCTCTTCCCGGGTGACCATCAACGCAATATCGCCCGCCCCTTGCAGCAAGACTTCGTGCTCGTCGACGAATTGGACGACATACGTGTACCCATGGTATTTGACGAAGTCTCCGACCTCGACGATGCCGTCTCCGGGCAGCGGGAGCGGCTGCAGCGGTTCTTGCGCGGCCTGCCAATCTACAAGCAGACCGCGATCCCGGTAGATCATGACGTCCGGTGTACTGATCCGCTCGTGAATTAGGTCCGCAACAACCAGACCCTCTACCAATGCGCGACGGATGACGTTCCCGTCAATCGAGAACTTGTCAACGCATTCGCGGACACTCATGAATCCGTTGGCGTCGAACACATCGAGAATGGTTTGTCGCGCATCCTCGGTCAACGGGGGCCAGACACCATCCTTGTAGCGTTCGAGGTCCTTGATATTGTCGAGCAGAACGTAGGGAATTTCCGCGGTGGACCGGATCTCGTAGCGCAGTCCAAGCGCGGCATAGGCCCGCTCCGCGTCCGGCCAACTCCAGTCGTGCGTCGCTGGATTCTGAATGAGACCTTTTCCCTTCTTCTGTCGCTTGCGCAAGTCGCTGTCGGACGCGAAGTCCATCACTACGAAGCCGGATTCCCGAAGCACCACGTAGTCGGGATCATGCCGGCTTCTTCCCGTCGCCTTGCCGTCCAAGTTCTGGCTTACCCAGCCATATTCGAATGGCTGCGGCCACCATGCCAATATCGTGGGATCTCGCTCGAAGCACTCGGCAACTGCCGCGAGATCGTGGTGACCGCTCAAAGCCATCCGCCGCCCCGTCTTTTCGCTGAACCAGTGGTCCACACAGCCGTTGGTCGGCCGACGCAACGCAGATGAATCCTTTTGCCACATGCGTTGAAGCAGTGCGGCGGCATGAAACCCCACGCGATGCTGGATCAGTGCCGCTTGAAACGCTTCCTCTCGCATCCGCAGCTCCCTTTGCGAAGACTTTTGGCCCGGGCATCCAGCATGTTCTCAGTGCTGGTGCCAGCGAGCCATCGTGATTTCATCAACGTCTCGTACTGATTGCACGTCCGCGGCAAATCCGGACAGCACCGTTAATCGTGCTCGAAACGCGGCGACGGCCGAGCACGTCACCCACTGAACAAGTCAACGCAACCTCGCTGGAGTTGCGCCTGCGGCTGCTCCGGACTCATCCATCCGAGCCTAACCGGAATCTGCCCAGCAGTCGGAACATTGTTTGATCGCGATCGCCTGCAGGCGCAACAGGGATCGCGTACTGGAGACCTAGATTGCCGTACTAGCACTAGGCGTCGAGCCACGCCAGTGAAAAAATCCGGATCGCACTCCCCCAGTATTCCGCCCTGATCTTCTCAGCAGCGCGGATGGGCTGATGACATCGAGGACCGTCCCAAACCTGGCCTTCCCCGCCAAGCATTTCGAGCCCGATTTCCGGCAGCGTCCCCGCAATGCCTTTCTACAATCGGAAGACCGCGCTCTGGCGAGTGATAAGCAGAGCCAAATCGTTGTTCCGTCAAACGCGAGTATTGCCGGTACCACATACACCGCAGTAACGCCTCGCTGTGCGGAAGACTGCCGTACCGGACCGAGTGCCACCTCAAACTAGTCTGATAACAGCATGATGGCTATCGCGCTGTCGTTGGCGGCTCATTCCGTGGCCTCGTCCGGGCCGGCAATGGTCGCCCGGGCGCACGACTTGGTGCCAGTCGGCGCCATCGGCCGTCACGACCCGGGCCCCGCGGTCCTGGCCCTCACTCACGACTTCGTCACAACTGATCTGGCCGCTCATCTCACACACCACCGACTCTTGCATCGTCGGGATCGACGCCGCCCACGGCGGTGCGCTGCCGCCGGCGGTAGCAGTGCAGGATCAAATGTGCTTGGATTCGCGAGCGGAATGTTGTGAAGCCCATCGGCCGCGGAGGTGTCTCTCGATCCTCGAACAAGCGCGACAGATACAGCAGGTACATCGCCCGAAACGTCGGTCTCCCGCCGTGGAAGTAAGCGTCCTCGATAGCGTCTCGAACGAGCGCCTCATGCCACTCCGGAAAATATTGACGAGCGCGGGACCGTTGCTGCGCGCCCGTCGCCATTGGTGCAATTTCCTTCAGGCCAACACCTGCCGCGGCCATGTCTGGCCGCCAGGGGATCACCGGTCCGACCCCATGCTCTCGCCGCTCGCTATCCGACATGTTTCCCCCTTTTTTACGTACGCCCTTGGCGGGAACGGTTGGGTCGTCACGCAGGTCCCTGTCCCGATTCTCGATGGCTTTGGCGATGACCTTGCCGTTGTAGTGGGTGGGCATAGCTCGTCCGGCCAACAGGCTGGCCTCCGACGGATGTCGGCCCGTGGTGTTGCGCACTGCGTACTGCACCATCTCTAGCGGGAACGCCTTCTCATAGTGCCCGCCCCCATGAGCCAGAACCCGATCGCCGTCGACTCGCACGACCACAAATCCTTGACCGTCGAAGGCGAATACCATACCGACATACACACCATCCCGGACAGACATCGGCACGAGGCCACGCTCCGGTACTCGGAGTTGCGCCACCGGCAGATAGCGTAAGTCCGCCACGATTTGCGGGGCCGGCGTGCCGCTCAGACTGAAGTGAAGCAGGTCGGCATGCAGGACACCTGCCACGATCCCTCGCTTCACCGTGTCGACAGGGATGTCGAACCTATCGCGCAACATATCCATCGGAATGACTGGGATGACGGCAAACAGATCGGCGATCTGCTTGCGAACTTCATCCGTCAAGCCCGGATCCGACGACACACGATAGCGATCAAGATCCCGCTGATTGATAACCCATAGATACGGTATCTCGGCATCGGAATGCAGTTCGTATGCCAAGCCCTTGTCCCGGTAGTAGCGCTCGAGGTCTGGGTAATGCCAGGCATATGGGCTTTCCGTGTCCTTGTGGACCCGCCCTCTGGCCGCTTGGCCAACGAGGTAGCCTTCATCTCGCACATCGATGACCACAGGACGGTCGGCAAGGATCAAGAGGAATGCGGGCTTGTGGGTGAAGCGAGCAAGCGTCATACCACTCTTGTCACGAAGGTGAAGCGTATGCTCGAACGGCTGTGGATAGAACGCGAGAACGTCGCTACGCCGTTCGAACATTTCCGCCAACGGCGCGGCGACGGTGCGATTTGGGAGGGCGATCATGCGCCCTCCCATTTTGAGGCTTGGCTGTCGCACCTCGACACCCTTGCCACGCCAGCGCAGTGTTCCGAGGTCGCGCCCGCGTGCCTCCTCGACCAACTCCAAGCCCAATTGCGAAATTTGCCAACCACTCGAGATGCGATAGAAGGATGTCTCGTCCACGACGCCTCCGTCGATGTTCCAGTTCACGTACGATCCGCAGCAGAAAGCCAAGAGCGAATTGCCGCCACGTTATTCCCACAGGATGGATCGCCCCCCTAGCGCCGGATCTACATTCGATTGATGTGGAGCATCTCGCACTGGCCAGCGACCCGCGCGCGCCCCTTGCAATGCCATCCACGGAACCCGCCGCAATACGGCGCGGCGACGTTTCCCCTCTTGCGCCGCGCGCACGCAGTACCGGCCCACCAGCAAGCGACGGTCAGTTTCAATCGCCGAGGAACCCGTCATCCCACTTCCCACCGTTTGACGCTTGCTTGCGGGCCAAGGCCATATAGAGCTGCTTGGTCAGCGCCATGTTCCCGTGGGTACGCGAATAGAAGGCATCCACTTTTGCCGAGAAATCTGGCCTGTTTACATATGGCCAATGGTTGCGCAGACCATTCAGGAGATTTCGGTATGCGGCGTTCGCTGAGCCGCCTCCGGAGGGCGCGTCCGGCGACACCGGCTCTCGCCGCGGCGTCCCGTAGGCACCAAGGCGAACATAGGCCGCGCGATGCCAAACACTCGCCAGTTCGGCGAACACGTTGTCCAAATTGCTGTTGCCGACAAAAAGGACTTTGCGCCCAACGCCATCGTTCCATGCGAGGAGTGTCTCCAGGGCGATTTGCTGCGCGCCGGAGCAAGGCAACCCGACGACGTCGTCGATGACCAGAATGCGGGGAATGCAGCGTTGCTGCTCCGCCAGTCTCGTCCGCCGCGTCCGGCCCGGCCCGTCAACCACCCCCGCTGCATGAGCAAGCTGGTCAACGACATGGCGCACCGATAACACGTGCGGCGCGCGTGGCCATGCGACAAAGGCCATGTCCGTCCCCCCACCCGATTCCTCCTGAAGGTGCTTGACCAGCGAGGTTTTCCCCACCCCTGGCGGCCCCCCTAGCAGAATCGTCGACATCCCATTCTTGGGATGAAGCCACGCCGCCAGGCTGCGCGCGGCCCGCTCAAAGCGGGGGTGTCTCAGCACCACGTGATCGAGATAGGCGATCTTGTCCTTATCCGAGAGCCGGTGGACTTGATCCATGGTTAAGGAATTGTTCGCCATGGTGACCTCCTGTTGGCAAGGAATGGTGGACGTAGCGCTCACGTCTACTTGCGCACGTTGACGGTGACCGGCTCGGACGATGGGCGCGCACCATGTCTCACGGTCTGCGAACTGATCCACATACGGACACGGCAACGAAAAGCGGTGTAGCTCATGGCCCGCGTATCGGGCAATTCGGACGCCGACAGTTCGCAGCAATACATCCGGTAGGCATGCCGCATCGTTAGCCTTTGCGTGTCGGCATACGCCCTATTCAGGACGTCACGCAACAACCTGTCGTGATCGGCCGAAAAGCGTGGCATACGGTTGCCGCTGGGCGACTGCTCTGCCGAGACAGGTCGGGCGGGTAGGTCTTGCCGCGGGCTTTTGAAGCCTGCGTAGCAGCGCGCGGTACTCTGGCGAGCCGGGGTCCGAGGCAACAGCGTGTCGACCTCTCGAGCCAGATTCCGTGACGTGCTGGACGAAGCGGATCCGCGATCCGAACGCTTGTTGGGCATGACACGCTCCTTGTCGCGCCAGAGTCAGGGATGACAGCAGTGTGGGCCCCTGCCGGCGCGCGAGGCGAAATCCGACGACTGGAAGCATGAGGCGCTTCGACCTCCAACACTTGCCACTGCGACAAGAGAACCTGCAGTGCAGACTCGACCTGCATGATCGCTCCTCGCCAAAATCAAAACCGGTCCATCGACTCTTCGTGACGGCCGCACAGGCGCACATGCGTCTGCAAACGGTTCGGCGTCATAGGCCGAACCGCGTACACGAAAACCCCCGTGCGGTTCGGACGTCCGTCGCTCTACGGCTACGCCCTACGAGAGGGCAGCTTTCCAGTTCTTGCTCATATCGGGGGCGCCAGTCGTCGACGGCGCCCCCAGCCATTCGTGTGTCGGCCCTCGACGTGCCGATTTCTGCGCTACACCGGGCTCTTCCGGTATTGACGGGCGTAAAGCTCGCCAATCAACTGGCCCTGAGACTAGCTCTCGCGGCGCCGTGCATGGGATCATCCGTCGATATCCCATCCACTGGCGGCCTCCGCACAGGGGCGCCACATCCGTGACAAATCATTGGAGCAGGCCGACCACGTCTGCGGTAATTGCCATGCCTGCCCTAGGTGCAGCGCGAAAGAAAGGTCACGCCTTTGAGACCGCCTTAGCCAAAGAATGATTTATGCCATCGGTGGTCCGTACACCGACTCGGTCTCTTCGCATTGACATTGATCTGGAGATGCGGCAGCGAGGCCCGATAGCCGTATGGTTTGCCGTCTGGCGCGATCATCTCTGCGCGCCGGAGCATGCTGTGGACCGCTTGCCGCTTCATGCCGGTCAGGCTCTCGACGACCTTGTAGCGATGGCCGTTCAGGCGCAAGGCCATGGCCAGCATCCGCTTCTGGACTGCCTCGCGTTCCGCCTCCGCCATGAGGTCGTAAGCCGGTACCGGCCAATCTTTGCGCAAGTCCAGTTTGTCACAGCTAATCTTTCCTGATTTGGACATGGCCCCCCTTTGGGTTCTGCGCTAAATCACGTGACTAACGTATCGCTGTTCGGCAGTAAAGCCGAGGACACCACGTCGCGCAATCCGCTCAGGGCGGCTAGGTGACATAACACGGGCACTTTCGCGACAAAATCGCGGGAAAACCCCTAGACGAAGCCAGCCGGAAAGCAGACCTTTTAACATCAAGCCCCGAGGCCTCCGGTGCGCCCCGCTCGGTTACACGCAGGAGTGGTATCGCGCGCGCCGGCCGTCCAGGAATCGGCCGGACGGCCGTTTGGCCGCCAGTCCCGGCGCCCCTAAAAGATCCCCGGCCGCTCCAGTTCCTGCGCCCGTCGTTCGGCTTCGGTACGCACATACACCGACGTGGTCGAGAGCGACGCATGGCCCAACTGCGATTGCACGACGTCGAGACCTACGCCCACGGCCACGGCATGCATGCCGAAGCTGTGGCGCAGAAAGTGCGCCGACGCCTTCGCGAGCCGCGCCGCGCTTGCGGGGTCGTCTTCCTGCAGCGCCGCAGCCGCCTCGGTAAAGAAGCGCTTTAAGATCGCGTGAATCTGCTGCACCGAGAGGGCCCCGGCCTGGCCATCGGCCTTGACCCGGCCAATCAGCGGCGTCGCCGGATGCAGGCGTCCGAAATCCTCACTCAATCCGCGTTGCGCGAGGTAACGACGCAAAGCGGCGATGACGGTATGCGACACGTGCACCTCGCGCTCAACGGTCCCTTTACCGGTGAAGACCAACTCCCAGCTCCCACGCGGGTCGTCTTGCAGGTCATGGTGACGCAGGTCTCCGACCGTGGCACGCGCCAGTTCGCTGATGCGCAGGCCCGTGGAATACGCGAAGCGAAGCAGAAATTGCAGACGCATGCTCCTTGGATCGTCCGCCGGCAGGTCCGCCGCACAGCGCTGCAGGAACGCCCACTGGGTCTTGCTGAAACTCCTCGCCACCTGAATTCTGGTGCGTGCACTGCGCGGCTTGGACACCAGGGCGAACGGGTTGTAGCGCAAGTACTGCGCCTCGACCAGCCAGCCGAACATGCCACGCAGCACCGTGTAACTCTGGCGGACGCTGTGTGGGGAGAGCGGCCCCGCCAGCGGGCGCCAGCCATAGGAGTAGCGTGGTACGCCGCGCGGCCCGACCCATCGGTCTGCCGGCTGTGGATCGGCGAGAAACGCCAGGTACGCCGTGCAATCCTCGACCGTCAGGTCCGAGAGCGCCTTGCCCCGCGCGAACACCGCCCACAGCAGGAATCGTTCGCTGTGGCAGCGATAAGTGCGCCAGGTCTGGCCGTCCTCCGGCCCGCACGTCGCGAGCCAGGCCTGGATCGCGGCCAGGTCGGTCTGCGCCGTGGTGCGCGGGGTCGCGCCAGGCCCCGGCCGGTTGTGGCCGATGTGGCCATCGCGCTCGGCCGGCAACGCCAGCGCCTCGAGCGGTGCGATCATGACCGCGGGCGGGCGTAGCGCGGCGCGCGTCGCCGCCGCGAGGCCGCGGCGCGGCACGAGCGCCGCGGGGGCGAGCGCGCCGAGCGCAGCGCTTTCCGTTTGCAACCAGGCCACGATCCGTTTCGCGGTCATGGCCCCGATGCGCGGGACGCGCCGGTACCAGCGCACACCGCGCGCGAGCACGCATCCGTGCAGGACAGCGAGCGTGGCGAGGCCCGCCGCCTCCAGCCGCGTCGCCACGGGCTGGGAGAACCAGCCCGCGACCGGATCGGTTCGCGCCGGCGTGCGCGTCAGCAGCGGGCGCAGCGCTTCGAGCGCGGCCAGTTGCCGGGCGCGCACGCGCGCGGGCACGCCGGCTCCCGTCTTTCGGAACAGCCGCTGCCACGCTTCGGCCGTGGGCAACTTTTTTGATGGACAGTCGGCGTCGGCGGTCGGGTCGCTCTCGGCAGCAGCGGCTTGCAGCCGGCGCACGCCGCGCAGCAGCTCCGCCTCGATCATCGCCAGCGTCAGGCGCACCTGGCGCCGGTCGCGGCCGGTGTCGAGATAGCAGTCGCCCAGGACGGCTAGGTCGACGGCTTCGAGGTTGCCGCGATAAAGCGCGAAGTGGTGCGCGCCGAGGTGGTGCGTTGCGGCGACCGGCTGGCCGGCGCCGCGCCGGCGGCGGCCATCGGTGGTTGGGTTTTTCCCCGGAGGGGTCCCCGCCGAAGCCGGACGGTGCGGGATGGCAGGATTGGAAGCCATACGGGCCCTCCTGAGGCAGCGCTGCTGCGCATGACGCATGCGGCGCTTGGGTGGCGAGACGCAGAAACGCTTGTGCAGATAGGTGTTGATATCTATATAAGCAGATTTGCTGCAGTTTCCCAGCTAGCTCCAACTCGCCTCCTGGCTCGCTACCCCAGGCCTCGCTCAGACGGCACGACCGGTGAGCCAGCATCGGCAGCGTTGGGTTGCGCCCCTCGTGCGCGAGCGTGCCGCGGCGCCAACGCCACCCGCACCGCGGCGGCACAGGGATCATGCCCGACGCAACGCAGCGCTCTCACCGCGAGCAGCCCTGAGCGCCAATCCCCCCGCCCTGCCACCGGATCGCTTTGACCACCGACGCCTGCGGTCAGCGCCCGATCGATCGCGCCCCTCGCCGCCAGCGCGCCGGCCTATCTCCGGCCGGCTCCGGGCCCACCGCCCCTGCTGGGCCATTGCGCCATGCGCGTCAGGCGGCACGACGGACCGTTCGCCGGCTTACCGGGCTGCGCCTCATGCCGACGTCACGTACGAGGCAATGCGGTTGGGGGAACAAGCGCCGGAGGCCGGGCTCCGCGCAACGAAGGCGGCGGCAGGCCACACAGTCAGGCGTCAGTGCCCTGATCCGGAATGGTTGCCGCACGCCGAATTGCATTGCGAGGACATCGTGCCGGCACGCCCGTGGGGCGTCCGGCCAAGCAAGGGTCCGCTCGTAACCCAGCGCGTCTTGCCAAGATCGGTCCCGCGAGGCTCGTCGTGGCGAGCAATCACGGTGGCAATGCCTGCGGCGGCGGTCCGGCACCGGCAGAGGCATTGCCATCACGCCGCAGCCGAGCCGGCGTTCGGCCCCACCGTTGGAGCGCAACGTCACCCTTCCCTACGTGTCCATTCCGCCCAGGCTGGCCAGCTTCTCGAGCAATGACGCTTTGCTGGTCTCCTCTAGACGCAGGATGCCGCTCGTCAAGGTGGCGAGATAGAGCTTGACCACGTTTTGCCCGAGCAGGCCGCTTTCCACCGGCACACACCCGCTTCCGTTGGCGACGGGTGTTGGATTGTGAAAGACCATGAGGTCATGCAGATTGGAGAAGCCCATGGCAACCTCTGCCGGCAAGAGGGAGGGCACAAAGTATCTTAAGAATACCCCCCGGTCTTCGATGTACGCGGTGTCGCGCCACTTCCGCCCAGCGGCCTTGCCGGGCGACACATAGAACGGAAGCAATGCCCAGTCGGCACCGCGACTGAATACACCTGACGGTAACAGTCCCTCGTTGCGCGCCATCTCGTCGAGGGCCTGTTCAATACTGCCATACTTGGCATTGAGAAGAATCTTTGGCGCCAGGGCCCCACTAATGCGCTGCAGGAACACCTGATTGGCGTCATCCACCACGAAAAAGTGGTCCGCTCGGATTCCATTTTGCAGGCAGGGATACTGCCGGGTCAGCGCCTGTAGATCGCCAAGCCCTAGCTCAGAATGGAATTCGCGATGGACAATCTGGATTTCGCCATTCCCCGCTCGTACCTTGACGATCGCGGCCATCAACAGCTTCTCGCCCTTCAGGCTGCCCAATTGCAGTGTCACCGCATCGGTGTGAATCAGGGTGAATTCACCCTCAAGCTCACACTGTGTCGGCAGCGCGACTTTGCCTTGAGCAAAATTGCATTTGATGCCCAATTCCAGCGCGCAACGACGCAGTTCGTACAGTTTCTTCGCGGGTACATCCGGCAGAACCACGGTGTCATGTTCCACCGAACAGTCCAGCCCCTGCAAGACCGGGTATCGAGGCTTGTCGCGACGATAGAGATGCACGTATTTCGCCCACGTGTAACTATCCACATCGTCTTGGCCCAAGATAGCAGTTGTCAGCCCGTGATAGGCCTCCCAGGGACGACTGCATGGATCGCCCTGGATGCGAACGCTGCCGAACGGCGCATTGGCCGGATTCAGGACCAGCAAGGCGGTACGGGCATCCACCAATTGAGTCCAGTCAGCATTCGTCGCCGGCATCCCGGCGCGATAGAAGTCAATCCCACGAAACTGCAACCCATCAAAGCGCAGCGCCTCGATGATGCGCTGCCGGTCGCGATCGACCAGCCGCGCGCCAGTATTGTTCACAATCAGCACTGCGTGGTCGGGATGGGCGATCTGGGCAAGGGAGAGCCGTGGCAGCGCAATGGTCCGAGACGGCGAGAATTTGGTCCGCTGATAGCGAACGCCGGATTCCTGCAGAATCGCGCAGAAGAGTTCGGTGATCCGGTTCAGCAAGAACAGTCGCGAGCGCCGGAGCGACGCGTTGTCAAAGGTGATATCAAGCGGCCGGGACTTCCGTGCATCCCATTTTTGCAGGCGTGTCGGCGAAATGTTCGACAAGAGAAAGCCCGCGTCATGCTCATCGTCCGCCACGGTGCCGGATACCATTTCACCGGCCGCAACCTGCATCACTCGCGCTGACAAGGTCGCTTGTATTTCGTTATGCCGAATGCGAATGCCGAGCTCGAACGCCTCGATGCCCGTCTGCCCCTGCTTCGTGGTAAAACTTCGGGCGCCAAGATAGACATGCGGTCCGATGGCTTGCGCCCGCAAGGCGTTGGCGCCGTATGCCGTCCGGTGCAGGAGTCCAGCCAGCAAACAGAGGTGGATCACGACCGCCGCGTTATTCTCGGCAGGCACCGTGGCTGCGGGGCCGGGTTTCAAGAAGAAATACTGCCCCTCCCCGGTGCCCCGCAAGAAGGGAATCGCATCGGGATCCAGCCCTAGCGGGCCCGCGATTTGTCGCTTGCGCGCCTGGATCCGAACGTCGGGATTTTTGCGATCAGCTTTCGCGAGCTCGGTGGACGCCACCGCCCAGTGCCCCTTCCCCCCGAGCCGAAGAGAGGCGAGCAACCGCTCTGCGGCAGCGTCGATGGGGTCGTCGACGCGAATAAAGTTAGTCCAGGCAGTGGCAATCTCGGCCGGGGTGTCGACAAACATTACGCTTCCCGCTTGACGGACGCCAACCGGCTTAGCAGATCGGCGTTGAGTTCGTACCGCAGCAGGTTCGCTTCATCACGGACGGCCACGAAAAGATTATAGAAATGGAGGGGATACCCCTCGAGCGTTTCATCGCTGTGCGGTCGTTCCCCACACAAATTGATATAAATGGGAATGATCCGCTTCCCGAGTAGATTGCCAACCCGTTGGGCGCCGCTAATCGTCTTTCGTCTCAGGGTCAGTGGCATCCGCAATGCTTCGGCCACGATCTGCACTTTTGGCACCGCCTCCATGCGAGTCCGCGCGCCCAGCATGCGATCGCTCCTGCGGTTCCAGTTCTTCAAATCGAGGGCGAGAATGACATCGCGTCCCTCGATGAAAATATCAAAGCGCTCGAAGATTGCCGCCGCGCCAGGGTGGCTCAACGGGTCGATCTGGCGAATGCCGCCCCGCCGCACCAGGATTTCCTGCATGACCAGCTCGGCAAAATAGCCCTTGACATAATCATTGAAAAACTGCGGACGCGGCACCCATTCACTGTAGAGGGTATCAAAATCCAAACCAAGCTTGCGCTGAACTTCGGCAAACTCCGGGCACGACCGCAATGCGCGTGGTACCAAACGCTCGGCCGCGTCGAAGCGGCGGCCTTTGCCGTGATCGAGATCAGCATAGATGGCCAGCTCGCCGTATGCTCCCTCAACCAGAGCGCACACGGTTTCACCAAGCAATTCGGAGAGACCTGGCGTGGCGCTGATCACTTGACGCGCCTTCACCACGTAGCGTTCGGGCAAGCTGTTAGGAATGAAAAGGTTGCTGACAAAGTCTTGCCAGACCTTCTGGTCAAGGCCTTCCGGGGTCGAAGCAAGCGTAGCCAGGTAAGCCGCGGGATCGCGAAACATCAGCGGGCTGCGGATGCGCGCCCAGGCTTGACGGTTGGCATTATTGCGAAAGCCACGATAGATACGCCGGCTAGCGCGCAGAAAATCCCCTCCGGCGACGATTTCACGGGCAGCGTAGTCGGCCCACTCTGCTTCGGTCGCAAACATTCGGGTACGCCGAACGAACTCCTTGACATGCTCGTAAACCGCATAGTTTCCCGCTGACAAGCGTCGATGGAAGTCAGGCTCGACCTGATGAAAATGTGCGAGTTCTCGCACAAGCTCCTGGTTGATCAGGATCAACTGGCGAGCCGGCCGGTCTTCCACCCGCTCAACTCGCCCGATCGTCTGGACCATTTCGCGGCCGATCTTCCGAAGGTATTCATCGTAAAAGACGTCGTCCGATTCGTCTCTGAGCACCGCCGGCAAGTCCCGCAGATGATAGTCGGACAGTCGCCCGTCCAGATACAAGCGCTGCTGCATGGCCTGCAGCCGTTCCATATGGGCCAGCTCTTGGTGCGACACGCGATAGAGGCCATCGTAGTACGGCGACATGGCCAACATCAGAATGTCAAAATCCTTGATCGACGACGGGAGATGGCGTCCGTCCTGTTGCCGAATCGGCTTGCACTTCGGTGTCAGGTTTAACCCCCGATTGCCGGAGCGGAAGCTGCTGACCACGAGCAGCTTCTGTTCCCGTTCGTCGAGCAGCGACTGGAGCCGGGACTCGTCGACGTCGTCCTCACTAATTTCCCCGTCTGCAACCGGCGATGATTCCCCAACGCCCAACCGATGGCGCTCCTGCCCGAAGGAGGCGGTATAGAGGAGCAGTCTGATAGATTCCGGGGGGCCGCCGAACACGGCCGGATCGAACGTGTAGAGACCCTCAATGCGCTCGTCCGCCTCTACCCCCAGACCCCGTCGGGAGAGTCCATCCAGTATCAGCCGGAAGTTCCCTACGGTCTGCGTGAAGGCAATGGCCGATCGCTCCGGCCCCAGTGCCAGCCGCCACAACAAGGCGCAAAGGTATTTCAGTTCGTCGACCTTGTACGGATTACGCCCGATATGGCTCCCCTCGAACACCAGTTCATTGATGAACTGGTGCTCGACCCGATGGAAATGATCACCGGGCTCGATCCGCTCCAGACAGTTTTCGCGATCAAATGCCTTCACCGCAGTTTGGCGCTTGGACGCCCGGTACTCGCGAAACGCTCGCATGAACTGGAATTCGCTGTCGGTCGGCCCTATCACCCTTCCGCCGGCCTCCTCCAGTCGCGCTCCCAAATAAGGCAACAGGAGACCGCCCCAGCAGCCACCCATGCCACCGGTCGCGGACAGCACATAGGCCAGGTTGCCCGGCAACTCGGGTTGCCTGCGCCGCTTCTGCGTCAAGAATTCGTCCAACATATCCTCCGGCGTCCGCTTCAGGACGGTCGCCGCGATTGACATGATGCGCATATCGTTCGCGTATTCCTGCCGGTGCATCGAATCTTCCACGATGCTCAAGGCGAACTTGGCGCGCCGAAAGACGGCCTCGGCCGTAAGCGGCTCATCCGGGGCCTCCTGAGTCAACTCCGGCAACGCGTCCTTGGGAATGCGCCATCCGCCAATCTTGTTGCGATACATCGATAGCACTTTCCACTGATGATCGGATATGCGCGCCAGGGAAGCACCGAGGGGTTTTTGAATCCTCGTTCTCAGGATCACGCGGGTGATCAGCATCACGAACCGCAAAAACTCTCCCAGCGAAAAGCTGTTCTTCTGGCGCTGGACGTCCTTGTTCTCCTGCAAGCTCGCGGCAGAAATCAGTTCCAAATTGTTGTGCGCAAGCACCGGAGCGACGCGAATCTGTTCGAGAATTTCGTGTTCGTAGATCTCCAGCCGTTCATTAAAGAACAGATAGACCATGTCCGTTCGGAACTCACCAAGGCAACCGGTGTTGATCAGGATATGCTTTTTGTCGTGGAAAACGTTCTCCAGTCGACGATAGACGTCGAAGTCCGACTCCACCGCATTCCGGTCCGGCCACGGCTTGATCGTGTCCTGGATAAATCTCTTGACGGCCTCCAGGATACGGAGCTTCTCCTCCAAACGTGAGAAGCGGTTGTCGACGTCATGCTTGCTCAGAAAATCTTCTATCAGCTTCCGCACCCATGACGGGCTAAAGCTGGCACAGCAGGGTATGCCCCGCATCGCTGCCACCTGATCGTCCAGGTCCGGATTGCTGACAATGGCTTCTTGAATCTTATCCAGCGAACGCAGTATCTCGCCGGAATTGTCGAATAGCTTCCTGGCAAATGCTTCGCTGTCATGTTCGGCATAAGCGGAAAAACTAGACAAATCGAAATGGTGGAAGAAGGAGTAAATGACACGGTGCAGATCAACGTCCTTGTTTGTCAACTCCTTCTTTAGCGACTTCATGATAAATTGATGGGACTCCTCCTCTTCGTCGACAAGCAGGAGGAACCGCTCGGGACGCGCAGCCGCCCAGCCAAAAAAGGAATCCGCTTTGCCACGTACAATCTTCGGGATATCGAGTTTGTTGCGCTCGACCGAATATACGGTAGGCTTGCTAGCAAATTTGCTGGTGGTAGAAACGAAGATGCCTGGTTGCTGGTCGAACAAATTCAGGGGAACAAGCCTGAGCAACATGGGGCGGAGCTTGCTATGCTGAAAGAGTCCGGCAGCATGCTCATTCAGCAATTCGTGCTCGACGATTGCGGCGCAAACGTAATTCAGGTCGCTCCAGATGCGGCTCATGGCGGACTTCATTTCGTTCACCACATCCTCAGAGGGGATAAGCTTGAGGATGTCGCGCGCACGGCGATACTTGAATACCGCTCCTTCGATCCGCCGCAAGCGCATGGCGGGCGTAATCCGGGTGGACGGTGGTCCGCCCGGGTCGTCCACCAGCGCGTCGTCGGTCTCTTCGAAGGGCAATTCCCTATCGGCGACAAAATACTGCTTCGCGGCCGTGCAAAAGGGCACGACTTCTTCCAGCAGCGTGTCATCGTTTTCAAAATCGCTACGGGCATAGATACGGTAAATCGGGATATCCAAACCCAGTGACTGCAGTGTCTGCGTGACTTCAGGAATGAACTCTTCGATCAGGCGCTTAAGCGGGGCCACATAAATGGGAATGACATGGTCCTGATGAAATGCGTCCACCACCAGGCGACTGGCGGCGCGGGTCTTCCCACTCCCAGTCGGCGCGTAGACACCTTTGAGCACCGGCGCGCCGCTGCGTAACCACTGACGCAGCGGCGTCTCGAACGAATCCTCCGGGAATCGTGGCCGATTCGATATGGTCATGGACCTCCGCGGACTGAGCCATTGCCTTGTGTAACCGCATTAGTCATCCGCAATGCCCTTGCAGACGGCGGAGTCGAAAGCCTACCGACGCCAGTGGAAGCCGCAAATAGGCCATTTGACCGAGATGGCATCCATCTCTACGCGCATCAGCCTTGATCGGAGGCGCTTGGGTGCGATTCCTGCCCCCCACCGATTATTGCCCTCAAGCTTCCGAGGGCGAGAGTGCTTTCTAGAGCGCCCCGCGCGCGAACGGGCATCCCGGCGAGCGAAAGTTTGGGCAGCACCTGCTGAGCGGTCGGGACTCGGGCCGCTGCGGCTCAATGTTACTTATAGATCACCGTCGTAATTCCGGCCACGGCCGCTCGTATGGGCCGGTCCGGTACGCCGACCCGCGGGCTCCGCGCGCGTCGGGATTTTTGTGCCCCAAGATACGACGCATTATCTTGGGGGTCTCCAGCGGCAAAAATATCGACGCGATCTGCCGCGCGCCGCCGCTTTGGACACAGTTCCGTCCCGCGCTGTGCCCCGGGTAACCCCGGGCGCTGATAGCAACCCGCTGTGCCCCGGGTAACCCCGGGCGCTGATAGCAACCGGTCGCCAGCCATCTCTGGGGGCCGGTCCGACCTGGTGCAACACGAGTAAAATGCGAGGGAAAACGACAACCCCCGGCTTCTATCGAGCGAAAACGACAATCTGGCCGGTTCTGCTGACCAGCGGCGCCCCCCTAGCGATTCGCGATGAGCCAGAACGGCACGTCATAGGTCTCCCGGAGATAATTTTCCGTCACGCCCAGCAGTTCTAACTGCGATCGACTCACGTCCCGCTTCGACACCCCGGGTTGTACGGCATAGATTTCCAAGGTGATTGACAGGACGTTGAGCCGGCGCGCGATGTCATGCAGGTCCGCCAGCGTGCCTTGATCCAGCCGGGTCCCGCCCCGCTGGTTCCGCTCGACTTCGCGCCGACGCATCCTGTCCACCATCTTCCAGACCATTCCCTTCCAGCTCACGCTACGCTGCGCCTGGCCGCACACCTCGTAGAGGTCCTTCACGCGCGCGCCCGCCTCACCCTCGCTTGAGAACTTGCAGTGATAGAGGCGCACGAACAGCGCGTTCTCCGTCACGCGCAGCGCGACCACATCGGCAATCTCGCCCGATCCGTCATCGTCGAACACGACGTCGAATCGTGTGGCCGCGGGCTCCGCGAGCAGGCCCAGGACGACCTTGCGCTGAATCGACTCCGGCCGGCGTTCCTCGCGTTGCGATTCCATGCGGATGTTAGTCCCCTGCCAATCCCATTCGAGGATGCGCTCCAGCGGGAACGGCATGCGCCGGTGCGCTTCGGGAAGCGGGTAAAGCTCATTGCCAACCATCATGGCGCCATCGGCAAAATAGATGGTCGGCGGATTGTCCGCGAACCACTCGGCAAGCGGCCGGGACGCCCCGCGCCCGACCGAAATGCTCGCCTCCGGGCCCGACACCCTGACGAAGATCGCGCGCCGGTCGGCGATCCTCACCTCGTACTCCGCCGCCGCACCGATGTCATCGGCAACTACGGCAAACCGCAGCGGCCCGGCCGGTTCGTGAGAGGTGATTGCCAGGCCGACGTCGTAGAGAGACACTTCCTGCTGCCCCATCTGGATCAGCACCCGTTCCTGCGGTCGCGCGAGCAGGTCCGGATGCCACTCCACGGCGATGGCGACCGTCTCCGGCCGGCCCTCGACCTCGATCGGGATCACCACGTTGCGGAACACGTCGATGGTGGAAATGGTCGCATCATTGAGTTTGGCGCCGACGCCATGGCACCACTCGACCCATTCGGACAGGTCGTAGGCGACCCGATGCGACCAGACGCGGCCCTTCTGGGAACAGCCGAACGTGACGGGCTCACCGTGCTCGAACCCCTTGCCGAACAGGTTCGACTTCGCCTTGTTTTCCCGCATCGCCGTGGCGAGGGCCTGGGCCACGTCCGCACCGTTGTGCATGGAGAATTGGATGTTGCGGTTGAGCAGATGCCGCAGTCCCAGGCTCATGATCACGAAGCGGTTCAGTCCGTGCATCGCCCGGAAGATCGGCTCGCCCCGGATCAGCCGGGCCGAATCCCCGGCCACCACCGTCGCCAGGTCTTCGTGAACGGAGCTGTTGTCGGAACTGTTGATGAACAGCAGGCCGCTTTCCTGGTCCCAGTGCAACAGGTACAGATGCCAGAACGTTTCCTTGAGGTCGCGAATGTCGCCCCAGGGAACCGGCAGGAGGTCGCGCGCAACGACGATCAGCGTGCGCGCTTCCCGGTTGATATAGGGACCGGCATATAGCCGCCCCGCGGGGAAGTTCCTCACGATGGCTTCCGGCTGCCAGTCTGCACACTCTGTCTTGAAGACGACGGCGCTCATCTTGGGGAAGATGTTCTGCAGCGAGATTACTGGATTGGCCTCCCTGAATCCCTCGATGAAATCCGATCTGCGCACTTCGCGCTGCGTCGCCCCTTCGCTCAGCTTGCGCAACAGTTCGTTCCAGTCCGCATCCTCCGCATAGAGCTCCTGCAGCTTCTGCTCGACATTGGCGTCGGCAATATTGGCAATAACCGTGGCCTCGCCAATGCCGTTCGCCGAGCGGGTAAAGCGGCCGGTGAACTGCAGGGTGATCGCCAGGCTCTTGTGCATGTCGTGCAAGGCCGCGATCTTGAGGGCCGGCAAGTCGAAGCCCTCCCCCAACATATCGACACACACGACAATTCTCGAGGCACGCGTCTGCAAGGCCGATAGACCCGCCTGGCGGGCCCCGGCACCCTGTCGGCTGTGCACCAGGACGGGCCGGTGCTCGGGCGCCATCTGCTGGTAGATGGCATGGAGCTTCTCTGCTCGCGGGATCGAGGCGGCGCGGGCCATCACCAGATGGTCATGGCCGCCTGCCCGGTCCTCGTTGAGAACGGCGATGGCAGCTTCGCAGATCGCCGCGTCGGCCTGCCGCGGATCGAACTCCATGACGGGCCTGAACGACACGGCACGAAAGTAGCCTTCTGCCTGGGCCCGCCGGAGGGGGTAGTTGAAGATGACCTTGCCGTCGACGGGTTTCCCGTCCTGCCGGAATGGCGTCGCCGTAAACTGCAGGATGCGCGCGGCAGCCATGCGCTCCTTGAAGGCATCCCAAGTCCGGGCCGCGACATGATGGGCCTCGTCGATGAACACGTGAGACGCCCATTGCGCCAGCGCATCGTCGCGCAGACTCATGCCGTTCGCGATCGCCATCGTCGTGACAAGGACGTTGCACTGCATCAGGATGCGATCGGCGTCTTCGCGGGACTGGGGCATCTGCGTGAGCATGCCCACGACGGGCAGGCTCGCCGCCCGACCGACGATGCCAAACGCCTTCAGCCAGCCCAACGTCAGGAATTTTCGCCCCACCTGCGCGCGCAGCGCATCGGAGGGCACCACGACGAGCAATCGCGGGATCCGCCTCGCCACCAGGAGTGCCAGCATGGTTTCCGTCTTGCCGGTGCCTGTTGGCATGACCACGGTGGCCGTAGCCTCGGAAACCTTCCAGTGCGCCAGCACGGCGTGCAGCGCGCCTATCTGTGGCCCGCGCAGGCCAGGCGACACGGTCCCGTCCGGCAGGATCTCCTCCTCCCGGAAAAAGAACTGGTCCCGCCAGCTTTGCAGGACCAGGTCGCGACGATGCTGCGCAGCCGCGGCGTCCATAGCTTCGGGCGCCTGCGGCAACGGCGACAGCCAGCGCGCACCTCGACTCGTTGCCAGATCCCATCCCCGCTCGTCGCTGGGAAAACCGACCTTCGTGGTGACCAGAACGGGCACCCCGGCGTGGCCCGGGTCCGCGCCGCTGGGCAGGACGCGGGCGCGCTCGCCGCCTGGCATCTCGACATCGAATGCCACCACGCGGCCCCTTGCGTCGGTCTCTTCCTCGACTTCCAAACCACCGCGTATCGCCTCGACATGCAGTTGCTGGACCGCATTTCCTCCAATACTGCCATACAGGTGAAACCGCTCCGGAATAGAGCCTTCAAATCGCTTCGCCATTGCAAGCATCACGGTAGACGGGTTGTGCCGGAGTATACGAGGTAACCCATCCTGCGTATTTACCCCTCTGGTCCGGTACTCCCGCGTCGCCGCAGCCATGCACCCGATCCACCCATGCCGCTCGCTCCGGTTTTTGCGCCAGCGTGGCCCTGTCAATGCGGTACCATGCGATGACAAATGTCAGAAACAACAAGGATTACGATCTGGGGTCCCGCACATGTATTTGGCGCAGCTAACGATTTCAAATTTCCGGAAACTGAACAGCGCGACACTGAAGTTCCAACCCGGCCTCAACGTCCTGGTCGGCGCCAACAATGTTGGCAAGACGGCGATTGTCGACGCCCTGCGCGCCCTGCTTGCCGGCCATGACGAGCCCTACCCCCGCCTCGACATCGACGATGTGCATCGTCCGCCTGGCGGAACGCCCGCAGGCGACATCACCTTCGAGTACGTCTTTCGCGCTCTCGACGAGGATGACGAAGCCGATTTCCTTCCAGCCCTCAAGCTGGATGCCGCCGGAAAGGCCGAGGCACACATCACGATTCGCTATGCAGAGGCCGACAAGACTGGCCGACTGCGTGCCAAGCGATGGTGTGGCGACCATGACGACACCGGCCTGACCGCGGACATGATGGAGAACCTGCGCGGAGTGTATCTGCCCCCGTTGCGGGACGCTTCGCAAAGCCTGAAGCCCAGCCGCACCAGCCAACTGGCGCGCCTGTTCCAGCTTCTATCCGATGATGCCGGACGGGATGGCATCAACGACGTCCTGAAGAAGCTCGACGAGGAGCTAAAAAGGCATCCACCGATTACCGCCACCCAGAAGGCCATCAAGGGCCGACATGACAGCATGCTTGGCCCGCAACTATCCCAGCTTCTTGAACTTGGGCTCAGCGGCAGCGATTTCCAGCGACTGGCCTCCCGTCTCTCCCTGATGGTCAACACCTTCGACATCGAGCAAAACGGCCTCGGCTTCAACAACCTAATCTTCATGGCGGTGGTCCTCAGCGAACTGGCCAAGAACCCCGAGGCCAGCTATCGCGGTCTGATCGTCGAGGAACCGGAAGCGCATCTGCACCCACAGCTTCAGGCGGTCCTGCTCAGCTACCTGGAGACGGTCAAGGCGACCGACGGAGAGAAGCCGGTCCAGCTCTTCGTCACCAGTCACTCCCCCAATTTCGCGAGCATCGCCGACATCGAGACGCTGACTTGTTTGGTGGACACCGGCAGCCGGGTCGAAACCTTTTTCCCCCGCGACATCACCTTCGAAGAGGGCAAGCGGGAAAAGCTGGAACGCTATCTCGATGTGACGCGTGCGGAAATTTTCTTTGCCCGCCGCGTCATCTTTGTGGAAGGGGCTGCGGAGTTGATGCTAGTCAGCGTCCTGGCGGAAAGAGCCGGATACAAACTGCGAGAGCACGGCGTCAGTCTTATAAGTGTCGAAGGCCTGAATTTCGACTCGTTCCTGCCATTGTTCGGCGAGAAGGCGCTGAAGATCCCGGTTGCCGTCATCACCGACGCCGATCCCGAGGCTACCCCCGCCGATGGCAGCGAACCGGTCGCGCTTTACCCCGCTGCCCACGATACGGTCAAAGTGTCCGACAACACTGCGAAGATGAAGGCACGTGAGGACGCGCTGGTGAAGGTCTTTCACGGCGTCAAGACGCTGGAATACGACCTGGCGCTGCACGCCGACAACCGGACCGCCATGCTGAAGGCACTCAAGGAGCTGCATCCGAGAATCGGCGAGGCGGTGGGAACCGCCGTCAACGCCGCGACGGGCGATGTCGAGAAGGCCCGCCTGCTGTTTTGCGGCATGTTCGAACGCCAGCAGAACAACGTCCAGAAGGGACGGTTTGGACAAACACTGGCGCAGGTGCTGGCCGATGGCGCATCGTGCGTCGTGCCAGAGTACATCCGTCAGGCCGTCGCGCACGCTTGTCAGACGCCCGCGGCACACCCATGACCGAGCTCTCCCTCGAACAATCGGCAATAATCTACGCACCGCTGGATCCGGTGTCCGTCATTGCTTGCGCGGGAAGCGGGAAGACGCTGACGGCTGTGCGCCGGCTCGTGGAAATCCGCCGTCAGCTTGGGAGCCACCGGGGGCGCGTGGCGTTGCTGTCGTTCTCCAATGTCGCCGTGGATACCTTCCGCAAGAGCTACATGTCCCTGATGCAAGGGCAGACGCTCGGCGCTGGCGGCCACCGGGTCGAGATTGACACATTGGATGGTTTCTTCGCCCGCCACGTCCTCCACCCTCACGCGCACCGAACCATGCAGGCGTCCCAGGCGGCCTTTCTCGTTACCGGGGGCGAATCCTTCCTGAGCGGCTTCACGTTTCAGGCCGGGGGACTACCCCGTCGCCATCACGAACATGCAGGTCGGCAGACGTGCCTCCGGCGTCTATTTCTACTACGGTAACAATGACCAAGTTGTGGAACTGGACGCCGGCTATGCCGGCGCCATCGTCCATCGTCTGGGAAGAACCGGGGCCTATTCGCACAACCTCGGGCGCTACTGGTGCCATCGCACGCTGAGCGAGCAGCCCATCATTCTGCGGGCGCTGGCACGCCGGTATCCCCATGTTCTCATCGACGAAGCGCAGGACATTGGTACGCTCCATCAGGCCATCCTCGAACAGCTCATCGGCGCGGGCGTACGTGTCTCGCTCATCGGCGACCCCAATCAGGGCATTTACGAATTCGCCGGCGCCAATGGCAAATTCCTCTCGCAATACGGCACACGTGCCGGCATCGCGAGTCTGGGATTGACCCGGAACTATCGGTCCGTACCGCCGATCGTCAGCCTAGCCAATACACTGTCAACGCGTGGCGATGCGGCAGATCTATCCGTCCCTGCCACCCTGCATGGCGCGTTCTTTGTGCCGTTCAAGACGGCTGAGCGCGACAAACTGATCGACGCCTTCCAGGCCACGGTCCGCGCAGCGGGACTGCAGGTCCAGAACTCAGCCGTGCTTTGCCGCGGCCGCGAGCTTGCCGACAAGCTCGCGGGCAACGACTCCCCGGCCGGCCAGGGAACCGTCAAGGGCTTTGTGCAAGCGGCGATCGCACGCGACACCAAACAGGACTATCTGGCCGCCTTCAAGGGTGTCGCCACCTGCATAACGGGCCTTCTTAGCGATCCGCCCAAAGGATTGGTGGCCTCGATCACCCAGCCGGCCCGCTACCATGACGCGCAACCCTTGCGACGCCTGATCTGGCGCTTCACCCGGAACCCGGACAGCGGATTGCCATCTGCCACGCTCCGCGCAGATGCGGAATGGCACCCGTTACTGCTGGCCAGAGTCAAGGATTTGCTCGTTACCTTGCAGCGCGAACACGGCCTGACACCGGCCAACAACATCGGTATGAAGCTGGCCAAGAAGAGCCTTCCCAATGCACCGCTGGTGGCCGCGGACGATCTGGCTGCACCGAATGTCCGGCGCATCCGGATTGATACGGTCCATCAGGCGAAGGGGGAAAGCCTAGACGCTGTTCTCTACCTTGCCACCAAGGAGCATGTTTCCGCCTTGCTCGACGGAGTTGCGTCAGAGGTAGGACGTATCGGCTATGTGGCCGTGACCCGCGCCAGAACGCTGCTCTGGCTGGCCGTTCCAGCCAATACCCTGTCGGAGTTGCGCCCGAAGCTGATCGCGCGCGGCTTCCTGGAGGCGAGCATGCCGGCAGCGCAACCCGTGTCCAGCCCCACAGCCGAAGTCGTGCCAACGGCGTGAGGAAGACAGCATGGAATGGAGGATATCGGAGGAATTCGAACCGGATGAGTCCGTGGCTAAAATTCATATCCCTCTCGGTTGTGGCACCAAAGTACTGTTTGGCCGTTTCCGGCCAGAAGCGGTCGGTCGACCTCGCCATCCAATTCGAATAGCCGAGGTGTCGTTCGCCCCGGCTCAACCGATGCCCCAACGTCCAGACGGTACTGACCGGAGGCTTACCGCAAAGGATGCCCGACGTCTGCCGGTGTCAACACTAGGCCGCCCCTGCCTCGAATTGCGAACTCAGCTTCGGAAGTCAAAAAAAATTGACATGGACTATAATGTCAATTATTGTTGACATCAGATTTGCTGAATCCAACCCGGTTAAGGGGGTCAAATGGACCATCGAGGAGAGCTACATGATAAAGCGGACGCAATGCGCCGCAAAATCGGGGAAGCCTTGCGCTCCGCGCGCGAGCGACAAGGTAGTAAGCAATCCGACATCGCCCAGAAAGTGGGCGTGTCTCGGGCAACCGTCATTGCAATCGAGAGCGGCCAAAGCGTCTCGACGTTGAATCTACTCCTGATGGCGGCTGCGGTCGGCGTGAACCTTAACCCTCAACCAGACCCGGCGATCGTCACGCCACCACGTCGCCCCATGCTCAGGGAAATGATGCGAGCGGAGCGGGAGCGCCAGGCAATGCTCCAGGCGAAATTACCCAGCCGGCAGCGCGTGGGATCGGCGTCCTTTATCGCCCCAGTTTCCTACCCGGAAAGCAACGTAAGGCGTCGCCCCACGCTCAGGGAAATGATGCGAGCGGAGCGGGAGCGCCAGGCAATGCTCCAGACGAATCTCTTGCACAAAGTATCTCAATGAGTAGCGAACTCGAGGTTTTCGTTTCGGACTATCCTGTCGGCTTGCTCAGTGAAGACATCGAGACAGGCCTGATTGATTTCCGTTACCTTCCGGATGTCCCGGATCAAATGACAGTCTCGTTACTGATGCCGCCGAGCGCGCCAGCAGAAGAGTATCTTGGTTTCAACGGGGTGCCCCCACCCTTTCAGGTATCCCTGCCCGAAGGCATCGTGCTGGAAGCCATTAGAACCCGCTTCGCCAAGCATATCGACGTTGATAACGATATGTCGCTGCTCCGTCTTGTCGGTCGTCACACTATCGGCCGCACTACCTTCGACGGCCCGCTGGACCCAGACGCCACACTTCAACAAAACATTCTGGATGCCGCCAGAGCTGAGGGTGCGGCACAGCGGCTGATCGAAATTCTGAAGACATCTCCGGAGATGTTTGGCGTGTCTGGCGTCATGCCCAAGATGTCGACATTCCCGACGGAAAAGACTCGCCCCGGGACTGTCGCCGCGCACGGCTCCATAGTTAAATTCGACTCGCCCCATTATGTTGGCGCGAGTTTGGTTGAGTATGCATGCTTGAAAGCATGCTCGGCAGCGGGACTAGACGTTCCTGCGATTGAATTAAGCCCGGATCGCACGTCACTGACGATGAGCCGATTTGATATCGCCCCTGACGGATCACGTCGCGGATTCGAAGATGCATGTGCGCTGTCGGGCTTGTTTCGTAGTGGGAAATATAACGGATCGATTGAACACCTGTTTGAGATGATCCGCTTCTTCGTACATCCAGACGACCAGGCGACAGATCTCGTGGCCATGCTGAAACTGGTCATGATGAACGACGCACTACGCAACGGCGATGCACATCTGAAAAACTTTGGTTTGGTCTATGACGATGTCATGCGCCCGCGGCTCTCCCCCGTGTACGACGTACTCACCACCCAGGTATGGTTTCCGCAAGAGGTGCCCGCGCTGGCGATGCAAAAGACCGACCCGAGGGGTACGGAAAAATGGCTGGATCAGCTTGAGCTGGAGCGCCTCGCCTCTCTCAGTCATTGCCACAATGTTGACGTCGTTCAAATGCAAGCACAGTGTCGCGAGATCGCATTGCAGAGCATGGCGACGACCTTGGATGAGTGCCCAAAATGCCCGCCGCGCAAAGCGCTTGAGCACGCCTTGAAGATCATCGAGGGGGCACTGCCTGTGCCCTAGCTCAATAAAAGCGTCACTTCGGCTCAGTCCGTATTAAATCTGACACTTTGCCTCACCGCAGGCCTTTGCCGGAATTTCAGCGGCTTGATCAGCAAGAGTGTAAGCGTCCGCTGATGGCCGTGTAGACGCGAGAGTCGAACCTATCCAGAGTAGTTCCCATCAAAAATCTGGCGGAGACTACTTTGGAGACTGTGGCTAAGCGTGGTGGCCGCGTACGCGGCAGCCGCAATCATCCGATCGAACTGAAGCAAAGGCTTGCAGAAGCTGCGTGCGTGCCAGGCGTCTCGGTTTCAAAGCTGGCGCTGGAACACGGTCTAAACGTGAACATGGTCTTTCGGTGGCGTCGCATGCTTCGAGCAGGCCAACTAGGGATCCCCCATGTTGGTGACACCCCAGTGCTGTTCCCCGTTGTAGTCAGAGGCCCCGGAGTCGAAGCGTCGCTCACGGGCAAGCCATGCGAGCGGCCGGAAGCGTTGCCAGCAGGAGTCATCCGATTGCACCTGGCCAAGGGCCAGGTGAGCATTGAAGGCCGAGTCGATCCAGAAACCCTGCGTATGATCGTGCAATGGCTGAGCTGATGATGGAGCCGCCGGCGAACACCCGGATCTGGGTTGCTGCAGGATTTACTGACATGCGATGTGGTTTCGATGGCCTAGCTGCCAAAGTGCAGATGGTCCTGCAGAAAGACCCATTCTCTGGCCACGTTTTTATCTTCAGGGGCAAACGTGGTGATCTGCTCAAGTGTCTGTACTGGCGGGACGGTGGCTTGTGCCTGTTCGCCAAACGTTTGGAACGGGGTAGGTTCGCCTGGCCGCGTGCCGAAGGTGGCGTGGTGGCCCTGACGAATGCGCAACTTGGCCTTCTGTTGGAGGGGTTCGACTGGCGCCAACCCATCAATGCGGCCCGTCCGTGCAGTGCTTTGTAAACGTCTGTGACAACACACGTGGGGAGTGACGCTGGCGCCTAGACTGCCTGCATGACCTCCAGTAACGCTTCACTTCCCGACGACATCGACGCCTTGAAGGCCCTGCTTCTGGCGCGGGAAGCTGAGCTTCGCGAGCGCGACAGCGACGTGGAAAATCTACGTGGCACGGTCGCGACGCTTCAGAGGACACTCTCAGATCGAGCACTGGAAATCGAGAGCCTGAAGCTGTGGATCGCAAAGCTCCAACGAATGCAGTTCGGGCGCAAGTCCGAGAAGATTGATCGCCAGATCGAACAATTGGAATTACGTCTGGAGGATCTGCAGGCCGACGAAGGTGCCGGAGTGCTCGACGCAAGCGAGCAGCGCTCAAAGGACGCGACCAGGCCGACTGGACGCAGAGCCCTCCCTGATCATTTACCGCGCGAAGATCTCGTCCATCAACCTGACGATGTGTGCTGTCCGCAGTGCGGCGGAACGCTCAACGAGCTTGGCGAAGACATCGCCGAGCAACTCGAGTAGGTGCCGGGGCACTGGCGAGTGATCCGGCATCGTCGACCAAAGAAGGCCTGTGCCTGCTGTGACTGCATCGTACAGGCACCAGCGCCCAGCCGGCCCATTGATCGCGGTATGCCTGGTCCTGGTCTGCTCGCCCATGTCCTGGTTGGAAAATTCTGCGACCATCTCCCCCTGTATCGGCAGTCGGCGATATACGCGCGGGATGGCGTCGAGTTGAGCCGCTCGACACTTGCCGACTGGGTCGGACAAGCCAGCGCACTATTGCGCCCCCTGGTCGATGCAATCCGGCAGTACGTGATGGCGGCGTCGAAGATCCACGCTGACGATACGCCGGTACCAGTACTTGAACCTGGGAAGGGCAAGACCAAGACCGGACGGCTCTGGACCTATGTACGTGACGACAGGCCCGCTGGTTCAGTGGACGCGCCAGCCGTATGGTTTGCGTACAGCCCGAGTCGGTCAGGCGAATATCCGCAAGCCCACCTGAAAGGCTTCAGGGGGATCCTGCAAGCTGACGCATTCGCAGGCTACAACTCGATTTACAGAGACGGCGAGGTGCAAGAGGCCGGATGTGTCGCTCAGTATCCCGAGTACCGTTTTATGTGGGGTGAGCGCCGTTCGGGCGCCAACGGACGAGTTTGAAGGGCCAAACAACTCGGCATATTATCTGTCTGGACGCTATGCATGTACGGCGTCTGGGCGGTGAACATGCAGATCCCACTGCGAACGGTATCGAGTGCCGAGAGCTACGTCGCGAATCGCGAATGGCTCATCGCGCGTTTGGACCGTTGTCCGTTGCATCCCTCTGGCGGTTGCTCGTTTGCTCGCCATGGCACCTATCGGCGTGCGGCACCATCAGGGATGCGCATTGCCAGGTGGTACTGTCCTCAGGGACACCGAACTTTCAGTCTCCTGCCTGATTTTCTCGCCGCAAGGCTGCCGGGTCTGCTTGCCTCGATCGACGCCGCCGTCGCAAGCTTGCCGCATGTGCGCAGCATGGAGGCCGCTGCCGATGCGCTACGGCGGGACGACGTGAGTTTGCCGTCGGCTGTACGTTGGTTGCGCCGCAGGGTACGCGCGGTTGAAGCAGCGCTGCATGCGGTATCTTCCCTGCAACTGCCAACGCCGAGCATGCCGCAAAGGTGCCGCATGCCCGGCGAAGCCAGCCCGTACCGGACGCTACTGGAGTTGAGGCATGCGCTCCCACCACAGATACTCAGCGAACTACCGGCACCGCTGGGTTTTCTGAGATTGCAGCGAGGCGTGTGGATCCGTCCTGCGCTTGACCAACAAGACACGGGGCCTGACGGGAGGCGCGAGCCGATCTACGCTGCAGCGGTCAACTTTGAGCAAACATTATGCAGCTTGATCCGACCGATACACGCCGATCCAGGCCGTCCCCGACGACGAGCGAGATCATCCACGTGTGGCGTGACGACCGCTCCGTAAAGGACGGCAGTGCCTACGTGTATCTCCGGTGGATCAGGCGCTTCAGGGCATATTGCGACCAGCGCGGACTGCACGAGCAAGCCCAGTTGACTCTCTATGGTGCACGTCGCTTCGTCGATTGGTATTCCCGACGGCATGATATAGGTCCCGACGCAGCGGCGAACGCTAGGACTGCGGTTCACGCATTGAATCGTGTTTATTGCGTGCTCGGAAGGGAAGCGCCGCCCTGGCGGGTTGCGCCGGTTGCCAGTTGCCCTGCGACGGGGGTACTGCGCGCATACACGGATCACCTCATAGCACATCGCGGCAGCCCGCAGACGACTGTGCACAAGAGGCTGATCCACATGGGCTATTTTCTGGAGCATCTTCGCAAGTGCGGTCAGACGTGGCGCTCCATGACTCTGGTTGATATCGATACGTTTCTCGTTGACTGCAGTCATCGATACGCCCGTACCACGACGGCCGACATCGCTGGCAGCATCCGGTCTTTCGCGCGCTTTCTGATTGCCACCGCTCGCAGCCGGCGCAATCTCGCCGATTCAGTAATAGCGCCCGTACAGCCAAAGTATGAGCGTCCACGTCGGGCGCTGCCGTGGGAGGATGTGCAGCGGTTGCTCCATGCCGTTAGCCGGTCAAATCCGTGTGGTCTGCGCGACTACGCGATACTGCTAATGATGAGCACCTATGGCTTCGGCGCCGGCGAAGTGATCGGGCTGCGACTTGACGATATCAACTGGAGCGCCGCCACGTTTCGGGTGATTCGACCGAAGACCGGAACGGCCTTCACGTTACCGCTGCTGCCGGCCGTCGCGAGGGCACTGGCTCTCTATCTTCGCGACGGAAGACCACCACACGCAACGACCCGCTATCTATTTCTTCAGTGCAAGTTGCCATTCGCCCCTCTGAGTTGCGCGTCCGCTGTCAGGCACATCGTGGTCAAGCATGCCACCGTGGCCGGCTTGACAGCTACTTACCTCGGCAGCCACGTGCTGCGTCACTCCAACGCATCACGTCAAATTGACCTTGGTGCGGACCCGCGGGTAGTCTCCGATATTCTTGGCCATCGCGACCCGGATTCCATTTCTGCATACGTACGCATTGCAACGGAGTCGTTGCGGGACGTTTCACTGCCGGTGCCATCATGAGAACGCTTGTGACAGCGAGAGGGCTGGCCCGTGATGCAGCGAACTTTCTGAACTTCCGGCGTGCCATGGGCGTGCAATATCACCGCGGCGAGTTTGTGCTCAACGGCTTCGTGCTGTTCATTGCCGAACAATGGGGCGAGCAGACCGTGGCACTTGATGAGGCTATCCGGAGATGGTCGTCGCGCGTCGCCGGACGCAAGGCCGTCACGGTGAGCCAGGAATTCGGGGTGGTCCGCCAGTTGTGCCTTTACAGGCGCCGCACCGATCCGCGCGGATATGTTCCCGAACATGCGCTCGCGCCAGTCAAGGAATCGCCGTTTCTCCCGTACATCTTCTCGCATGAAGAAGTGCTTCGGCTCCTGCATGCGGCGAGCAGCCATCGCGGTCGCTGGATTTGGGGGCCAATGTTTCGCGCATTGATGCTGGTGCTTTACTGCACTGGCCTGCGACTGGGAGAAGCGGTCCACCTGAATATGGAGGACGTAGATCTCCGCCGCAACACGTTCCTGGTGTCGCACAGTAAAGGGCGATCCCGCATCGTGGCGTTTCGCCCGGATCTGGCCAGGGAGCTGCATCAATACCTGGAGGCACGTCGACAGCTCCTTCGGAATCGTCGCGTCAAAGAACCGCAAGCGTTGTTCATTCGTCTGGACGGCACACCACTTACGGTGAAGTCCGCATCGGAGGCAATTCGGCGGTTGCTTCGGCAATTGGCGATCAAACCACCCGCCGGCAGGATCGGACCGAGACCGTACGAGTTCCGCCACGCCTTCGCGGTGCATCGTCTCACGGCATGGGCATCTACCGGAGTGGATGTCCACGCAAAGCTACCCTTACTATCTGCCTATCTCGGTCATCAGGACGTGCTCGGTACAGAGGTCTACCTGAAGGCGACACCACAACTGCTGGATCTCGCCAGCAGACAGCTCCAGAATCATCTGCGCCATGCGCATAGTCCAGAATGAAGAATGCACCATCCGCGGCCTTGTTCATTCGGGTCGAGTCGTTCTTTGCCGATTACCTGCAACGCGCGCGCGGTGCTAGCATCCATACGGTGCGCGCCTATCGCGATGCCCTGAAGCTTTTCTTTGAGTTCGTCGCGACGAACAAGGGGTGCAGCGTTTCGGCTATTGATCTTGGTGACATGAATGCTGCAACGGTTTCCCGATTCCTCCTTCATCTCGAGACGGACCGGTCAAACTCGGTGGCAACGCGCAACTGTCGACGTACCGCTATTCGAAGCTTCTTCAAACACCTGCTGCGCACAGACATCGTTCACTCGCATCAGTATGCCGGAGCGCTCGCAATTCCGGCAAAGAAGGCACGACATCAGCCGGCGACCTATTTGGAAGCTGATGAAGTCCGTGCGATTCTTGCAACGCCCAACACAAAGACCATTCGTGGGCATCGCGACTACGCATTACTGCTGTTTCTCTACAATACCGGCGCGCGTGTCAGTGAAGCGGCGGGTCTTTGCTGGAACGACCTGCAACTAGCCTCTCCACGGCAGGTCCGGCTCCACGGTAAAGGTCGCAAGGATCGACTCCTGCCGTTGTGGCGCGAGACTGCCGATGCGCTTCGCCGGCTAGGAACGATCAACCATCCGGGCACACAGCCTCATGTTTTTCTCAATCGCCATGGAGAAGCGCTAAGTCGTGATGGGATTGCCTACATTCTGCGCCGGCACGTGCAAGCCGCGGCTCGGGAACTGCCTGCGCTCGCTCATAAGCGGGTCACGCCACATGTACTGAGGCACAGTTGTGCTGTCGGATTGCTGCAATCGGGTAACGCCTTGCCGGTGATTCGCGACTATCTTGGTCATGCGAGCATTGCGACAACCGGACGCTACATCGAGACAAACCTTCAGATGAAGCGCGATGCCCTGGAAATGTTCTGGCAGCATGCTGGGATCGAGCCTGCTCATGCGAGATCATGGAAACCGAAACCCGACCTTCTCGCGTTTCTGAGTTCGCTGTAAGCGATAAGATTTATGTGGTGACGCAGGAGCATCCGAAGTCTACGTAAAAGCGTCGACCGCTCGATGCTCAGCATAAAACCGTACTCGGGATACTGCGCTGTATCTGGAGCTCCAGATACCGCTCACGCGAGACGAAAGTTCCACGATCTGTACTTAGCACGCAGGAACGACGTCAACACTGAGGCGCTGCGCCGGATCGGCGAACTTTACGCTATTGAGGCTGATATCCGCGGGAAGCCTCCCGACGAGCGAAGGCGCGTCCGACAGGAGCGGGCGCGTCCATTGCTGGAGGCCTTCGAGATCTGGTTACGTTCGACGCTCAGCAAGGTGTCGCCCAAAAGCGATACCGCGAAGGCTATTGGCTATGCATTGAATCAGTGGTCGGCATTGACCCTGTATGCCAGTGACGGTCGCGTTGAGATCGATAACAACGCAGCGGAGCGTGCGCTGCGGGCCGTTGCCCTCGGTCGAAAGAGCTTCCTGCACTTCGGCTCTGACAGTGGCGGCGAACGCGGTGCCGCTATCTATTCGCTGGTGGCCTCAGCCAAGTTGAACGGCCTCGACCCCGAGGCCTACCTGCGCCACGTCATTGCGCGCATCGCCGACCACCCCGTCAATCGCGTCAGCGAACTGCTGCCATGGGCCATGGCTGAGCCGATCCGTTCGACCGCCGCCTGAAAGCAACCCCGTCGTCAAGAACGCTGTCCGCCGGACGGTTACGCAAGAGTGCAGTTTCGTCGAAAAACGCGGCTACATCGCTGATACCCGTTAGCGACAGGGCCGCGCCTTTTCGGCAAGATCGTCGCATGCATGCCGCTATCAGTGGCCGCTCTCGGGCGATACGTCAGGCACTAGCCGGCCAGGAAGGGTCGTTGGATTTGCGCTGGAGAGGCGCGGTAGATTCGTCGAAGGCTGAGATAAGGAGGACTATGGCGCTTTATTTTGATCTCGCGCACGGAACCAAGCCGCTAGCTAACGCAGGTAATTTCCCTTGGCCTTACGACATCGCTGTGTGCTTTGAGTTAGTGTCCCGCATCCAATGGCATTCAGCGAGGGCGTTGGTCATGGCGCCGCCGGATGTGTGGTGTCTGCCGCCGAAGCGCTAGAGGAAAAATGGAAGGAGCACTTCGAGATTACCGGGGCGGATTGGCTTATTCCTTACATAGAATTATTGGCCCAGGGCATCCCGTTTTCAAAAGTTGACATCTTGCTTGCCTTCGAAAGGATTCACGGCCGGCCTCCTACCAGCTAGGAATCAAGAGTCTGGTAGCACCGGCTTGCAAACGTCCGCTTTTGAGAGTTGCAACTGACCGCTTCGGGTCGACTCCAGCCCTCCATTGCCTCGAAGCGGGAGCTCGACGCCGGCCACCAGCGAGCCTTCGCATACCTACGTGATCCTGATGGCGCAGTATGACGGTGCGTTACCGCCCCCCTGCCCCAATCTCGCGCCAGACACTTATGCGTCAAACGACAGGTATTGTGATAAGCAGACTTTGGGGTATCCATTTAACCGGAGCTATTCCATACTTCGAGCATGGAGCTTCCAACCGCAGACATTGACTACCCCCGTTCCTTCGGTGAATTCCAGACATGGTTTCAGTCCGATGCTGACTGCCTGGATTACCTGGAATGGCTGCGCTGGCCGACCGGATTCGTCTGTCCGGCTTGCGGCCAAGCTGGCGGATGGCGACTCGGAGACGGGCGATACATGTGCACGCACTGTGACAACAGGACATCCGTGACGGCGGGGACCATCTTCGATCGAACCCGTACGCCACTCACAGTTTGGTTCGCTGCTTGCTGGAACTTCGCCAGCGGCAAGGACGGAATCTCGGCCCTGAGTCTGAAGCGCTCTTTGCAGATTGGTTCCTATCAGACAGCCTGGGCTATGCTGCATCGGCTGCGATCAGCGTTGGTACGTCCCGATCGGGAACGCCTGCGCGGAAGGGTAGAGGTAGATGAAACTTACATCGGTGGCATTGAGCCGGGGTTGGTCGGAGGACGCGCTCAAGGTAAGAAGGTGCTGACCTGTATTGCGGTCGAACTCTTGCAGCCCAGCGGATTCGGGCGCTGCCGTATGGCACCCATTGCAGACGCCTCGTCGGATTCACTGCAGGCATTCGTGTTAGCCAACGTGGAACCCGGGGCAACAGTGGTCACCGATGGTTGGCCGCCCTACCGGGGGTTGGAGCAGAAGGGCTACATCCATGAGCGTCGCAGCCAGCGGGCAGCCCGCGCGCGAGGGGAAGACCCGGGCGCGCTCTTGCCGGGCGTACATCGAATTGCGTCCCTGGCAAAGCGCTGGCTGCTCGGGACCCACCAAGGAGCGGTGGACGCTGCGCACTTGCCCAGCTATCTCAACGAATTCGTGTTCCGCTTCAACCGCCGACGTTCGCGCAGCCGCGGGCTGTTGTTTTACCGGATCTTGGAACTGGCTGTTGCTCATGACCCCGTGCGCTACCAAGACCTGACGCGCAAAAAGAGTCCTAAGGCCGTGCGTCCGACGCCACCCAAGAAACGTGGACATCCTCCCAGTCTCGATCGCCCCCGGCAGAACCGGCCATGGAGGCGTGTGGACTCCGGTTAAATGGATACCCCAAAGCAGACTTATCGCAATAGCATCCCACTTAAGTGTAGAGAGCAGCTTGCCTCGTACTACGGCCTGCGCGGCTCCCGACGAGACGTTGCTGACGTATGCCTATGTGAATGATCGCGACAAACTGCATCTCTTTTGGGGCAGCGTGAAGGCCTGGTGCCCATGGGGCGCCTGGCGGTGTTTGCCTAGACGGGTTTTGGAATAGGCGTGGCGCGCCCGCTGGAATCGCTTATGCGTCTTTGCGTTGATGTTGGCGCTGTCCGGCGTTCGCCGCTCCCCCTTACTGCATCGCCAACGTCCCAGCATGTCCGGTTTGCTTCCGTGACGCTTATGGCCACGTGTGGGACGGCCACGGCGATCTGCCGGACTGGCTGCAGCGCGCCGTGAACGCTGGCCAGTCGATCGAACATTTTCGCGTAAAGCCGTAGGATACTTTTTGCGCCGCCGTAGCCGTCGAAAGTGCGCTGCCCAGCCGGAGACTACGATGGGCCGATTGGCGCTTGGCGGCCGTTCTCAGTAATCAAGTCAGCCAATGGATCGGCTAACCCGAACAGCGCCCGCCACTGAAGTCAAGCGTATTCATCGAGATCATAAGATACCAAGCAACAGATCAGCATTACGCATTTCCTGGCATGCCTTGCGTCGGGCATACTGGTCGTAAACACTGACCATATATGCCAAAGTCAACCATGGACCACCCCTTGCGCGAGACGCTTGCGCGCGAACTGCACGCCCGCCCCTTTCTGCGTATCGGCGGGTCTGCCTCGCTCACGCACTTCGCCATCTATGCCGACGGCGATACTGCCGTCCACCATAGTTTGCTGACCGAGCTGTGCCGGCTGACCGGCTTGGAAGAGCCGGCCGAAGGCGTGACGCACTATTCCGCGCGATGGAGCGATGACAAGCAGTTGAAGTGGGAGCGGCACACCGAGTTTTCCACTTTCACATTTGTGGCGCGGCGGGATGACTCGGACTATTTCTCCGACCTTGCCATCTCTCATGTCCCGACCGGGTGGTTTGATAGTTTCGCTGGCAAGCGTCTAGTGGCGCTGCGCATGGAACTTGTTTCCGGCGCGGCCGCGGCCGCCGCGCGCGACAACGTGCGGCAATGGATCGACGGCCCCATCCTAGCCGGCAGCCACGTGTTGGGCGGCGGCGAGGTGTTCTGCGACTGGACCATTCCGCCAGATGGCTTTACGCGCTTCCTGGTGATCGACAACGGCTTTCGCGAGGTGCAAGGCGGACGACTGCTGCAGCGGCTGTATGAAATCGAGACCTATCGAATGATGGCGCTGCTGGCCTTGCCTGTTGCGCGCGAACTGGGCCGCAGCGTGGACAACCTGCAGGGCTCACTTGCGCCGCTGATGCGCAGCATGGACACCAGCCGGGGCGGACGTCAGGACGCCGAGTTGCTGGAGCGGCTGACACACCTGGCGGTCCGCATCGAGGCGCTCGCCGAATCCGGTAACCGCTTCAGCGCATCGCGCGCCTACGAGAAGCTGGTGCTGGCGCGTATCCAGGAATTGCGTGAAGAACGGATCGAAGGTATACCGACCATCGCCGAATTCATGGAGCGTCGCTTCGCCCCCGCCATGGACACGTGCCGATCGGTATGGATGCGGCACGAACAGTTTGGCGATCGCGTGGCGCGCGCGCTCGACCTGCTGCGCACCCGGGTCAACCTCGCCCAAGAGCAGGACACCACGCGCCTGCTTGAGGGCATGGACCAGACCGCGCGCAACCAGTTGCGGCTGCAGCATGCGGTCGAAGGCCTGTCGGTTGCAGCGATTTCCTACTATGTGCTGTCGCTCGCAGGCACGGGACTCAAGGCTCTGCATGTGGCGCATTTGCCGCTGGACCCGGATCTGATCAAGGGCGTGTTGATCCTGCCGGTGGTGCTGCTGGTGTTGCACGCAACTCGGCGCAGCAAGCATGCCGGGCTAAAGAGGGCAGCGCGGCAGCCGGCAGCCAATCCGACGGCCTAGGAGGCAGGCGCTGGAGTAAGCATGCGATCGCCTCAGCGTATTGCGCGATCGCAATGCCTCCATTACGCCAGCGTCGGTTTCGATTCCGCAGCATCGTCGACACATTGCGCCGCGCCGACCCCTGCGAGGGTGCGCGGTTGGTTCAGACGAGAGTCATCCGCGTCCGGCACGTGAAAATGTCAATCACCAATAGCGGCCAGCGCATGCCGGGGCGCCCGAATTCGTCTCCGCCATTGGTAGAGACGCAGGCTCCGAGACAGGCGTACCACCGCTGTCGGGTCATGCTGCCCAAGGCCCGACAGCACGCATTCAGCGGACGAGTTCTGGCAGGCCGCCGGCCTCGTCGGCAAACCCATACACCGACTTGATCTCAAGATACTCCTCCAGCCCGAAGACCCCCATGGAGCGGCCAATTCCCGACTGCTTGTAGCCTCCCATCGGCGTCAGCGAGTTGGTTGCAGCCCCATTAAAGCAGATGCGCCCGGCTCGAAGGCCGCTGGCAAATTCATAGCCCCGCTCGCGGTCGCTCGAGAAGACATATCCGCCCAGACCGTAGATCGAGTCGTTCGCAATCTGCAGGGCCTCGTCCTCGGTGCGGTAGGGCATCACGGCGAGAACGGGGCCAAAGATTTCCTCTTTCGCAATGGTCATGCCCGGGGTTACATCGCTGAACACCGTCGGTTGCACGAAGAAGCCCCGGTCCAGGCCAGCGGGGCGCTCCATGCCGCCGCAGACCAGTCGGGCGCCTTCATCGATGCCGGACTGAATGTAGCCCCGTACAGTTTCGTATTGCGCCTGGTTGATGACCGGTCCCATCGTGGTCTGGGGAGCCCTTGGATCACCGATGCGGAATTTGGAAATTTCGTCCACCAGGAAAGGCAGCACAGTTTCGACCTGGCTCTCATGGACCAACATCCGGCTGGGCGCGTGGCAACTTTGCCCGGTATTGAAGAAGCAGCGGCCAACGTTCCAGCGCGCAGCGGCCTCGAGATCGGCGTCCTGCAGCACGATGTTGGCCGACTTGCCGCCAAGCTCGAGAGATACACGCTTAACCGTGTGCGCCGCGGCTTCGCCGACTTTGATGCCCGCGGTCGTCGAACCGGTGAAAGACACCAGGTCCACGTCGGGATGCGCGGATAGCGCCTCTCCCACTACCCGGCCGCGCCCCAGGATCAAGTTAAAGACGCCCGGGGGCAGACCGGCCTTATCGATGACTTCGGCCAGCAAGATGCCACTGAGCGGCGAGGCGTCCGAGCCTTTCATGATCGACGTGCAGCCAGCCGCCAACGCGTAGATGAATTTGATGACTGGCGTCTGGATTGGCCAGTTCCACGGTGAGATCAGTGCGCAGACCCCGATCGGCTCGCGCCGGATGATGGTATCGCCCATGTGGGTGTCGAACCGGTACGACTGCAACAGTTCGCGCGCGACCTTCATGTGCCCGATGGGGCCGGAGACCTGCGCGCGCGCCGAGACCGGCGACCCGAGTTCGCTGGCCACGATGTCGGCGAAATCGTCGACCCGCGCCTCGTAGGCAGCGATGATGCGATCGATCATGGCGACCCGTTCGGCTACGGTGGTGCGAGAGAAGGTCTCAAACGAACGACGCGCAGCGGCCACGGCACGATCGACGTCCTCGGCGGTGCCGCCGTTAGCGACCGTGGCAAATACTTCCTCGGTAGCCGGGTTCACCATGTCGCGCTGGCCCGGCCCCGAGGGGGCGACCCAGCTACCGTTGATGTATTGATGAGGATAGATTTTCTGCATATACGTTCCAAGCAGGTTCGATGAGGGAAAAAGGCCGTGCGAGGCGCACTGCGACTGATCTAAAGAAGCCCGTCCGGATTACGAGATGCCGGGCACAGGCGCGCGCGAAGGCCGCTGTCTATTGCTGCCGTGGGCCGTTAGGAAGCTCAGCCGGCGGTCGCTCCGATCTGACCGCTGGCTCTCCCACCGTTGAACTGGGCGGGTGTCATTGGCTGGCTGCTTCCAGGATGGCGCGAGCATCGATGCCGGCTTGCTCTCCCATGAACTGGATCAGCAGCATGCTGTCTTTGTCGAGGTACCCTGCCTCGGCGGCCGTTTTCAGGGTCTCAACCATGCGCGGCGCGAGCCAAAGGGGCACGCCGAGAGCCTCGGCCTCGTCCATCAGCAGGGATTCATCCTTGACACTGTTGGCCAGCCTGGCCCCATAAGCGAAGTCCCCGGACCGAACGGCGGCGGGAATCTTGTCCGACGTGGTGTGGTTCCGGCCTGTGCTGGTATTGATCACTTCGAGCAAGCGCATGGGATCGATGCCGGCTTTCATGCCCAGTACCAACCCCTCGAACGCCGCCAGTCGACCTGCTGCAGAAAGGTGATTGTTGATGAGCTTGGCCAACTGGGCCTGGCCCGCACGATCGCCCACGTGAAAGACATTCTTGGCCATGACTGCCAGATATTGCCGTGCCAGCGCAAAAGCCGTCGCGGGCCCGGACACCATGGTCGTCAGTGTCCCCGCCCGAGCGCCGTTCGGCCCGCCGCTCACGGGCGCATCGAGAAATCCGATCCTATTGGGCAATCCCTCTGCGATGCGCCGGGCAACCTCCATCCCAATCGTCCCGGTGTCGACATACACTTCGACAGCGTGTCCCTCGCTGATCGGCCCGAGAGCAATGTCCAGCGACAGTTGCGTCGTCGGCAGGCAGGAGAACACCACACGGGCCCGGTCGGCGACCTCGCCGACACTGGCTACACTTTCGGCGCCCCCCGCAACGAAGGGCGCCACGTTTTCGGCGTTCACGTCATAGACAGTGAGCGGCACGCCCCTGGCGAGCAGCCGCTCTGCCATCGCCCCGCCCATGCGTCCCAGCCCTATGAAACCAACCCGATCCTTCGACATGAAACTCTTCCTGTCAGTACTTTCGGCCGCTTCCGACCGACTCTCATCGCAGCTATTATCTATATAAAGTCCCACATTCTGCAAGTATTTTCAGACCTCCACCGTAGTGCATATTGAGGCACCCATCGCCCAGCGATGCGCCGTATAACCGCGTAAAGTGGCTTTTCCTCCGCGAATCCGGGACGACGAGAGAGGAAAAAATTATCGCCATGTAAAGTTACTCCCGTAATATGGGATTAATGTATGATCTCGAAGCGCGAAATGACGCACATCCATAAAGTGGCATACAGGAGGCAGCGACGTCCCTGCAGATCCAATAACGGCCTACATGCCTCCACAAGCAAAATCGGCGACCACAAAAAGCACCGACTTGCGGACCTTGCTGCTATTGCTTGGGAATGCCCAGATCGCTGATCAGCTTGGCCGCCTGTACGGTTTCGCGCGCAAGGAACTGATTGAACTGGTCAAACTTCATGTCCATCACTTCGGCGCCCTCATCCTTCATCTTTTGCTGTAGCTGCTTGCTCATCACCGCCTGACGAAGTGCGTCGTGGAGCTTTTTGACGATGTGGGGTGGCGTGCCAGCAGGCGCAAAGAAGGCAACCCAGGTGTACGCACTGTAGTTTGCGATCCCCATTTCAGCGAAGGTTGGCACGTCCGGTAGCGCGGCGACGCGATGCTGAGCCGTTACGGCTAGCGCTCGAAGTCGCCCGCCCCGCACGTTGGGCGCGGCACTCGCTACGGTGTCGTACATCATATCGACACGACCACCGATGACGTCAGGAACCGCGGGAGCGTTCCCCTTGTATGGGATGTGGTTGACGCGCAGTCCAGCTTGCTGCAAGAAGCGCTCTGTGGCCAGGTGGGGGGCAGTGCCAACACCCGCGGAAGCAAAGGTGAGCTTGCCAGGATTCGCTTTGGCCCGTGAAATAAAGTCGCCGAGCTTCTTGTCCGGCTGGCTGATACTCACGACCATGAGAAACGGTGATCTGCTGACCGGCCCGACACCAATGAAGTCTTTGCCCAGGTCGTAGCCGGCATCGATGCGCAATGCCATCTGCTGGGTAATAGTGCCGGTAGCGGCGAGCAGTGTGTATCCATCCGCTGGTGCAGCCTTGGCTGCGCGAATGCCGATCAGCCCGTCGGCACCTCCCTTATTCTCGATCACCACAGGCTGCCTTAGATAGACGGCCATCTCTTGTGCCGCAACTCTGGCCATCGCATCGGTAAAGCCGCCCGCCGCGGTGTTGACGATAACCTTAACGGGGCGGTTTGGATAAGGGTCGGCGGCAACGGCTGGCGCGCCGCTCCCTAGCATCAACATGAGCACCGCAGCGCGGCGGGCGAGACCTACTGGCATATTGTCTCCAGAGCTGTGAGGTTTGATTGAGTCTCTATTGTTTGATGGCGATTGATTTAGTTGCCGCATCCTTTGGCTCCGAGGTCGAGCATCAAAGCGCGTGTGCCACTTCAGGGTTGGCGACACATCCATCATGCTTGGCCAAGATCATGTCCGCACATTTCTCCCCGATCATCATGCACGGCACACTGGTGTTGCCCGAAATGATGGTCGGCATGATGGAGGCATCAGCTATCCGAAGCCCCTCGATGCCGTGCACCCGCAACTGCTCATCGACAACGGCCATGTCGTCGTGCCCCATCTTGCATGTGCCAACTGGATGAAAAGTGGTGGCGCCGGTTTCGCGAATAAAGTTCAGGATCTCTTCATCGCTCTGGATCTGTATGCCAGGATGAAGCTCCTCGGCAATAACATCGGCTATCGGCCTGGAGGCGGCAATCTCCCTCGCCTTCCGTACAGCAGCCACCGCAGTCTTGCGATCATTCTCCGTGTCGAGGAATCTATAGTTAATCGCCGGAGGTGCGAAGGCGTCGGAGGACTGAATATGCGTGCTTCCGGTGCTTTCTGGGCGTTGCACCTGAGCGTAAATGAAGAACCCATTAGTGTTCGACATTCGCCGCTTCTGATTCTCGATCTCTAGCAGGAACGGATTGATCAGCAAGCCGATATCTGCTTGCGCCGCCACCTGTTCGCTTGACCGTGTAAAGACGCGCAGCGTGGCGACGCCCTGCGAGATGAACCCAGAACGGAACAGGGCATAACGGGCGACTTCGAGCAGCAGGCGCCACCCTCGACCGCGGCCTGCCAGGGAGAAGCCTCGCCGCTTGAACGCCCACTTCAGGGTTGGTCCATAGTGGTCCCTCATATTCTCGCCAACGCCAGGCAAACGCTTGACGACCTTGACGCCGTGGCGCGCGAGAATGCTCGGATTCCCAATGCCGGACAATTCCAATAGCTTCGGGGAGCCGATCGCGCCGGCACAGACGATCACTTCTTTGGTCGCGTAAATTTCCTGTGCCTCACCGCGGTAATGAAGTCTTACGCCGCGGCATCGCAGACCGTCCAGAATCAATGAGGTAACTTCGGCGCCGGCCAGGATAGACAAATTCTTCCTGGCTGCCGCCGGAGCCAGGTACTGAGTTGCAGTGCTTTGGCGCAGCCCCCGGTAGATCGTCTGCTGTGCCATCGCCACGCCGTATTGGCTTTCCCCACTGTAGTCAGGGTTGAGCGGGTAGCCTACCGCCTGCGCCGATTTGATAAATAGGTCGAAGAACGGTGATGTTTTTGCAGCCTGCGTGACCTTCACCGGGCCATTGCGTCCCCGGTACCGGTCTGACCCGAGTTCTGTGCTCTCGATCCTCTTGAAGTACGGAAGCACATCACGATAGGCCCAACCCCTGCAGCCAAGCTCTTCCCACGTATCGTAATCCGTACGCTGTCCACGGTTGTAGATCATCCCGTTGATAGCGCTCGATCCACCGAGGATTTTCCCGCCCGGCACATAAATGGAGCGGTTACCGGTGGATTCGTTCGGCGTGGAATGTCGACACCAATTGACGGTCGGATTGACTATGGTGAAAGCCGTACCACCGGGCGCCCGTGTCCAGATGTAGCTGGCACCCTTCGTGCCAGCCTCGATGCAGAGAACCCGGTACTTCCCACTCTCACTTAGGCGTGCCGCGACCACACCACCGGACGATCCTGACCCGACCACAATAAAGTCGTAGCTTGCCGACATTCTCCCATCTCCATGATTGCCCAATGATGTGCGTGCACTGCCGTGGCATCCACTCTTCGAGTGGTCGCCTATTCGTCACTCTTGATGTTGTTCTCCTGCACGACCTTCTTCCAACGTGCAGCTTCCAACTTCAGGTGGGCCTTCGCATCCTCAGGATTGCGAGTCTCCGCGGCGTAACCGAGCGCCGCCAGCCGCTTGCTGGTCGCCGGATCGTTGATAGCTTTGGCATACGCATCATGCAAGCGCGCCACCGTTTCTTTCGGCGTCGCGGACGGGACCATGAACGTGTACCAGACAGATGGCGAAAAATCGGCCAAGCCCAGTTCCGTCATCGTTGGAACACCGGGAAAGCTCGGCATTCGTTTCTGCGACGTAACACCAAGAACGCGGATCTTGCCTGCCTGCATCAGGGGCAGCGCCTCCGCTGTGGTGGTGAACATGAATTGGACTTCGTTTGCCAGCAAAGACTGGATTGCATAGGCGTTGCCGCGGAATGGGACATGCATGCCATTGCCACCGAGATCCCTGAGCATGCGCACCGCGGTAAGGTGCGCGAGGGTTCCAGGTCCTCCCGAGCTATAGTTCAGCCCCCCTTTTGCTTTGGCTGCAGTGGCGAGATCCTGATACGAGCGGAGTCCGGAATTAGCGTTGACCACCAACGTCATCGGGAACGAGCCGGTACCGATCACTGGCTGAAGATCGCGCTCCGTGTTGTAAGGCAGGTCGTTTCGCATAAGGCCGGCAATCAAGCCGGAAACTGTAAACTCCAGGATGGTGCAGCCATCCGGCTTGGCGGCAGCCACCACAGCATTGCCAATCGTGGTGGTAGCACCGGGGCGGTTGTCAATCACGACGGACTGTCCCAGAATCTCGGTCACTTTTGCGCCAATGATTCGCCCAACCGTGTCTCCCACACCCCCCGGCGGTTGCGGGATAACCATCTTCATGTATCGATCCTGGCACGGACTGCCGGCAGTTGCATGACCAATGCCAAGTATCGCCATCACCAGGATACCCATCACCTTTGCACTTCCAGTCATCATCGTCTCCTCATCTTGTCGTCCAGCCGTTCCAGGCATCATCCGTTTGCCTGCAGCGTGTGACCGCTCTCCATCGGCAAGCCTAAATCGCCGATAACGGCAGCAACGTTTTCTTCCGTTGCCCTTCATCCATGAAGGCACAACTGAATCCTTCCAAGCATTACGCGTGAGGCGTCGTGCGCGGCATCAGCCCAAGGCTTCCGAGAGTTCCGCCACATCCCCGAGCCCCTCAAGTCGCGAAATCAGATCCAACGCCCGGTCGACTTTCGATTCTGTGAGCGGAACCGCCGCGGCATTGGCACAGTCCCGGAACTTCGCTGCCAGGGAGTCCCAACCCATTGGCGCCTCCGGACTACCTGGCACCTTGTGGCCCAGTTGCGAGAACGTGTGCCCGTCTCGCGTAACGATCTGTACCCGTCCCACCGCCACTTTTGCCTTCCGCTCAGCACTCTCGTCGTCGACCGCGACTACGCGCGCTGCCATCGCGCGGACGTCGCCGGCCCGTAATGCCTCGGCAGTGAAATCGCTGAGCCTGATCTCCCCATGCATGGCGGCAAGAGCAATACAGAAGGGAAGGCTGAATTTGGCATCCACGGCAGTTTCCGGCGCACGGCGTCGTTCCACCGGCACGCACATCTGCTTCTGGCGCTGCGCCACGAACACCTGAATTTGCTCGATGTCGTCAGCGACGAGCCTGTGCCGCTGCATCAGTTCCGTGGTGGCGTGAATATAGGTGTGAGCCAAGCCGACGACTGGCCATGGCTTGTAAAGCATATCGGCACCGAGGTAGTCCTCTCCGAGCTCTGCGAGCATTCCCTCGCGGTCGTAGTCTTGCCGGAAATAGGTCGGAAGAATTCCCCCTCTTCCCTCGAAGGCATCATCAATACCAGTCAGCCCCTTGTCCGCCAACAGCGCAGCAATGACGGCAGCCTTGGCACTGAATCCGGCATACATGCCGCGCAAATGACTGCCGCCGTAGATCAATTGCATGGTTCCGCTGGACTGCATGCTGGCAATGCCAAGCGCATGCGCAGTCTGCGCGGCGCTCAAGCCAAGCACCTGTGCAGCGCCCGCGGCCGCGGCAAACACCCCCATCACGGTGGAGACGTTCCATTCATGATCCTGCAGCACATTGCACCGTAGCCGCACGAAGATGTCCTGTCCCACAGCGATCGCCGAAATGAGCCGCTTGCCGGAAATGCCACCCTTTCGCTCGGCAAGCGCAAGCACCGCGGGAATAAGGGAGCTTCCCGCATGCCCCCCCCAGGTTGTCCGGTCATCGAAATCCAGACAATGTGCCAACGCACCATTGACCAGTGCCGCCGATGCCGCGGGGAGGCGGCCTCCGAACCCTAGCAGCAGGCTCTCAGGCTTGCCTCCGCTTTCTCGTGCGAGCGCCACCACGCTGCGCACCGATGGCTCCAGTCCGCTTGCCGCGAGAATGACACCCAGAGTATCGAGAAGGCTCTTCTTCGCAGTGTCCGCCGCTTCGGCAGGCAGGCCTTCATAGTGGGTGCTGGCGACGTGGCTGGCAAATACATCGCAAAGGTCCTTGGATGGTTGCATGACTTCGTGACTCTATAGTGGTATGCGGCCGGCCTCTGAGCCACCCGGCAAGGCGATCGGCCGCGCCTGTTTTTGCGACCTGGCGCGGCGCCATCACTGGCATGCTGGGCGATCTGCCAGATGGGGCGTCCGGCGCTATGCTGCGGATCACCGAGCAGTGATCGACAGTCCGTCTGCTCGTTGTGTGGCACTGCGATGACGCAGAACTCTCCTATCGGCAGCGCCACTGAACATTCCTGTGAGGGAAGTCTCAGAAGAAGACTTGCACCGATTTTTCCTCGGTATATGAGTAGAGTTCCTCAATCCCTCGCTCGCGTCCCACTCCACTATTCTTGTACCCGCCAAAGGGCACGGCACGGGCGTTCGAGGCCACTCCATTGATCCAGATGTATCCGGTTTGCAGCCGTCTGGCCGCCCGCATGGCGGTTCCGATGTCCTGCGTCCAGATCGCTCCCGTCAGCCCCAGATCGACAGAGTTCGCCATGTCGATGACTTCGTCCACTTGCGACCAACGCAGAATGGAGAGCACCGGGCCGAAGATCTCTTCGCGAGCAATCCGCATGTCCTGCGTGACATCTGCGAAGACGGTCGGCTCATACCAAAAGCCTCGTTCGAAGGATGACCCTGCAGGACGGTGACCGCCGGTCATCAAACGTGCGCCCTCTGCGTGGCCATGCGCGACATACTGTTCGACCTTCTCGAGCTGCGCTTGTGAGATGATCGCTCCCATCTCCGTCGACCACGAGAAGGGATCGCCTAAACGAATTGCCTTAGCCTTTTCCGTGACCCGGCTGACGACCTCGTCATACACCGCATCGTGCACGAACAAGCGGCTTGTAGAGCTGCAGGACTGCCCTTGCCAGATGAAATTCATGCCGAGGACCGCTGCATCCGCCACGCGATCCAGCGGCGCGTCGGGGAAGACAATGAACGGGTTTTTTCCACCCAGTTCCAGCGATATGGACTTGACCGCAACTTCGGCGGCACCGCGTTGAATGGCCAAGCCAGTGCGCGCCGAACCGACGAATGACAGTCGCTTGACACGAGGGTGCTGGACCAGAGCGTTTCCGACCGCGCCATCACCCGTTACGATGTTGACAATTCCTTCTGGAAACACGGCGTTCGCAATCTCGCCGAGCAGTGTTGACGACAGCGGGCACTGCTCCGAGGGCTTGAGCACGACGGCGTTGCCAGCCATCAACGGAGCAGCTAGCCCATTGACCGCCATCGCCAGGGGGTGATTGAAGGCCGCGATTCTGCCAACCACACCGTACGGCTCCCGCACCGTATAGTTCAAACGGTCGGTCCGACCAGGAATGGTGGCGCCCTGCAGTTCGTACCCCAACCCTGCAAAATAGCGCAATCGCTCGGCGCAGTTCACTACATCGCCGTGCATCCCGGTAATCGAGTTGCCCGAGTCTGCCACTTCAAGCAGGAGCAGGTCGTTTGCTCTTGCCGCAATGGCATCGGCGAAACGCACGAGATAGGTAGCACGCTCGGCAACCGAAAGCTCCGCCCAGGACTGCTGCGCACCTTCTGCCACGCGCACGGCCCTGGCAACATCATTGGCGGTGCCTCGCGGAACCCTGCCAATGGTGCGACCATCTGCGGGATTGACGCATTCGATCCAGCCGCCCTCACTCTCGACAAACTGTCCGCCGATCAGCATCCGGCCAATGTGTGGATGGTCGTGCAAGGAACTGCCCGAGAGCACTGGTCGCACATCCGCCTGCGTCTTTGTTGATCCCCGATCTGAACTCATCTCTTCCGTATCCTTACAGTCCTTAACATGCGTTTGCCAAGCATCCATGGCGTGACGCCGACGCGCTCAGCGCCAGCACCATGCCAGTCGTTTCCTGGTTCTGCGGAATGCCGAAGTGCGCCGCCTCATTGCCCCGGGATTCACCCGCCAGGCCAGCACCGTGCCAGCATTGGTGGCGCATAGGCGCATTTGAAACAGCCGGGAGCGCGTCCCACTCCTTATGGGGAAGGCTGGATGCCAACCCGTTGAAATGCGGCCTGCCACTTCCTCTGATCGCTGGCAACAAACTGCGCGAAATCACTGGCGCCCTGGCGCGGGCTGGCGGGTCGATAGCCGTTGTTTGAGATCTCTTGTCCGCCTGAGCCCCGCAGCATCTGATCCACTTGGTCTCTGAGTCTCGCCTGAATCTCAGGCGGCGTTCCTTTGGGCGCGAACACCCCGGTCCAACCAGCGTACTGCTCGGCGAATACGCCGAGTTCGACCAGACTTGGCACATTCGGGAGCCGCTGATCTCGCGACTTTTGCGTGACTGCAATCGGACGAAGTTTTCCGGCGGAAATGAGTTGCATAGATAGCGGAACAACATCGATGGAGAAATCGACACGTCCCGCCACGAGATCGGCGCGAAAGGCGGCCGCTCCCGGATAGGGAAAGTGCACGGCTTTGATCCCAAGTTCCTTTGCGAGATGCTCCGACATCACGTGTGCTGTGGTGCCAACCCCTGAGGTGGCGTAGGTGATTGAGCCCTGCGCCCTGGCGTACGCGACAAACTCCTGCCAACTGCTCACCTTCAGTGAAGCCGGTACCACCAGGACATAGTCCTGGTCCATCAACTTAGCGATAGGCACGAAATCCCGGTCGATGTCATAGGGAGGCTTGAGTCGGTTGGACTTAAGCATGGTCGTTTCGGACTGGGAGGCCACCAGCAGGGTCCCGCCATTTGCTGCAGACCGGGAAACGTGGGCCGCTCCCACAGTGCCCCCTGCACCAGGCTTGTTCTCCACGACCACCGGAATCGGCAACGAGGCCTTCATCGAGTTGGCGAGGATGCGGGCGGCAAGGTCGGTATTGCCGCCAGCGGCAAACCCAACGACGAGCGTAATCGCGCGTGGTGGCCACGGATCGGCCGCATAAGCAGCTCCGAACAGACACACCGCACCGAGGGCGGCGACGAAGCGTTTCAGCACAGGTTGTCTCCTTGTGTCAGACCCACCGAACAGCGCACTTTCCCACCGGCGGGATCAACAATCTTTTCTCGTATTATGCGACTACTTTAGCAACACGAATAGGCCAGGTCAACACTGCGAAGTGCGGGTTCGCGTGCCCACTGGTAATCGCTCGCTGAATTGCGGGCAGGAAGTGGCGATGGATATGGCGCACGCGCACAATCTCACCAGAAAATCGAAGCAAAAGTGTTATCTCATATTGCGGGATATATTTTTATGAAATGATCGCCCACCGCGTACTTCCCGGAGGTGCCCGAGGCCCATATGAAGCCGCAGCAGCCCCGGCCATGACCTACGATTCATGTGGCGTCCGGGAGAGACATGCCCCGGCACGAGGTCGGAAGAGGGACATGCGCTGCTTAACCTGCGGATATGAGAATTCTCCGGGCGGCAACTTTTGCGAGGCCTGCGGGGCCTCCATGCCGGCAGACTCGCTGCACCGGCGCGCCGACCCCGGTTCCCCCGCCAGATTTTGCCGCTCATGTGGTCGGCCATTTGCGGCCGGCACGCCGCACGTAGGCATCGGCTTGTGGAGTGCTGCCGGTACAGACCTTGCCCCAGCCCTTTACACCCCGCTGCATCTCGCCGAACGCATCCGTGCGCAACAAGCGGCGACGGGAGGCGGGGACAATATGACCGGTGAGCGCAAGACCATTACAGCGCTCTTTTCCGACATGGCCGCATCGACGGCGCTCATCCAGGACTTGGATCCGGAGGATGCCCGTGGGCTGATTGATCCGGTGGTGGCGCTAATGATGGAGGCGGTCCACCACTACGAGGGATATGTCGCCAAGTCGCTTGGCGATGGCATTCTTGCGCTCTTCGGCGCACCGATCGCCCATGAGGACCACCCCCATAGAGCGATCTATGCTGCACTTCGAATGCAAGAGGCGATGCGCCGTCACAGCGACAAGATCCGGGCAAAGCAAGGCATCCCGTTGCAGATACGGGTCGGCGTCCACACTGGGGAAGTGGTGGTGCGGCCCATTTGCAGAGACGACTTGCGCGCGGACTACGATCCAGTCGGGCACACGATCCACATCGCGTCACGCATGGAAGGCGTGGCCGCACCGTCGACAATCCTAGTCAGCGAGACCACAAAAAAACTGGCGGAAGGATATTTCGAGTTCAAGTCCTTGGGCACCATCCAGGTGAAGGGAGTGCGCAACCCGCTCACCGTGTATGAGGTGATGGGGCTCGGCGCCCTGCGCACGCGGTTGCAAGTGTCGGCCTATCGCGGCTTGGTACGGTTCGTCGGCCGGCAGCTTGAAATGGACTCTTTGCATGACGCGTGGGACAAGACGCGCGCCGGCCACGGCCAGATCGTCGGCGTGTCCGGAGAAGCCGGTGTGGGCAAATCTCGCTTGTTCCACGAGTTTAAGGCGCGCTTCCAGCAAGGTTGCATGGTCCTTGAAACCTATTCTGTTTCGCATGGAAAGGCGTTTCCCTATCTGCCACTGTTTGATTTACTGAGAAACTATTTCGACCTGACAGGGCTGGATGACGACCGCCTGTCGCGCGAGAGGGTCACCGGCCGCCTTCTGGCCCTGGACCGCGATCTTGAGGAATACCTTCCTTATCTCCTGTACCTGCTTGGCACCAGCGAAGCGGGATCGGCGCTGCCTGGGATGGATCCAGGCATCCGGCGCCAGCGTACCCTAAAGGCAATTGTCGAATTGTTCTTGCGCGAGAGTGTGAAGCAGCCCCTGCTGGTGTTGTTCGAAGACCTGCAATGGCTCGACCGCGAGACCGAGGCCTTCCTCAACATGCTCATGGCGCATGTGCCACATGCCAGAATTCTTCTGCTTTTGAACTATCGCCCGGAGTACGTGCCAAGTTGGGGCAGCACGACCCGCTATGCCCAGATCGATCTCAAACCGCTGGGTGGCGGGGAGGCGCAAGGCATGCTGGCGGCGCTGCTGGGCAGCCAGCCTTCCCTCGCACCGTTGAAGGCGCTGATCATGTCGAAGACCGATGGCAACCCGTTGTTTATCGAAGAGGTGGTTAAGACGCTAGCGGAAGAGCACGTCCTGTTAGGCGCTCCCGGCCACTACTGGGTCGACAAGCCCCCCCTGACACTCCATATCCCGACCAGCGTGCAAGGGGTGCTGTCGGCGCGCATGGACAGGCTACCCCACGCGCAAAAGGAGCTTCTCCAGACCTTGGCGGTCATCGGCACGGAGTTCCCCTTCAGTCTGGTCCAGCATGTCACTGCCCTGTCCGAAGCCGTATTGCGTTCGCTTTTGCACGATCTCCAGGAAGGAGACTTCATTCACGAACGCCCCTCGTTCCCCGAGGTCGACTATGCATTCAAGCACGCATTAACCCAAGAGGTTGCGGGCCAAGCCTTGCTTTCGACAAGACGGAGTGCGCTGCATGAGCGTACGGCCGAGGCGATCGAGGCATTATTCCCCGGCCGGCTGAAGGAATACTGCAACGAGCTCGCGCATCATTACAGCAAAAGCGGAAAAGTCGCCAAGGCTGTCGAATACCTGCATCTGGCCGCACGCCAAGCGTTGCAGCGGTCAGCCCACGTCCAAGCGATCCAACATCTGCAAGACGCGCTTGCGCTGCTCAAGTCCGCGCCCGACGCTTCGCAGCGCTCTCGCGCCGAACTCTCGCTGCTGCTAAGCCTTGGCCAGGCGTGGATGGCGGTCCGCGGGCAAGCATCCGTGGAAGTGGAATCGGCTTACCGACGTGCCGCTGCCTTGTGCCAGCAAGGCGAAAAAACACAAGAGTTCTTCTCCGCGCAATTGGGTCTTTGGTCCTTCCATCAATTGCGCGCGCAATATGGGACCGCACGATCTCTGGCCGTACGCTTGTTTCGCATTGCCAAAGCCACGAAGAATTCCGAGCAACTCACAGAGGCCCATCGCGCTCTTGGTAGCACCTTGTTCCGCTTAGGCGACATCAAGGCGGCACGTATCCACATGGAACATGCGCTGACGCAACAGCGAAGCGATCAGCAAGACTACGACCAGCTCATGCGCTATATGAGGAACCCAGCGGTTCATACCCGCAGCGCTTTGAGTTGGATTCTTTGGTATCTAGGCATGCCCGACCAGTCGCGCGCCTGCAGCCAGGACGCATTGGCGCTTGCAAGGAAGGGCTCCGATCCATTTAGCCTCGCGCTGGGCCTCGCCTTTGCGGCGCAGTTGTACCAATGTCGGCGTGAAGCGTACCGGACCATGGAATATGCCGAAGCGGCTGTCAGTGTTTCATCTGAACAGGGATATCCGCATTATCTCGCCTGGGGCACGGTACTTAGAGGCTGGGCGTTGTCAGCCCAAGGCGCCGTGGACGAAGGGCTTGTGCAAATTCGCCAGGGTCTGTCGGCGCACCAAGCCACGGGAGCGGCGCTGGGACGCCCAACTCTCTTGGCTTTGCTGGCTGAGACCTATGCTAACGCTGGACAAGTCCAGGCGGGGCTTGACGTACTGACCGAGGCAATTGACCTGGTAGCCGAAACGTGCGAGCGGTTCAGCGAGCCAACGCTGCTTCGCCTCAAGGGTGACCTGCTGCTGCGCTTGCCATCACAAGGCAGGTCTGCGCATGTCACGGAGAAAGACGCGGAATCCCATCTTGTGCGAGCCATTGCACTAGCGCGCCAACAAGCATCCAGGTCAGTCGAACTGCAAGCCGCCCTTAGCCTGGCCGCGCTATGGCAGCGTCAGGACAAACGGCATGCCGCGCACGAGATGCTAGCCGCGGTTCATGGCGCGTTCACTGAAGGCTATGACACCGTGGATTGGCGTCACGGAGATGCACTGCTGAAGGAACTCTCCTGAACTGTGCCGTATCGATGTCGCAGAAGAGCCACAGACTTAAGTATTACTTGGAAGCCCCGAAACACGGCGATTCCCTCGGCTCGATCACTCGATCAGTTGTAGCCGAGAATTGCCACCTTAGCGACATCCGGTCTATCGTTCGAGTTCTCCATGAGAACCTGTGTCGGCCGATTCGGCCGCTTAACCCAAGCGCGGCCGTCTATCGGCACAAAGCGTTCGATGGATTCAGCGGAAGTGCCTGGTTTGCCGTAATGGTCGGACAAGGGGAAAGTGTTCATCATCAATGCCTTAGCGGGGTGAAGCCAAAATCAGGTCGTGACCCGAGCGTCTGCGGAGCCACGTCGGCAAATGGAAGGACGATTAGGAGCGCAGTGCGGGAGACTCGCGCACGCCGGTACTGAGCAAATTACTCCAGCGGCACCTCATGTATAACATAGTCCCTTATTATGGGACAACTTTATATGCGATCTCGGCTAACTGCAAGTGCGACAGCGGCGCCCAACCTTTACGCGGCGCGCACGTCACACCCCATTTCATTCGACCAGCCACGCCCGCCCTTCGGATCGAGCCACCGCGCGCCCTCCTGTCCCGGATGAGGGTCCAGGCTACTTCGCCAATTCCCTGACGATCTCGATCATCCGATCCAGAATGGGCGTCCGCTCACCTTTTACCCAACCGAATATAAAACTGGTTGGGTAGTTAAGGCTTTCAAGCGGCACGACGGCAAGGTTGTTCGGATAGGTAAAGCCCTTACCCATTACTGCGAGGCCGATCCCCATTCCTACGGAAATAAGGTTGAGCTGAGCAGCAATGGTGCTCACTTCCTGTACAACATTGGGGTTACCCCGTTTCATCGGACAGATTCGCATTGGAATTTTATGTCGATGGGTTTTCTCCTTGTGATGGGGCAGTGTAGGCCCGGTGTAGCGCCGGATTCCTGCCATTGACGGGCAGCTTTTCAAATTCCTGCGGAGACCGATAGCCCAGAGCGCTGTGCAAGCGATGCGGGTTGTACCAGCCCTCGATCCAAGTAAACAGTGCCCGGCGTGCGTGATCGTGCGTGGCGAAGCGCGAACGCATCAGCAGCTCGCATTCGAGCGTGGCGAAGAAGGACTCACACATGGCGTTGTCGTAGGCATCGCCCACCGAGCCCATCGAAGGCTGAACACCGGCGTCCCGGCAACGTCGCCCGAAGGCGACAGACGTGTATTGGGCAGCCTTGATCCGAGTGGTGAATGACATCCTCTGGGCGGCGCTGCGCGAGCGCCATATCCAGTGCCTGCAACATCAGCGCGGTACGCAGATGGCTGCCCATGGCCCAACCAACAATGCGCCGGCTGTACACATCCAACACCACTGTGAGATAGAAGAAGCCCGCTGCGGTCGGAATGCAGGTCGCATCGGCGACCCACAGACGGTTTGGCACGTCAGCTTGGAAGTGGCGCTGGACCAGATCCGGAGCCGGTCTTGCACCAGGTGCTCGTCGCGTGGTCTTTACCCAGCGTCGCCGGCTCACGCCGCGCAGGCCCGCTTCACGCATCAGGCGTGCCACGCGTTTGCGCCCGACGTGTATGCCTTGCCGGGCCAGCGTCGCATGAATGCGCGGCATGCCATAGGTGCCGTGCGAGCGCGTGTAGATGGCCCGGATTCGTGCCAGCAGGTCCCTATCCTGCTGTGCATGGGCCGATGGACGGCGTTGATTCCACGCATGGAAACCGCTGCGCGAGACCTTGAGCAGCCGTGCCATGGTCGCCAAGGGCCAGGTGGCCTGATTCGCCTTCATGAATTCGAACCCTTGTCGGGTACCGTTCCGGCCTCCCGGGCGAACCAAGACGCGGCTTTCCTAAGAAACACCATCAATGGCTTCGAGGCGGAACCCGAAGTTTGCCGCTCGCCGCTGAAGCTGCTTGACGACACGGTCTCGGTAAGCCGCCTCGTAATAATCGGCACCGGGATCTTTATAGTCGGCCCCGTAGCGCATTGTGTTATAGAACAGCACGGCAATCTTCCGTGCTGTCGCCGTCACCGCCTTTGCCTTGCCGAGGCGGGCCGCAAGGCGCCGATAAAAGGCGCCAAGCGCAGTATCGGTGCGGCCCACCGTCACTGCTGCCAAGCGAAGATGGGCGGCGACGGGATTGCTCGACCTGCGTGTTCGCGAAGACAGGACCTTGCCGCCACTGATTTTGCAACCTGGCGACAGGGACAGCCAAGACGTAAAGTGCTTAGCAGTCGGCCAACGGCTCAGATCAGTGCCGCATTCTGAGACCAGGCGCAGCGCGAGGTAGGGGCCAATGCCATGGATTTGAGTCAGATCAGTGCCCGTGATCTGATGCAGCAGTGGTCGCGTGTCGAAATCGACGGCGTTGGGCTGTTTGGTTCGATGACGTGGTTTAGGCAGCGGTGCGGTGGGCGCAGGGGATTGCGCAGCAAGCCTCGTCAGTACTTGCTCGATCTGCCGGTCGCATTGCTCGACCTGTCGCTGATAGAAGTCATACAGTTCGAGTGCCTGCTGTAGCGCAAAGACGTGTTCGGGCTGATAGTTGCCTTGCAACGCGGCTTCGATCACCTCGTGCGTCGCCTTGCATCGGAGATCACGCATGCGTGCCAGTACTTTAGTGTCACGCTCGCCGGCGATGATGGCCCGCACGATCCTCAGCCCGGTCGCCCCCGTTACATCGCTGACGACGTGATGAAGGTGCAGATTCATGAACGTCAATGCCTTCTGCATATGCTGGATATGGGCGGCAGCGTAATCCAGATGCCTTTCTCTAAGCCGCAGGTACGCGCGTAGCGCCGCGATCTCCCGGCCCGGACGAAAGCTGGCCCGCAGAAGACCGCAAGCATGCAAGCGCTGTAACCATTGGGCGTCCTTGATATCGCTCTTGCGGCCGGGCACGGCGCGCGCTTCGCGCGCATTGGTGACGATGACCTCCAGCCCCGCGTCCTCCAGCACCTCATACACCGGGATCCAATACACGCCGGTGGATTCCATTGCCACCGTCGTGATCCCCAGCGCGGACAACCAGTTGGCCATTCGGTGCAAGTCACCGGTGAAGGCTTGAAACGTCTGCACTGGCTCGGCACACAATTCGCTGGGCACCGCCACGACATGGAAGCGGGCACCGATATCGACGGCCGCAGCACGTGCGTTGAGAATTGGTAGACCTACCGCCTTGGATCGCCTGCTCATGGTCACCTCCTGCGTTGAGCGCCCGGACGGGGACACGGACAAGCATCACTTTCCTAAACGGGGTCACCGAAGCGCCACCAAAATCGGGTCCGCAGATCCCCTGGACCATGTTTGCCGACGGGGTGGAATATCGCCAAAAAGCTGACGGCCTCGGGCCCGGGTGCCACGACAGTGTAGGCGCCGCGTGTTTCTTCTGCCCGGGCCGCGACGGGTCGCGAAGTCAGTTTGCCAATATATCGCGCTCCATCTTGACCTGCCGAAGCTCTCTACGAAGATGGGTCAGTTCCTGGCGCTCGGCAGTGCTCAGGCCATCGTGACGTTTGCCCGCGTCACGGTCAGCCTGTGCGACCCAGTTGTAGATGGTCTGGGCAGTGGGTTCAAACTCCTTGGCCAGGTCTTCCGGCGTCCGGCCGGCATGGACGAGGTCAATCATTTGCTGCCGGAAAGCAGCGGCATACGGCGCTCGAGTCTTGGCCATGATGGGTACCCCCTACGGTTCAAGATAGCGGGTGTCCAAAAAAACGGGTCATCTCCAATTGTGCCTCTGTCGCCATCGAACCCCTGTCCGCCGACCAGATCAAGGCCGTGCATAGGATGGTGCAGACATTGGAGCGTGCGGATGACGCGACCGAGGTATTGCAGGCGCTTTCGTGAAGTGGGATCCAAGCCTCAGCTAGCAATCGAACGCCCGGCGCATCTCTTCCGGTGGTGGCGCCCGGCACCCCAAGCTGTCAGATAGCAACGGGGCCTAGTTAAACAGGAAATAGTCCGCGCTCCCCCACGCAATGCCGGACAATGCAGCCTACCTACCGAGGCGTCCCCCCGACCAGCGATACTCGGTGCGACCGCCTCCAACTTCTGATGCTGGCGTGCCGGGATTTCCCGGCACGCCCTCTTCATGCCAGAGCCCGCAGAACGTCGGTAGCGTCCTCCAACGACTCCAGGCGCTGCACCATGCCGCATACGGCTTTCGTCTGGTCGGTCGATCGGGGAACCGCAGAGAACGAAGCGCAGTCTTTAAACTTCATCACGATATCGTCCCAGCCCATCGGCGCTTCTGCGCTACCAGGGACCCCTGTACCCACTCTTTCGAACCTGCGACCATCGTTCGTAACGATCTCGACGCGGCCGGGAGGAAGTTCGAGTTTCCAGTCCAACGCCGCGTCGTTGACCGGCACAACCTTCCTTGCCGCCTCCAGCACAGCGGGGCTCTTCAGAGCCTCGTCGGTAAAGTCCTTCAGTCCCATCTCGCGGCGAGCCGCGGCGACGCCAACGAGAAACGGTAGACTAAACTTCGCGTCAACGAGCGTCGACGGCGCGCGGCGCTTCTCAAGCGGGTCGCACATGAGCTGATGGTAATCGCCCACGAATACGCGGATTTCCGAGATTTCCGCCAGATTGAGATTGTGGTCCTTGATCAAGCCGATGGTAGCGTGGATATGGCTATGCGCTGTACCCACGGCAGGCCAACGCTTGTAGAGGGTCCGCCCGCCAGAAAAGTCCTCGCCAAGACCGGCGACGAGCTTCTCTCGGTTGTATCGGCCGCCGAAATACAACGACAGAATGCCATACTTGCCTTCGAACAATGTGGGGACGCCGCTTAGGCCTTTCTCGGCCAGCAGCGCCGCCATTACGGCACCTTTGGCTGGAAATCCAGCGTACACGGCCCGCAGGTCACTTCCCGTAGCGTTGATCATCTCCGTCGTGCCGCCCGACTGCAGGCTAGCGATACCCAAGGCGTTAGCGATTTGATCAGACGAAAGCTTGAGGATACGGCCCGCTGCAGCGGTGGCTGAAAACACGCCCATGACGGTGGAAAAGAACCAGTCTTTTTTCCAATCCGTAAATTGCCGGAATCGATTGAATATATCCTGGCCGATAGCGACCGCGGCGATCATATCCTGGCCGGACACCCGCCCCCTTCGCTCAGCGACCGCAAAAATTGCCGGCAACAAGGAACTTGCAGCATGTTGACCCCAGGGGGTCTGATCGTCGTAGTCCAGACTGTGCGCCATCGCACCGTTCGCAAATGCAGCCATGACAGCGGACACCTTGGTTCCGAAACCCAATATTGTGCTTTCGGGCTTTCCTCCACAGTCCTTCGCCAGTTCCACAGCGATGCGAGACGCCGGTTCCATCCCGCTCGCAGCCAGGATCACGCCTAGCGTGTCTAGTGTACTGCGCTTTGCACCCTCGATTGCCTCTCGCGGCAGTCTTTCATAGGGAGTGTTGGCGGCAAAGTCTGCCAGTACCTGACACAGATCCCGCTCTATGGTCCTACTTTCACTCATATCTGAAAAAAATGCTGTTAGTGTGGGTTTAGATCCAACTCGCGGGCCAGCGGCACACCATCCAGAATCGATCTGGTCGGCACATACTCCAGGCCGATGGAGCCGGTGTAATCGAGCTGTCGCAAGGCCCTGAAAAGAAGGGGAAAATCAATCATAGCCGTGCCGGGCTCGTGCCTTCCGGGATAGTCGGCAAGCTGTATATGGGCGACCTTATCCGCATGCTTTGCGAGGAAATCGATTGGATCCTCGCCGTTTACGTGGGCGTGATAGACATCCAAGATGATCTTCACCGCAGGTCGGTTGATCTGAGCGATCGCGCGGAGCACGAGCCCAAGATGATCGATGAAGTACCCTTTGAAATCCCTCGCATTTACCGCCTCGATCACGACGGTCAGGCCCTCCGCCTGAAGCCGGTCATGTGCCTGCGCGACACGATCGCAGTAGGTATCGAAAGCTACCGCCTCGGAAACGTCTGCCGCCTTGGGTCCGGCGAACACGTGTACCTGGGAGCACTCGATAATCTTGGCATACTCGATGACAGTATCGATCGAGCGGTCGAACTCGGACTTCTTACTGGGCGTCAGCGAGAAGCCGGGCTCTCCCCCTTTGTAATCACAGGCTGGCGCCCCGATAGAGATTTGCCGTAGGCCGTTATCGGAGAGCAGCCTGGCATACTCTGATGCCGGCATTTCATAGGGAAACGGATACTCCACGGCACTAAAGCCAAGCTGTCTTGCCGCGACAAATCGTTCTTCAAAAGGCAGCGCCCCAAGAACATAGCTGAGGTGAATTGAGGTGTGCATAGCTTTCCCCGCTGATCATGCGAACCCGCACAAGGCGACTGAAGTCGCCGTCACGGGCTGCGGTGAGTAGCGGTGGCGACATATGTCGCCACCATCGTTAAGGTTCAGACTCTTGCGGTAGATTGCAGGATCGTCTTTGTGACCAGGTATGCGTCAAGACTCGATGGACCGCCCTCGCGACCGATTCCGCTGTCCTTGACACCGCCGAACGGCGTATCCGCATCTGGGGTACCAAAGTGGTTGATTGCCAGCACCCCACACTCCAGCCCTCGGGAAATGCGTTCAGCATCCTCCAGCGAGTTTGTGAAGGCGTACGCGGCAAGCCCCACCGACATGTCATTCGCGATAGAGAGCGCCTGATCGAGATCCGGGACCGAAACGCAAGCTGCCACGGGACCGAACGGCTCCAGCGTCATGGCCTCTGCGTCCAGCGGCACATCTGCCAAGAGCGTGGGCGCGAAGAAGTAGCCGCGCTCTCCGATTCGGTAGCCGCCGGCCGCAATGCGCGCGCCTCGCTGTTTAGCGTCCTGGACCATGGATTGCGCGGCGGCGAGTCTGCGAGCGTTCGCAACCGGCCCCATCTGCACGCCCGGTGCAAATCCGTCTCCGACCCTCAGCCCATTCAAGGTATCCGCACAGGAGCCGACGAAATCATCATAGGAATTGCGATGGACAATGAATCGCGAGACCGAGGCGCAAATCTGCCCCGACGCGCGCACTTTTGCCATTGCGGCGAGCTTGCCAATCTCGACCGCGTTTACCCCATCAGCGATCAGCACCGGTGCGTGCCCGCCCAATTCCATCAGTACTGGCTTCATGGCTTGCGCAGCAAGCTGCATCAAGTGCTTTCCGACCCGCACCGAGCCGGTGAAGGTGACCAGCCGTGTAATCGGTGACGCGATCAGGGTCGACGAAACATGTTCCGGATCGCCGAATACAAGGTTGAGAACGCCCGACGGCAGTCCTGCCTCCTCGAAGCATCTGACCAGCTCGCAGGCCGTGCCAGGTGTTTCCTCGGCCGCTTTGAGAATGACGGAACACCCCGCGGCGAGCGCCGCACTGGTCTTGCGGGCTGCCGCGCTCATCGGCACGTTCCACGGTGTAATAGCGACCACGGGACCGATCGGTTGCCGTATCACAAACTTTTGCATTTGCGGCTCACCGGGAACAATGGTTCCGAAGGCACGAAGCGACTGCCCTGCGTCCCATTCAAAGAAATTGCCGCACCGCTCAATCTCCGCAATTGCATCCTCAACATGCTTGCCGTGCTCGAGAGTCAGCACCCGGGCGATGGCGCTCGTCCGATCACGCAGCAATTTCACCGCCCGTTGAATCACCCGAACACGCTCTTGCGCGGGTGTGTCGCGCCAAGCCAAAAATCCGCGCGCTGTGGAACTCAAGGCGCGCGACAGATCGTCGTCAGTCGCCTTTGGCACGGTCCCCAGAACCTCTTCCGTGCTCGGATTGATGACATTCGCGCAAGGCGCTCGGTCGTAGATCCACCTTCCATCAATGAACAGACCGATCTTGGGGTATGCAGAACTGTTCACCACCAAGGGCTGATTCTCTTGTTCAGACATTTCCTTTCCTCATTATGGCGCGGTGGTCGCCACCGCCGTCGACCACCGCGGCGACTATCGCGAAGTGCTAGTCACGCATGAATACGGCGACGCGGCACTGCGTCCTGGCTGATCATGTCGGCACCCTTTGCACCAATCATCAACGAAGGGGCATTGGTGTTGCCGGAGGTAACGTGCGGCATGATGGAGGCGTCAACGACGCGCAATCGCTCTACTCCCCGGACCCGGAGGCGTTCATCGACCACTGCCAATGGATCGCGACCCATCCTGCAGGTACTTGTCTGGTGGGCGGCGGTGTTCCCGGTTTCAGCCATGAAGTCGAGCAATTGCGTATCGGTTTGGACGTGCGGCCCCGGGATGTGCTCGCTGATGACGTGCGAGGCAATCGGCTCTGTGGTCATGATCTTCCGGATTTGCCTGAGGCCACTCATCATCGCACGGACATCGTCTTCATCCGTCAGGAAATTGGGAGTGAGCTTGGGTGTGTCGGCGGGATTCGCAGAACGAAGGGTAACGGCTCCGGTCGTTCGAGGGCGCAAGATGAATACCGACACACCCATACCAGGCTCAGAATCGACCTCCACCTGCCCAGTGGAGTGATATGTGAAGGTCATGGGACGGAAGCTGATCTGAAGATCGGCGTACTCCACGTCAGGCCTGCTCTTCACAAACGCCGCGACCTGTGATGTTCCAAGCGCGAGGTAGCCGCCGTGGGTGGCCAAATAGCGCGCGCCTTCAAGATACTTCCATAAGCCGCGGATGTTCCGGTTATAGGAGCTCGACTCAGTGGAGCGCCAAGCGGTGTGTACGTAGAAGTGGTCCTGCAGACTTTGGCCGACGCCGGGCAGATCGTGGACTTGCCTGATCCCGTGTCGTTGCAGTTCCTCATGGGGACCGATCCCGGACAGCATCAACACCTGAGGAGAATTCAAAGAGCCGGCCGAGAGGATGACTTCCCGGGCGGCCAGGATGGTCTTCTTCTCCCCGTTCGCCGACACCTCGACGCCCGTGGCTTGCTTGTTTTGAAACAGAATGCGCTCCACCAGACATCCGGTACGTACCGTGAGGTTGGGACGATCGAGAACCGGCTTCACGAACGCGACATAGGCGGACTGCCGCTTGCCGTCGCGAATGGTGTGCTGCATAAAGCCAACGCCATCATGCAGGACACCATTGAGATCCTCCGTGCGAGGAATTCCCATGCGATGCGCCGATTCGATGAAATCGAACGAGCTGGACATCTTTACCGCAGGATCACTGATCCATAAGGGACCACCCACCCCGCGATATTCGTCCGCACCGCGCTCGTTGTGTTCGATGGCTTTGAAGTATGGCAGGACATCGTCGTAACCCCAGCCGGGGTTGCCAAGCGCCCTCCAGTTGTCGAAGTCGCTCCGATGTCCGCGGATATAGATCATCCCATTGATCGAACTCGATCCGCCCAACCCCTTGCCACGCGGCCAGTACATCTTTCGGCCGCGCAGTGCCGGCATCGGTTCGGTGAAGTAATTCCAGTTCAGCTCCTTATCGAAGTAGAGCTTCGCCATCCCGGCAGGGGTATCCACCCAGAATCGGTCTGAATGCGGACCCACTTCCAGCAACAAGACTTTGTTCTCGGGGTTATCGGTGAGCGCTCGGGCCAGCACGCACCCGGCCGATCCGGCACCAATGATGATGTAGTCGTAGATTTCCATGGCGATGACCGCCTCTCCTGCTAAGTTGCTCTTTTGCTTATCGACGCGCGATCGCCGCGCCCGCTTTGATGGTGACTGACTTCGCTGCCGATGCATCTACCGACGTACTCAGGTCAACATCCTTGGTTTCCGGTACAAAGCGAACAAGAATGAAGCACAGGACCGCCATGAACGTCACGTACCAACCGGGTGCGAGCGGGGAGCCGGACGCGTTGACGAGCCACGCCGAGATCAGCGGCGTCGTGCCACCCAGGGCCGCGACAACGGTTTGATAGGCGATCGCATGGCCAGTAGCCCTGAACGACGTCGGAAAGAATTCTGGCGCGGCGGCAAAGCAAGGACCGGAATAAATGCCAGCGCCGATCGCGATCAGAATCTGGCCGATGAAAAGTTCTGGCAGCGTCCCGACCGATGCCATCCGGATGGAGAAGTATGCGAAGACGGCAATCCATAGCGCGCCAAACGACAGGACAGTCTTTCTTCCATAGCGATCGCTCAGATGACCGCCAATCGGAATGAAAATCGCGTAGACAAAAATGGCAAGTGCGTTGGAGAACAGTGCCACCCGGGAATCCACGCCCGCCTGCTTTACCAGGAAGGTGTACATGAAGCCAATCAGCAGATACGCAGACACCGTCTGTACCGGCTGAATCATCGCCACATACAGCATGGACTTGAAACCTGATTTGGTTACTGCACGCAAGGGATTCTGAAATTCTGACTTCCGTGCCGCCTTGTACTCTTCCGGATCATCCAGATTGCGTCGCAGCCAATAGCCAACGACACCAATGAGTCCGCCAATCAGGAACGGAACCCTCCAGGCCCAGTCCAGGTAGGTTTCCTTGCCAACAGACAGTTGCAGTCCAAGCAGCATGACTGCTACCACCGCATTAGGGAGTGTCGCGAACGCAAAGATCACTCCCACCCATCGCCCTCGGTTTTGTTTCGGCGCGGATTCCAAAACGAAGCTGGTGCTACCCGTGGTCTCGCCCCCCATCGCCAGGCCTTGACATAGCCGGCACACGACCAGCAACACCGGCGCAGCCAATCCAATACTTGCGTAGGTCGGTAGCATACCGATGACGGCCGTACCCAGGGCCATCAGCCAGATAGTAATGGCGAGGACTTTGACCCGGCCGACCCGGTCTGACATATAACCAAACAACAACCCACCCACCGGTCTTGCCACAAACGCCACCGCATACACGGCAAAGGTGCTCAGCAGGCCGGCCTTCGGATCACTGCTCGGAAAGAAATGTGCTGCAATGAACGGGACCGAAAATCCGAATACCGCGAAGTCGTAGATTTCACCGAAGTTTCCGATTGAAGCTGCCCCTAAGGTCCGCTTGGAACTACTTTGTCTCACTTCTGTCTCCTGACAAATCCGCCGCCGGGTGGCGGCGTTTTATTGGCAGACTACGGCTGATCCGGGGAGCGGCTGCTTACGTATCCGAGGGATGCGAGGTCGACGACAAGCGAGTCAGCGTAGTCATCCGCCCTGCTGTCCGGGCGTGCGAGGTATTATGAAAGTCAAGCTAGACGAACGGAAATGAAGAGATCGGATGCACGCATAAGCAAATTTGCATGACCCGTGACGTCTGTGGCAGCGGGGCTTGGCTTGATGGGGATCCCCGGCGCAAGCGCTCGGATCATCCACCGCTTACGCTACGTCCAGACCTGGCTGCGACTCTGCTCGCAGCGCCTCCAGAAGATGCGACACAAGGGGACTGGCTCGCTCGCCGTCCCAGATAGCCCCGATATCGGGAAAAGATATGCCCGGAGTGAGCGACACATTCTGAAGTCCGAGGGGGCTGTACAAAAGCACTTCCGAGGCCAGGAGAATCGACAAGTAGTTTCGTTCCCCCATCAGAAGCTGTGCGCGAATCGATGAACCCGCTTCTACGCATGGCAGTGGCGGCGCCACACGCTGTGCGGCAAACGCGGCGTCGAAGATCGTCCGCATCTCGGCCCCGCGCGGAGGAAGAATCCATGGGAAGCTGATGATATCTTCCCAGCTACAGGACACTTTCTGAAGACACGGATGTCCCGCCCGGGCCACCACCTGTATGCTATCGGGTATCAACGCTTCGCAGGCATAGCCAGTTGTGAGCGCTTGCGAGCCCAGCGCGCCGATGATGACATCGATCGACCGATTGCCGAGCATGTCGATCAATGCAGCAAAAGGTGCCTCTACGACGGAAACGAATATTCCGGGCCGACTTTCCTGTAAGCGGGCGATTGCTTTCGGTAGCAGAACCCGCGGCAGGCCGCTGCCAACGTTCAGCCGTCCTTGCAAACCACTTTGGACGGCCTTCAGTTCCGCGTCCGTACGGTAGACGTCCCCAAGCATTCTCTCCGCGTGCCGGCGCAGCACTTCGCCCTCAGCCGTCAAGGCGAGGCGACGGTTGCGCAAGAACAGCGGACGGCCAATGACCGCCTCGACGTCGGACAGCCAGTGCGACAACGCCGGTTGAGTCATGTGAAGCTGGGCGGCGGCTGCAGTGAGTCCCCCAGATTGATGCACCGCCAGGAAGACCTCAAGGTGCCGCAGCTTCAACTTGCGCGCCCACGGGATGCTTTCAAGGGTGTTCTCCACTTTAGTCTCCCAACTAAGCGTTCGCCGCTTCCTTGGTCCTCGCCAGCATCTTGGCCAGCAAAGGGCCGATCGACACCACTGTCAACAATCGCAGCGTTTGGGCGGCGACTACAAAATTCATATCGGCGCTGGTCCCCATCGCAATGGCGACAACAGAATCCAGGCCGCCGGGTGTCGTGGCGAGGTATGCAGTAAGGAAGCTGATGGAAGCGATGCCCGACAGCAGCCATGCGCAGCATCCGCAAAGAATCAGCATTGCGAGAATCGCAAGGAGCATTTCGGGAAGCGAGCGAAACATGGACATGGCCAACTCGCGCCGGAATTGCAATCCGATCGCCCAGCCCAGGATCGTAAAGCAGCCCGCCAGAAGCAGCGTCGGCACGTGCAAGGCAAGGGAAAAACCGCCGGTGCATACGGTGCCCAGCAGAAGTGGCACTAGGAATGCACCGGCGAGAATCCGACATTTCTTACCGACCCAGCATCCCAGCAAGCTTACGGCGATCGCCAAGAAAACGCTCCCTGTCAGCGATGGCGCAGTCGCATGGCTCGCCGCTGAAGTCGCAATCACGGCTGGTCTGGCCCCGTCCAGCGCATGGGCGATGACCGGTCCGGTCGCCACCACAAGTACCACACGAAGGTATTGCATGAGCGACACAAGAATGCCGTCGGCGCCGTGGTCCATACCCAACGGCCCCATGACAGAGGCAGCCCCCGGCAAACTGCCCCACGCCCCCGTGGTTCCAGGGAGAGAGCCAAAGCGTACGATTACCCAGCCGACGACGACAGGGATCGCGACCGTCAACAGTACAGCCACGAACACCCATCCATCGGTCGCGGCTTTCACCAGACCTCGCGTGTCAATCGTACTCGCGATCGCGACGGCAGTGATCGCTTGTGCTATCAATACAAACCTGGGTGGCACTATTAGCCGGCCGCCGGACAAGCCAACGCACATCGCGCTCAACATTGCCGCAACCAAGACGCCGGCCGTGGACATCCAATGCTCCAGCGCTATGGCAAGCATCGAAGAACCGACTACAAGTAGGCACCATTGCAGCGCTTTAGCAAAATGACGCATGCTCCTTTTCCGCTGTACCCATAGCGTTTGCTCTGTCGCATTGCCGATCCACTGAGCTGGGTCGGCAACAGGAGCGAAATCCGGGCTCCGATCAGCGCTACAGTTAGCCCCAGGTGCTGATATCGCGAAGCGGCAGAGGCACGTGTAAGCGGTCGACCAATCCAAGGCGCGAAGTGTCCTCGCCCCCAAACGCGGAAGTAAAGCCATCCGCGATTCCCAACGGCACATCCCGAGGGGGTGTGCCGCAGGAACGCCTACTTGCCAGCCGGTCTCACTGAAGCGAGACTTATGGACCGCTACTGGCGCTCGAACACCATTAGAACTTATGACGCAACCCCAGCATCACGCCCAGCCGCGTGCTGTTTCCAAAGGTGTTGCCGCTGTTTGTGAAGGTGGGCATGCTGTTCAGCGCGATCCAGCCGCCCTTCAGATTGGTATAGTCGACTTCGATGTACGCATCGGTCCGCTTGCTGAAGTTGTAGTCCAGCATGGCTGCTGTGGTGAGGCGCTTGCCACCGGTACCAGCGTGCTTGAGCCAGTCATAATAGAACTGGCCGATCAAGACAAGCGATGGAGCAAGCTCATACTTCGCACCTACATAGGCAGAATCATTTCTGTAGTCCGCGACGTCAAGACGGTTGTTGGTGTAGCCGAGGAAGTACTGGCCGCGACCGACCTTGTACTTGCCACCTGCCGCCCACACCGTTTGCTTGCTGGCCTGGCTGCTCGGCAAGCCAAAGTAGGCCGACGAAACATTATGCGAGACCTGATAAACTGCGCCCACCTCAAAAGGCCCGGAGCTGTAAGCAACACTCCCCCCTGCAGCATTGTTGGTGGAGAAGCTTCCCGGCACTTCACCAAACGTATAGGCTGCTGCCAACTGCAAGCCACCAAACGACTTGATGTACTTGACCGTGTTGTCATAGCGAACCCCGGTATACGCCGCCTGGTAACCGACGATGCCATTGTTGGGAATTCCCATGGCATCGTATGACCCGATCATTTCGTGGGCAAGGGTAAATTGGCGACCAAAGGCCACCTTCCCGAAGTCGCCATCGAGGCCGAGGACGGACATCCGTCCAAACAGGCGGCCACCTTGAAGACTGGTCCCCGTATCCGGTGCAAAGCCCGATTCAAGGATGTACCAGGCCTTCAGGTTGCCACCGAGATCCTCCGTGCCACGCAAGCCCCAGCGACTTCCGGTCAGCGCCCCGTCGGTCATCTGGACTTTGTTGTCCCCGGCAGCATTCTCGTTGGTACTGAACCGGATGGTGGTATCAATCAGACCATATAACTGCACATCTGCGGCATTTGCCACGCATGGCAGGCTTGCCATGCAAGTTGCAGCCAATGCCACCAGCTTCTTATTCATCCTCTCCTCCGTAGTTAATCGTTATTTGAGGCGCCTTCCGAATCTGTCGATTGCCGAGCGCCTCTGGGGTGATGGCGAAAGACTCGCCTTAAACGATCATTGGCCGCGCGCCGCCGTCCATCGAAACGATGGCGCCCGAGATGTAGCCCGCACGCGGCGAGGCCAGGAACACCACGGCATTGGCTACGTCTTGTGGGGTCGCCAGCCTGCCTAGTGGCAGCGCTTCCTTCGCCTTCGACAAGGCCTCGTCAACTGAAATGTTGCTCTGCTTGGCCTCGGCCTCCACTCCGTGGGCCAGACGGGCGGTGGCGGTTTTGGTCGGGTTGATGGCATTGACACGAACCCCTTGCGGGCCGTACGCCATGGCGAGTCCGGCGGTCGCCAACATCAGTGCAGCATTCGCAGAGCCGCCCACCAAATGCGTGGTGATGGGCATCTTGCCCCCCATCCCCACAATGTTCACGATCGCACCGCTGCCCCGTGACCCCATGCGCTTGATCAAGGGGTCCATCATGTTGATGTAGGTAAAGAACTTGGCATCCATCGCATCGCGCCAATCCTGCGGCTGCAATTCCGCGAACGGCTTCTGCCGTGCGGCGCCCGCAGCGTTGACAAGGATATCGACCGGGCCGTTCGCCGCCTCTGCGTCGTTGATCACCTTCAATGCCTGTGCCGCATCGGCAAGTTCGGCGAGGAACGCCTTCACACGCTTGCCTTCCGGATCGAGAGTCGCCTGTGCAGTTTCAAGTTGCAGTTGATCACGACCCACAAGCGAAATGACGCAGCCTTCCTTATAGAATTCCTCCGCACACGCAAAGCCAATGCCGCCGGAACCACCGGTAATCAAGACATGCTTGCCTTGGAGTTGCAGATCCATTGAATGTCTCCTTTCGACAATCGCTACGCGGCTTGACGCTCGCGGAGAATCTGGTCCGCGATCTTTTCTGCCAGCATGATGGTGGGAATATTGGTATTGCCTCGCGGAATCGACGGCATGATCGACGCATCGACCACGCGCAGCCCCTCGACGCCAAGCACACGGCCATGCGGGTCGACGACCGCATCAGGATCGTCGGATCGCCCCATCCGGCATGTACCGACGGGGTGATAAACACCCGTCACCTCTCGCCGCACGAACTCCACCAACGCTTCCTGGTTGTTCGACAGGGCCTCCAGGTCGACGGCTTCGCCAGTCATGCGAGCCAGCAGGCGATCCGCAACCGACAGCGGCAGCGCATCAAGTACCGCTGCAAAGGCGGCGGCCTGTAACGCATTCTTCCGCGTATAGGTATTCCACTTGCGGATCCGATCGCCTAGTCGTACAACGAACGGCTTCCCGATGTGCGGGGCAACGTAAGACGAGCGCAACACACGGAAGGTCTGGCGCAGGCCGACTGCGAGGCGTTGCATGTCGCGCGCATGGTCACCGAATCCAAACTCGACGATAGGCTCGCGATCGGGATCCTGCGGCGCCAGGCGCACGGTGCCAGTTCCTTCCGGCTTTAGAAGCACCGCATTCAGGCTCGCCAAGCGGTTCCCCATCGCATTCCATGAGGTCTTGCTTTGGATGTTGACGTACAGGTCCGATGCCGGTGCCCCCGGCAACCCGGACGACAGGCGCATACAAGTTGTCGGATGCGTACGCAGTGTTTGCTGTTGGCGAAATCCACGCGGGAGAATCGCACCGACGAACAATGCCGCATGGTTCTGCAGGTTTTTCCCCACCCCGGGGCGATTGACGAGCACCGGGATGCGAAGATCCTGCAATTCCTTTGCGTCGCCGATACCAGCGCGCTGCAACATCGCAGGCGAATGGATCGCGCCGGCCGACAGAATCACCTCCCGCGCTTGATAAACGACGGTCTGTCCCTCGGCGACGACGACGACTCCCGTGGCGCGCCGTGCTTCAAAGATCAGCGAGCGAACAAACGTGTTCGACAGAATCTTCAGGTTCGGTCGCTGGCGCACAACCTGTGTCAGATAGCCGGAGGCAGTGGTCACACGGCCAGCCTCGGTATTACTGATCGGCGTCATGCCAAAGCCGTCACGGAAATCGGCGTTCATATCCGCGACGAAAGGCATGCCGGCGCCCTGTGCGTATTGCTCAATGGCGCGCGTCAGCGGCGGCCATTGTTCGCGCGGGACACGACGAATCGGGATCGGCCCACCCGAACCATGCGCTTCGCCGTTGAAATCCTGGTCCGCTTCCAACTTGCGGAAGTAAGGCAAGACATCGTCCCACGACCACCCGCGCGCCCCGGCAGCTTCCCATTCCTGGTAATCCTCCGCTGTGCCGCGGAAGGCAACCATGCCCGCAACGCAGGATCCCCCGCCCATGACTTGCGCCTGCGGAAACTTGACAGCGCTACCGGCCGACCTGTTCCGCCAATACGCTTTGACGTCAGGCCAGAAGTACGAAGCGTTGTATGAAGACAGTGGATAGGGATCCCGAATGTCTGCCGGCTCGTTGCCGGGCGGGTTCGCTTTCCCCGCCTCTACCAACAGAACCGTGCAATTCGGATTGGCCGAAAGCCGGCTAGCCAGTACACAGCCAGCCGATCCCGCGCCCACGATGATGTAGTCGTACTTGGTTTCCATGGATTTCCGCTCTGCCACGCCGCCCCCCTTCTTCGACAGGGTGCTGGCTCAGGCCTCCAACACGATCTTCGGCGCGATGGGCCGGGTTATCGAATGCGGGGCACCCCGCGTGCCTTTGGGAACTGCGCGCCAATGCAGGGCGCGAATCTCGCCGAACTCGTGCGGCAACCGTACCCAGGAGTCCCCGCCATCGACGCTCCGGAATAGCTGGCCGAGGTTCGTACAGACAAACATCAGGGAAGGATTCGACGGATGGACGGAAATGCACCACACCGTGCTATTCACATCGCCAGGCAGTTCCAAGCGCTCCCAAGTGTCACCACCGTCCCTGCTGCGCAACAGTCGTCCATCGTTGCCGGGAGGCCCGTTTCCGTTAGCGAGGAACACCGTCGACGGATCATCCGGACGCACCACGACGCCACGGCCGTATTGCCACGGTGAATCGAGTTCCACGAAGCGCCACGTCTCACCCTGGTCTTCACTGACATGCAAGCCGCGATTAGTGGTCGCCAGTACGCGCGGCACCCCTTCCCGCGTTTTGGTCACCGCAATACCATGGACGTCGCCCGAAATCAGGCCGTTGGTCAGCAGACGCCAGGTAACTCCCCGATCGTCGCTTCGGTAAATGCCACCGATCTCTACCGTTGCCCAGAGCGTATCTTCGGCAAACGGGTCGAACAGCAGTTGTGTCACCCGCGTCGGTCCCATGTTGACTTCAGAGAACTGGGCAATCCCCGGCGCATTCAATTGACTCCATGTCACGCCACCGTCTTGCGAGCGGTAAAGCCCCGCGGGGCGCGTCCCGGCAAACAGCGTATTGGGATCCTTCGGATCATGAACAATGGCCCATACGTCACTCAGCTCGGTGGAGATATGTTCCCAGCGCGCAGTGGTCTCGCTCCACTGATACACACCATCGTCCGCGCCCGCGTGCAGGGATGCGGGAGTTGCGTCGTGGCTGCTGATGGCCCACACCCGAGCTTCCAGATACATCCCCGAATGGCTGTTCGGATGCACCCAGGTCATTCCCAGGTCATCGCTGAACCATGCCGAGTGGCCTGCGGTGCCGGCATAAACGTGAATCTCGCCGCAATCCGCATCCGGACTCCCGGTCCAGTGCAGGCGACTTACTTTGTCTGATGTCATATACGGCCTCATGGGAAGGTTTAGAAGATTGTCTCGTATGGTGACACTTTGTGCAAGACGATTTTTTGCAAGGGGCTGGGATGAGAAGCGCCATACGCACCATGGGCGCAGCAGATGGCGTCCGCGCGGGCGGCATGTCGAGAATAAGCCGCGCACCTTCGGATAATCACGTTATCCCGTATTTCGGGACTTCTTGACTTCGTCGGTGCTGGCACAGACAATGTTCTCGACAACCCTCACAGGAGAAATACCTTGCAGCAGCCCGTTATCCTTACGTGCGCCGTTACCGGCGGCGACGATACCGCTGGACGTTTCCCCGCCGTCCCCGTCACCCCCCAACAGATCGCCGTTGCCGCCATCGAGGCCTGCAAGGCAGGTGCAGCCATCGCCCACATTCACGTACGCGACCCCCAAACCGGAAAGCCCAGCATGGCAACCGAGCTGTATCGGGAAGTGGTGGAGCGAATTCGCGACAGCGGCAGCCCGGTCATCATCAATCTGACCACGGGCCCCGGCGCCCGCTTCGTTCCCAGCAACGTCGAAACCAACCGGGCCGAGCCCAGCTCCAACCTTCGTCCGCCGGCTGAACGCGTTCAGCACATTCTTGAGCTGAAGCCCGAGATCTGTAGCCTGGACATGGGCTCGCTGAACTTCGGCAAAGGCGCGCTCATCAACGTGCCGGCACACGTCGAAATCATCGCCGCCGCGATCCGTGAAGCAGGCGTGAAGCCGGAGCTCGAAGTCTTCGACAGCGGCCACATCGCACTGTCTGTTGACATGATTCGTCGCGGCCTGCTGGATCCGAAGCCGCTCTTTCAGATGGTCACGGGGGTGCCGTGGGGCGCGCCGGCGAACAGCGAGGTGCTGGCGGCGATGAAGAGCCTGCTGCCTGTCGGCTCGCCGTGGGCTGCGTTCGGTGTGGGCCGCTCGCAGTTCCCCATGGTGGCGCAGGCGTTCCTGCTCGGCGGCCATATCCGTGTCGGGCTGGAGGACAATCTCTACATTGCCAAGGGTGAACTCGCGCCGGACAACGCCTCGCTGGTTCGCAAGGCCGCAACGATCATCGATCTGCTGGGGAGCCGCCTCGCCACCCCGGCCGAAGCCCGCGACCTGCTCGGACTTCCTCAGCAATGAGCGCCAGCAGCTTGATTGTCGGGTGCGTGCAGGTCAACCCAGGCGATGACCGGAAGGTCAACATCGAGAACGCCTCCGCGGCGGTCTGCACCGCAGTGCGCCGCGGCGCCTCTCTCGTCGTATTGCCGGAATATTTCAGCTTCCTGCACGCCAGCGGGCGCGCCATGCGCGGCAATGCGCTGCGCGAGGAAGAGGAACCCACCCTTTCTCACTTCCGCACGCTTGCCAAGGAGCAAGGCGCCTGGATCCTGCTGGGGTCGATTGCCACGGCAATCGATGACGACAGGCTCGCCAACCGCTCGTTCCTGATCTCGGCAGATGGCGATATCGTTGCTCGCTATGACAAGATTCATATGTTCGATGCAACCCTGCCAGGCGGAAGGGTGATCAACGAGTCCTCCAGCTATCGCCCCGGCAACGAGGCGGTGGTCGCCAGCACGCCCTGGGCACACCTCGGCTTGTCCATCTGCTACGACGTACGGTTTCCCGCGTTGTATCGCGCGTTGTCGCAAGCCGGGGCGGAACTGCTGGCAGTTCCCGCTGCTTTCACCAAGGCGACCGGTACGCTGCATTGGAAAGCCCTGCTCCAAGCTCGCGCAATTGAAAACGGCGCTTATGTGGTGGCCGCCGCAACCTGCGGCGAGCACCCTGGCGGGCACCAGACGTACGGGCATGCCATGATCATTGACCCCAATGGTCAGGTTGTCGCCGAGGCAGGTGATGAACCCGAGGTTCTCTGCGCACCAATTGATCTGTCCTTGGTACACACAGCGCGTTCGCGTATCCCCTCGTTGCAACATGATCGCGAGTTTGACCTGCAGCGCCCCACCGGGAACAAGGAGCACCATGACACGGTTTGAAATTCTCGAGCGCGAAGAAATGTCCGAGCGGCAGCGCGAAGTTGCCGACGCCATCGCAAGCGGCCCGCGTGGTGCATTGAAGGGCCCTTTCCTTGCGTTGATCCACAATCCCGAACTGGCCGCCCGCGTTCAGGCGCTCGGTGAACATCTTCGCTATGGCACCGGCCTGTCACAGGCCCTGGTCGAGATCGCCATCCTGGTCACGGCCCGGCGTTGGAGTTGCGACTATGAATGGGCCGCGCATTCGCGCATTGCCCGGGAGGCGGGGCTGCGTGAAGGGATCATTAGCGCAATTGCAGTGCGCGCACGCCCGCAAGACCTATCCGCGGACGAGGCACTGCTCCACGACTTTGCCATTGAGACGGTGTGGAACGGCGAGCCCTCGGACGCCTCCTTCGACGCGGTGGTAGCGCGATTCGGCCGTGCGACGGCACTGGACCTGCTTTCGGTGTGCGGATATTACTCGCTACTAGCCTTTGTTCTGAACGCGGCCAAGCTGCCCTTGCCGCCGGGCTCTACAGCACTGGCGTCCATTTCCTGAAGAGCATCGCGACGAGGCGAGCGTGACGGTGTACAACTTAGTGCTTGAACAGTCTTTACCGGAATATGGCGCACAATTGGCGCCGAAATGGCAGACGAAAGACAGTAGAAACGATGGCTGAACCAAGTAATGCGCAGGGCGCAACGGAAGTACTTGCGCACTTTATCCAAGAATTGCATTTCGCCGCCCTCCCCGAATCGACGCGTCATGCCGCGCGTCGGGCATTGGTCAATATTATTGGCTGCTGCCTGAGCGGCGCACGGCACGAAATCGTCGACATTACGGCGCGCTCGCTCTTGCCTTTTGGCGGTAAGGAAACTTCCAGCCTGGTTGGCCGGGGCGAGCGAACGGACGCGCTTACTGCAGCACTGCTAAACTGCCTGAGTTCCGCCGCGTACTCGTTTGACGACACGCACGCCGAAACGATTCTCCATCCAAGCGGCGCCGTCACGGCTGCGCTATTAAGCCTCGCGGAGCAGCAACCGATGAGCGGGCCGGAGTTCATGGTTTCCTTCGTCGTAGGCGTGGACATCGCATCCAGACTGAGCAAAGCCGTTTCTACGCCGCCGGCAACGGCAGACATCGGTTGGTCCCAGACCGGGATTGCCGCAGGGATCGGTGCTGCGGCGGCAGCGTCCCGGGCACTGCGATTGGGACCTGAAGCGACAGTCGCAGCGCTCGGTATTGCCGCGCTCCAGGCATCGGGCCTACGAGTAGCGCATGGGACCATGGCCGCCACCCTGATCTTCGGGCATGCCGCTCAGTGCGGGCTGCGCGCTGCGTTGCTCGCACGAGATGGTATTACGGCCCCCTCCTCACCGCTTGAAGGCAAACACGGTTTCGCCAGTCTCTTCGCCAATCGCGCACACCTGCCGTACCTCACCGACTCCCTCGGTGAGCAATTCGAAGTCGAAGCTCTTACCTTCAAGCCCTACCCATCCGGGATTGTGATTCACCCGGCAGTGGATGCGGCACTGGAATGGTATCGGACTGCGCGTGAGGAAAGCACTGCCATCGACGAGATCCGCTTGCACGCGCACCCCAGCGCCCTCGCGCTGGGGTCGCGACGACATCCGGCTAATCCTCTTGAAGCCAAGGTCAGCTTGTGCCATTGGATCGCCGCCGCGCTCCGGTATGGTCGCGCAAGCCTTGCCGAGGTGGGAGAATCGGTGATCGCGGAACCTGAAGTCGGCCGACTTCGCGACATCATCGAACTCGTCGACGACCCAACCCAGACAGCAGAGAGCGCGTTGCTGACAGTCACCGAACGGGATGTCCCGCCGAGGACGATTTCGATCGAACATTGCAAAGGCAGCATCGCCAACCCGATGACCGACGAAGACCTTACCGAGAAATTCCGCGGCCAGGCTCACTTGAGCTTGTCAGCGCAACGTACGGCGGAATTGCTCGAAAACTGCTGGCGAGTCGACCAACTTGCCGATGTGGCTTCTCTGCTGCCCTTGACACTGCCGGCGTGAAATGCTTTGGAAGCAGGTCATGCGGGGCCGCAGGCTGACGGGGCTTTTCAGAATGGTTATAATGTTCCGCAGTATGGGAAAATTTCCCGCACCTGATCTTTTCTGAATGCAGGGGTGTACCGTCTGAGCACGTTCACCGAGCATTCGGAATCGCCAATCAGCCAATTCCGGATACAAAACATGGTGAAACGCGCTACGCCGCGAGCATCGACCGACGGCGCCGAAGCCAAGGCACCCAAAGCGACCAAAAAGGAAGCGGATTCGCAGAGCAGTTTCGAGCGGATGCTCGGCCTGCTTGACCTTTTCACGCATTCAGCGCCGGTTCGTCCGGTAACCGACCTGGTCAGCTACCTGGGCACATCCCGGTCCACATCCTATCGGTACATTAAGGCGCTGCATGCCGCCGGCCTGATCGAAGCCGTTGCAAACGGCAAGTATGTCCTGGGTCCCCGCATCGTTGAATTCGATCGTCAGATCCGGATGAGCGATCCGCTGTATAAGGGTGGCGGGCATGTACTCCATTCCCTGATGAAACTCACCGGTCACTCGGCCTTGCTGTGCGGCCTCTACAGCGACTCAGTGATGTGCATTCGGGAAGAGCTGGCCGAAAACAGCCCGCCGAACCTGTTTTCACGCGGGCAACGCAGGCCATTGTTCTCCGGGGCGGCCTCCAAGGTCATTCTGCCGTATCTCCCGCCACACCGCCTGCGCAGCATCTTTCAGCAGCATCAGCGCGCGATCGCCCTGGCGGGGCTTGGCACCGATTGGCAGAGCTTCCGTGACAACATGACTGCGATCCGGCGCGATGGTTATCTGATGAGCCACGGCGAGTTCAATCCCGGCGTATTCGGCATATCCGCACCGGTATTCAATGCCGATGGCCTGGTTGTGGGCAGCATCGGGATAGCAGGTGCTGAAGAGAGGCTCGACCGCAAGAAGGTCTCGGCTTACGCTGAAGCGGTGGTCGAAGCGGGCAAGAAGCTTAACGACATTCTCACCGATTCGGATGCGGCCCTGGTGAATCCGCCTCGGGCGTACGGTTCAGTCTCGGCCCGAGGTGGGCGCTAGCGCCACGAAGTGTAGTCGCGGTGTCCCCGCCCTTGGGCCAGCTCCGGCTGAGGGAAGCCAAAAACCTGGCCTTCGCCTCGAGGTACTCCCCAAGGCCCTCCCCTTCTCGACGCTTGCCGGATTGCTTGTAGCCCGCCCATGGGCGGGCCGGGACTGCTTCCAGCGCCATTCACGCACTCGCCCGGCCCGATTGCCCTTTGCGCAGATCGGTCGTGACCAGGTATCCGTGGCAAACCTAGCCGCGGGGACGGCGTCACAAGTTCAAAGGATCGGGGCGATTGGGTTTCAACCCATTCGCACCCGACATTGATCTGCCCTTAGTGCTTCATTGCGCCGCGTGCAGCGCCGCCGGTTAACTGCTGTGCGTCAGGCCGCCGTCGCAGGCAATGGTTTGGCCGCTAATGAAGGCCGACGCCGGAGTCGTCAGGAACATGACGATGCCGACCAGGTCGGTCGGCACCTGGCCCTTGGGCACACACTGCTGTGCCAACATCTGCTGGCGGCGCTCTTGCGTGGGATTCACCGTGCGCTCGACCTCGGTGGCCACGCCACCAGGACGGATGCAGTTGACCGTAATACCATGCGGACCGAGCTCGCGCGCCAGGGAAGCGGTCATGCCGATCAGCGCAGACTTCGAGGTGACGTAGTGCAGATAGTTGGCCACGCCAAGTCGAACGGAATCCGACGAGATGTTGACGATGCGACCCCAACCGGCTTCCCGCATTACCGGTGCGACTGCACTTGCACAGTTGAACACGCCGGTGATGTTGATCCGCATGACTTGCTCCCACTCCTGCAGCGGAATCTGATCAAACGGGCGCTTTTGCAGCGTCGCGAAGATTGCCGCATTGTTGATGAGGCTGTCAATGCGACCATAGTTGGCCAGGACTGCAGCGACCATTGCGTCCACGGATGCCCGGTCGCCCACATCAACTTTCAACGCCATCGCCTTGCCGCCGGCGGCCTGAATCTCGGCCTGCACGCGTTCGGCATTGGCAATGTTCAGATCAGCAACCACCGCTACGGCACCGGCCGCCGCGAACTGCCTTGCGAACTCGCGCCCAATGCCTTGCCCCGCGCCGGTAATGATGACCACGCGATTCTCAACACTGAAATCTCGCGCCGAAGCGGGCACGCCGGAATCGTCGGGTGCGTGGATGAATACATCTTGGGTCATTTGCGACTACCTGTCTAAGTCTGAAGAAGTGATGAAGTCAGCCTTGACCTGCCTTCGGCTCCGCCAAGGACTGGACTCATAAAAATGTACCGTAATACGGGATTTGATTCAATCAGGAATGTCCCGCTTGGAGCTTCGTCGGGTGCGCGTGCCGCAGTGGCGCCGCGCCTGAAGGGTACAGGCCCGAAGCATTAGTGGAACGATCGACCGCCATCGGCAGCCAGCGCGGCACCTGTGATGTACGAAGATTCACTGCTGGTCAGGAACAGAATGGCCTGTGCAATCTCCGCAGCATCGGCCATCCGCTTGAGCGCATAGTTACCCACGTTCCCGCGAAAGCCGTCTGCCATGGGGGTATCGACCATTCCCGGACAAACACTGTTGGCACGAATTCGCGGTGCCAGCTCGGCCGCCAGCGCCCGAGTGAGGTTGATTACGCCACCTTTGGATGCCGCGTACGCGGTGAGTCCGGGGGCGTTTGGCAACAAGCCCGCGGCCGAAGCAATGTTGACAATGGTGGCCGCAGGCTCTTGCGCCATCCACCGCAGGCAGCTTTGCGTAACGATGTAGGTGCCCGTGAGATTGACCTCCAGGACTCGCCGCCACGCCGATGCTGGCACATCCCCCACCGGGCTCGAGCACATCACTCCCGCGGCATTGACCACACCGTCAATCCCACCCAATACAACGCTGGCTTTTTCGATAACCGCGGCGACGAGTTCCTCGTTGGTGATATCGACTTGATACGGGTGGCCGCCCGTTTCGCGCGCAATCTCGGCCAGCCCCCCTTCGTCCCGGTCGAGCAGCGCGAGCGATGCACCTTCGCGCGAAAATAGCCGTGCGGTAGCACGCCCGATACCGGATGCAGCTCCTGTAATCACAATGCGGCGCCCGCGAAGTTGGCCGCGCGACGTCTCGGTCGTAGATTCATTCATTTCCAAAACGCTGTCTGTCATGGGTGTTTGGCCCGTGGTGAGTGAATTCGTTATCGAACTTGCAGCGATCGCCGCTAGACCGGCGACTGGATCTTGTTCTCCGTGATGACGGTGCGCCACCGGCTAGCTTCTGCATTGATGTAGGAGTTAAGCGCCGCGCCCGACTTAAGCTCTTCCTGAAACGCCAATGGCTTGAACCGGTTCTGGAACGCCGGCGCATTGACGGATCGGGTAATCGCCTCGGCGAGCTTGCCGACGATGTCTGCCGGCGTACCGGCTGGTGCGACAAAGCCATGCCAAAGCGTTGAATTAATGCCGGGAAAGCCGAGTTCGCGCATTGTCGGCACATCCGGAAGATTCGCCGCACGCTGGTTCGAGGTAACGGCCAAAACCCGCAGCTTGCCCTCGCTTCGAAGTGCCGCCACTTCGGACGCGGAAGCGAACATCATTTGGGTAAAGCCCCCCGCGAGCGCCTGCAAGCCTTCCGGGTTGTTCTTGTAGGCAACGTCCACCCCTTTACCGTGCACCGTGTTAAGAAACATCACAGAAGTCAGGTGGGCGACGGTGCCGACCCCACCGCTGGCAAACGTCACGCCCTCTGGAGATTTCGCCACCGCGATGAGATCCTGGATGCTATTGAGTCTCGCCTTCGATGTTGCCGAGACGGCCAGCGCCAACGGGAAGCCGCCCACGCCAACGATTGGCGCAAAACTGCTGAGACCGTACTTGAGTTTGTCTCGCAGAACCGTTTGCACGATGCCAGCGCTGATAAGGCAAAGAATCGTGTAGCCATCCGGAGCCGCCGATGCCACCATGGAGCCCGCGATCGTGGTCGACCCGCCACCGCGATTCTCGATGATCACACTCTGCCCAAACTGCCCCGCGATCTCATGGGCTACCGAGCGGCTGATGGCATCATCGGTTCCGCCCGCTGCATTTCCTACAACGATCCGGATCAGGCGCTCCGGATATGGCGTCCGCGCGAGCGCCGGGTTTAGCATGCCTAATGACATCAAACCGGCGGATGCACCAAGAAGGCCCCTTCGTGAAACCATGGTGTCTCCTGTTGGGATGCGCGTGGTGGGTGCTGGGTGAATAGCGATCACCCTTCCCCACCGGCGCTCAATCCTGCTTTTCGTTGTGTTTTATGAAAAAGTGCCTTAGCGCTGCACAAAGGGATTGGCCGGTACACTGGTGGCGGTGGAGATCATGACGCTCTTGGTCTCGAGGTAATCGTCCACCGCTTCAATGCCGCTCTCCCGTCCGAGGCCGGACTGCTTCATGCCACCGATTGGCACCAGGAAGCTGTACGCCCGGTAGGTATTCACCCAGACCATCCCGGCCTTCAACGCTTTCGACATCCGGATTGCCCTGCCGACGTCGCGTGTCCACACTCCTGCTGCGAGGCCGTAGATCACGTCATTGCCGATGGACACGGCCTCCTCTTCACTGTCAAAGCCGATGATCGACAGCACCGGCCCAAAGACTTCTTCCTGCGCAATGCGCATACGGCTGAAAACGTCGACGAAAATCGTCGGCTCGACAAACTGACCGACGCCTAGGCCATCGCCACGCGCGGGGTTGCCTCCGAGCACGCAGCGTGCGCCTTCGGCCTTGGCCAGGTCGATGTAGTGGAGAACTTTCTCGTATTGAGGACGCGTCGCAATGGGCCCGATGTCAGTGTCTGCCGCCATCGGGTTCCCGAGGCGCAAATGGCGCGCCATCTCAAGAAGCCGCTCTGTGAACGCCTCGCGGATAGAGTTCTGCACCAGCAGCCGGGAGCCCGCCGTACACATCTGGCCCGCGGCGCCAAAGATGCCGGCGACTGCGCCCACGCAGGCGCTATCCAGATCTGCATCCTCAAACACGATGTTGGGCGACTTTCCGCCGAGTTCCATCGAAACCCGCTTCATCGTCCGCGCCGCGGTTTCATACACCTTGGCACCCGTCGTGTCGGAGCCGGTAAATGTAACCTTTGCCACATCCGGATGCTCGACCAGAGGCGTGCCAAGTTCCTGACCAAGCCCGGTCACCACATTGATGACACCGTCCGGGAGCCCGGCTTCCTTGACCAGTGCGGCAAGCTCCAAAGAGCTTGCCGAGGCAAACTCCGAAGGCTTGAGTACCACCGAGCAGCCGGCAGCCAGAGCAGGCGCACACTTGATCGTGAAGAACATCAGCGGCGAGTTCCACGCCGTCAACGCGACCACCACCCCCACCGGCTCACGATACGTCATGGCGAGCATGTCAGGCTTGTCCACTGGCAGGACGGCCCCTTCAATCTTGTCGGCGAGGCCGGCGAAGTAATACCAGTGTTCGGGGAGATACTTAAGCTGTCCCTGCATTTCGGCAAGGATTTTGCCGTTGTCACGAGACTCGATCTCGGCCAGCCGCCTGGCATGCTCCGGATCGGAAAGCAGATCGCCGATCCGGCGCAAGATCCTGCCGCGCTCGGTTGCAGTCATGCTTGCCCATGGGCCTTTCTGCATGGCATCCCGAGCCGCGGCTACGGCACGATCCGCATCTTCCTTGTTCCCTCTCGGAATTCTGGCCCATACCTCTCCGCTGTAAGGGTCCACCGTATCGAGCCACTCGCCGCTCGCAGGCGCGATGTGTGCGCCATTTATCCAATGCTGGTAAGTTTTCATCGATCTGTCCAGGAAGCTACATGTGATCAAATTCATGTACGGTCTGTTCAACTGTCCTTAGGACAGCGTCTTGACAAGCGTGTTGGTGCTGTCGAGAAACTCGAGGTGGCGGACCATTTCGGTGGCACTCCGGATCTTGTCCTCACACACCGGCACCGCCGCCACCGAGGCGCAATCGCGGAATTTTGCGCTGAGGGCTTCCCACGACATCGGCGCTTCGGGACTGCCGGGTACGTTGTCACCCACCCGCTCAAGTCTTCGGCCGTCACGGGTGATGATCTCCATACGCCCATCAGGGATCTTCACCTTCCAGTCCAGATTGCTGTCTTCCACCGGGACGACCTTCTGCGCGATGGCAAGTACCTCGGGATCCCGGAGCGCTGCGGCGCTGAAGTCGGCGATGCGGATCTGGCCGCGCGCAGCGGCCAGCGCCACGCAGAAGGGAAGGCTGAACTTGGCATCGACGAGTGTCTCCGGCGCCCGCCGGATATCGATAGGGGTGCACATACGTTGGTGGAAGTCCCCCACGAACACGCGGATTTCCTCGATATCGCTGGCATTCAGGCGATACTGCTTCATCAGTTCGATGGTGGCGTGGATGTAGGTGTGCACATTGCCAACCGCCGGCCACGCCTTGTAAAGCATCGCGGAACCGAGATACTCCTTGCCCAGGTTTTCGACCATCTTCGCCCGCTCGTACTTGCCGCCGAAGTAGACGTTGAAGATCCCTGCCTTGCCTTCGAACAAGTTCGTAATACCCGTGATCCCCTTCTGTGCCAGCAACGCTGCCAGCACTGCGCCCTGCGCCGTGAAGCCCGCGTACATACCGCGCAGGTCGCTACCGATGCCGAAAATCACTTCCATAGTGCCGCTCGATTGCATGCTGGCAATGCCCAGGGCATGCGCGACCTGTTCGCGACTGAGACCCAATACCCACGACGCCGCAGCAGCAGCCGAAAAGGCGCCGACCACCGACGAGAGATTCCAGTCCTGGCGCCATCCCACGTTGCAACGCAGCCGCACGAAAAGATCCTGCCCCAGCGCCACCGCAGTGATCAGATCCCGCCCCGTGATGCCACCTGTTCGCTCGGCCATCGCCAACACTGCCGGCACCAGGGAGCTGTCGGGGTGGGCGCCCCATGGCGTCTGATCATCGAAATCCAGGCAGTGCGCCATCACCCCATTGGCAAAAGCGGCCGCCGGCGCCGGCACGCGACCGCCGAAGCCCAACACCGAGGCTTCCGGGCGGCCGCCGCCTTCCAGCACGACCTCGGCTACGCCGCGTACTGCTGGCTCCATACCGCTGCCCGCGAGGATCACGCCCAGCGTGTCCAAGATGGATTTTTTTGCAGCTTCGACCGCCTCGTCAGAAAGATCCTCATAGCTGGTGTGGACCACATGGCTTGCAAACAGGTGACACAGATCGGTGTCAGGGGACATGGGGATACGGTGGTAGGACAGTGGATAAAAGCCCGGCTCGCGCCTTCATTTGCATACAAACGGCAGGACGCCGGCAATGGATGCGCCTCGGCATTGCTTGCGATGCCCTCGCCGATATCGCAGTTCTCCTGACTCAGGAGTCACCGATCTTGACCTTGCCGCGCAGTTGCTTCCATGTAGCAAGATCCTTCGCCAACTGTCGCGCAAATGCCTCGGGCGAGTCGGTGTGCGGCCGTAGGCTGACCTCGCGCATACGCTGAGCCACGTCAGGCATCGCGATGGCCTTGTTGAACGCTTCGTTGATTCGCTTGACGATTGGCTGTGGCATGCCGGCTGGCCCCATCACGGCATAGAAGGTGTAGCTGCCGACGGCTTCCAGCCCAGGCACACCGGTCTGCGCGATCGTGGGCAGATCAGGCATCGACTTCAGGCGCTCCGTACCTGTCACGGCAATCGGCTTGAGCTTTCCCGCCGTGATCAGGGGCACGGCGGTCTGGACCATGGCCAACACGACGTCAACGTTGCCGGCCATCGCATCCCGCGTCGACTCGGCCTCCCCCTTGTACGGGATGTGTAGCATGGATGCCCCCGTGAGGGCGATCATGTATTCCATCGCCAGGTGGCTGCCAGAGCCGACTCCGGCCGAACCATACGTCAGCTTGCCCCGATTGTTCTTTGAGTAGGCAACCAGTTCGCTCATGGTATTGCCGGGCGCCTGCTTGCGCGCAAGAAGGACCGCCTCGCCGTCAGCAATCATCGCGATAGGCGTGAAATTCTTGACCGGATCATATGGCAAATCGGTCCTGACAGCGGGCCCCTGCACCATCGCACCGGCCGAACCCAGCCACAGGGTATAGCCGTCTGGCGCGGCGTGGAGCACGGGCTGTGAAGCCATCAACTCGGAAGCGCCGGGCTTGTTCTCAATCACAACCGGAACTTTCAGAATCTCGGTGAGCTTTGGCGCCAGCAGTCGTGCCAGACTGTCCATGCCGCCACCCGGGGAATAGCCGATCAGGATCCGGATCGGCTTGGAAGGAAACTGCTCGGCCAAGGCAGCACCAGGGACCAGTGCGACAGTTGCGCATAGCCATAGGAATGCGCGGGCGATCTTTGAAGTAAGCATTGTCTCGGATTAGTAGTAGTTGTGTCGGATCCGCGAGTTGCGTTTGCAGATCTGGGTAAAGCCTCCCGAAACGCGCGGGAGCCAACAAGACTGTCCACAACTAACAAGAGCGCCATCACAAGCGCGCCGCGCTGGCTAAACCTACTCTCGTCGCGAAACGAAATTGACTAGGGAATTGAGAGCAGCGCTCTTGAGATTGCTCAGACTGGTGTGGCCATACTTCGGTACGGCAGGCACAAGAGACTCTAAGCCCCTTTTGCCTGCTCATGCTTTTAGTTGGTGATGTTTGCCATCTTGACCACGGGTCGCCACTTGGCCATTTCAGCTTCCAGTCCCTGCTTGACCTCTGCAGGCGTGGTGCGCTTCGCAGCTTCCACCCCGGCGGCCAGCAAACGCGCCCGCAACTGCTCATCGGCCAGAACGTCATTCAGTGCCGCATTGACCTTCTTGACCACCTCGGCAGGGGTCCCCTTCGGCGCTGCGAGGTAGTACCAGGTGCCGACCTCTACTCCGGGCACACCCGCTTCGGCCATCGTTGGCACATCCGGCAGCGCCTTCGAGCGCTCCTTGGCAGTAACTGCTAGCGCTCTGAGGCTGCCGTCCTTGATACGCGGGCCGCAAATCAGCGGAGCGCAAAGCTGAAAGGTAATCTGCCCACCAAGGAGGTCATTGAGGGCCGCGCTCTCGCCCTTGTAAGGGACATGCAGCGCACTGGACTTGGTGACAAGGCGGAAGAGCTCACCGCCAAGATGCGCCGGGGCCCCGATGCCGGGCGAACCAAACTGGACCTTACCGGGCTGCGTCTTCATGAGATTTACCAGGTCCTGCAGGTTGCGAATCGAAGATTGCCCGCGCACCACCACCACAAGATCGATCTTGCCTAGCTTGCCAATGAATTCGAAATCCTTCAGCAGATCGAACGGGGTCTTCATGCCCTCGACGACAGAGCTTGCCGCAAGCGCCGCAGTGCCAACCAGTAGCGTATAGCCATCCGGCTTCTCCCGTGCTACTGCGCCTGCGCCAATCGCGCCACTGGCGCCCGGCCGGTTATCAATGATGAGGCTCTGTCCCAGCTTGCGTCCTAGCTGCTCGGCGACCAGCCGGGAAGTAACGTCAGTTCCGCCGCCAGCGGTGAAGGGAACCACCAGTCGGATCGGCCGCGACGGATACTCATCTGCGGTTGCTACTGCAGCGCTCAACGACAACATCATTCCGGTTGCCGCCATCAGCAGACTCCGGGTCAGTTTCTGCTTGAATGTCGTGCTGATGTGAAAAGCCGGCGAACGCCGGTTAAACGTGCTCACGTACTTGTCTCCGTGCATCTCGTATTTGTTGACACAGTTGAGTGGTCAGCCGCCCGACTCGGCGATGGACTTAAGGAAGTCGTGCTTGTCCTTGAACCGCAACGCCTTCTGATTACCTGCGGCCTGCTCGCACAGTGCCTTGATCTGCGAGAAATAGACGCGCCTGGCAGAGTTCATTGGTACGACCTCCAACATCAGTCCGAGCGCTGGCGGGGATTTGAAGTAATAGACATCGACCTCGCCAGTCGGCGCACAAATGGAGGCGATCTCTTCGAAGCCCTTCGAAACGAGGTCAAGACGCGCCGCCTCCATGTCGTCGGGCCAGAAAGCTATATGGTGTGCCGCGCCGCTGCCAAAGCCTTCATGCATGACTTCGGTATAGATCGACGGCGCATCGTTCCTGGGGCAGATCAGTTCGATCTGCGTTTCGCCGACGTACGACAAGGCAAGCGACAGATCGACCGGACTGCGCTTGCCCCGGTAGACAAAGTGACGATCGCCCAGTGCATGTTCGAAAACAACGAACGGCCCAATCTTGAGTTTGTCTGTCCAGACTTCTAGCGCGGCCTCCATGTCTTTCACCAAGAAGGCCAGTTGTAGCTTGCGCCCGAGGAAGAACGGGCCATCAAAGCCGGCGGGGACTGTGTTCAAAGCTCCACTCCTTTTGCGCCGATTGCCAGCACTGTCGCACAGCGCTCGATCGCGTTAATTTGTCTCTGTATGTGCGATTAGTTTATACGCATCCTCCAGCCACGGCAAGTTTACGATGAAGGCTGGAAGGTGTGACGACGGCGCTTTTTGCGTCAGATCTACATGGGCGCCGGGGTTCTCCGTCACCTACGCACCACATCGGTACGCTTTGACAATGATCCCGCAATACGGGACAATTTTCAACATAAACGCCGAAAGACGACGGCGTGGACCAACACCCTCCACAACACGTTACGGAAACTACGCAAATGAAGGCCTCTACCATTCGAGTCGCGGAAGTCAATGCTGCAGCGGTTGAACGCTATAAAGAAATGCGTTCGGTCTTGATGGCGGCTTCAGGCGACGATCGAACGATGTGTGAAATCGTCGTGACCTCTCAGTTGGGCCTTCTGGGGCATGAAGTGCCCTTCAAACTGCATGCAAAGCGCCTGTTCGAGCTCAGCATATCCAAGCAGCAGTTGCAGAATGTGATCCTGGCGGGAGTTGGCGTTACTTTTGTACTGCCACAGGCCGCGCTGGTTCTGGATTGGATCGATGAGGCCTACCAGCAATATCAGCAAAGCTAGTGTGAGCTAAAGCCGCTCCTAGATCTCTTCTGGGGCGGCCACCGCCGTCTCTTGATGGCCTCAATTGAGGCGCCTAGCTCGCCCAAAACGTGTGATCCCGTCACCGACCTTCGGCGCCGGCACGGACCCTTTCTGGACATGTGCAGGAAATCGTTCCGGTCCAATCTTGAACGCTTCCATTGAGAGATGACGGGCAGTGCCATATTCCCTACCGCTGGTAGGAGAACACCAGTGTCGGACAGATGCCGCCGGCACCTGAACATAGTTGCACCCAAGGACTGGAGACAAAGTGAATTACACGGAGCGAGATTCAAATTTGTGGGACGACATCGTCGTTGGAGCGGGAAGCGCGGGCAGCGTCGTCGCAGCTCGACTAAGCGAGAACACCTCGCGGCGCGTTCTTGTCCTTGAGGCCGGCCCTCGGGAAGTGTGGCTGATGAAACCGTTCGGCCTCAGCTATTACCTTGACTTCTCGCGCTTCGAGTGGGGTTATTGGTCCCAGCCCGACGCCACACGTAATCTGCGAACCGACCATTGGCGGCGCGGACGCGTGGTGGGCGGCAGCGGCAGCATCAATGGCATGAACTACGTGCGCGGTGCCCGTGCCGACTACGACCGTTGGGCTGCCATGGGCAACGTCGGCTGGTCGGCCGATGACGTCATGCCTCTGTTCCGGGACATGGAGCGTTGCGAGCCCGGCTACCACTCGCCGCCTGACTACTCAATTCGTGGCAATTCTGGTCCACTGCCCATCCGCGAGGTGCGACACTGCCATCCGCTCACGGAGGCGTTTCTCGAAGCTGCACAAGCGGCCGGCATTCCGCGCACACACGATTTCAACGGTGCGCAGCAAGAAGGAGTTGGCTACGGACAATTCAACCAGCGCCGAGGAATGCGGGTGAGTTCGGCGGATGCATGGCTCAAACCGGCGCTGCGGCGCAAGAACCTGAAGCTGATTACGGAGGCGCTCGTACACAAGCTGCTGGTAAAGGAAGGTAGGGTTACGGGCGTCAAGTACGAACGCGATGGCGTCGTGCACGAGGCTCGGGCTGGCCGCGTCATCTTGTGCGGCGGAGCGATCAATACGCCGCAGCTTCTGATGCTATCGGGCATCGGCGGTGGAGAGGAACTGCAAGCGCTTGGCATCGATGTTGTGCTGCACCAGCCTGGGGTCGGACGGAACCTGATGGAGCATCCCCTGATTAGGCCCACTTGGCGTGTTAAGCGGCCGAGCTACAGCCCTACGAACAACTTGTTGCGGATGGCAGGCTTTGGAGCCAAGTTCTTGTTGACAGGGCAAGGGCCGCTGGCCACGATTACAGAGGCCATGGGATTCCTGAGAACTTCACCGGCGGAACCCATGCCGGATGTTCACATGCTTTTCTCGGTCGCTGGCGCGGTCAACGACGACGAACTCAAGTTCTACAAGAGCCTCAAGGTGCTGCCATATCCGTCGTTCTCAATGGTGCTCGACAAGAGCTATCCCTTGAGCCGCGGCACCATCCGCCTCGCCAGCGCGGATCCTAAGGCTGCACCGTTAATCGACCCCAACCTTCTGGGGGATTATGGCGATGTGGAAACGCTGGTGAAAGCGATAAAAATTCTGCGTCGTATCGTCTCCAAGTCGCCGTTGGCCGATATGGTGATGGAGGAGGTAGAGCCAGGCCCACACGTGACATCCGAAGCAGCGTTGGTCGAGTACGTCAAGGCCCGCGCCGGGCTGGCATACCATGCGTCGGGCACCTGCCGCATGGGAGTCGACGAAAAGGCAGTAGTGACTCCCGACCTCAAGGTAAGGGGACTGGAGAACCTCTGGATCGCCGATGCGTCGGTGATGCCTGACCTGATCAGCGGAAACATCAACGCGGCGTGCATGATGATCGGAGAGAAGCTGGGGCGGCAGCTCCGAAACTGATAGGTGCGAAAACAAGGCAGCCTGCAACCATTCTTTCAATTGCCCGGACATCCAACGGTGCCGAATGTCATCACTTTCGTGGACGGTTCCGGCACGGACATCAGAGTGCGCCCGGCCACCCAACAGCACGACATTCTTCATGATGCTCATCCTTTGTTGACCTGGTAGCGCAGCCACACCGTGCTGTCCTTCATTGGCTTCACGTCGAGCAGGGAGAACGAGCGTGGCTGAACCGACGTCAGCGGTTCTTTGGCCGTGAACAGGCCAGGTGCTTGGGGCGAGGCGTCGGTGACGGGCGCCATCAGGATGCTCACCTCGTCCACCAGTCCATCCTGTAGGTAGGTCCAGTTCAGGACACCGCCGCCGCCGATCATCACGCGCTGCATCCCGAACAACGTGGCCAGCTTGTGCAGCACCAGGGCGTTGTCCAGCTTGTCCTGGCCGGCGATGACGTAGGAGATGCCCAGGCGCCTCAGCAAGTCCTTGTAGGCATTGCTGGCCTTCTCGGTCAGCACCGAGACCACGTGCGCCCTGCGGGTGCCGTAGTTTACGAAGTTCTCCTGCCAGCCCAGCCGCCCGCTCGGGTCGATCGAGACGTAGTACATCGTCGCCTCGGCGTCCGCCACGAAGTCGCCATCGGGCACCTGCGCGGCCGATTCGTTCACGTCGGGCTTGCGATAGAACGTGTTGTTGTCGTCGGTGGTGACGCGGCCGTTCAGGTATCCGTTGATGTTGAAAACCTGCTGGTCGGTGTGCAGCGCCAGTTGCTCGTACAGGAGGGCCGCGGAGTCGAACTCCGGCAGGTCGATGTTGTGAATTCGGCCATCCAGAGTCGTCAGCGTATGGATGATAACGTAAGGCTTTTGCATGGAGGTCTCCCTGTCCTTCATCGGAAGCTAGTTCTTGGAAAACACCACCCGCACATCGCCCCGGCCGAGCGCCTGGGCCAGGCCGGCAGGGTCGTCCACGCGGCCAAGACGGGTGTACGAGTAGGGTGAATCGAAGGTCTTGTAGAAGACGACCACGGTGCGCGCTCCCCACAGCAGAAGGTCGCCGGTGCGGATGGTTCCCGGCTGGAACGTGGCGGTGGGCAGCGCCTGGGGCAGTTCCTTCTTCTTCTCGTTGCCGTTGAGCTCTTCCATGTCCAGCGTCAGCGGCAGCTTGGCGGACAATGCGCAGGCGGCCTCGGTGTCGGCCAGGGTGATGGCGAAGCGGCGTTCGCCGACGGTCATCCACATGCGTGATTCCTCCGATTGGCTTGCGGTCCGCGCGGCATCCGGTCCCGCGGGACTGGCCGCCTGGGCGGCATGGCTGCCAGTCAGTGCAAGGAGAAGCAGCGGCAGCCCGAGCAGCCGTATGGCCCGCGCGCGCCAGGAATGGCCGTGGGTTGCCGCACCCATCGAGACGCCGGTGCTGATTGCATCCACATCAAAGGTTCTGATGGCCATGGGTTCCCCTTGCAATACGGACAGGGATCAGGCCGCTTGACGCGCTTGCGCGCGCGAGGTCTGAAAGGTCAGGAAGGCGGCAAACAGCAACACCACCGCGCTGGCGATGAAAGTGCTCTGATAGCCGCTGGCATCGAAAAGCAGGCCGCCAACCGTCGAGCCGAGGGCAATGGCGAACTGGATGACCGCCACCATCAGGCCGCCGCCCGCTTCGGCGTCGTGCGGCATGGCCTTTGCGATCCAGCTCCACCAGCCCACGGGGGTGGCAGTCGCCATCAATCCCCACAGGCCCAGCAACACGGCCACGGGAAGCACCCAGGCGCCCACCGGAATCAGCGCCACGGCGATCACCGACATGAGGATCGGAATGGTGATGAGCGGGCCGTACAGGCCGCGCTTGAGAATCGTGCCGATGACCGCGGTGCCGATGAAGCCCGCGATGCCGATCACCAGCAGCAGCAGCGACAGCGTTGACACGCTGACATGCGTCACCGTTTCAAGGAAGGGACGCAGGTAGGTGAACAACGCGAACTGGCCCATGAAGAAGGCCCCGCAGCCGGCCATGCCGTAGGCGACGGTGCGGCTCTTGAGCACCTTGAAGACGTTGCCGGAGCCGGGGGCGCGTGCTTGCGTCTTCATGGCGGGCAAGGCGAACCATTGCCAAACCAATGCGATCAGCGCCACGGGCACCAGAGCGAAGAAGGCACCGCGCCATCCGATGATGGAACCCAGCCAGGCACCCAGCGGAGCTGCGATCACCGTCGCCAGCGCGTTGCCTCCGTTGAAGATTGCCAGGGCCTTCGGCACGTCACGGGAGGGCACCAGGCGGATCGCCATAGCTGCCGACATCGACCAGAAGCCACCGATCACCACGCCAATGAGCGCGCGCCCGATCATGTAGATCAGGTAGTTCGGCGCCATCGCGACGATGGCGCCAGAAACGCCCATCAGGACGGTCAGGACGAGCAGCAGCTTCTTGCGGTCCATGGTGCCGGCCAGGGCCGAGATCGACAGGCTGGTCAGTACCGCGAAGGCGCCGGAGATCGCAATGCCCTGACCAGCCATCCCCTCGGTGATCCGCAGGTCGTCAGCGATCGGCGTCAGCAGGCTCACGGGCATGAATTCGGAGGCCACGAGTGCGAACACGCACAGGGATAGGGCGAAGACGCCGCTCCAGTAAGCGGGCCGGTCTTCAGTTTCGGTTTGTGCCCCGACAGGAGTGTCAGATGTGTTGGGTGTCATGAAATTCTTTGTTTTGTCCCGAGGCTCATAGGAAATCGCCATGCGCATCCGTTGGACGGGCATGGCGACGTAAATAACAGTCGCTAATCAAAGGACCGGCGCTCCCCGGTCCTTGCCGTGGGATTGCGGCAGTCGCCTTCCCACTGAGGCAGATGGCGCACCATCCGCCTCATCCCTGATGATTCAACCGGCCAATCGGCGCGCTCAGGCCAGGTGTTGCTTGAAGAACGCCGTCAGCTTGTCGAACGGAATCTTGTCCACCTGGTCGTACAGATCCACGTGGACGGCTCCAGGGACGATCAAGAGTTCCTTCGGCTCTGCCGCAGCCGCGTAGGCGGTTTCGCTGAAGTAGCGCGAATGCGCGTTCTCGCCGTGGACGAAGAGGACGGGCCGCGGCGCGATCTCCTTGATGTAGGTGAGGATCGGCATGTTCATGAACGACAGCGGCGTGGTGAACGTCCAGGCGTTGCCCGAGTTGACTGAGCGCGCGTGGTAGCCGCGCTTCGTCCGGTAGTAGTCGGCGTATTCGACCAGGAACTGTGCCTCGCCACCTTTCAGCTCGTTGTAGGGCGGCTGGTAGGCGGGCTTGCCGGCTTCCGCGTCCTTCCAGCGTTGCTGGCTCAGTTGCTCCAGCGTCTGCGTGCGCTGTTCGAGGGTCACGCTGTCGTTGTAGCCCTTGGACATGACGCGGGTCATGTCGTACATGGTGCTGGCAACGACCGCCTTCACGCGCTTGTCCACGGCGACGGCATTGAGCACCATGCCGCCCCAGCCGCAGATGCCGATGACCCCGATGCGCTCACGGTCCACGTTGGGTTGCAGGCCGAGGCAGTCCACGGCGGCGCTCACGTCTTCGGTGTTGATGTCCGGCGAGGCGACATTGCGCGGTTCGCCGCCGCTTTCGCCGGTATAGGATGGATCGAACGCGAGGGTGACGAAGCCACGCTCGGCCATGGTCTGCGCATACAGGCCCGAGGACTGCTCCTTCACCGCGCCGAACGGACCGCAGACAACCAGGGCCGCCTGCTTGCCGCTGGCGCCTTTGGGTTGATACAGATCGCCCGCTAGGGTGATGCCGTAGCGGTTCTTGAAAGTGACCTTCTTGTGATCAACCTTGTCACTCTTGGGGAAGGTCTTGTCCCATTTGTCGCTGAGCTTCAAGCGCGTCTGCGCGGCGGCAGGGCCCGTGGCGATTGCTCCCACGCCCAATGCGGCGATCCCGGTAGCCGTCATCTTCAGCACGTTGCGACGGCCGACGTTGGCGTCGTCTTGATGGGCAACGGCGGTGCCAATTTCATTGTTCTTCTCCATGGTGAAAGTCCTTTCCTGCTCGAAATTGAATTGATTGGGTGTGATAGAAGACGTCAAACGGTCTGTCCGCCATCGACGACGAGGTTGGAGCCCGTCGAGAAGGCAGCTTTCTCCGAGCACAGCCAGAGCACTGTCGCTGCAAGCTCCTCGGGGCGGCCCGGGCGGCCGACGGGTTCGTTGGCGACCACCGTCCGCAGGCCTTCTTCCGTGCCGCCCGTGAAGCGTTCCATCATGGGCGTGGCGACGAAGCCGGGCGAGACGACATTCACGCGGGTGCCCTTGGCAGCGTAGTCGAGCGCCGCAGCCTTGCTCATGCCGATGACGCCCCATTTGGAGGCGCAGTAGGCGGCCTGCCCGGCAAAGCCCTTGACGCCAGCGCCCGACGAGATGTTGACGATGGAGCCGCCGTCTTGCTTGAGCACCTGCGGGATCTGGTGCTTCATGCTGAAGAAGACGCCGCCCAGGTTGATGCCGATCTGGCGCTCCCATTCCTCGGTGGAAATGTCGGCCAGGGCGATGACCTCGTGTTCGACGCCGGCGTTGTTCAGGACGAAGTCGAGCCGGCCGAAGGTGGAGATCGTCTTGGCAACCGCCGCCTGGATTTCATCCTCCTTCGCCACGTCGCAGCGGATGGAGATCGCACGGCCACCGGCCTGCTCGTTCATTTGAACGGTTTCTGCGTGCTCGCCTCGGTGCGACCCACCACGGCGACGCTGGCGCCTGCCTTGGCGAAGGCCAGTGCGGTGGCGCGGCCGATGCCCGTGCCGCCGCCGGTGACGAAGGCGACCTTGCCCGCGAAATCAAATTGGATGGCCATGTGAACTCCTTTGCAGTCTTCGGTTGAAAGACATGGAAGGAGCACGCTTCAGCTCGCGCGGGCGTCAGTGAATTCGCATGCCCTAAACGCAGACCTCCATCGGTATGTGGCAAATTTTCCCGCTTCTCGCGCACCTTGACTACCTAATGAATGCTTAAAAGGTATATTAGTTGCACTAATCAAAGGTGGGTGAGAAACTGCAAGCATGGTCAGACGAAACCTCAACGATCTACTCTCATTTGTCACGGTGGCGCGAGAAGGCAGCTTCACGCGCGCGGCCGCGCTCTTGGGTGTCACACAATCGGCTCTGAGCCAGGCCATCAGCGGGCTGGAAGCCCGACTGGAGATTCGCTTGCTCACCCGTACCACGCGCAGCGTCTCGCCCACGGCGGCCGGGGAGCGGCTGTTGCAAGCCATCGGGTACCGCTTCGACGAGATCGAAGCGGAGTTGGATGAGTTGTCGGGACTGCGCGACAAGCCGGCCGGCACGGTGCGCATCACCTGCGGCGACCATGTGCTCAAGACGACGCTCCTGCCGAAGATCGCGCCGCTGCTGCACCAATATCCCGACGTGAAAGTGGAGTTCGACGTCAACTACGGGTTCCGGGACATCGTGGCCGACCGCTTCGATGCGGGCGTGCGCCTGGGCGACACCATCGACAAGGACATGATCGCGGCGCCGATCGGCCCGAAGCTGCGCATGGCGGCGGTCGCCGCGCCGGACTACTTCGCCAAGCATCCGAAGCCGAAGACGCCGGAAGACCTGACCAAGCACAGTTGCATCAACCTGCGATTTCCCACGCATGGCGGGTTGTACGTTTGGGAGTTCGGACGCCGGGGCAAGGAACTGAACGTGCGTGTCGAGGGACAGGTCACGCTCAACAGCACCCCGCACATCGTTCAGGCGGCGCTGGAGGGCCTGGGTGTCGCCTTTCTCCCGGAAGAAGAGTTCGCGCCCCACATCGAGGAAGGCCGGCTCATCCGCGTGCTGGACGACTGGTGCGCGCCGTTCGAGGGGTATTACCTCTATTACCCGAGCCGGCGGCAACCATCGCCCGCGTTTTCGTTGGTGGTCGATGCGCTTCGCTCGCACGAAGCTACTGGAAAGAAACGGCGATAGCGCCCGCTAGATGAAGTCCATGACTCGGTACATGGCAGCGTTTCTGGCTGCCGCCGTGGCGACTGGCGCTATTGCCAGCATCTTCCAGACGCAGATCGTCCTCGGTCAACTCGTCGAGTTCGGCGCGCCGGTGACGCGGTTCGGGCCTGGAGCACATTGGAAGACTTGGCGAGGTTCGGGCCGGTCATGGTCGGCATGGCGGTTACTGTGCTGCTGCCTGCGGTTCTCGCGGGGCATCTGGTCCTTCGCGCTGTTCCTCCTGCCTGGCGCAGGATTGTTTTCGCTGTCGCGGGTGTGGCTGTGTTGTGACTGGCGTTCTGGCTGATGCGCTCGGTGATCCCCATGCCTGCGATCCCTGGCACAAGGGGGCAGCTCGGCCATGCGCTGATGTCTCTGTCCGGGGGCGTCGGCGGTCTGCTGTATGCAAGCCTTACTTCGCCAGCACGGTGGTCCCAACAAGCTTCGGGTCGCCAGCAATGGCGCCATGTTGCCGCAGCCACGCTCGTGTTCGTCCCGCCATCCTCTTCTTCGCCATGGCACCGATCGCTGGCGACAAGCCCGCAGCCGTTGACCCTCAAAGCTATGAGGTTCAGACCGTCGCCACTGGACAGGCGCCTAGACACGGCGAAGCGCCGAAGGCACACGGCGCTTGAAAGGATGGCACCAGTCTTTCCAGAGGAACGCATCCCCCTAATGGGGTGGCCTTAAGTGGTTTTCAGATCGTCCCGCGTCATGGGCAGCCTGCGGATGCGCTTGCCCGTCGCGTCGTGGATGGCGTTGAGCAAGGCCGGCGTGATGAGGACCGTGGCAAGCTCGCCAATGCCGGTGGGGTCTTCGTTGCTGGGCAATATGTGAGTTTCCATCGCCGGAATCTCGTTCATGCGCAGCACGCGATAGTCGTGGAAATTCGACTGTTCGACGCGCCCGTCCTTGATCGTGATGTTGCCGAACAGCGCGGCTGACAAACCGAAGATCGTCCCGCCCTGTACCTGGGCCTCCACCGAACCGGGCGACACCACCCGGCCGCAGTCCACCACCGTGACGACGCGCTCGATCTTCACGTTGCCGTCGGCATCGACGCTGACCTCCACCACTTGGGCCGCATAGGTGTGGAAGGCGAACGTGAGCGCCACGCCGCGCCCACGGCCCTTGGGCAGTGGGCGAGTCCAGCCGGATTTCTCGACCAGCGCGTCCAGCACGCGCACTGCGCTCGGGTGCTTGTGCAGCAGAGGCTTGCGGAAGGCGATGGTGTCCTGGCCCGCGGCTCGGGCCAGTTCGTCGATGAAGCTCTCCACGGGGATGGCGTTCTGCATGTGCCCGACGCCGCGCCACCAACTGGTCAGAAAACCCGGCAGCTTCGGTTCCTGGCGGACGTACTGGATGAGCACGTTGGGAAACGCATAAGGCCCTGCGGCATCGCGGGTGGCGTCCGCGTCGATGTTGTCCTTGAAGGCCGCCGGTGCAAACCGGGCCATGATGGACGATCCGGTGACGCGGTGCTGCCAAGCGATAGGACGCCCCTGCGCATCAAGTGTCGCGCTCAGGCGGTTGTAGTGGTAGGGGCGATAGGCGCTGTGCTGCATGTCCTCCTCGCGGCTCCAGACCACCTTGACCGGCCCCTTGACCTCGCGAGCGATGCGTACCGCCTGCGTGATGAAGTCCACCTCAAGACGGCGGCCAAACCCGCCGCCCAGCAACTGGTTGTGAACCTGCACCTTTTCCTGGGGCAGTCCTACCACCTCGGCCGCCGCAGCCTGGGCGCGGGTGGGCACCTGGGTGCCTGTCCAGATCTCGCAGCCGTCCGGCCCGAGGCGTACCGTGCAGTTCATCGGCTCCATGGTGGCGTGAGCGAGCAAGGGCTGCTGGTAGATGGCCTCGATGGTGCGATGGCCTTTGGAGGCGGCATCCTTGCGCACGGCCGCCACATCGCCTTCCTTGCGGGCTATGGCGCCGTCCTGCTCCGATGCCTTGGCCAGTTCGTCGATCATGGCTTGCGTCGAATAGCCGGCGGCTGGGCCGTCGTCCCATTCCACTTTGGCGGCCGCGAGGCCTTTGCGCGCTGCGCCCATGTGGTCCGCCACGACGGCAACCACGTCATCGAGCCGCACCACCTGCCGCACACCCCGTACCGCCATCGCTGCCTGTGTGTCCACGCTCTTGACGCGCCCGCCAAATACGGGGCTGGCTGCGACGGTGGTCACGCGCAGGCCAGGCAACTTCACGTCGATGCCGAACTGTGCGCTGCCGTTGACCTTGGCAGGACCGTCAAGGCGCTTGAGTCCGCTGCCGATGATCTGGAACTGCTCGGGCTTCTTGAGGGGAATGTCGGTGGGAACCGGCAATTGCGCCGCGCGCGTGGCAAGCTCGCCGTAAGTCGCTCGGCGGCCGCTGGCTTCGTGCAGTACAACTCCATTCTTCGCCGTACAGGTGGAGGCTTCGACCTTCCAGGCCCGCGCAGCGGCATCAATCAGCATCATGCGGGCGGCGGCACCAGCACGTCGCATGGGCAGCCAGGCGGTACGTACCGAATCGGAGCCTCCCGTCACCTGCTGGCCGCCAGGAGTGGGGGCGTAGAGCTTGTCATTGGCTGAGGCGTGCTCCAACTGGACGCGCGTGGGATCGATCTCCAACTCTTCGGCGAGGAGCATCGATAGCGCAGTATAGGTGGCTTGCCCCATTTCGACGCGAGGCATCACCAGCGTCACGACATCACTGGAGTCAATGCGTACGAAAGCGTTGAAGGTGGCAGGCGCGGAACCACCAGGCGCCGCGAGCGTCTTCGCAACCGCCATCGGCAGGTCCACGCTCAGCAGCAAGGCGCCGCCAACGCCAGCGGCCTTGAGGAAGTTGCGCCGCGAGAAGCCCGCAGGACCGTTGACCGAATGATCGATTTTCATCATCTGGCTCCCTTGCTTGGCTGCTGAACGATGCGTGCCGCCTGCTTCACGGCCGCGTGGATGCGCTCATAAGTGCCACAGCGGCAGATGTTGCCGGCCATGCCGTCGCGAATCTGATCGTCCGTGGGGGAAGGCGTCTGCATCAGCAGCGCCGTGGCCGACATGATCTGGCCCGGTTGGCAGTAGCCACACTGAACCACGTCCACGTCCAGCCAGGCCTCTTGCACGGCACGGCCTGCCGCGGTGGTATGCACGGCTTCGATGGTGGTGATGGATTTGCCAGCGGCGGCCTCCACCGGCGTCACACAGGAACGGATGGCGGCACCCTCCATATGCACCGTGCAGGCGCCACACAGCGCCATGCCACAGCCGAACTTCGTTCCCGTCATGCCGAGCACGTCGCGGATGACCCACAACAGGGGCGTATCGCCGTCCACGTCAGCGGTGTGCTGCGCTCCATTGTAAGCAGTCTTTCATTGACGCCCTACCAAGGTAATCGGTGAGTAGGGATGATGGTGTCCACCTACAACAAGGTGGACACCTACCATGGAAGAGAAGACCCCTGAACTCAGAGTCATTGAGTCGCGTAAGGATGGCCGTCGCAAGTTCGACGAGCAAAGCAAGCGCGCGCTGGTCGAGGCCTGCCTGAAGCCAGGCGTATCGGTCGCCCGGATGGCGCAGACCTACGGCGTTAATGCCAACCTGCTGCGCAAATGGATCGCGCGGTATCTGGTAGAACGAGAGCAGCAGGCTTGGGCCGAGCCTTCGCAGCACGACCACGCACCGAGTGCGGGCAGCCTTGACGAGGTTTGTATCGATGTCCCTGCCCAGCCTGCCAGCGACGCCTTGGCAAGCAAGGCTCATGCTGCGTTTGTGCCGGTCGTCGCGGCACCTGCGCCATTGGCGACATCGCCACAGCCCAAGGCAATGGCCGCTGCTTTGCATGTGCGGCTTCCCAATGGTGTCGAGTTCGATCTGGGCGAGGCACACATTGAGGAACTGGCGACGATCATTCAGATGCTGGGGAGGATGCCGTGTTCCGGTTCGACGACAGCCTGAAGGTATTCCTGCATCGCGATCCTGTGGATTTCCGCGTTGGCATCAACGGCCTTTCGATCCTGGTCGAGCAGGCGATGTTGCTCAATCCGATGTCGTCGGCACTGTACGTGTTCGGCAATCGTCGACGCGACCGGATTAAGATTCTTGGCTGGGATCGCAACGGCTTCTGGGTCCTGATGAAGCGGCTTGAGGTCGATAGGTTTACATGGCCCGATGCAACTGACATCGTCAAGCTCACCGTCGAGCAGTTGCACTGGTTGCTGGACGGCATCGACATCGCAGTCATCAAGAAGCATCCCCAACGCATCTACGTGCGTACGAGTTGAACTCGCGCACAGGCATGTCGGTCCAAGCCGACATGCCCATCAACGTCACGATCACCGCTGAGGAACTCGAGGAGCTACTCGCAGAACGCGACGCAGCGCGCCAACTCCGCCTCGAACGTGATGTACTTCAGGGTGAGTTGCGCCTGGTAAAGGCTGAACGCGATCTGGCAGAAGAACGACTGCGTGCCTATCGGCGCGAACTGTTCGGCGCTAAGAGCGAAGCGCGTGATGCGGGCCAGCTCGGGCTGTTCAACGAGGCTGAAGCACTCACCGCCAACGCACAGCCTGCACAGGAAGACGTGCCCGGCACGAAGGTCGCCGCTCACACCCGCAACAAGCGCGGTCGCAAGCCGCTCGATCCCAATCTGCCACGCGAAGTGGTACGTCACGACCTGCCCGAGTCCGAGCGCTTCTGTGCAAACGATGGCCACGCGCTGGTCGAGATCGGCGTCGAGATCAGCGAACAACTGGACGTGATCCCGGAACAGGTCCGTGTCATCCAGCACCAGCGCGTCAAGCGCGCCTGCCCGTGCTGCGATCTGGGCATCAAGGTCACGCCGGCCCCGCCGCGTATCATCCCCCGTGGCCTGTTTACCGAGTCGGCTCTTGCCTGGATTGCCACCGGCAAGTACCAGTTCGGCATGCCCCTGTATCGCCAGGCCGCATTACTGCGCCGCTTCGGCGGCGACATCTCGGCGAATACCATCGCCGCCAGCATGGTGCGCGTGGGCCAGGCCGTGCAGCCGGTGATCAACCTGCTGCGCGATACGCTGCTTGAGTCTGACATCATCTACGGCGACGAGACGACCCTCCAGGTCCTGAAGGAGCCGGGACGGCGGCCACAGACGAAGAGCTATATGTGGGCGCAAATGAACGGCTCCGGGCCGCCCGTGCGCTTGTTCAGCTACGCGTCGGGACGCGGCGCCAAACATGCCAAGGAAATCTATGCTGGCATCCGTCCAGGTGCGGCGTTGATGACCGATGGCTACGAGCTTTACAACGGCTTGGCGATCGAGCACCAGCTCATTCACCTTGGTTGCTGGGCCCACGCGCGGCGTGCCGTGATCAAGGCAGAGGAGGCTGTGCCCAAGGCCCTGCGCACGCCGCAATTGACGGCCACGCGCTTCGTCAAACTCATCGGCAGGTTGTTCGCCGCGGAATCGCGCTCGGCCGACTGGCCGTCAGCGCGGCGACAGCGCCTGCGTCGGCGTTACAGCGCGCGCGTGCTGACGGTCATCGAGAAGCTACTGCTCGAACAGTTGCCAAGCGTAGTGCCTGGCAGCCTGCTTGGAAAGGCGCTGCAATACCTGCATGGGCAGTGGCCCAAGCTCATTCGCTACGTCGAGAATGGGGATTGGCCGATCTCGAACAACGCTTGTGAAAACGCGATCAGACCATTCGTGGTCAGCCGCAAAAACTTCCTGTTCTCGACCTCCGTCGGCGGCGCAAAGGCCAGCGCTAACCTCTACTCGCTCATCGAGACCTGCCGGGCCAATGGCATCGAGCCGTATCGTTATCTGACCTGGCTGTTCCAGCGCCTTCCGCTCGCACAGACCGCCGACGACTACACGGCGCTGCTGCCGTGGAACATGCCTGCTGAGCCCAACTGAATCTTGCGTATCACGCTGCAACTCTGAGGGGCGTCGTTAGAAGACTGCTTACGCTCCATTGATCGTGATGGTGTAGCTCAAGATGTGTCCTCCAAATTGTGGGGTGTCTCCGGATCAACATCGAGCAACAGGCTCACCTCGTCTGTTGGATCGTGGGCAGACGTCAAAGCAAGAACGATCAACCCCTGCCGGCTGGTCGTTGCGCATTGAAGACTCGGCGCGCTAAGCTGCATCAGAAACTTCGGTTGGCTGCAATGAACCGCCCCTGAGATCAAGACAAATGCACCTCCGAGTTTATTTTTTTTGGTGCGCGTGAGTAACCGTCTGATACTGAATAGCGTTATTAGTTGGACTAATTAATTCAGGTCTGGGGACGCAAGCGCCAGTAGCGAGAGATAAGGGTTATTCGGTGGCGTTTCGGAGAAAAGCAGCCTTGCATCTTCTAGAAGGTAGCCATGCAGGCGCCGGGATTTTCTCGGTCCGGTGACCTCGCAGCTCCAAATGTCCAGGCCGTTTGGCTGCTTGCGGTGCAGGTGCAGCCGCTCGAAGCGCTTTTGCATCCATTGCCAATCCTGTTGGCTCTCCTGCCTGGCCAGCGTGCCAACTTGCGGGTGTTCTTGTGCGTAGCGTTGGAACACGCCGGGGCTGACCAGGTAGGCCGTGTCGCTCACCGTATGCACGAGCGCCTTGGCGTCGTTGATGATGAGTCGTCGTGAGGCGATTCCCTGCTTCAGCCACGCCATGAAGTGCTCCCCGGACGGTTTTGCTGCCGACGAAACTGGTGCAGGCGCGGGTACAGGTGGCGGAAGAGACGTTGCGGCTGTCGCGGGAATGGGAGCGTCGAGAACCTGCGCCGGGATCTCCTTCGCATGCTTGTCGGCGGAAGCGCCGCCCAAGCCCACCATCGTCAGCATGTCCTCCACGACATCGGGCACGGGCTGGGCTGCAGGCGGCGAAACGGTGGCGGTGCTGTCGCCTTCCCAAGGCGGAGGTTCCTGACCTTCCTGGGCTGGTGTCGCTGCGGCCGTAGTCGGAGTGGCTGGCAAACCGGCGTTGTTTTCCGCGGAACGCCGCGTCGATCTCGACCGAGCATCTCCTGCGTCTCAGCAATGCCACCGATCATCGATCCCGCGATGGCGCGTCGCTTGGTAATCAGGTTCAGAACATTCTGCTGAGGGTGCGGCGATGCCGGTGCACCGACCAGCGCCATCGCGCTTGAGCAGCGTGACAAATGCGTCAAGGTCGTGCGGCGCTGCGACGGTGTTCAGGATCCAGTCGAAGCTTTTCGTATGGACCGCCATCTCTTCGACGTTTCGTGATACCACAACCTGATCTGCGCCCAGCGCCTTGACCGCTTCGCGCTTGGACTCTGAGGTGGTGAACGCAACGACATGCGCCCCCATCATGGGCGAGCTTGATACCCATATGGCCAAGGCCAACGATGCCAACAATTCCGATCTTCTTGCCGGGCCCTGCTTTCCAGTGTCGCAGGGGCGAGTAACGTGGTAATGCCTGCGCACAACAGGGGCGCTACTGCGGCGAGCACGGCTTCAGGATGACTGATGCGCAGCACATAGCGCTCATGAACCACAATCTGCTGGGAATACCCGCCAAGGGTATATAGCCCGGTGCGTCTACAGTCGGAAAGTTATAAGTTCCGACCATCGCGTCGCAGTAGTTCTCGAGGCCCGCATCGCAATCTTCGCAATGCTTGCAGCTATCGACGATACAACCCACACCGACGAGATCTCCAGGACGGAAGGCGGACACATGCGCCTCTACTGCTGCCACCTTACCTACGATTTCGTGGCCCGGGACACAAGGAAAATGTGTTCCAGCCATTCTCCACGTGCCTGATGTAAGTCGGAATGGCAGATGCCGCAGTAAGCGATGTCGATCTCGACATCGTGCGCCCCGGGGGCGCGCCGAGTCATTTCCATCGGTTCAAGTGGTTTGTCACCTGCGTAAGCGCCATAGGCCTTCACAACCATAGGGTACTCCTGTTCATCGATGCCCAACGGAGGGCGAATGACCATAATTTAGAGCATTTATCACCTCTGAATTACGCATCAGACTGCGCATCCTATGCATCAGATTGCACAATCCGATATCGGCGAAATTGGCAGAGGAGACGCATGGAGGGCTATTACGCTGAGAACAACGGCAAGGCGCCTGCGTTCTGGTGGAAGCGGAACGCCGGACACAACCATGGAATGGAAGCGCCACCATTGGAATGCTGGACGCCGGACGTCTAAGCACGAACCACGTCGACCCTGATATGACGCGCCAATGCTTCCTTCGACCGCCTCGTATGGACGCCCTGACCGTTGCAGCAGCGCGCCCGGATCCAGGATGTGGTGTTTCAAATCGCGGTAATGTTGGCGTCGCGAATCACCTTCTCTAACTGCCTCAAGTCTTCACGAATGAATCGTCCAAATTCCCCTGCGGGCGCACCTATCGCCCGCCCGCCGACGGCTTGCAGTTTCGCAACGACCTCTGGTTGCTTCATGATCTCGACGACCCAGGAGGAAAGCTTGTCGACGATCGGAGCTGGCGTCTTCGGCGGGGCAACCAGGCCATACCATACGGTGGAGGTGAAGCCTGGGAGCGTGGCCGCAATTGGCGGCACTCCCGGCAACAAGCGATGGCTGGATGAAGTCCCCACTCCCAGCGCCGCCACCCGCCCGCTCTTGATGTGCTCAATGGATGCACCTAACTCACCGAAGAACATGTCGACCTGCCCGGACAGCAGCCCCACGGCGGCGGCCGCAGACCCTTTGTAGGGCACGTGCACGATGTTCGTTCCAGTTCTTGTCTTGAACACTTCCATCGAGAGATGTGTGCTGGTGCCGACGCCTCCGGACCCGTAGTTCAGCTTGCCGGGATTGGCCTTTGCAAATTCAACCAGTGCACCTAGGGTTTTGAAGCTACCGGCGCGCACCAGCAGCACGTTCGCCGCCTCGGACATCAAGCCGACCGGTGTAAGGTCCAGTGGTTCATAGCCGAGCCCCTTGTACAGAAGCTTGTTGACTCCCAGCGGCCCCGGCGAACTGAACAGAAGCGTGTAGCCGTCATTCTCTGAACGAGCGACGAACTCGGCTCCTACGCTTCCACCTGCCCCGCCCGCTCGATTGTCGACGAGCACCTGGACACGAGCCTTTTTTCGCAATTCTTCGGCGAGCATGCGTGCAAGGGCGTCGGTGTTGAACCCGGGGCCCACCGGTACCACGATTCGGATAAGGCGATTCGGATAGGGTTCCTTCGCCCGGAGGGGAGCAGTCGTCAACATGGTGGCTGCCGCCGCCATGGCGTGGAGCGCGGTTCGCCTGGACATTCCGTTGGAGTGCATTATGGGCCTCATCCATCTACAATAAGATCCCGTATATTAGGATAACTTTACGTATTACGCACTCCTTTTCCTTCGACGCGATGCACGGGCTACCGCCGGTGGTGAACAAGCGTACTGCCACAGACCGGTCGCGAACAGGGCGCGTGAAGCCCTGCGCTGTGGACGCTTTTCGAGGTTCTGCGAAATGGCCATAGCTGAATACAGGTATCATTGGGCCGCCGGGGCTCTATCAACCGTTGCACTCGCGCTCGATTGGCGATCGCACGGAGCGCCCATCTGCGGGTTCGGCAGCACTATCGAGCCGGGGCAGAGCCAGACCGGTGCTACTTTGAGCATTCGGCATAAATTCTGATTGAACGCGGGAGCGCGGATTGGTATCCGGCCATGAGACCGATCTCCTCGAGATGCGGCTCACTATCTCAAGTCTCTTGCGATGCTGCCTTGTCGAGTGACCAGTTAAGCATTGGCCGCTGATTCTCCAAATTTGAGTTTCGAACGGCCAATCGTTAAGAGTCAATGATTTATGTTGAAGCTGAAGAGCCATGGTAGCCGGCGCGACTTGATACCACCATCTCTTCCCACGCTAGCAGCAATAGGTCGGTTTAAACGCCGTAGGTCTCTACTGACCGGACAAGCCGATGAGCGCAAGTTGAGCGGCGGCTTCTGGAGCAGTGAAATCGCCGATTCGAAGGGCCGCCCGGGGCCGGTCAGCGACAAGCGCAGTTCTCGCGACAGGTACCTTCCGCGGCCAATTTCCGCCACTCGTCATCGCTGTCGCACGGACATTCGAGTGGCGGCTCCGCATTACAGATCCTCAAAGCTGTGCCCGTCTCCTCGCTCCATAAAGTCGACAAGCTTCGATAGGTTATCCAACCACGCTGAGGGGATTGGAAATCGTCCGAGCGCCCAGTGTCCACCACTACTGACGAAAATGACAAAGACCGCGCGATACGTCGCTGAGTTGGCACGGCGGGAAGGCATCCAGTATTTGGCGACCTTCGCCGATGAATGGGCTACAGCCGTGACGGGCCTGCTGGGTGACGACGTGGCGCCTGACGCAACGGATAATCTGCTTGTTGCCCTTGCGCGCGCTGGCAAGCTGTCACTCCGTGACATGGTGGCCTTGACCATCGCTCATCATAGGGAACTGAAGCAGCACGTTTAGTCTCGTCCGTCAAGGCTGGCAGGGGTTGCCTACCGTGACGCGTCACTGTCGCTCACCATCAAAGATGGAGAGCCTCAGGATCCTTCGAGGATGAGGCCGCGAAGTGGGCCATAGACTGCACGAAGTAACTTCCTTTTTTCAGATGCAAAAGCGCTATGGACGTTCGATCTGGTTGTCGTCGATCTCGACTTGTCTGACTGGGAAGCTGTTCCTATCCGAATTTTTTTGTGACCTGGTACTTCGGCGCGCGGTCATTTAAACAATTTGCTGAAGACATTGGGTAGTCCCAGAGTAAGCCTCACACGAGTGAGGGGGCCTTGTGCTGCCCGCTTCCGCCTACTAGTAGCGTGGCTTTCGCCGCAACGAGCCTTGGAATTCAGGCGCTGGTGCGTCCGCAAAGACACGAAGCATTTGCCTGGCGCGATCAAGCGCCGGCAGCAAATCTTCCCGACCTCGCAAACTTGCCATGTCCCGAGCTCTTTGCTCATTCTCAGCTCTCTCTTTTGCGAGCGCGGCGGCGCCCTCTGTATTCATGGCGCGGGTTGTTCGGCGAGACCCATGTGCCGGCACGGATGGAATAAGGCGCCAGGGCAACGTAATCGCCTTCTCGACAGAGGTGGCCAAGACTGAGTCTGCGACCAGACCCGCGGGCAGCCGGCCGGCGTTCGCACGCGTTGCTGCAATCCAGGTCTCAATCACGTCGTTGCGAACGTCAACGACCGCATACTGAATGTAGTCGACGCGCAAACGCAAGCGTCTTGCGTGTCGGCGCCGGGCACGTCGACGATTGCGCGCGGACGCCGGGTTCATCGCTGGGGCTTCCATCCTTCCTCCTCATTTCAAGACATCCGATGTTTGGCAAGAGGGAGACCGAGAAGCTCGACAAACTCGTTGTGAGCCGCTCCGCGTCCTCGGTCTCCCACCAACGACCACTTTGAGGCGGACACGTTTTGCCCATCGCGTGTGCAAAGGTCGACGAAAAATCCAGACGAAGCGCTCTGTCTCCTTCGCGAACATCGGCGGGCAACGTCACATTGGCCAGCTTGTCATCAGCGCGCTCTCCCGGCACATCCTTGTCGGAACATTAAGGCCTCGCCAGAAATGCTGCCATGGCTGACTCGTATTCCTTTGTCACGTCACGCCATGACTGCACTCCATTAAAGGTAGCCCAGCGATCCCATGCATAACGCGCATCGTCCGCCAAGTTGGCGGCTTCGCACATCCGGTAGCGCCGGCCACTGGCCGTTCGGAACTCCATGGCGCGCGCATCGAAGGCCTCAATGGCACTGCTTACCTGCCCCGCCCCAGTCGCCAGGTCGATCCCAACCAGGTGCCGTTCCCCCTTGTCGGTCTCCACGACCGCCCAGCAAGCCAGCTCGATCTCGGGCTTTACCGCCACGTCAGGTGTTTGCCAAAACATCAGGTCATCCCCTCATCTCAGACCGGCGAGCAAGTCGCCCCAGTGCCAGAAATGGGCACATCCGAGCGGATTGAGTGCTTCGGCGACGATCGGTCGGGTTGATCCTCGAATGAGTTGTGGGCGAAATTGCTGCGCGTCGGCTCGGGAATCTCCTCCAGCCTGACGTGGGAAGTCCGAGGCGCCGAAAGGTGAACTGGCACCTGTGGCTGAGCCGGCCGCGGGGGCAACTCTTCCCCAGCTCTGCAGCCGTCTTCCGTCCGGTCAACTGGGTCCCCCGCGTTCGGCCGGAGATCTGCCTCTCCTTGCCTGTCGACCGGTACGCATTGCGCCTGCAGTCGTGACAAGAGGGGCAGATCCAACTCCACGCGCCAGGTATAGCTGTCGAGCACGGGACGAACGAAGACGGGAGCTGGCGTGAGCGCCCGAAACCGCTCCTCCATGGCCGACACATGGCCTCGCACCAGCAGCGAGAACGTATTGGGGTAGGTGTCCGAGCGGGCATCCAATCGCGCCTCCACGTCGGCGTTAGCGGCGATGCGGAGCATTTCCAGGCCGGTCCTCACCCACGTGGGCTCATCAAGGACAAGTGAGGCCGAAGCCTTCAGCTCTGCCGCGATAGCGAGCACTCTGTCCATTCCATTCATTGCATATCCGTCCTGCATATTGTCTGACCTTCTTCCTATGTTGATCGAGCGAAGCCTTGCCCCCTCATGATGGCCGGGGGCGGCCGCCCGAAAGTCCTCGTGAAGCCAATTGCGCCAGAGCGGCAAAGTTGATGGCGAAGGCGTCCAGGCCCTCAATGGCTTGGAAGCCGGCGATCTGGGCGCGCCGCATGGGCGGCACAGGCGCCCTTCCGCCTGGCTCGGAGGTTTGGCGCGGCGGCTCACCGTTCTCGCCGTGCACCGTAGTGCGCGAATGTTGCAATACCCCCAGCGTTGTGCAGTCGCCAAAAATCTCGGCGACTTCCACCTGCGGCAATTCGACACCAGCAATCCGGCAATCCAGCAGGTTGCCCTCCGCGTCGAGTGACCGCTGCAGGCAGAGTTCGCCGCGCCCGCTGGCCACTTCCATGGCGCGCAGTCGATCTGCCAGGGCTTGCAACGCCGCGGCGGTCCACCGCTGCGCCAACGCTCGATAGAGCAATCGGGCCTCATCATGGAGCACGAGCAGTTTCGCTGCGGGGTAATTCCTCGGCAGCACACCAATCTGAAACCCATCCGCCGCCCCCTGTAGCAGCAAGCCGCTGCGGTGTACCAGCCTCTGCTTTAGCAAATTGACGTGCCAATGCTGACGCTGCCGGTCGGATTCATTGCTGGCGCATGCCGGGGCGTCAGCCGGCGCGCCGAATGAGGACATCCTAGAAACAACCTTTTCCTTCATGATTTCGGGATCCATGTCTTGACCATTGCCTTCATCGTGGACCGGATACACACGCCCGCGCCGCGCTCCATGTCGCCAGCGTCTTAACGTGGGAAGGCGCGTTGTCATCGGGGCTGCGTGGCGTCCGATCGGAGGGATGGCAAACCTCAGTCCTCGATCAAATAAAAACTGGCACGCCCTAGCGGCGCGCCCGCCGGCGCGTCAGCACGCGGGACAGTTCGCCGATCGGGAGCGTGGCCAGCTCGGGCTCGAGCGCTTGCAGCCAGGCTTCACACTCCAGCGCTGTGAGCACGCGCAACAACGTGGAGACGGACGAGCCGGCTCCGCTCTCGAGGTTGCGCAGCGCGCGCAGGCTGATGCCGGCCTGCGTGGCCAGCACCGACTGCGGCCGATTGCGCGCCAGCCGCAGGCGACGCACCCGTTGCCCCAGGTCTTGCTCCAGCCTGGATTCCGCCTCGTCACGCATGGGGAAATCGCCGGCCCCGATGTGCGTTACGCGGGACGCGCGGCGCATCTAGCGCTCAGCGGCAATTTTAGAACATATATGTTCTTTTAGGAACACCAAACGATATGGATCTTAAAGCGCCTCGATAAAAAAATAGCGGTTTCGCAAGGCGTGGCAGATATGACACTCGAACAGGCGTTCGGCGCAGCCGTGAAGTTGCGCCGGCTCGAAGCAAAACTGAGTCAGGAGGAACTGGCAGAAAAGGCGGACATGCTGGGGTCCGCGCTGGGTCGCCTGGAACGGGGTGCAGTCTCGACCTCGCTCGAGACGGTGGGACGCGTCGCGGCGGCACTCAACACCAAGCCCTGGGCACTGTTGTGGTTCGCCGGCCAGATCCAGACCGGCGTGCGGCTGGAGGCGCTCGAGCCGCCGCCGCACATCGCGGGCGACTGACCTACAATGAAGGCACCGGGAGGGTGGCGCGGCGCTCGCCGTTGCCTGCGCAAGCTGCGCGTGCCGTCCCGCGTTCAGTGGCAGCGCAGCATGTCCATTTCACCCATGTCACGCGTTTGGCCCCTCAGCGGACCCTCGGCCGGCTCCGCCCGCGTCGCGAGGGCCGGCCCGAAGCGGCGAAACGCGCGCCACCCCCCGGAAAATGCGTGGCGCGTCCTAGCAGGCTGCTGAAGTACTCGCCGCGCAAGCGGCGAAGCTTCCCCTGCAAGGCTTCCGGATTGTGATTTTTCACAATCCGGAAGCCAAACGTCACTGCATCGACCTTTTCGGTGATTTGGTACCCGATTCCGGCGTCAATACCGCGATTACGGCAACTGCGGACGGATTTGTCCCAACGAGCGCATGCGCACGAGGTTGTAGGCGGCCATGCTCAGCACAAACATCTGGTCAACCTTCTTCAGGCCGCGCACCATCACCTGGCGGATGCGTCCCACGGTCTTGGCCCAGCCAAAGCCTTGCTCGATCAGCTTGCGCTTCTGCTGCGAGATCGCATAACCGATGCTGTTGGCGATCTCGTCCGGAACGGCCGAGCGCCGCCCCGAGGTGTTCTGTGCCACGTGGGGCGTCACCTTCATCTCCAGGCATGCCTGAATGAATTCTTCGGCGTCGTAGCCCTTATCCGCGCCCACGGTGACTTCCACATCCAGATCCTCAGCCACCTGCCTGGCATCATTGAGCATGACCTTCGCAGCCTCGCGCTCGGCGTGTCCGTCCGCATTGGTCACCATCGCGCTCACCACCAGGCCGTGGCGGTTGTCGCTCAGGGTATGACCCATGTAGCGCAGTTCACTGGCGGTCTTGCCCTTGCGGTAGAGCCTGGCATCGGGATCGGTCTTGGACTCGTGCGTCTCGTTGCTGCGCTTGCGACCCTTGAAGTTGGCGCCGTCGTTGTCGTCTTCGTCGCCGCCATCCTTGCGCACGAAGCTCTTGTGGCCCGCCCACGCTTGAATCAGCGTGCCGTCGACGCTGAAGTGTTCGCCCGACAGCCAGTCCTTCTTCTGCGCGATGGCCAGCACTTCGTTGAAGAACTCGATTACTGCATCATGCTTGATCAGCCGTTCGCGGTTCTTGGTAAAGACCGTGGGCACCCAAACTGTGTCGTCCATCGACAGCCCGATGAACCAGCGAAACAGCAGGTTGTACTGCGCTTGCTCCATGAGCTGGCGTTCGGAGCGAATGCTGTAGAGCACCTGCAGCAGCATGGCCCGCAGCAACTTCTCCGGCGCGATGCTGGGCCGGCCGCCCTTAATGTCGGCCTCGTACATCTGCGCGAACAACCGGTCCATCTTCACCAGCGCCTGGTTGGCCATGGCGCGGATCGAGCGCAGCGGGTGGGACTTCGGCACGAAATCATCCAGCCTCCGCATGGTGAACAGGCTTTCGGTGAAGGTGTCTGCGCCGCGCATGAATGTGAGGTTGGATGAGACCCTCAAATCAACGCTTCACCCGGCTGTCGCGCTGACTTCCTCTGGAGGTATTTCAGCGGCCTGCTAGAGGACTCGAACCTCTGACCGCTCGCTTAGAAGGCGAGTGCTCGGGAATTGACGAACCTGCAGGCCCAGACGACGTGGCTGTAACAGGCCCAGACCGATCCCCCCAAGTCGCAGCAGCGAGGATAAGCCGCGCGCTACTTCGCGACAGTGCTGACTTTGCTCATAGCACCCTCGCACATACACTCGTCTCTAACTTCAAATGGCGGTGGGGACGGTGACGTGTCAAAAAAAGCACTTGGCCAGAAGACCGATGAAAAGCTTCTAAACCTAGGAGAGGTTGCATTCTGTGTGACTCATATCGGGATAGCGGAAGCACGTACAAACCTTCCTAGGATCCTGAAGCACGTTGCTGCAGGGGAAGTCTTCCCCCTCCAAGACGCGAAGAGGCCCGCGTCGCCGGCGGCGCTGCTACTTTCGCGAGCAAAGCTCGCGACTGCGCTTACAAGGCAAAAACCCCAGCGCACGCTGCTCGAGCTAATCGAATCCCTCCCATTGCGCGGTTCACTTGAGGCGATTTCTCGAGTCGAAATGCCGGATGACTTTACCCCCAACGTTGACCGTGCCAAACAAGGCAGATTCTTCCTGACAGGGCTTATTCCCTTTGCCCGATACCGAGAAGCTTTGAAAGACGTCAATTCTTGAGCGGAATTTGAGCTGCTGGCTGACTCAGCAGCGCCAACTGGACGGCCGTACCACTGCCGCCTGGACGCAAGACCCTCTGCATCCATGCATATACGCTCACAGTCTCGTTCGAAGTGCGGCCGCGTCCGAAAGCAAAAGTGCGGGACTACTTCAGACATAATCCGTCTATTGTCTAAACGTGCACAAATAAACACATTTGAGACAAGAGCTGCTCTACTGTCCCACCAAAGTTGACGTTTGCCGTCCAGTCGAGTCGCACGGCTACTGGAGGGTGGATGGGCATAGCAGCGTGTAGTCTGCTGAGTAGACGGTTTGAACTTCCCAAAAGAAGGCGGAAAGGAGTGCCCCTTTGACTCAAGGATGGCCTTCATCACCTACGTCGAACCCAAGGACACAAGAGCCCAATTAATCACATGTGTTGATTGCGCGACATCTAGTGCCTTGCCCTGGGACAACAGGCGCAAGAAATATACATAAAAAACAAAGACTTAGCTCACAGAAAAAACGTCATCTCATGCCTTGTCGAAAAAAAATTACGACATGCTTTGGTTCTTTGGCCAACTCAGCACGAGGCGTATGAATCATTTTTTTGGTGAAAAACGCGACATCCAGTGGCTTGTCGCGCGACATCTTCTGCCTATGTTTCTCATTAACGGGAAGCCCGCCGCAAAGTGGCCTTTGAGCGGCTCAGGCGGCCGACAACAACTCAGGTGCCGGAGAACGTGGGCGGGCGCTTCTCGCTGAACGCATGAACGCCTTCCTGGTAGTCCTGGCTCCAGCCTAGCTCCCGGATAGAGGTAGCCTCCATCGACAACTGCTGTTCAAATGAATGCACCGCGGCGGCAAGCATCATGGATTGACCCTCATACATGGAGTGGTGCCGGTTGCGCCCTGGCCGCCACCAGCCGCGCGGGCGTTGAGCGCCGTGCCGGCACCATCGGCACCCCCGCTCCTTCAGGAGATACGTTATCTGCCGGTGAACTGCGGCGCGCGTTTGGCGAGAAATGCTCCGATGCCTTCCCGCGCGTCGTCGGTGCGCGTGGCGCGCGAGAACAATTCAGCCTCCGCGCGCAGGCCGGCATCCAGGTCCAGCCGTGCCGCGGACAACACCGCCTCACGAGCCAGATGAAAGGCTGAAGGCCGGCCTTCCGAGACTTCAGCCAGGTGTGCCTTGCCGACAGCGACCGGGTCGCCGCCCTCGACCAGCCGGTCGACCAGGCCGATTTCCAGTGCCTCGTCTGCGGCAATCATTCGGCCGGTAGTAATCAGATCCAGCGCCCGTGTTGTGCCGACCAGCCGTGGCAGCCGTTGCGTGCCGCCGTAGCCCGGGATCAGGCCGAGCTTGATCTCAGGTAGCCCGAGGTTCGCGCCGGCCAGCGCCACGCGGTAGCTGCATGCCATGGCAAGCTCGAGGCCGCCCCCAAGCGCCAGGCCACGGATGACCGCAACACTTGGCATGCTGAGCGCAGCCAGCTTGGAGAGCACCCCCTGCCCGAACACCGAGCCATCCAGGTGCTGAGCCGGCGTGCGGTCCTGCAATTCCGCAATGTCGGCACCGGCGCAGAATGCGCGATCGCCGGCGCCGACAATGACAACGCCGCGCGCATCAGACCGTTCGATGTCATCGACATAGCCCGACAAGGTCTTGAGCATGTCGACGTTCAGGGCATTGAGGGCGGCTGGCCGATCGATCGTCAGCACGGCGAGTTCGCCGTCATAGCGCAGGCTGATGGTCATGCCTCGCCTCCGCCAGCGGCTTTGCGCTTGCCTTCATAGACTTCGCGAAAGCGCGGCTTGCGCTTTTCGAGGAAGGCGCGCACGCCCTCCTGCGATTCGTCCGTCTCGTAGTACAGCGCGAGTGCCTGCATGCCCAGGCCGCCGATGCCGCGGATCGAATCGGTGTCGGCGTTGAACGAACGCTTGGCGATGGCCAGTGCCGTGGGGCTCATGGCCAGGATTTCCTGGCACCATTTATCGACTTCCGCGTCGAGCTGGTCGTGCGGCACGACGGCATTCACCAGTCCCATGTTCAGGGCCTCCGCCGCGGTGTAGCGCCGGCACAGGAACCAGATCTCGCGCGCCCGCTTCTCCCCCACGACACGCGCCAGCAGCGCCGTGCCAAACCCCGGGTCGACCGAGCCAACCTTCGGCCCCACCTGGCCCAGCTGCGCGGTATCGGAGGCAATGGCCAGGTCGCAGCATGTGACCAGCACATTGCCGCCGCCAATGGCATAGCCATTGACGCGCGCGATCACCGGCTTCGGGCATTCGCGGATCATGCCTTGCAGTTCTTCGACCGGCAGGCCGATCACGCCGCGCCCGTCGTAGCCGCCGTCATGCGCCGACTGGTCGCCGCCGGTACAGAATGCCTTGTCGCCGGCGCCCGTCAGCACGACCACGCCGACGGATTTGTCCCACGATGCGGCGTTCAGGGCATCGATCAGCTCGTCGCAGGTCTTCCCGCGGAACGCGTTGTATTTCTCCGGGCGGTTGATCGTGATGCGCGCCACGCCGGCACGCATTTCATAAAGGATATCGGTGTATTGGCTCATGGTGTGCGCTTGCCTTTAGCCGTGCTGCGCAACGGTGTCGATTGCCTGCTTCACCGCGCCGTGGTCGGTGATATCGACCTTGACGGCGGTGACGCTCGCCCCGCTTGGCTTGAGCGCTGCGCCGAGCTGCTCCAGCGCATCGGCATTGACGTCGACGGCGACCACGCGCGCCTCTTCTTCGCAGAACCGCTGGCACAGCGCCTTGCCAATCCCACCGGCCGCACCGGTGATGACGACCACCTTGTCGTTCAGACCTCGCATACTGCTATCTCCTGAGTGAATTCGTGACTAAGTCCGGCTGGCTACCGCTGCGGCAGCCAGCTTGCGCAGGACAAATTTCTGAAGCTTGCCGGTCGCCGTGCGCGGCAGCGTTTCAAATACGATATGGCGCGGCGTCTTGAAGCCGGGCAGTCAGTGGGTTAAAGGTGAACTCAGAGGGCGACAGCGAGCCGGGTGGCCTGGTCGATGGCGCGCAGCGCGTCAAGCTCGCTGGCGACATCGGCGCCCCCGATCAGGCGGGGCTTGAGACCACGTGCCACCAGCTCGTCGTACAGCGTGCGGTTCGGGTTCTGCCCCGCGCACAGGACGACGTGATCGACGGGAAGCACATGCGGCTTGCCCTGGACCGTGTAGTGCAGGCCTTCATCATCGATGGCGTCATAGGTCGCGCCCGCCGTCATGCCGACATTGGCCTTGCGCAGCCTGGCCTTCAGGATCCAGCCGGTCGACTTGCCCAGGCGCCTGCCGAGGGGCTCGTCCTTGCGCTGGAACATGAAGACGCTGCGGCGCGGCGCGTCCGGCTCGGCCGCCGCGGTCAGGCCGCCGGGCGTGACGCTCTTCGGATCCACGCCCCATGCACGGAAGAAAGCCTGCGGATCGAGGGATTCCTCGGCATCGCCAAGCAGGAATTCGGCAACGTCGAAGCCGATCCCGCCCGCGCCGATGATGGCCACGCGCTGCCCAGGCGTGACCTTGCCGCTCAGCACGTCGAGATAGGACACGGCTTTGGGATGATCCGCGCCGATGAAGTCCGGCACTCGCGGCGACACGCCGGTGGCCAGCACGATCTCATCGAAATTGCCCGTGGCAAGCGCCTCGGGCGTGGCGGCCTCGCCCAGCCGCAGCGTCACCTTCAGCTTGTCCAGCCTGACGCGGAAATAGCGCAGCATCTCGTGGAACTCGGCCTTGCCGGGCACCATCTTGGCCAGGTTGAGCTGGCCGCCGAGCTGGGCCTCCGCTTCGAACAGCGTGACGCGGTGGCCGCGCTCCGTGGCGTTGATCGCAAACGCCATCCCGGCCGGGCCGCCCCCCACGACGGCGATCCGATTCGGGGCGGAGACGACCCCAATGGGAAATTCGATCTCCCTGCCGGCGCGCGGATTGACGAGGCAGGTCGCGGTGCGTTCCGTGAAGATGCGGTCCAGGCAGGCCTGGTTGCACGCGATGCAGGTGTTGATCTCGTCGGTGAGGCCAAGCCGCGCCTTGCGGGCGAAATCCGGATCGGCCAGCAGCGGCCGCGCCATGGACACCAGGTCGGCAACACCGCCGGCGATCACCTGTTCGGCGGCATCGGGCGCATTGATCCGGTTCGAGGCCATGACGGGAATGCCCACCGCCTGCTTGACGTTCTTCACGGCCGCGCTCCAGGCGGCCCGCGGCACGGTGGCTGCAATGGTCGGCACTGCCGACTCATGCCAGCCCACCCCGGTGTTGATCAGGTCTGCACCGGCGGCTTCGACCTGCCTGGCGAATTCGGCCACTTCGCCACCGGTCATGCCGCCCTCGACCAGATCGATCGCGGAAATGCGGTAGACCAGCATCGGATCGCGGCCGATCCGCTCGCGCACCGCGCCGATGACTTCCAGCGGGAAGCGGATGCGCGCGGCGAAGTTGCCGCCGAACTCATCGTCACGCCGGTTGGTCGGCGCGGCGGTGAATTCGTTGATCAGGTATCCCTCCGAGCCCATGATCTCGACACCGTCATAGCCGGCTTCGAGCGCCAGCGCCGCGGTATGGGCAAAGTCGTCGATCGTCTTCCAGACCTCGTCCGTGCTCAGCGCGTGCGGCAAAAAAGTATTGATACGCGCCTTGCCCGGCGACGGGGCCACGCACTCCGGCACCTTGGCATAGCGGCCGGCATGCAGGATCTGCAGCACGATCTTGCCGCCCGCCTCATGCACGGCACTGGTCACGGCGCGATGCTCGTCAAGCTGGCCGGCGCTGTTGAACAGCGGCCCGCCCGCCTCCATGACCCCTTCCGGATTGGGCGAGAAACCGCCGCTCAGGATCAGCCCGATCTCGCCCCTGGCGCGCTCCGCATAGAAGGCGGCAAGGCGCTCGTGCGGCCGGTCAAGCGTCTCAAGCCGCGTATGCATCGCACCCATCACCATCCGGTTGGGAATGACGTGGCTGCCTATCCTCAGCGGCGTCAGGATCTTGTCGAGTGTCTCCATGGGGTCCTCGTTTGTTCTGGTGGTTGCGTGAACACATACTAGGCACCCCACGAATATACGTCAATTACTTGATATAGTTTTACGTGAAATCAGCATTTCAGCCGAACAATCATGCAATCTACATGTCATACATTGTTGAAGAATCACTTATCCGGCGCATCCGGCATTCCGGCGCGGGCGGCACCCCCGGCCGTAGAATGTCGCCATCCCGCCTGCCCCCCGCTGCGCGACCCGCAGCTCCCAGCCATGACCAGTTCCGATCCCTCCTATGACCAGTCCGTCTCGTCCGTCCACAACCGCCTGTTCTTCCGGCTGTTTCAGGCGGGCAATACGCTGGACCGGCAGACCATCAAGTACCTGGGCATCACCACGGTGCAGTGGTCGGTGCTGGGCGCGCTGACGCGGCCGCAAGCCGCGCAAGGCATGTCGTTCTCGGAGCTGGCCGAATACCTGGTGGTCAGCCGGCAAAGCCTCGATGGCGTGCTCAAGCGCCTGGAGCGCGACGAACACGTGGTGCGGGTGGCTGACACCGTGGACCGGCGCGCCAAGAATGTGGTGCTGACCCCAATGGGTCGCGCGTTCTGGTCCAGCCTGCAGCCCAGGATCTATGAGTTCTATCGCCAGGCCCTGGAAAGCTTCAGGTTCGACGACAAGGTCTCGCTGGTGCACTTTCTGAACCAGCTCAATGGGGGGATGGCCGATGTGCACCTTGACGGCACCGAGGGCGACGCCACCGCGGACACCGACGCCGCACAGGCCCGCTGAAAGAGGGCGGCATCCCGTTCCGATCTTTTATGAATCCATAGCAGCGGGTCTCGACAAGAGTGGGAAGAACGCTGGTCCCAGTAGTCGCCATAGGACTCTGTAACGTCAATCCCCGCTCCCACGTCACTGCCGCCCTTTTTCGCGCAAGCGCATGTCGTGCACGCGCCCGGCCGGCACGCTGTATATCCATATCCGAAAGCCTTCTTTGTTCACCGCGGCACCGGGCGATAGCATCGTCCCCTCATTGTTCCTATGACCAGACATGCCCGCGCTCCCGCTCCTTCGCATCGCCGCTGCTGCGGCCCTGTCCTGCCTCACCCTGAACGCCGCCTGGGCGGATGCCACGCTGGACCGCGTCAAGCAGCGCGGCAAAGTCTCCATCGGCGTGCTCGTCGGCGGCAGCCTGTTCGGCTCGATCGATCCCGTCACGCAGCAGCCCGTCGGCTGGAATCCCGATCTGGCGCGCGACCTGGCAAAGCGCCTGGGCGTGGAAGCCGAACTGGTTCCCGTGCAGCCTTCCAATCGCGTGCAGTTTCTGCAGCAGGGCAAGGTTGACCTGCTGATTGCGTCGATGGAATACAACCCCGAGCGCGGCGAGCTGCTCGGCTATGCGCCAACGCCGTTTTACCGCGTCGGCGGCACGGCTGCCGTGCTCAAGCGCAGCGGCATCGCCAGGTGGGAGGATCTGCGCGGCAAGACCGTCTGCGCCTCGCAGGGCAGCAGCTTCGTCAAGCCCTTGCAGGAACAGTACGGTGCGCAGGTGCGTGGCTTCAAGACCTCCGCCGAATCGTTGCTGGCACTGCGCGGCGGCCAGTGCGTCGCCGCGGTTCACGACGCGACATTGATTCACCCGCTGGTTCGCAGCAACCCTGACTGGGCCGACTATGCCGCGCCGATTTCCACCGAGATCCTGCCGGCGCCCTCCGTGGTCTGGACCCGCAAGGGCGAGACGGACACCATCGCCGCGGTGGACAAGATCGTCCAGGAATGGCACCGCTCGGGCTGGCTGATCGCCACGGAAAAGCGGCTCGGCATCACGCCGCCGCAGCCGCTGCTGCCCGAACTGCAAGCGCGCTTCAAGAACGCGTCCTGAGCCGGTCGCTCCGCACCTGCAGTACCTCCGCCTGAAGCAGGCATTCGGCCCGCTCAACCCCGGCAAGGGCCTGCCAGGCACCGTTACCGAGATTTCTCCATGAGCGTTCTCCTGCTCGAGCGCGCCCACCGGGTGCGCCTCTCGCCGATCGTCCGCGCCAGCCAGCGTGCCACCGCACTGGCCGGCCACGGGCGCGACATCCTGGCCCTGACCGCCGGCGAGGAGGGGGTGGCATGACCGATTTCCTGGCCCCCGTGGTCGCGGCGCTCAAGCCGCTGGGGCTGAACTATGCCTTCGTCCTCGATGCCGGCGAACGTTCGGCGTTCCTGCGTGGCCTGGTCGTGACGCTGGAGCTGTGCCTGCTGACCATCCCATGCAGCCTCGCCGCCGGCATCGTGCTGGCGGCGATGCTCACGTCGGGCCGGCGCGCGCTTGCCGCGCCGGCCCGCGCCTTTGTCGAGCTCACGCGCAACACGCCCACGCTCGTGCAGCTCTACTGCGCGTTCCTGGTGCTGAACATGCTCATCACCCAGCAGCTCGCCAGCCGCGGCACCGGCAATCCGCTGACGCCCTTCATCTGGGTGGTGATCGTGGTCTCGCTGCACAAGGCGGTGTTCCATGCCGAGGCGCTGCGCGCCGGTATCGAGGCGGTGCCGCGCATCACGCTGGAAGCGGCGCGCTCGCTGGCCTTTTCGCGGCGCCAGCTGCTGCTCCAGGTTGAACTGCCGCTCGCGGTGCGCTTTGCGTTGCCGGCGCTCATCAACAACGTGGTGGACCTCGTCAAGATGACTGCGGTCGCCTCGGCCATCGCGGTCGGCGACGTGACCTATGAATCCATCATGATCTGGACGCAGCGCGACAACGTGCTGGAACTGCTGTTGCTGATCCTGGCCTGGTTCGGCCTGCTGACCTGGCTGGTCAGCCGGGCCGGCCGCTGGCTGGAAAATCACCTGAGGATGCCCGGCTATGGCCAGTGATTCGATGCTCCCGTCCGCCTTCGGCCGCCCCGCGTTGCCGGCGCGCGCGCTGCGCGACCCATGGGTGCTGGCCCTCGCCGCGCTGGCGGCGCTGCTGCTGTTCTGGAGCGTTACCGGCAGCACGCCGGCCGCGGTGCGCAGCCTCTGGACCTGGACCCCCGCGCTGCTGCGCGGGCTGCTGGCCAACATCGAGATCAGCGTGTTCGCCATGGGGCTCGGCACCGTCGTCGGCCTGGTGATCGGCGCGCTGTCGTTGTCGTCGCACGCGGCGCTACGCGTGTTCACGCGGACCTGGGTGCAGGCGTTCCGCAACGCCCCGGTGCTGGTACTGGTCTATTTCACCACCTACGTGTTCCCCTTCGAGTTGCACCTGGTGCACTGGACGTTTCCGTTTCCGGACTGGGTCAAGGTCGTGCTGGGCCTTGCGTTGCCGGCAAGCGCCAACGTTGCCGAGATCTTCCGCGGCGCGATCCAGTCGATTCCGAGCGCGCAGTGGGAGGCGGCGCAGTCCCTCGCCTTGCGACGCCGCCAGATCTTCCGCCTGGTCGTGCTGCCCCAGTGCCTGCGGCGCATGCTGCCACCGTGGATGAACCTGTACGCCAGCATCACCATGAGCACGTCGCTGGCGTCGCTGGTCGGCGTTCATGACGTGGTCGACACCGCGCAGGTTGCCAGCAATACCGTGGCGCGCACCGACTTCACGATCCTCGTCTACTTCACGCTGCTGGTCCTGTTTTTCGCTTACTGCTACCCGATTGCGCGCGCGACCCGCGCGCTGGAACGCCGCCATGAACGCCACTGAGTCCTTCCTGCGCCGGGACACCGGCAGCCATTCCACATCGCCACTGGTGCAGCTGCGCGACGTCCACCTGAGCTTCGGCGCGAACGCGGTGCTCAATGGCATCGATGTCGACGTGCGCCGCGGCGAAGCCGTCACCATCATCGGTCCGTCCGGTTCGGGCAAGAGCACCATCCTGCGCTGCATCACCGGGCTGCTGCGGCCGCAACGCGGGCAGATCCGCGTGGGCGACACCGCCGTCGAGACCTTGCGCGGCGAGGACGAATTCATTGCGTTGCGCAAGCGGGTGGGGTTCGTGTTCCAGCAGTACAACCTGTTTCCGCACCTGACGGTGCTGGAGAACCTGGTGCTCGCCCCGACCCGCGTGATCGGCCGCCCGCGCGCCGAGGCCGAGCGCGAGGCGCAATCGCTGCTCGCCAGGGTGCGGCTGTCGGAGAAAGCCGGTGCTTACCCGGGCGAGTTGTCCGGTGGCCAGCAACAGCGCGTTGCGATTGCGCGCGCGCTGGCGATGCAGCCCGAGCTGATCCTGTTCGACGAGGTGACCTCCGCGCTCGATCCCGAGACCGTCGGCGAAGTGCTGACCGTGATCCGCGAGCTGGTGGAGGACGGCATGACCTGCGTACTGGTGACGCATGAAATGCGCTTCGCGGCCGAGATCAGCGACCAGATCTACTTTACCGAGGCCGGCCGGATCGTCGAGCACGGCCCGCCGGCGCAGATCTTCGGCAAGCCGCAGCACGAACGCACGCGCGCGTTCCTGCGCCGCGCGCTGGGCGCGATCCCGCGCCTGCCGGCCGAATTCGATGCCGCGTTCGCGCCGGCGCCTTCCTTCTTTCCTGCTGACGGAGTCTCCGCACCATGAGCCATTCTTCTCCCGCCGAACGCCAGGCGGCCCGCCGCAAGGCAGTGGCCGCCGCACTGACCGACATCCGGCGCCTGGCCGCGGGCCAGCCTGACCGCGACGCGCTCGACGCAGTGGCCGCGCGCCTGCAGGCGCTGGCGGCGCAGCGCGAACTGTTCACCCGCGAGGACTTTCCGCCACCGGCGGATACGGCCAGCGGCGCTTCGACGCGCTACCGGCTGAATCCCGATGATGGCGACGACGCGGCCGCGCTGTACCTGAACTCGATCAATCCGGGCAAGACGACCATCCCTCACAACCACGATACCTGGGCCGTGATCGTCGCGGTGGAAGGCCGCGAGTTCAACCGGGTCTACCGCCGCACCGACGACCGCAGCGACCCGGCTTTCGCGCAGCTTGAAGTGGCGCGCGAGCTGACGGTCGAGCCGGGCACGCCAATCGCCTTCCTGCCTGACGACATCCACAGCATCCACGTGGTCGGCGAGGCGCCGACGCTGCATTTCCACTGCTATGGCCGACCGCTCGAAACGCTGACGGGCCGCTATGGCGTGCGCCCGGAGAGCGGCGAGATAGTCAACTACAACGCCACGCAGATGCAACCGAGCAAGGTGTCGGCATGAGCGGCGCAGGCAGGCATACGCAGTTGCTGCATGCGGGGGCGGCGACGCTGCGCGACGGCGCGGGGCCGGTCAATGTGCCGGTGGTGAGGACCAGCACGGTACGCTTCGCCAGCCAGCAGGCACTGGAGTCGCGCCAGCACCGCCGCGCCGCCGGCGAACGCGTCGCTTCCTACGGCCGCCACGGGCTGGATACGCACGAGGCACTGGAGGACGCGCTGACCACGCTCGAAGGCGGCCATCGCGCATTCCTGGCGCCGTCGGGGCTGTCGGCGATCACGCTGGTGCTGCTGGCCCTGCTCGGTCCCGGCGACCATGCACTGGTATCCGACAGCGTCTATGCGCCGGTGCGGCGCGTCGACAAGACGCTGCTGCGGCGGCTGGGCATCACCATCGAATACTTTTCGCCAGCGCATGACGACCTCGCCGCGCTGATCCGGCCCGAGACCAGGCTCGTCTACCTGGAATCGCCAAGCTCGCTGTTGTTCGAGGTGCTGGACCTGCCAAGGCTGGCGGCGGTGGCGCGCGAACGCGGCGTGCCGGTGGCCGTGGACAACACCTGGAGCGGCGGCTGGTTCCTGCAGCCCCTGCGCCTCGGCGCCAATATCTCGATCCAGGCCGCGACCAAATATATTGCCGGGCATTCCGACGTGATGCAGGGCGCGGTCATCGTGGACAACCCCGCGCTGGCGGAGCGCATCGCCGCCACGCACGAGGCCCTGGGCCTCGCCATCGGCGCCGATGATGCCTACCTGTCGCTGCGCGGTCTGCGCACGCTGCCGCTGCGCCTGGCCCAGCACCAACGCAATGCCACCGAGGTCGCGCAATGGCTGCAGCGCCACCCACAGGTGGGCCGCGTGTTCTACCCGGCGCTGCCGGACGACCCTGGCCACGCGCTGTGGCTGCGCGACTTCAGCGGCGCCAGCGGGCTGGTGTCGTTCGCATTCCGCGATGGAGGTGCCAGCGCGGCCAGCGAATTTGTCGATGCGTTGCGGTGGTTCTCGATCGGCGCTTCCTGGGGCGGCTACGAAAGCCTCGCGCTGGTCGCCCCGCCGGAACGGCTGCGCGAGCACCGCACGTGGCAGGGCAATACGCCAGTGGTGCGGCTGCACGTCGGGCTCGAAGACACACAAGACCTGCTGGCCGATCTCGACCAGGCCTTCCACCGTACCCTGACCTGATATGAGCGATCCGGATCAACTCGCCCGCGAAGCGCTGCGCCTGCTCGGGCCGGCGCCAGAAAACTGGGTACCACCACGCGACAGCTTCGACCACAACGTACTGATCGTCGGCGGCGGCCAGGGCGGCAGCGCCTTTGCGTATGCCCTGCGCCGCGCCGGCATCGGCGGCGTGTCGGTGATCGACGCCGCGCCCGACGCCACGCAAGCCGGCGTCTGGCTGACGCGGGCGCGCATGCACAAGCTGCGCACGGTCAAGAACCTGGTTGGCCCCGAACTGGGCGTCACCGCGCTGGGCTTCCAGGCCTGGTACGAGGCCCGCCATGGCAGCGAGGCTTACGCAGCGCTGGACCGCATCCCGCGCACCGACTGGGCCGCCTATCTCGACTGGTTCCGCCGCTTCCTCGATATCGAGGTCCGCTACGGCACCCAGCTTACGGAGATCGCGCCGCACGAAGGCGCTGCTGTCCCAGGGCTTGCGGTGCAGCTCGTCGTGAACGGTCAGGCGCGCACGGAAACCACGCGCAAGCTCGCGCTGGCGCGATCGCTACACGCCGCCCACCGGCGAGTGCGACGACGCACTGGGGGCATCGCCTTATCTCGGCGATGGCCTGCAGTACAACGAGAAGGTCCCGGGCACCGCCCCGTGGCTGGGTGCGATCCACGTCTACAACCCGGCCGGCTATGCCACCGTCGGCGTACCCCTGGGCGACCTGCCGAGCATGCGGCGCGACATCCCGGCCGCGGTGCGGCGCATCGGCGAGGACCTGTTCCTGGCCGACCTCGACCTGCATGAGGCCCGGGCCCGCGCCGACGTGGAGCCGGACTTCAGTCCCGAGTTGTATGCGGGAGCAGTCTGGCGCGGGTGAGTGGGGTGCGGCCGGGGCATGCCAACAGTGCCTGCCCCGGCGGCTACGCGCTATGGCTTGCCGCCGTACTGCTGCTGAAGCTGCACCAGCAGCGGCGAGCGCGGCACCAGGTCGAGACGGGCCTCCAGCCCGAGCAGCCAGACGCCCATCTCAGTGCGCCAGGAGCCGGATGCCGATGTCCCCTTCGCGCTCAAGCTGCGCAACCAGTCCGATCTCCCAGTCCAGGTAGGCCCGGAATCCTGCATCGCGCAGCGCTTCGTCGGCGTGGTGGTACGGGCTGTACCAGTAATCCTCCTCGCCGGTCAGCACGCCCTGCGCGCCGCTGCCGGTGGGCAGCCCCGCCGCCGTCCATGCTTGCGTGCCTCCGGCCAGGTAGCGCACGTCACGGCCGCTGCGCGCCGCCAGTTCCGCCGCCACAATGCGCGCCAGCACACCGTCCGATGACGTGACCAGCAACGTTTCGGCGGCGGGAATCCCGGCAATCAGCGCCTCTAGCCGGTCCGGCACCGCGAACTGCGCGCCGGCAACATGGCGCTTCTCGTAGGCGGCGCGCCGCTCGACGTCGAAGACGCGTGCCCCGCCTGCCTGCAACAGCGCATCGGCCTGCTGCGCCGACACCGGCTGCGCCGCGTGCCGCGACGTCAGCACGCGAAGCGGCTCCGCGCCGGTGTCGACCGCGGCGTCGGGCGACGGGGCATACACGAACACCTCGTGCGCGCCCAGTTGCGCCAGCCACGCACCGGTGGTCAGCGCCCGCACGCCGTCCCAGTCGGCGAGCACGATCCGCGCATGGCGCGTTGCCGCGTATTCGTCCGTGGCTTGCACCAGTTGCCCGCCAGGCGCCCAGCGCCAGCCCGGCAGGTGGCCGGCCTCATATTCGGCGCGCGTGCGCACATCGAAACGATACAAGGTGTGCTGTCCGGCTTCTCGCTCCAGCCGCGCCAGGCCGGCGGCATCGAGACGGCGTACACCGGCGCGCGAGGCGACAGCCTCGGCACGGCCACGGGCGGCTTCACGTGCCGCCTCCGCCGGTTCGGGCAGCGGTGTATGGCGACCGTGGGCCAGCGTGCGGCCATCCAGCAGCCAGGCCATGGTGCCGTCCTTGAGCGAGACCACCGGGTTGGGCACCCCCGCGTCGATCAGCGTCTGTGCGCCGACGATGCTGCGGGTGCGGCCCGCGCAGTTGACCACGACCAGCGTTTCCGGCCGCGGCGCCAGCTCGCCAATGCGGTAGACCAGTTCCGCGCCGGGCAGGCTGTGCGCGAAGGGCAGGCTGAAGTCGGCAAACTCCTCGGTGGTGCGGCTATCCACCACCACCAGGTCGTCGCCGCGCTCGATGCGTTGCTGCAGTTCGTCGGCGCTGATCCAGGGCGTGTGCTTCTGGTGCTCGATGACTTCGCCGAAAGCCTTGCTGGGGACGTTGCTGCCGGAGAACACCTCGAACCCCGCCGTCGCCCATGCCTGCGTGCCGCCGGTCAGCACCGACACGTTGCGCCAGCCCAGCCGCAGCAGCTTGGCGGCCCCCTGGTGCGCCAGGCGATCGCCGCCATCGTCGCCATCGTCGCCATCAGTCAGGACGATGCGCGTATCGCGGCGCGGCACCAGCCGGTCGATCAACAGTTCCAGCCGCCACAGCGGTGCCGAAGCCGCAAGCAACAGGTGCCCGCGCACAAAGACACCGGTCTCGCGCACGTCCAGCAGCGCGATCTCGTCGCCATCCGCCAGCGCCGCCTTCAGCGCGACCGCGTCGATGGCGGCATGGGCGATATGCCTGGGCGGCCCGAAGTGCCGATAGCTGCCGCCCGCGGCGCTTTCAAACACCACGCGCCCGCTCAGGCGGTCGAGCGCCAGGCCATAGAAATGCAGGTGCAGGCCGGGCTCATTGCCGATCAGCTCGATGGTATGGACGTCGTCGGGCAACAGCGTCACGGAGCTGCCGCTCGCGACATCGCTGCGACCGGTCTCGGTCAGGCGGTCGCGTACGGGGTCGTCGGTGGCTTCCCGGCGATAGAAGACATTGCGCTCATTGCCGGTGATGCCGGCAATGATGGCCCACGTGGTGTGGTCATGCGGCGGCTGTGCCTTGCCCGGCAGCCCGGCGGAGACGTACAGCGCATAGCGGCCATCGAGATCCTCCGAGAGGCGATAGACCTGCGCGGGATTGTCGGCCGAGACAGGAAAGTGCGCCGCCGGGAACAAGTCGCGTTGCGCGCCCAGCCGCTCCAGCGCTCGCGCCACGGTCTGCAGCGTCTCGCGGCCAGGATGCGGGGCAGGCTCCAGCAACTGTCTTGCCTCGGCGATGAAGGCGGCCACGGCCGCGTGGCGCCGGCTGGCAACGTCGCTGCCCGGCACCGCTGATGGGGAAAGGTTCTGTTGGGTCATGCGCCGACTTTAACGCCGCCATGAAGCGGTGCAAAAGAAGGCTTTCGAGTATCAACATGCTGCCCGCGTCCATCGCCGCCCGTCGCGGCCAGCGGCATGCCGCATATCCATAGGCTCAAACATTCGTTGGTGCGGGCCGGCCGGATTCGTAAGCTTGATGGTCCTGTCAGGCCTTCGCACTTCCGTGCCCACAACGGCCTGCAGGCTCCCTTCCAGGTCTTGCCATGCTCCGCCGCAACTTTCTCCGCGCTCTCCTTGCTCTTTCGCCAGCGATGCTGGCCGCCCCGCCGCTTCCGGCGACTGCCGCCGACGCGGCGTTTCCCACGCGCCCTGTGCGCATCGTGGTGCCGGTCGCACCCGGCGGCAGCGCTGACAAGCTGGCGCGCACGCTTGCCACCCGGCTCAGCGAGCTGTGGCAGCAACCGGTGATGGTGGACAACGTGGTCGGCGCCAGCGGCACCATCGGCGCGGCGCAGGTCGCGAAGGCCAGGCCGGACGGCCACGTGCTGCTGCTTGGCGGCGAAGGCGTGACGCTTAACGCCTCGCTGTTCAAGAACCTGCCGTATGACACCAGCCATGCCTTCCGCGGCGTCACCAAGGCCGTGGTGAACCCGCAGGTGCTGGTCGTCAGGCCGGACCTGGGGGTACGAAGCTTCCAGGATTACCTGGCCCTGGCCCGCCGCAAGCCGGGAGAACTGGCGCTGGGGCTGCCCGGCAATGGCGGCATCGCGCACGTCGCCCATGAAATGTTGTCGCGCCAGCTTGGCTTCAAGGTCAACTACATTCCTTATCCCGGAGGAGCGCCGGCTACGGTGGACCTGCTCGGCGGCCATATCGACGCCACGCTGATCACACTGGCCGCGGTGACCGACTATGTACGGGCAGGCAAGCTCACGGCGCTGGCGGTCACCACGCCGTATCGCTCCAGGGCACTCCCGCAGGTACCCACGCTGGCCGAGGCCGGCGCCGCGGGATTCTCCGTGGAGAGCTGGCAAGGACTGCTTGCCCCCGCTGCGACCCCGGCCGCCGTGGTTGACCGTATCAGCCGCGATGTGGCGGCGGTGCTGCAAGCACCCGCCACGCGCAGCCAGCTGGAGGATGCGGGCTATGTCGTGGTTGCCTCGTCGGCGCAGGAGCTGGATGCCACGCTGTCGCGCGACCTGCCCCGCTACGCCTCCGTGATTGCCTCATCCGGCATCGCCTTGCGCTGACAGCCGCCATCACAACAATGACCGACATGACCCATACCATCGACGCCGCCACGCTGCGCAACTGGCTGAATGATGGCCAGTCGTTGGCCCTGTTCGACGTGCGCGAGCATGGCCAGTACGGCGAAGGCCATCCCTTCTTTGCCGTCCCCCTGCCCTACAGCCGCCTGGAACTGGAGGTTGGCCGCCTGGCGCCGCGCCACGCGGAGCGTATCGTCTTGCTCGACGACGGTGCCAGCGACGTGGCAGCGCGCGCTGCGCGCCGGCTTGCGCAACTTGGCTACGCTGACGTGACGTTGCTGGCCGGCGGTGCGCCTGCCTGGGCGGCCGCCGGATACACCTTGTTCAAAGGCGTGAACGTGCCTTCCAAGACGTTTGGCGAACTGGTCGAGCATATCCAGCACACGCCGCGTCTGAGCGCCGATGCATTTGCCGCGCGCCGGGCCGCCGGTGAGCCGTTCGTGCTCGTGGACGGCCGCACCGGGGAAGAACACCGCAAGATGACCATCCCCGGCGCACTGGGGTGTCCCAACGGAGAACTGGCGCTGCGCCTGCCGGCTCTGCTGACCAATCCGAATACGCCAGTTGTCGTGCATTGTGCGGGGCGCACGCGCAGCATCATTGGCGCCCAGACGGTGTTGAACCTCGGCTTGCCCAACCCGGTGCTCGCGCTGGAGAACGGCACGCAGGGCTGGTATCTGGCAGGCCATGCGCTGGAACACGGCAGCGAGCGCTCCGCCGACGCCGTACCCACCACGCCCCTTCTGCAGGTTGCCCGCGATCGATCCGCCACGCTGCTGCGGCGCTTCGGCCTGCCGTCCCTGTCTACGGCACAGGCGCAGCAATGGCTCGATGACGCGCACCGCACCACCTACCTCTTCGATATCCGCACCGCGGAGGAATTCGCCCGGCACTCGATCGAAGGCGCCATCCACGCACCCGGCGGGCAACTGGTCCAGGCCACGGACCGCTATATCGGCGTGCGCGGCAGCCGTGTCATCGTGTTCGACGATGACGGTGTGCGCGCACCTGTGATCGCCAGCTGGCTGCACCAGCTGGGCTATGAGAGCGCCGTCCTTGCCGATGGCCTGGATGCGGCGGTCAAGGTGCGGGCGTGGCCGCAGCCGGACCTCGGCGGGGGCCCGCGTGTACTCGACGCCGGGCAACTGCGCAAACTGCACGGTGAAGCCGCAGCACTGGCGATCATCGATCTGCGCGAAAGCGCCGCGTTCGATCAGGGCCACGCGCAAGGCTCGGTATGGTCGATCCGGCCGCGCCTGCTGCAAGCGCTGCAGTCACTACGCACGACGCCGGAGGATCCCGTGGTATTGCTCGCGAGCGAGCCCGATGTGGCTGCCCTCGCCTGGAAAGACCTGGTGGACGCGGGCTACGGCAATGTCTTCCGCACCGACGAAGGCTATCAAACGTGGCTGTCGGCCGGGCTGGCGCCAGCCGTGGATGCCGAGCCGTTGCCCCCGGCTACGCGCATCGATTACCTGTTCTTCGTGCATGACCGCCACGAAGGCAACCAGGACGCGGCCAGGGCGTACCTGGCCTGGGAGACCGGGCTGATCGCCCAGTGCGAGGAAGATGAACTACAGGTGTTCCGCATTCCGGCGGATACGCGTAGCTCGCCGCCCGAGGCGGGCGCGACAAGGAGCGCATAGCACAGTCAGGACGCGCCGCTCCGTCCACGTTGCTCCGCAAGGGCCAGCCGCCCGCCCCCGCCACCTTGCCCTGCGGGGGCGGGGGCGGGGGCGGGGGCGCAGGGCATGCTAGAACAACGCCCCCGTCGGCGGCACGCCGAACGTCTTGCCCTTCCCCGCCAGTTCCAGCACGCGGCGCGAGAACGGTTCATCACGGGTGCCGACGTGCTGCTCGACCGCGAAGAAGTGGGGCGCCTTACACCCGGACCGAGTAGTCGGCGACGTTGATTTTCTTCGGCAGGATGCGGCGTGCCGACAGCCAGTCGGCGGCGCGCTGGAAGTCCGCCAGGAAAGCCTTGTCGTCGGCGTCGTAGAACTTGTTGCAGCGAGACCAGGTGGTCACGTACCGCGTCGCTGTACTTGCCCTCCTTCTGCGCGAACAACTCTGCTTGCGGGCCGTTCTCGTCGAGCCATTTTCCCTCGATCCGATAGGCGTCGATCACCGCGCGCACCAGCGCCGAGTTTTCCGTCGCGAAACGGCGCGCGGTCACCAGCGAGGAATAGTCGATCAGGAAATCGAGGTCGCTGCCCTCGAAGAAGATGGTCTTGGCATCGAACTGCTGGCGTGCGATGTCTACCCCCGGCGAGCACATCGACCAGGCATCCACCTTGCCCTGGCCGAAGGCGGGCGCTGCGTCCGGCGGGTTCAGGTAGACGAACTCCACCCTGGACCGGTCGATGCCGTTCTTCTCCAGCGCCGCCACCAGCAGGAACTCGCCCAGTCCGGAACGGTTGACCGCGACTTTCTTGCCGGCAAGGTCGCGCACCGAGCTGATGCCCGAGCTCTTCTTGACGATGATCGCCGTGCTGCGCGGGCCGTACACATTGAACTGCGCAAAGACCAGCGGCGAACCGGCGATCATGGCCGCCAGGGCCGGCGTGGTGCTGCCCCAGAAGCCAAAGTCCGCGCTGCCGCCCACCACCGCCTGCAGCGACGGGGCATGATTGGGGAACGGGCCGACCCATTCGACCTTGATCCCCTTGGAAGCCAGGTTTTTCTCGAATTCGCCGCGTTCGCGGGCGATCAGCGGCAACCCGCAGGAACGAAGATGTCAGGATATGAATATGCGGTTTCCGGCGAGGCTCGCACCTGGACCGGCCCGGCGCGACTTTTGCCACGCGACCCCCGACCACTAGCGGCACAGCGCCATCAGCTGCACCCACGCCAGCGCATAAGCCGGATCGAGCCACGCCGCCAGTGCCGCCGCGCACACGGCCGCGAGGCCGAGCGCCGACAGCCACGCACCGAGTGCCGGTCCGCAGCGCGGCGTCATGTCCGCGCCGGCGCGAGGCCGGCCCTGACGATCTGCCGGTCGTCGATCGGCCAGTGCAGCGCCGCGGCCAGCACGCCCAGCACCATGGCGCCGAACCAGACCGGCTCGTACGAACCCGTCAGCTCGAACACCAGCCCGCCCAGCCATACGCCGAAGAACGAGCCAAGCTGGTGGCCGAAGAACACAAAGCCGAACAGCGTGGCGAGGTAGCGCACGCCAAACACCTGCGCGAGGATCCCGTTGGTCAGCGGCACGGTGCCGAGCCACAGGAAACCCATCGCGGCGCAGAACAGGTACAAGGTAGGCGTGCCCAGCGGCAGCAGCAGGAACAGCGCCATCGCCGACGTGCGCGCGAGGTAGATGCCGGCGAGCAGGTACTTTTTGCTGTGGCGTCCGCCCAGCAGGCCGAACACGTAGATGCCGGCCACATTGGCCAGCGCGATGATGGCAAGCGCTGCCATGCCGTCGGCCGGACGCATGCCGCGATCCAGCAGATACGCGGGCAGGTGGCTGGCGATGAAAGCCAGCTGGAAGCCGCATGCCAGAAAGCCAAGGTTCAGCAGCCAGAAGCCGGAGTGGCTGAACGCCTCGCGCACGGCGGCCAATAGCGGCAGTTCGCCGGCAGCCGCGCTGGCTGTATTGCCAACGGGCGCCGGCGCCTCGGCGGCCCGATCCTGGAAAGGCAGCGCCAGCGGCAGCACCACGGCCAGCGCGACGGCGAGCATCAGCAGCGTGCCGGCCCATCCCGATGCAACCAGCAGCCCCTGCGTAGCCGGCACCAGCGCGAACTGCGCGATGCCGCCGACGGCGCCGGCCAGGCCCAGCGCGCGGCTGCGCTGCGCGGCGTCGGTCATCCGGCTCAGCGCGCCGTACACCACGCCGAAGGTCGTGCCGGACAGCGCGATGCCGATGCACACGCCTGCCGACCAGACCAGGGCCGGCGACGTGTCCGCCTGCGTCATCCCGTACAGCCCGGCGGCATAGAGCACCAGTCCGCCGGCCATCACCTTCCATGAGCCGTACCGGTCGGCCAGCATGCCGGTGAAGGGCTGCGCCAGTCCCCACGTCAGGTTCTGCACCGCCATCGCAAAGCCGAAGGTCTCGCGGGTCCAGCCGCGCTCGCCGATGATGGGCAGCAGGAACAGCCCCTGCACATGGCGCACGCCCAGCGCCAGGCCCCTCAGCACACCGCCGCCCAGCACCAGCACCCACAGCGTTCGCCACCACGGCGTGGCGGCTTGCTGAGGAGCGATGGCGGCTTGCTGAGGAGCGATGGCGGCGGACGGATGCGGCAGGCGGGTGGTCATGACGGCCCCTTGTCGGACGATGGCGCCGGCAGGCGCGGGATGGCTCTATTGCAGCCGCCCCGGCGCCCTGCTTCAAACGATCATTCTGTCGTCTGGCCATGCGCACGACGCATGGCAAAGACTCAACGGATCGTGCTGTAATGGAGCTTCCCGCGTCTGTCCGCCGTGTTTGCCAGGAGGCCCTCGCATGTCAGTGCCGCTCGTCAGACTGTTCCCGCTCGACCTGCTCAAGGGCTTCGTCGCCGTTGGCCGGCGCATGAGCATCACCCAGGCAGCTGATGACCTGTGCCTGACGCAGTCGGCGGTCAGCCGGCAGATCCACGCGCTGGAAGAGCAGCTGAAGGTGCCGCTGTTCGTGCGCAAGCATCGCGGCGTCGCCTTCACCGCCGAGGGCGAACGCTTGTTCCGCAGTGCCGACAGCGCGCTGCAGCAGTTGCAGGACGTGGTCGCCGAGGTACGCCGCATCGAGGGCCAGCGGCCGGTCACGGTCACCGCCAGCATCGGCGTCACCGGCTTGTGGCTGCTGCCGCGGCTGGGGAGCCTGCAGAAGACGCATCCGCACCTGGATGTGCGCCTGTCCGCCAGCAACCGCATCAGCGACCTGCGCGCCGAGGGCATCGACCTCGCCGTGCGCTATTGCCGCGATGCCGCGGCGCCGCCCGGTGCCGTGCGCCTGTTCGGCGAGCACATCGCCCCGGTCGCCCATCCGTCGCTGGTGCGCGAGGTAGCCAAGGCGGCCGGGCACGACGAGGCGCTGCTGCGCCTGCCGCTGCTGGAATTCGACGATCCCCGCCCGTGGCTGCAGTGGCGCAGCTGGCTGGAGCCAAGCGGCTACCATCAGGCGAGCCAGCGCGGCATGCTGCGCTTCAACCAGTACGACCAGGTCATCCATGCCGCGCTGGCGGGCCAGGGCATCGCACTGGGGCGGCTGGAGCTGGTGCGGCCGCTGATCGATGGCGGCCAGCTGGTGATCGTGCCGACGGCGCTGCAAGCGCCGCCGAGCCCTAACGCGTATTGGCTGGTCCATGCCTCGGACGATCCGCGCGAGGATGTCAGGCGCGTGGCCGAATGGATCTGCCTTGAAGCCGCGCACACCGTCAGGACGCCCGGGCGCTCCCCAGCCACCTGAATCGCCCGAGCCACGACGAACCGGCGCCGCGGGAGCGCGGCGGCGCTTCGATCTGGCACAACGCGGGGCCGGCGCCATGCAGCGCGGCGATGAACACGTCGGCGTCGCGATGCAGCCGGTAGCGCTCGCCGGGCGCGAGCATCACGTCAGGCGACGGCCGCTCCCCCGCTTCGAAGGTCAGCCACAGGCTGCCGCCGCGGCAGACCAGTTCCGCGCCGGCGCGCAGTCGCAGGCGCCGGCATTCCGCTTCCAGGAAAAGAATGCATGACATGAAAGGCTCCGGTTGGCCTTTCCATTGTGCGAAGCGGCGTGCTGGCTTGCCATGAGCATTGTGTCGGCGTGGGATACCCGGACGGCATGCCATGCGCGCCGCCCGCCCACCCTCAAAACCGATGCCGCAACCCCACGCTCACCGACCTGGCATCGTCGCCACTGCCAGGATCGACCGCGATGCTGTTGATGCTGGCGCTGCCGCCCGGGCTGTTATGCACCCACACTGCCCGCATGTACGCCGTGGTGCGCTTGCTCAGGTCATGGTCCCAGCCGATGGTCATGGCCAGCGGCCGTTCCCCGCCGCCCAGGATCTGCCGCTTGATTGCCGCGGCCTTGAAGGTGTCGCGCGGCGTTACCGTCCAGCTGAAGGTCACGCCATAGTGGCGCGCCGAGCGGGTATCGGGACGGTTGCTGCTTGCCGCGCTGAACAGCAGGCCGACCTCCACCGGCCTGAAGCGGTAGGAGCCGCCGACAAAGTGGTTCGACGTCAGCGTCGGCGTGATCGGCAGGTTGGCGCCGGTGTACATGCCCTGGTAGCTGTAGAAGGTATAGGCATTGCCGGCCTCGTAGGTCGCGTTCATGCCGAAGTTCAGTCCCGAGCGCGGCGAGCCCGGCACCTCGCCCGGCGCCACCGCGGCGCCGAAAGCGAAGCCACCCCAGTTGGGCGAGAAGTACTGCACCGCGTTGTCGAAGCGCGCGCCGTAGGCCACATGGCCAGTGCCCTGCGATGCCGTGGCGCTGAGCAGGTTGAACGGCGACACCGCGCCGTTGAGCAGGAACGGGTCGAGCCGCAGCAGCGCATAGAACGATGGCGTGTACTGGCGGCCGAGGCGGAATTCGCCCCAGCCGTCGGACAGTCCCATGTAGGCCTGCCGCCCGAACAGCCGGTTATTGCCAAAGAACTCGGTGCCGTTGTCGATGTTGAAGCCCGACTCGACCAGGAAGTTGGCCTTCAGGCCGCCGCCCAGGTCTTCGATCCCGCGGATGCCCCAGCGCGACGCCGCCTGCTGGCCCTCGCGCATCCGCACCACGCTGTCGGAGCCCCTGGCATATTCGATCGAGGCATCGACCACGCCGAACAGCTGCATCGTGCCCGCTGCCGCATTGCCGCCCGCCAGTGCCGCCCCTGCCATTCCCATTGCCATCCACTGTCTAGCCTTCACGCTGCTTGTCTCCCGTCCTCGTTGTTGTCCTCGTTGTTGTCGTCGCGTGCGACGTTCATTGCGCCTTCAGCCCCGCCACCTTCACCACCTCGCCCCACGCCGCCAGGTCCGCGCTGACGAGCTTCGCCAGTTCGGCCGCGCTGGCCGGCGTGGCCGGCTTCAGGTTCATCGCGGCGAAGCGCTCGCGGTCTTCAGGCGATTGCAGGATCCGGTTCACCTCGGCGTTGAGCCGCGCGACGATCGGCGCGGGCAAGCCCCTGGGCCCGAACAGCGCGACCCAGCTGGCTTGCTGGAACGGCACGCCCTGCTCGGTCATGGTCGGCACATCCGGCGTGGGCAACAGCCGCTCCGGGCCGGAGACGGCGATGCCGCGGATGCGGCCGGATTTCAGGTGCGGGATGGATGAGACGGAATCGGTAATGCCGATGATCACGTGCCCCGCCGCCAGGTCGTTGCTGCACTGGGTAGCGGTCTTGTAGGGGATATGGCGCAGGTGGATGCCGGTCTTCGCCTTCAGGTACTCCATCGCCAGGTGACCGCCCGAGCCGACGCCCCACGAGCAGTACGCCAGCTCGGCCTTGCTGGCCTTCACGTAGGCCAGCAGTTCCTGCAGGTTGCGCGCCGGCACGCTGGCGCTGACGGCAAGCAGGTTGCCGCCGGGCGCGCTGGGCCGCGCGATCGGCGTGAAATCCTTGACCGGGTCATAGGGCAGCGACGGCGTGGTCCAGGGGTTCACCGTCAGCGTGGCGGAATAGGTGAACAGCAGCGTGTAGCCGTCCGGCGCTGCGCGGGCCACGGTCTCGCTGGCGATGATGCCGTTGGCGCCGGGGCGGTTGTCGACGACGACCGGCTGCTTCAGCGCCGTGGTCAGGCGCTCGGCGACCAGCCGTGCGGTCTGGTCGGTCACGGTGCCGGCGCCCGAGGGCAGCACCATGCGGATCGGTCGGTTCGGGTAGTTCGGGTAAGCGGCTTCGGCGTGCGCGCCAGTGGCGCCCGTCAAGGCCAGCGCCGCAACGAGGGCCGTGCCCGCCCGGCGGGCGCCAGTGTGATGGCTGAACATGCTGCTGTCTCCGTGCGGCGCATTGGCCGCGCTGTGCCGGTGCGTTGCCGGCTTTGCTGTGAACGGGCGCTCGCCGGCGCCCTGGGTAATGGTGCTCAAAGGGGGGTCAAATTGGGCTCAGGCTGGCGGCTCAGGCTGCGTGCGCCTGCGCCGCGTGATCGGACTTCGCGGACTTCGCGGAGTCCGCAAGCCGTTCGTAATGCCAGTCGGCATCGCCGAACAGGTTGGCCAGCGCGGCCAGCCGCTTGTAGCAGTGGCCGATTTCCATCTCGTCGGTCATTCCCACCGCGCCATGCAGTTGCACCACGTCCTCGCCAAGCGCCCTCGCCCCGACCGACACGAAGGCCTTGGCAAGCGAGACCGCGCGCCGGCGCGCGGGCGCGTCGCCGTGCAGCGCGGCGGCGGCGGCCTCGGTGATGGCGCGCGCCTGCTCGACGCTGACATACAGGTCCACCAGCCGGTGGCGGATCACCTGGTTGGCGGACAGCGGGCGGCCGAATTGCTCGCGCGTGGCCACGTAGTCGCGGGTCAGTTCGAAGGCGCGGGCCATGGTCCCGACGGCTTCGGCGCAGGCCATGGTGGTGGCATGGTCGATGGCGGCTTCGACAAGCGGCCAGGCACTGCCTACCGCGCCGATACGGGCGCTGTCCGGCACGCTGACACGGCGCAGCGTCCCCGTCGCGGTCTGGCGGCCGTCGTAGGTCGGCAATGCTTCGATGTGAATGCCGCGCGTGGCGGCGGGCACGGCGAACAGCGTCAGGCCGTCGCGGTCGCGGCGTGCGCCACTGGTGCGGGCCAGCACCAGCAGCACGTTCGCGCAGCCGCCGCCCAGGACCAGGGTCTTGCGGCCGTCCAGCATCCACTGGCCGTTGGCATCGTCGTGCTGCCGCGCGGTGGTGCCGACGTCGAAAGCGTCATAGCGCCCCTGCGGCTCCCATGCGGCCAGCGAGAGCAACGTGCGCCCCTCCGCCATCTCCGCGGCGGTGGCCGCATGCGCCGCATCGCCGCACGCGGCCAGCAGCGGCGCGCACAGCGCGGCATTGGCCAGCCACGGTTCGACGGGCTGCGCGCGGCCAAGCTCCTCGGCCAGCAGCGCCTGATCGCCGGCATCGCCGAGGCCTCCACACGTCTCGGGCAAGCCCACCGCCAGCCAGCCGAATTCGGCAAATGCCTGCCAGTGCCGGCGTGAAAAACCGCCCGGTTCGGCCAGCGCCGCGCCACGCTGCGCGAAGCCGTAGTCGCGTTCGACATAGCGCCGCACGCTTTCCTGCAGCATGCGGCGATCGTCCTGATTGTCCTGATCGTCCTGGTTGTCCTGAAGGTCGCTCATGGGTTGTTCCTGTTGTCAGCGGTGCGGGGACTAGAGCCCCAGCACCTGCTTGGCCAGCAGCTCGTGCTGGATCTCGCTGGAGCCGCCGGCGATGGTGTAGCCGCGGGTAACGAAGCGCCGGGCGGAAGCCGCCGCCGCATAGGCAGAATGCCCGGGCTGCGGCGCCGCCGGCTCGAAATGCGCGGCGCGGTCATAGGCCAGCGTGCCTGGCCCGATTGCGTCGACGGCCAGGTTCTCGATGTCCTGGATCAGCCGGCTGCCCAGCAGCTTGAGCATGCCGGTCTCCGGGCCCAGCCGTTCGCCGGCGCGCGCCCGCTGGCGGAAGCGCAGCACGGTCGCGGCCAGCGCTTCAAGACGCACCTCCAGTTCGCGGAACCGGCGCGCAAACCACGGCCGCAGCAGCAGCGGCTGCCCGCCCTCTTCCAGCTCGCCGGCGATGGCGCGCACCTTGGCCAGCCGGCGCCGGTTCTCGGCGACGCGCGCCAGGTTCAGGCGCTCATGCTCCAGCAGCGACTTGGCGATGGCCCAGCCGGCGTTCTCGTCGCCGACGCGGTTGCCGACGGGCACCTCGACATCATCGAAGAACACCTGGTTGAACAGGTGCCAGCCGTGGATGCCCACCAGCGGCCGCACGCTGATGCCGGAGCTGCGCATGTCGACCAGCAGGAAGCTGATGCCCTGCTGCGCGCGCGCCTCGGTGTCGGTGCGCACCAGGCAGAAGATCCAGTCCGCGTACTGCGCATACGATGTCCAGATCTTGCTGCCGTTGACCACGTACACCTCGGTGCCGTCGGGACGGGTCTTGCGCACGGCGCGGGTCTTCAGCGAGGCCAGGTCGGAGCCGGCGTTGGGCTCGGAATAGCCCTGGCACCACCAGTGTTCCAGGTTAAGGATGCGCGGCAGGAAGTATTGCTGCTGCGCCGGCGTGCCGTAGCGGATCAGGACCGGCCCGATCATCTCGATCGAGATGCCGCCGGTCTCCGGCGCGTGGGCGAGCACCAGTTCCTCCTGGAACACGGCGCGGCGCTCGGCGCTCCAGCCCTGGCCCTGCCAGTCGCGCGGCCAGTGCGGCGCGAGCCAGCCGCGTTCCGCCAGCCGGCGCTGCCAGTCGATCATCTCGTCCTTGCTCACTTCCAGGCCCAGGCGCACCTTCTCGCGCACGCCATGCGGCAGCGCCTGCGCGACGAAGGCGCGCACCTCGCGGCGGAAGTCCTGCAGCGAGGCTTCGCTGTCAGGGATATGGGAATCGCTCATGCGGGGTCTCCCTTCAGTGATGGATGTTGCGGCGGGTGGTGGCGGCGCGCATGCCGCCTTTGATCGCGGCTACGCCGTCGGCCGGGAAGCCGGCGATGGTCGCGGCGAGTTCGCGCGCGCGGCCAAGCACCTGCGCGTCGTCGGTGACTTCGGTGGCAATGCCCAGCCGCATCAGGTCGGCCGCTGGCACCCGGTCGCCCAGCAGGCACAGCCGCGCCGCCACCGCTTCGGAGTGCCGCAGCGCCAGCCACGCCGCGTTGCGCGGCGCGGCCATGCCGAGGCGGATTTCGCCGATCTGCAGGAAGGCGCCGGCGCCGCAGACCATCAGGTCGCCGGCCAGTGCCAGCGCCGCGCCGCCATTGACCGCATGGCGTTCCAGCGCGACGATCCAGGCCTTGCGGCTTTGCAATAGCGACTGGTGTACCCGTTCCCAGACCCGCGCAAACCCGGCCATGCCTTCGGGCTCGGCCTGCAGGGCCTTCAGGTCGAGGCCGGAACTGAAGGCACCATCGGCACCGCGCAGGAGCACCGCGCACGTTTCGGAGTCGGCATTGATCGTGTCGATGGCTTCGGCCAGCGCACGGGCCAGCGCACCATCGATGGCGTTGCGCAGCGCGGGCCGGTTCAGCACGATCTCGGCCCAGCCGGCATGGCGTACCAGCAGCACTTCGCTCATGCCGCCCCCCGTTGCCCGCAACCAAGGCCGATTGCGCCGGCGCTGGCCAGCGCGTCGATCTGGGCAGCGTCGTAGCCAAGCTCGGCCAGCACCTCGGCGGTGTGCTGGCCGAGCCGTGGCACGTCGGGCACGTCGCGCATGTCGTCGGCCTGCATGTTGTCGGCCTTCATGCTTGCCAGCGTGAACGGCAGTCCCGGCAGCTCCAGCTGGCCGCCCTCGCCGTTGCCGACCGCGCGCAGGATGCCGCTGGCGCGCACGTCGCCGCTGGCGCTGACCTGGTGGTAATCGCGCACCACGCCAACGACCACGTGATGGCGCTCCAGCAACGCACGCGCGGCATCGCCGCTGAGGTGGCGCAGCGCCGCGTGCAGGATCGCCAGCAGCGCGGGCCGGTTCTGCACGCGCAGCGCATTGCCGGCGAAACGCGGGTCATGCGCCAGCGCGGGCTGGCCGATGGCCTCGCACAGGCGGCTGAAGTGCTCGTCCAGGTAAGCCGACAGCACCACGTGCCCGTCCGCCACCGCGATCACGTCGGCCGCGGGCGCGGCCTTGGGCTGGCTGTTGCCGCTGCGCACCGGCAGCGCGCCGGAACACTGGTACTCCGCCCACAGCTGCGCCTGCAATTGGACGCCGACCTGCAGCAGCGAGGTCTCGATGGTCTCGCCCATGCCGGTGCGCAGCCGGCGGAACAGCGCCGCCAGGATGGCATTGGCGGCCGCCAGCGCGGTGGCCGCGTCGATCAGCGCGAAACCCGCCTTCAGCGGCTGTCCGCCGGCCTCGCCGGTGACGGACATCATGCCGCTTTCCGCCTGCGCGGCGATGTCGAGCCCGGGCCGCGAGCGCGATGGCCCGCGCGTGCCGAAGCCGCTGATCGACGCATAGACCAGATCTGGTTTCGTTGCGCGCAGCGTGTCAGCGTCGAGGCCAAGCGCTTCCATCACCCCGTGGCGGGTGTTGTGCAGCACCACGTCGCTGCCCAGTGCCAGCCGGCGCGCCGCCTCCACGCCGCCGTTGGTGCGCAGATCCAGCGCGATGCCGCGCTTGCCGCGGTTGTACGCCAGGAACATCGGGCTCTGCGGGCTGGTGCCGTCGAAGCGCCGCGCGCTGTCGCCGCGCAGCGCTTCCACCTTGACCACGTCGGCGCCCAGGTCGGCCAGCATCATGGCCGCGCCCGGCGCCGCGATGAACTGCCCGAACTCCACTACCCGAATGCCTGCCAGAGGCAGGTCTTGCCGGCTTGCCATGCGATCCACTCCCGTTGCGATGATGCGAAAGGATCATGCGGCAGCCGCGCCTTTTGCGGCAGATGCCAGGATCGCGGGGGCGTAAACCCACGGTTAGCACCGGGGGTTATCCCGGGCATCGCTGCCGCCTTAGCGCGCCGCGCGACAACCGGGAACTGCCGCGCAACGCTGGCTGCTAACCACGGGTTCACACCGCGCCAGCGTGGTCGGCTCCCGCGCCGCGCCGGCGCTGGCCCGACGGGTGACGGGCGTCGGCTTGCGGGGAGTTTCCCCAATCCCCATGCGCCGCCCGTTTGCGCGACATTGCCGCTGAGGGCAAGCCGCATCCGTCCAGCGGATGGAGGCCTGCCGGACCCATTTTTTACTCAGGGAGTCACGCATGCAGGATCTCGAGGACAAGGCCGTCGCGCTGGTGACCGGCACGGGCATCGAACCGATCGACGACGGCGTCTGGCTGTTGCACGGGCAGGGACAGAGCTTTGTCGCCGACGTCGGCGGCGGACTGCTGGTGGTCGACAGCGGCCCCGGCGGCCGCGTCACCGCCGGCATGATCGAGGCGCTGCGCACGCAGACCAGCCTGCCCGTGCTGGCGATCTGCTACAGCCACGGCCATATGGGCTACAACGCCGGCGTGCAGCAATGGCTCGACCATGCCGCCGCGCGCGGCGAGCCGGCGCCGCGCTTGCTGGCCCACGTCAACGTGCTGGCACGCCAGGCGCGCTACCGCGACACCGCGCGCATGCAGGAGCGCATGGCGGAAATCCAGTTCCGCCGCCCGGCCGGCGCGCTGGCCGGCAAGCTTGGCCACACTGCGCCGACCGAGACCTTCGCAGAAGGCCTGACGCTGGGCCACGGCGAGCGTCGCGCTGAACTGCTGTGGGCGCCCTCGGAGACCGACGACGCGATCGCGGCCTGGCTGCCGGGACGGCGCGTGCTGTATGGCGGCCCTGCCGTGATCGACTCCATCCCCAATATCGGCACCCCCTTCCGCACGCTGCGCGATACCGTGCGCTGGGCCGAGACGCTGGAGCGCATGGCCGCGCTGCATCCGCGTACCGTGGTGCGCGAGTTCGGGCCCACGTTGCAGGGCGCGGCGGAATGCGAACGCGTGCTGGGCCAGACTGCCCGCGCGCTGCGCTGGTTGCGCGCCGAGGTGGTGCGGCTGATGAACGCCGGCTGCAACGAGCGCCAGATGCTGGCCGCGCTGAAGCCGCCGGCGGAGCTGTTCGACCAGCCGTGGATGCGGCCGACGTACGGGGATCCCAGCTATATCGCCCGCGATATCTACCGCTCGGAGAACGGCTGGTGGGACCGCAACGCGAGCACGCTGCATCCGGCCGCGCCGCAGGATGCCGCCGCGGAAATCGCGGTGGCGGTGGCCGACCACGGCGCGCTGATCCGCCACGCGCAAGCCCTGGCCGGGCGCGGCGAAACGCAGCTGGCGCTGCATGTGATCGACGTGCTGGCGCTGGCGCCGGGCGACGCCCCCACGCTGGCCGAGGCGCGCCGGCTCAAGGCCGGGTGGCTGCGTACGCGCGCCGGCCAGGTCAGGAGCTATGTCTCGCGCAGCCTGTACGGCGCCGCCGCCGACATGCTGGAGCACGACACAGCCGACACCTTCGGCATCCAGTAAGCGCCTGATGTGGCGTGTGTGCCGCTACTCCAGCACCACGCCACTGGCCTTGATCACCGTGGCCCACTTGCGCACTTCCGCGTCGATGAACCGCGCAAAGCCGGCGCTGTCCACCGGCTCCGGCTGCAACCCCAGCGCCGCCAGCTTGTTGCGCACATCCGTACTGGACAGCACGGCGCTGGCATCCTGGTTGAGCTGGCGCACGATGGCGGCGGGCGTGCCGGCCGGCGCCATCAGGCCGAACCAGCCGGAGCCAATCACGCCGGGAAAGCCCTGCTCGACGAAGGTGGGCGCATCGGGATAGACCGGCGTGCGCTGTTCCGACGCGACCGCCAGCACCCGCAGCTTGCCAGCCTTGATAAACGGCAGCGCCGTCGTGATGGCAGTCAGCGTGGCATCGACGCGGCCGGCCAGCAGCTCGGTGTAGGCAGTGGCATCGCCGCGGTAATGCACGTTCAGCACCTTGAACTTCGCCTGGGCACCGAACAGCTCCGCCGTCAGGTGCGGCCCGGAACCGGCGCCCGGCGAGGCGAAGGTCACGCCTTCCGCCCTGGCGCGCGCCAGCTTCACGAAATCCGCGACCGAACGCGCCGGCGATTCCGCCTTGACGATCAGGAACACCGGGCCGGCCACGCGCGGCCCCACCGCGACGAAATCCTTGTGGATGTCGTATTGCTGCGGCAGCCCGGCCGCCGTATTGATGGCAAACGGCGCGGCCGCCCACAGCAGCGTGTAGCCGTCGGGGGCGGCGCGCGCCAGCGTTTCATTGGCAACCCGGGTGCCAGCGCCGGGCTTGTTCTCGACCACGAACTGCTTGCCGTACTTGCGGCTCAGCGCTTCGGCCAGCAGCCGCGCCGAGGTGTCGTTGGACCCGCCGGGGCCATACGGGGAAATCAGCCGCACCGTGCGCGCCGGATACCCCTGCGCCAGCGCGGCCAGCGGCGCCAGCGCCGCGCCCAGCAGCATCAGGCCACGCATGCGGGCCAGCATGGCCCTGCGCGATATCGTGTCGGCGGTCATCGTCATGCCTCCGCGGACTGGATGCCCGGATACGGGAAGGTCTTGCCGAGGTGCGCCTCGCCTGGCACGTAGAGCCGCAGGGCCACGTAGAAGGGCCCCGCCGGCGCCGGCAGCCAGTTGCCGTGGCACGCCGCGTCGCGCGGCGCTGCGGCGCCCAGGCGCAGGCGCAGGCTGCCGTCCGGCTCATAGCGAAGGCTGGGCGAGCGGTCGCCCAGCGAGTAGCGGCCGATCGGGTTCTCCACCAGCATGCAGTCGCCCTTGCCGTACATGGTCAGCGACCAGAACGCGCCCACCTGCGGCAGCTGGCCGGCTGGGAACACCAGCTCGTGCGGCTCGTTGCCGTCGAGCGGACGGCCGTGCGCGTCGCAGTCGGCGATGATGTACATGGCCTCTTCCATGCCCAGCGCGCCGATGTAGTTGCGCGCCACCTGCGCGCGCTCGGCATAGCGCGCGCCGAACGACGCGCCGATCTCGACCGGCAGGCTCCAGCCGCCGCCCAGCGCGGAAGGCATCGGCCGGGCCAGTTCAGCCAGCACCTTTTCCATGGCAGCGGCCAGCAGCATTACCTGCGTGTCGTCCAGCGCCACACCCTCGCACGCAGCACCGAGGCCCAGCGGCGCGAAGGCTTGCACGGTCGCCGCCTCGTCCGCAGGCGGCGGGTTCTCGCGCAGCGCGCGGTTCACCACTTCAGCGTAGCGCCGCACCTGCTGCGGCGACGCGCCGAGGTGTTCGTTGGGCTGCATGCCGACGTCGCAGGCGCGCACGGGGTCGCCGCCATCCGGCAGCGTCAGCCGGATGCGCTCCTGCAGCGCATGCACCGCGGGCAGGTCGTCCGCGCCGTCCACCAGCAGCCGGCCCAGCAGCCACACCGCATCGGTCGGACAGGCGATGGCGGTGGCGCCAGCCGGTGCGTCGCCGTGCCAGCCGGGGCCGTGCAGCAGGAAGCGCCCGGCCTGCGTGCCCGTGGTGCGGCTGCCGATGTAGGCAAAGGGATTGGTATAGAAATCGAGGAGCCCGAGCACGTAGTAGCGGCCGGCGCTGTCCGGCACCTCCAGCAGCAGCGGTCCCTGCGACAGGTCCAGCCACGCGTTGCTGTACAGCGTGTCGTTGTTGGGCGTGACCACCTGCCGGTGCTGCGGGCCAAGCAGCTGGCGCGTGTGGAAGAACTGGTTGACCCAGCGCAGCGTGCCGTCCGGGCGCTCGTCGGCAAAAGCGCCTTCACGCCGGCGGCGCGGGCAGGTGGCGGCGCGCATGCGCGCCATTTCGTAGAGCGGCAGCGTGTACAGCACGGCTTCGCGGGCCAGCGCGGGCGTGCGTGAGTCAGCGTGGGATGGCGTCATGGGATCTCGCTCCTCAGGCAATGCGGCGCACCGGCGGAATGCGGTACTCGCCCGCGATAAAGGCCGGCGCGGGATGGTACAGGCGCAGGATCAGGTAGAACGGGCCCGCGGGTGCCGGCAGCCAGTTGTCGGCGTGTTCGGCCTGTTCGGCCTGTTCGGGCCGGCGGTGCGAGATCGGGATGACCAGGCTGCCGTCGGCCTCCATGCGCAGGCCCGGCGTGCGGTCTCCCACGGCGTAGCGGCCGATCTCGTTGGCGCTGAAGAAGCGGTCCTCGCCGTACAGGGAGACCGACCAGAACGCCTGCGCCGGCGGCAGCATGCCGGGCGGGAAGCGCAGCTCGTACGCGTGCGCGCCATGCAGCGGCGCGCTGTCGGCGTCGAAATCGGCCATCGCATAGATAGCTTCGTCGGCGCGCAGCGCACCGAGGCCCTTCATCGCGGTGCAGGCGCGCTGCAGCCAGTCGTCGCCATAGAGGCCCAGCTTCAGGCTGTAGCCCCAGCTCTTGCGGCCCTGGCTGCGTGTGTGCGCCTCGATCAGCTGCATGGCCTGCCGATATGCGTTCTCCAGGCCGGTGCGGATCTCCGCGCGCAATGCCGTCACGTCAATATCAGCTTCCAGCTTCAGGCCGGCCTTGCGCAGCAACGTGAACGCGCCCAGTTCGCGCTCGGTGGGCGGATACTCGCGCAGCGCGTTGAACAGGTTCTGGAAGAAGTCGAGCGCCTCGCTGCCCGTGTGGCGCCAGTCGCGCACGCATTGCGGCATCGCCTTGCCCGGGGCGTCGAGCGCGAAGCCGCTTTCGAACGCATGGGCCGCGGCGAGGTCGTCAGGGCCCTGCACCAGCACGCGCCCCAGCAGCCACACCAGCGAGGTCGGGCAGGCCACCACATGCTCGCCTTCGGCGTGCTGGCCGGGTCCGACCAGCGTCACGGTGCCGCCTTCGGCCGGTACGTTGCGCGGCCCCAGGTTCTCGAAGTTGTTGGTATAGGCATCCAGCAACTCCACCACGTAGTAGCGGTCGCGCTGTGGGTCACACTGCGGCAGCGGCGGCACGCGCAGCGTGACCGGTCCGTCGGCCAGGTTGGCCCAGCCGCAGAAGTACAGCAGGTCATTGGCGGGCGTGACCACGTCGCGGTCTTCATGCGTCCACTGGCGCTCGCTCGCCGACAGCGTGTTGACCGGGGCGCGGCCATAGCCGGTGGCCTCGCTGACCGCGGTCTGCACCTTGCAGGTACGGATCGTCTCGACCAGCGGATAGCCGTAGATCACCAGCGGGATGGCTGCGGCGGCGACCAGCGCTTCCTGGCTGGAGCCGTAGACGGGTGCGGAGAAGAACTGTGGCGCGGGATGGTTCATGCAAGAGCTCCGAAGAATGTGAAGGAACAGGGCAACAGGTAGCGGCTCATTCCTGCGCCGCGCCGCTCGACTTGACCAGCGCGGCCCATGCGGGCACATCGCTGCGCATCTGCGCGGCGAAGGCGCTGCGCGGCTGGTGGGTGTAGCGCATGCCGAGCGCCTCGGCCTGCGCCTTGATGGCCGGGTCGCGCATGACGGCGTTCGTGGCGCGTTCGAGCTTGTCGACGATCTCGGCCGGCGTGCGCGCGGGAGCGAACAGCCCGAACCAGCTGTCGACACCGAACGCCACGCCGGCTTCGGTAAAGGTCGGCACGTCGGGCAGCGCGGGCGAGCGCTCGGAGCCGGTGACCGCCAACGCCCGCACCTTGCCGCTACGGATCAGCGGCAGCGTGCCGGCGAGGTCGGACATGGCCACGGGCAGCGTGCCGCCCATCACGTCGGTCAGCATGGGGCTGACGCCTTTGTAGGGGATGTGGCGCAAGTGGATGCCGCCCAGCACGTTGAGGCTTTCGCCGGCGAGATGGCCACCGGAGCCGTTGCCCCACGAGCCGTAGGTCAGGTCGGCGCCGGGGCGCCTGGCCGAGGCGATCAGCGCGGGCAGGTCGCGGCCGGTAAAGCCGGGGCCGGCGATCAGCACGTTGCCGCCGTAGAAAAGCCGGCTGACCGGCACGAAGTCGCGCAGCGGGTCATAGGGCAGCCTGGGGAAGATCGCCGGCGCGATCGCATGCGTGGCGGAGATGCCCAGCACCAGCGTGTAGCCGTCGGGCGCGGCGCGCGCGACCTGGGCCGAGCCGATGGTGCCGGTGGCCCCGGCCACGTTCTCCACCACCACGGTCTTGCCAAGCTCCTTCGACAGGCCCGCCGCCAGCAGCCGGCCGACCACGTCGGTGCCGCCGCCCGGCGGGAACGGAACGACCAGCCGGATCGGCTTGTCGGGATAGGGGCCGGCGTGCGCGGGGGATACCGCCCCGCACAGCGCCACGGCGAGCGCGCCAAGTGCGCCCAGTGCGCGCAGCGCCATGCGCCGTGACGGCAAGTGCATGTGCATTTGCATGCTTGTCTCCAGTCTTGTTAGAGGTACTGCGTCCTGCCGCGGCGGCGGCGCCCGTCTGTGCGGGCATCCTGTCCACCGCGCTGCGCGCCGTCGCTATGCCGCGCTGCGGCGGTCCGGGCGAAGCGTGACCACCGCGTCGGCGGCAACCAGCCCCTGCGCGGTGACGATGAACGGATTGATTTCGAGCGTGTCCAGGCGCTCGCCCAGTTCCGCGGCCAGTTGCGATACCGTGGCCAGCACCTGCGCGGCGGCATCGAGGTCCACCACGGGATTGCCGCGATGCCCTTCGCACAAGGCGGCGGCACGGCTGTCGCGCAGCATCGCGCGCGCCTGGGCGCGTGACAGCGGCGCCAGCCCGCACGCGGTCTGGCGGAAGATCTCGACGGCGGTGCCGCCGATGCCCGCCAGCGCCACCAGCCCGAACACCGGGTCGCGCCGCACGCCGACCATCACCTCGCCCCAGCCGCGCACCATGCGCGCCACCAGCACGCCTTCGAACGGCACCGGCGCGCCGCCATCGGTACGTGCATGCGCCACCGCTTGCGCCATGCGGGCGAAGGCATCGCGCACCGCCTGCGCATCGGCGAGGTTGAGGGCCACGCCGCCGACATCGCTCTTGTGCAGGATCTCGCGCGAGCACAGCTTCACCACCACCGGATAGCCAAGGCGCCCGGCAATGCGCACGGCCTCGTCGGCATCGTGTGCGAGGCCGTGCGGGGCCACCGGCACGCCGGCGTCGGCGAGCAGGCGCATGGCTTCGTATTCAGACAGCGCCGTGGCTTCGGGGGGCAGATTGCGCGGCAACGCAGCGCGCCGCGGCTCAGTCTCTGACGACGCACCCTGCGCGGCCTCCAGCGCCGCCGCATGCGCCAGCGTGGCGACGGCCTCGACCGCATGGCCCGGTTCGCGGAACACCAGGCAGCCGCGTGCTTCCAGCCATGCGCGCTTGTCGTCGTCGACGATGCCGGCCAGCAACAGCGGTGCGCCATTCGCGTCTTCGCTCAACGCGCCGACGGTCTGCTGCAGCTCCGGCCACAGCCGCGGCGCATTGGCGCCACCGGCCAGGAAGGCCGCCACGCAGCCAAAGGCGCCGCTGCGCGCCACGCCCGCGATGGCATCCATGAACACGCGCGGCTGCGCCACTACCTGCCCGGTCACGTCGATGGGATTGGCGGTGCTGGCGAACGGGATCGCGGTGCGCAGCGCCCCGGCCGCGTCGTCCGGCATTGGCGGCAGCGGCAAACCCAGCTGTTCGGCGCGGTCGGCCATCATGATGCCCACCCCGCCCGACACGGTGACGATCGCCAGCGGCGTGGCGGCACCGGCGCCGTCCCCTTCCGGGCGCTGCCAGGCCGCCGGCCGCCGGCCGCGGGACAGCACGTAGCCGAGCCGGAAGAATTCTTCCAGCGTATGGGCCCGGTGCACGCCGTAGGCATTGAACACCGCCTGGTACACCGCGTCCTCGCCGGTCAGGCTGGCCGTGTGCGACTGCGCCGAGCGCGCGCCGGCCGCCGTGGTGCCGACCTTGGTCACCACCACCGGCTTGCCCGCCGCACGCGCCGCTGCCAGCGCCTGGCGCAGGCGCGCGCCGTCGCGGCAGCCTTCGATGTAGGCGAGGATCACGCGGGTGTTGGGGTCATTGGCCAGCCACTCGATCACGTCGGCCACCTGCAGCCCGGCCTCGTTGCCGGTGGTGACCCAGTGGCTCAGCCCCAGCCCCGCCTCGCGCGCCAGCGCATACGCATAGGCACCGAAGGCGCCGCTCTGGCTGACCAGCCCGACTTCTCCGACCGGCGGCACCCCGCCCAGCGGGATCGGCGAGAAGGTGGCGAACATGCGTTCGCGCAGGTTCATCGCACCCAGGCAGTTGGGGCCCAGCAGCGTCACACCGCCATCGCGCGCGCTGCGGGCCAGCATGTCCTGCATGCGCACGCCGCCCTCCCCGGCTTCCGCGAAGCCGGAAGTGAAGACTACCGCGGCGCGCGTGCCGTTGCCCGCAAGCTGCGCCATCACGTCCTGGCTGGCGCTGGCCGGCACCGCCACGATCGCCAGGTCGACGGGTTCGCCGATCTCCGCCAGCGAGCCATAGGCGCGCAGGCCCTGCACTTCGGCAGCGGACGGGTTGACCGGATAAAGGCGTCCCGCGTAGCCCAGTTCGCGCAGCAGCCGGATCGGCATCCCGCCCACCTTGTCTGGCTGGGTGGAAGCACCGACCACCGCGATCGAACGCGGGTACAGCAGGGAATTCAGGTCAACCATGTGGCAGTCTCCGGATCTTGTTTTCTGGATAGTTTCGGCCGGGCCTGGCCGGCTATTGCCGCAGGCCGGTGGCGGCCTCGATGGAACGGACCATCTCCATCAGCAGCGGCGCCACCTTCTTTTCCATCATTCCGCGCTTCACCTGCGAGCCGGGCACGGCGCAGTTGAACAGCAGCGGGCGGTTCAGGTACCGGATGCGCGAATAGACGCCCACGCCGTACACGCCGATGCCGGCATCGCCCTCGTTGAGCGCGAAGCCGCGCTTGGGGTAGTGCGCCACGTTGTGGCACAGCGTGTCGTAGAACGCCGCGTATTCCTCGGGCCGCTCCTCGCGGGCGGCCACCATCAGGCCTTCGAACTCCGCCTTCGACAAGGTGCACAGGTAAGCCCGGCCCATGGCCGTGCTCAGCACCGAGCGCACGGCGCCCGTTCCCGGCCGCGCCGGGGTGCCCTCGTTGTGGGTGCAGGACTGCAGGTAGGTCACGTCGAGCCGGTGCGCCACGCCCATCGACGCAGCGCCCTCGATACGGTCCGCCAGTGCCTGCATCAGCGGCCGGGCCACGTGGCGCACCTGCAGCCCGGCCAGGTACGGGTAGCCGAGCGCCAGCACCTGGGCGCTGACGAAGTACTTGTCGAGCTTGGGATCCCAGTCGAGGTAGCCCAGCTCGAACAGCGTGCGGCAGATGCGCGAGACGGTCGCGCGCGGCAGCTGCAGCCGCTGCGCCAGCTCGCCGTTGCCGAGCGGGCGCGGCTCGTCGATAAAGCAGCGCAGCAGCGCGAAGCCCTTGGCCAGCAGGCCGCCGAAGGACGGGTCCTCGCGGCGGCGTTCGGCGATGAATTGTTCGACTGGCAGGTTCATGGCGTTTTTCCTCTTTACCCAGTCTGGACAGCGCGCCATCCAGTGTCAAAAGGCGGAATCAATTTCCAAATATTGGAAATATAGGCCATCGTGTTGACCCTCACGGCGCACCGCCCATAAGGTTCTCCGGCATCGGGCACAGATTCGAAAAGGAGACAAGGACATGAAGAACCGCACCCTGGCCCGCCGGCGGCGTGCCTTGCTGATCACAGCCGCGGCGCTGAGCCTGTTGCCGTTTGGCGCAAGCGCCGATGATGCTTACCCAGCCAGGCCCGTGCGCCTGGTGGTGGCGTACCCCGCAGGCGGCCTGACCGACACGCTGGCTCGCGCGCTGGCGGAAGGTCTCGGCAAGCGGCTGGGCCAGACCATCGTGGTCGAGAACAAGGGCGGCGCGGGCGGCATCATCGGCACCGACCAGGCAGCCAAGGCGGCGCCCGACGGCTACACCCTGCTGCTGACCATCCCCGGCCCGGTCACCTCGAACCTGGCGCTGTACAAGAAGCTTCCCTACGATCCGCGCACCGACCTGCGCCCGATTTCGGACATCGCCACCGCGCGCACCGTGCTGGCGGTCAACGCCGGCGTGCCGGTCAAGACCGTTGCCGAACTGATCGACTACGCGAAGAAGGAACCCGGCAAGCTGCGCATGGGCTCGTGGGGACCGGGCACCCAGCCGCATACCATCCAGACCTACATGGGCAAGAAGTATGGCGTCGACATCCTGCACGTGCCGTACCGCGGCGAAGGACCGATGGTGACGGACCTGCTGGCCGGCCAGGTCAATGTGACCGTCGGCTCGGTCACCGCGCTGCAGCAACACTTCGCCGGCGGCAAGCTGCGGCCGATCGCGGTGACCGGACCGCGCCGCGCCAGGTCGCTGCCCGACGTGCCCACCTTTGCCGAGGCGGGCTTTCCCGATGACGCCTACCGGCTGACCGGGCCGATCACGCTGATGGCCCCGGCCAGGACGCCCCAGCCCATCATCGACCGCCTCGGCCGCGAGGCCAGCGCGCTGGTGAAAAGCCCGGCCTTCGCCAGGCGCGTCGAGGACATGGGCGCCGAGCCCATCGGCAACACCCCGTCGGAGGCAGCCAGCGCCTACACAGCCTACCTGCCGGTGGTGCTGAAGCTGACCGCCGACACCGGGGTCACGCTGGACTGACGCCCCGACCGGAGCTCCTGCCATGCGCCTCAGCCAGATCCAGGACTTCATCGCGGTGGCGGAAGGCGGCAGCATCCGCGCCGCGGCCAGGACGCGCGACGTGTCGGCGCCCGCGCTGACCAAGAGCATCCGGCAACTCGAGGACGAGCTGCATGTGCCGCTGCTCACGCGCACCACGCGCGGCGTCGTGCTATCGAGCTACGGCGAGGCTTTCCTGCGCCGCGCGCGCCTGATCGCGGCCGAGGCCCGCAGGGCAACCGAGGAGATGACGCAGATGCTGGGCGCGCGCACCGGCACGGTCCGCCTCGGCGTCACCGGCGGACCGGCCCACCTGCTCGTGCCCGCGGCACTGAACCGCTTCCGGCGACAACACCCAGAGGTGCAGGTCTGCATCGACAGCGGCCGGTACGCGGTGCACCTGCAGGATTTGCGCGCGGGCCTGATCGACATGGCGGTGAGCCCGGTGCCAGACGAAGGCATCGACAACGACTTTATCTGCGAGCCGCTCTACAACAACGACTCGGTGGTGGTGGCGCACCAGGAACATCCGCTGCGCCATGCGCGCTCGCTGCGCGAGCTGGTGGGATCGGAGTGGATCCTGACGACCACCCGCATGCACGGCCCCGGCGCGGCCATCATGGATGCCTTCCGGGCACGGGCCCTGCCGTTGCCGCGCGTAGCCGTGCGCTGCGACACCTTCGGCATGATCCAGTCGCTGCTGCAGGACCGCAAGCTGCTCTGCATGGTGGCGCGCCAGCTGATGCAAGGCCGCGCGTCGGTGTCGACCGGGCTGGCCGTCCTGCCGATCGAGGACGTCCTGCCCAGCCACACCGTGTGCCTGATCTACCGCGCCGATTCGCCGATGCCCCCGGTCGTCGCCAGCTTTGCCGCGCAGCTCAGGCGCGAGGCGCACTACCTGATCAACATGCCCGACAGTCCGCTGCGGCGTCCCCTCCCCCAGCCTCCTTCGCCATGCCAGGCGCCGCAGGGAAGTGACCGTATCAGTACTCCGGCATCCTGAACCGTCCCCCCATTCGCAAACGGTTGGCGAACTGCACGCGATTAACACCAGCAGTGACTCTTTTTTCACCCGGCCAACCTGGGGGGCCGCGGGCACTACAATGCTGCAAAAAATGCAACGGCAGCGCCCGCGTGTTCCATGATCGACTTTGCAAGACAACGCTTGCCTGTACGCCTGAATCCCGCCGGGATGATCGTTGCGGTGACCATCGCACTCGCCTGCGCCATCGCCGGACTGGGCGCCGCGGCGCTTGCGCAGATGCGCAGCGACGCCCTCGCCAGCGCCAGCGAAGCCTCGGCCAACCTGGCGCTGACGCTGGAGCGCAGCATCTCGCGCAACCTGCATATCTACGAGTTCGCCATTGCCGGGGTTGCCGATGCCATCCGTGCCCCCGAGGTGATGCAGCTGCCCACGGCATTGCGCCAGCGCGTGCTGTTCGACCGGTCGCTTAATGCCGAGGACATGGGTTCGCTGCTGGTGGCCGACGCCAGCGGCAACCTCGTGCTCGATTCGCACAAGTGGCCACCCCGCGCCGTCAACGTTGCGGACCGGGACTATTTCCAGGCCCACGCACACGACGCCAACGCCGGCACCTTCCTCAGCCAGCCGTTCCAGCCCCGGATCACGACGGAGAACAAATCCATCGGCCTGAGCCGCCGGGTGCCGGCGCCGGATGGCAGCTTCGGCGGCATCGTCGTCGGCACCCTGCGCATCAATTATTTCCGCAAGCTGTTCAACGGCGTCAGTCTCGGCTCCGGCGGCACGCTGACACTGCTGCGCACCGACGGGACCATCATCATGCGCCGCCCGTACGAAGATTCGTCGATCGGACGCAATATTTCGGGAAGCTCTTCCTTCACGCCACTGCTGCGCGGCACCGAAGGCAGCTTTATCGGCGTCGCGGCGGTCGACGGCGTGCAGCGGCTGTACAGCTACCGGCGCCTGCCCGGCTTCCCGCTCATGGTGGTGGTCGGACTCTCGGTCCGCGACGTGCTGGCGCCCTGGTACAAGCGCGCCTGGTGGTTTGCCGGGCTGATCGCCGTGGTCGATGCGCTGCTCGTGGGACTGGCGGTGCTGCTGTCGCGCCAGTGGCGCCGCCGCCTTGCCATGGAAGCGCACCTGCGCCTGATGGTGAATACCGATGGCCTGACCGGCCTGGGCAGCCGGCGCGCACTGGATGACGCTGCCGACAAGGAATGGCGGCGCTCACGGCGCGACGGCCTGCCGCTGTCGCTGCTGATGGTCGATGTCGACCACTTCAAGCAGTTCAACGACCGCTACGGCCATCTTGCCGGCGACGATGCGCTGGCCGCGGTCGGCGACTGCATCCAGAGACATATCCGCCGGCCGGGCGACTATGCCGGCCGCTATGGCGGCGAGGAATTCGCAATCCTGCTGCCCGGCACGCCTGCCGCGGGCGCCGCAAGGGTCGCCGAGGCCATCCGCCATGCGGTGCAGGCGCTGGAACTGCCGAACGCGGCCAGCCCGCTCGGCGCGGTGACGGTCAGCATCGGCATTGCCACCAGCTCGGCCCGCGAGGGGGATGGCCCTGCGTTCGCGGACCTGCGCGCCTTCCTGCATGGTGGCGACCAGGCGCTCTACCTGGCCAAGCGCGACGGCCGCAACCGTGTGGTGGTGTTCGGCGAGACGGGCGAGACCGCGCCGACGTTGTCCGTCTGAGGCGGCGACGGCGTTTGCAATGCAGCGCCTCAGCGAGTCCGGTGCAGACAGGCTTCGACGTAGCTCACGCCGAACTTGATCAGGTCGCGGGTATCGCCCGAGTGGTGGCCCGCCTCGGCGGACACCACCAGCGCCTGCGCCAGTTCGCGCAGGCGGTTTCGCAATGCCTGCTTGTCCGAACCCGCTGCGCTCCTGAAGTGAATGAAGGCCTTCTCCCCCGCATCCGCGATAGCGACCGCCGTTGCCTGCCCTTGCTCTCCCGCCTTGACGGCAGCCTTCACGATCTCGTCGACGTACAGCGCCACGATGGGCGTCACGCCGTCGTCGCCGGCCTTCACCGGATGGCGCGTCGCCTCGCCCCGGGCATGCTCGTCCACGACCACCTGCGCCCGCCCGCGTATCGGCGCGGTCGGCGGCGCAGGCTGGCCGCTGTGCCGCAGCGAGCCGAAGCGCTGGGCAAAATGCCAGGTAAATTCGGCACCCAGCAGGAAAATCTGCGCGGCGTAGTACACCCATAACAGCAACACCACCAGCGACCCGGCGGCGCCATAGCCGCTGGCCACACCGCTCTTGCCGATGTACAGGCCGATCAGGAACTTGCCCAGCGTGAACAGCAGCGCCGTGACGACGGCGCCAAGCCAGACGTCGAACCAGCGGATCTTGGTGCGCGGCATGATCTTGTAGATCATGGCGAACACCACGGTCGTCAGCACCAGGCTGATAGCGGTGTCCAGCGCGTGCCCGAACGCCTCGTCGATCCCCAGCAGCGGCCCCCACTCACGCCCCATCGCCGAAATGCCGGCACTGAGCAGCAGCGAGACGACCAGCAGGAAGCCGATGCCCAGGATCATGCCGAACGACAGCAACCGCGCGCGCAGCAGCGAAAACAGCCCCGAGCTCTTCTGGCGCTCCGGCACGCGCCAGATGCGGTCGAGCGCCGACTGCAGCTCGGCGAACACCGTGGTGGCACCCACCAGCAATGCCACCACGCCAAGGACGGCGGTAATCGTGCTGGCGGCGGGTTCGCTGACCGCGATCAGCATCTCTTCGACCACCTCGGCCCCTTCGGCGCCGATCAGCCCGTTCAACTCGCCGACGACCTCGCCGCGCGCCGCTTCCGCGCCGAATATCACGCCCGCCACGGTGATGACGATCATCAGCAACGGGGCAATCGAGAAGACGGTGTAGTACGCCAGCGCCGCGCCCATGCTCGGGGCATAGTCGTCGATCCAGGAGTTGATGCTCTCCCGGACCAGCTCGAAGGCGGCACGCGGCGACACGGGGCCAAGGGATAGCATGCGAGCTCCTGTCGCAGGGTGTCCTGCTTGGCAACAGCAAGACCCATTCCAGAGCCATGGCGGCGGCAATGCCGTGTCCGGCGGCCCTGCGTGGCGTGCGAACCCTGCAATGGGGTGCTGCCACATTTACCAGGCTTTGCCGTGCCTTCAGAGGTAGATGTATCCTCCGCTGCCCGCTTCGACTGGTTCTAGGGTGATTTACGCGCCCCTCATGCAGGCAAACCTCGAACGGCAAAGCGGAAGGTCCTGGCTGGCGGCCGAACGTGGACGAGACGCGTCCTCACACCGTGGCCTGCTATGGCCGATCGGGTGGCGCCGCGGTGGAGCCGCGCACGATCAGCTGCGGCGTGAGCTGCACGGTGACCGCATCCGATCCCGGCTTGTCGATCTGCCGGAGCAGCAGCCGTGCTGCCTCCTCGCCCATTTCGTGGACGGCGATGCGCACCGTGGTCAGCGGCGGGGTCAGCGCATCGGCGAACGGCATGTCGTTGTGGCCCACCACCGAGATGTCGGCAGGGCAATCCAGGCCGCGTTCGCGCAGCAGGTCATAGCAGCCCATCGCCACCAGGTCGTTGCCGGCGGCGATGGCGGTGACCGCCGGAAAGGCTTCCAGCAGTTGCGCGCACGCCAGCTTGCCGGCCTCGCGCGAATAGCTGGCGGCCTCGATCACATGCCAGGCGTCGCGGCGCAGGCGGTGCCGCTTGACCGCCTGGATGAAGCCCTCGCGCCGCAGGAAGCCGGTGGACAGCGAGGCCGGACCGGCGATATGGCCGATATGGCGATGGCCCAGGCCGGCCAGGTGGTCGACCGTCAGCCGCATCGCCAGCAGGTTGTCGCTGACCACGCACGAGACCCGTCCCGTCTCTTCGCCGCGGTTGACCGTGACGACCGGGATATGCTGCCGGATGCAGTAATCCAGGACCGCGTCTTCGCGCTCCGCCGTCGCCAGCACCAGCCCTTCGACCTGCCGGCCGATCATCTGGTCGATGATGAAGCGCTGCCGGCTCTTGTCGGTGCCGGCGTTGACGACGATGGGCACGTAGCCCTGCTGCGCCAGCACCGACTCGATCCCCGCCAGGATCGGCGGAAACACCGGGTTGGCGATATCGGGCAGCACCACGCCCACCAGCCCGGAGCGCTGCGTGCGCAGACCCGCGGCGATACGGTTGGGGCGGAAGCCGCGCGCCTCGGCCACCTCCAGGATGCGCGCCGCCACGTCCTGCGCCACCAGATGCCGCGTGGCCGGGTTCATGACCCGCGAGACCGTCGAGTAATGCACGTCGATCTCGGCGGCCAGGTCTTTCAGGGTAAGGCGCTTGCGCTCTGGCATGACGGCGGGTAGTGGGGCGGCGGCCCGGGAATGGGGGATGCGACATTTTAAGGTGCATTGCCCCTGGAGTTCCCGTTCTCCCCTCTCCGCTCGCGGGAGAGGGGCCGCGGGAGAGGGAGCACCCCAGCGGCGGTGCCACGGCCATGCCCCTACTCGCCAGCCCTGACGCCGGATTGCCGGACCACCGGCGCCAGCTTGCCGATTTCCGCCTGGATATACGTGGCAAATTCCTGCGGCGACGAGCGCCGCGGCTCGGCACCCTGCGCGGCCAGGCGCTCGCGCACGTCGGGGGCGGACAGCGCCTTGCCGATCTCGGCATTGAGGGCGTCTACGATCTCGCGCGGCGTCCCGGCGGGGGCGAGGATGCCGAACCAGGAATCGAAGGCATAGGCAGGGAAGCCCGACTCCGCGACGGTCGGGATATCCGGCAGCGCGCTGGCCCGCTTCGCCGTGGTCACCGCTAGCGCGCGCAGCTTGCCTTGCCTGACAAAGGGCAAGGCCGAAACGGAAGGCGCGAACATCATGTCGCCGCGGCCGGCCATGACGTCGGTAAGCGCTTCGCCGGTACCCTTGTACGGGATATGCGTGATGTCGATGCCGGCCTGCATCTTGAACATCTCGCCGCTCAGGTGCGTGGAGCTGCCGGAACCCGCGGAGTCGAAGTTGAGCGCGCCCGGCGTGGCCTTGGCCGCCGCCACCACATCGCGCACCGACTTGTACTTGCTGGCCGCGTTGACCACCAGCACGTTGGGCACGCTGGCCACCAGCGAGACCGGCGCGAAGTCCTTCACCGTGTCGTAGCCGAGCCTAGGATAGAGCGTGGCATTGATCGCGTGCCCGACCGACACCAGGATCAGCGTGTAGCCGTCCGGCGCCGCCTTGGCCACGCCGGTGGCGCCGACGGTGCCTCCCGCGCCGGGCCGGTTGTCGACGATCACCTGGTAGCTGCCGCCTTCGGCCATCTTGCTGCCGAGGATGCGCGCCAGGATATCGGTGGCGCTGCCGGCCGAGAACGGCACCACCAGCCGGATCGGCTTGCTGGGGTACTGGGGCTGTGCACTGGCGGCGGGGGCGGCCGCCAGCATCAACGATGAAGTCAGCGCCAGCACGGCGCCCTGGATGGATCGAATCATTCCTTGTCTCCTCACTTCCGGTCGGGACGCGTGTGCCGCGCCTCAGAAGAAATGCCGCATGCCGAGCGCGACGGTCTGCGGGTCGGCGCCCGCGCTCACGCCCAGCTCGTTGATGGCGAAGTCATAGATCGCGTTGCGCTTGTTGTTGATGCGGCTGTAGTACGCATACAGCGCCGTGCGCTTGGATAGCGGATAGTCGTAGCCCACCGTGACCTGCGTCGCGCCTGTCTCCGCGCCGCTGCGGAAGAAACCGACGGTCTCGGTGGCATTGCCGGCGCCGTTGCTGGCCAGGCCAAAGCCGACCCGCACGCTGCCCGGCCCCAGCTTCTGCACCACCGACGCGTAGTACCCATTGCGCGTCAGGTCGCCGGTGGCGGTGCGGTAGTGCAGCCGTTCATAGAGCAGCGCTACGGTGGTGCTGGGGAACTTGTAGGAAACGCCCGCCTTCATCGCATCATCGTTGCGCCCCGCGGTCTGGTAGTGCTGGTGGATTTCGTAGGCCAGCACTACGTTAAGCGGGCCGTTGTCATAGGCGGCGGAGAACGAGTACAGCCCCGGGTTGCGCGGCACCGTGGTCTTTTCCTCATTGACGCCCCACGCGGCCGCGCCGCTGAAGCCCGCCAGCGACGGCGTCTTGTAGACGATGATGTTTTTCTGCCGGCGGTCGAACGCGCTGGTGTCCTGCACGTTGTCAGAGCTGGACGTGGAGCCGTTGCCGATCAGCGCCATATAGCCCGCCGTGGTCGGGTAATACGGGTCGTAGGTCAGGGTCGCCTCGGTATAGGGCGTCTGCCAGTGCCCCATGAACAGCGTGCCGGCGCTGCCCTGCAGCCCGATGCGCGAGTTGCGCCCCGCGATCTGGCCCTGGCCGGTGTCGAGCGAGACGTTGCTCTCGATCTGCCAGATCGCCTTGAGACTGCCGCCCAGCCCTTCCTCGCCGCGCATGCCGAACACGGAACGGTTGTTGGTCAGGCGGCCGACGCCGCCCAGGCGCGTGCCGTCGGTCGCCGTATTGGCATAGGAATACTCCAGCGCGGTGTTGAGGCGCCCGTACAGCGTCACGGACGACTGCGCGCCCGCGTGGCCGCTGCAGGCCGCGCCCACCGCCAGCAGCAGCAAGCGGCACCGCTTGGGAACGGATCTCATTGGTCTACCCCTGTGGTTGTGATCATTCTTTTTGTAGTCACTTTTGTGGTCAGCGCCGTGCATTTCAGCGCTGCAATCGTTTGCATTCCAGCGCAAGGAATCAGGCCTTCGGATACGGCATCGCCAGCAGCAGCAACGCCGGCCGGTTGCCCGGATTCGACACCTGACGCGCCTCCCCCGGGGCAAGCCGCACCGAGTCGTACTGTCCCAGCGTGACGGCCTGGTCCGGCGTGCGCACGCAGACTTCGCCTTCGAGCACGACGTAGTGCTTTTCCACCGGCGAGGCATCCAGCGCGGTATGGCCGCCGGGCAGCAGCACCGAGACCCCGAGCCACAGCGCCTCGGACGGCCCGGCCTCGTGTCCCTGCAGGCGCAGGCAGTGCATGCCGTCGTGGTTGGCCGGGAAATACGCCGGCGCCTGGGCAAAGCGGGTCGTGTTCATGGCTTGAGCACCACGCGCTCGGTCGCGCCTTGCAGGACCGCGCGGTAGGCGTCCTTGGCATTGGCCAGCGCATAGGTGTAGCCGGACAGCACCGGGAACGGCCGCAGCGCGCCCGAGGCAAACATCGGCGCAAGCTGGTCAAGGATCCTGGCGCAGGCGCCGCTGTCCAGCGCCAGCGTGTCGACGCCGACGTACGTATGCTGGCCGCGATAGAAGGCAAAGATGTCGAACGGCACCGGCTTCTCGATGGTCGAGATAAAGACCTGCGCCGCGCCGATCGCCATCGCCTGGTTGGCCTGCTCGAAGTACGGGCTGCCGACGGTGTTGTAGACGATGTCGGCGCCATGGCCGCCGGTCTCGTCGCGCACCACTTCCGCGATTGCTTCGCGGCTGGCGTCGATCATGCGCACCGCGCCGCTGGCGTGGCCGCGGTAAGCCTCGGCCGCGCGCTCGACGGCAAAGACGCGCGCACCGAGCGCCGTGGCGATCTGGATGGTGGCCTGCCCCACCTTGCCATTGCCGCCACAGACCAGCACGGTGCTGCCGGCCTGCGGCATGCCGGCGCGGCGCAGGCCTTCATACGCGGTGATGAACGGCACGCCGACGGCGCCGGCCTCCAGCAGCGACACCGACGCCGGCTTGGCGCGCACCGCGCTGGCCTGGATGCGCAGGTACTTGCCATGCGTGCCGTCGCGGCGGATGCCAAGCTCGCCGCCGCTGCCCCACACCTGCAGGCCCAGCAGCGCGGCGGGACCGTCGACCACCAGGCCGGCATAGTCGCGGCCCGGCGTGCGCGGCCAGATTGCATGCGGCATCAGGCCCAGCGTTGCCTTGACGTCGCTGGGGTTGACCCCGGCACTGGCGACTTCGATGATGCATTGGTCCGCCGCGGCATCGGGGCGCGGTACGCCGAGCAGTTCAAGTTGCAGCGCTTCGATATCGGCGGCTTTCTGGTTCACGCGGATGGTGTTCATGAGGTTTGTCCTTTCAGGAATCGGCAATACGGTTGGCGGGGCTCAGGCTTCGCGCAGCCCCAGCGTGCGGCGCGCCTCGGCCGGCGACGCGGTCTCGCCGCCAAGCGAGCGCACGATGTCGCGGGCCTTGGCGACCAGCGCGGCATTGCTCGGGGCCAGCACGCCCTTGTCCAGGTAGATGTTGTCTTCCAGGCCGACGCGCACGTGGCCGCCGGCCAGCCATGCCTGCGCCACGATCGGGAACTCGGCGCGGCCGATGCCGAAGGCCGACCAGTGCGCGCCGGCGGGCAGCATGTTGCGCGCGTAGAAGATGGTCTCGGGCGTGGGCGCGAAGCCGTACTTCACCCCCAGCACGAAGGTCCACAGGCCGGGCCCGTCAAGCACGCCGTCGCGGATGAAATCGAGCGCCATGTTGAGGTCGCCCGAATCGAAAATCTCCAGTTCCGGCATGACGCCGGCGGCGCGGATCGCGGCGGCCATCTTGCGCACGTTGGCGGGCGTGTTGATGACCACGTCGCCGCCGGAATTCATGGTATTGAGGTCGAGCGAACACACGTCCGGGCGCAACGCGGTGATGTGCTCGACGCGCTTGCCCGGAGGCAGCAGCGTGGTGCCCGGCGCCGCCACGCGCGGCTCGTCTTCGCTTGGTACGAAGCGGCCGCCGGGACCGGTGGTGAGGTTGATGATCAGCGTGCGGTTGCGCGCGCGGATGCGGTCGATGACGTCGGCGTAGTACTCGAGCGCCATCGACGGGCGGCCGGTCTCGGGATCGCGCACGTGGATATGGGCGGCGGCAGCGCCAGCTTCGGCGGCTTCGAGCGCGGCGTCGGCGATCTGCGCGGGCGTGACCGGCAGGCCGGGATGCTGCTCGGGGGTGACGATATTGCCGGTCACCGCGCAGGTGATGATGGTCTTGCGTGCGTGCATGAGAGAACGTTGGTTAAGAACAAGAGGAAAAGGAGCGCGGCGCGGGGCTAGCCGAGCTGCCGGCCGCCGTCGACGACGATGGTGGTGCCGGTGGCAAAGCGCAGCGAAGTCGCGCACGCGGCGATGGCGTCGGCCACGTCCTGCGCCTGGCCGATGCGCTGCAGCGGCGTCGTCCTGGCGGCGCGCTCGTTGAAGCTGCTGTCGCGGCCGGGCACGAAGGCGCTGTCGACCACGCCGGGCGAGACGTTCAGCACGCGGATCTGCGGCGCCAGTGCGCGCCCGAGCGACATCGCCATGACGTCGAGCCCGGCCTTGGCCGCGCAGTACGCCACGTTGCTGCCCTGCCCGTTTCTACCCGCGATGGAGCCGACATTGACCACCAGACCGTCGCCGCTGGCGCGCAGGTGCGGCGCGAAGGCGCGGATTGCGGCGAACTGGCCGCGCCAGTTGATGGCGAAGAGTTCATCGATCAGCGCGTCGTCGAGTGCGTCGAGGTCGGCGTGCGGGATCGCCCGCGTAAAGCCGGCGGTATTGACCAGCATGTCGACGCGGCCGTAATGGCAGATGACTTCGTCGGCCAGCGCGCGCAGCGAGGCGCTGTCGGCGACTTCCGCGACGGCGGCAAGATGGTTGCCGGCCGGCAGCGCGGCCGCGGCGCTCGCCGCCTTGTCGGCGTCGCGGCCGGTCAAAACGATGCTCGCGCCGAGGCGGGCCAGCGTTTCACCGGCGGCAAAGCCGATGCTGCCGGTGCCGCCGAGGATCACGGCAACCTTGCCGGAAAGAGGAGATGCGCTCATGTTCGGAGTTGGAATTTGCGTAAAAGGAATTCGGCCAGTGTTCAGTCGATCGGCGGCTTGGGAAAGGTCTGCTGCCCCGGTTCCAGCGTGAAGTCGAAGTCCAGCGTGTAGAACGGCGCCGGCACGTCGCCCCACGGGCTGCGGCCCTGCTCGTGCAGTTGCAGCGTGCCGACCAGTTGCCGGTGCACGCCAAAGGTGACGTCCGAGGCCAGCTTGTCGGCCTCGTCGGCAAACACCTGCGTCACCAGCGTCCGGTATCCCGGCGCCGCGACGATGAAATGGATATGCGCCGGCCGGTACGGATGGCGCTGCTGCGCGGCCAGCAAGGCGCCGACCGGGCCATCGGTCGGGACGGGGTAGCCCGCCGGGCGCACCGTGCGGAAGTGGTAGCCACCGTCCGCATCGGTATGGAAGCACCCGCGCAGGTTGCGGTCGGGCTGGGTCGGATCCTGGTTGTCGTACAGGCCGACCGGCGAGGCCTGCCACACCTCCACCAGCGCGCCGGCCAGCGGCGTGCCGTCGGTGCCGCGCACGGTGCCGCTGACCAGCAGCGGCAGGCCGGGCGCGTCGTCCTGCACCACGCAGTCGCCGCAGGCATAGCGCGGCGCATTGGCGCGGTAGAACGGGCCGAGCAAGGCACCGGGCGTGCGGCCGTCGCGGGTGCTGTTGTTCATCACCGTCACCAGCGTCGACAGGCCCAGCACATCCGCCGCTAGTACGACTTCGTTGTGCTTGGCATGGGTCGCGTGGCCAAGGCTGGCGAGCCAGCCCAGCGCAAACTCGAACTCTTCGTCGGTCAGGCGCACCTCCCGCAGGAAGCCGTGCAGGTGCCGGACCAGCGCATCCATGACCAGGTGCAGGCGCGGGTTGGCGGTGTCCGCCATCGCGGCCTGGACGATGCCGGTGACCGAATGTTCGTCGTCTATCAGCGTGGGGCGCGGGGCCGGCGATACCGGCCGCGCGATCGATGTTTCCATGTCATGCCTCCTTTGCAAACGTTTGCAGTATTATCGGCGGCCGGCGCGGCAGGTCAAGGTGAAAGTTCGGACCAGCAGCCGCCCGATGCGCCACTCCCCGTCCGAAATCGCAATCAAAACAAGCCGCTAAGCCACGTATTCGGGACAAACCCTAGGCCGTCTCCGCCCACGCGGAGGGTGGCAAATGGCGTTCTGATTACCTATATATGCCTCAACAGGCACTAATTGGCGGCACCTGACATGCCGGCGAGCGCTGGCCGCGCCACAATGCATCCGCGGCGTGGCCCTTTGCGCTCACACAAGCGTTGAACTGGTGGAAGCCCGGTCACAATCGACACCCCGGACTTGGCACAGTGATCGCTACCGTGCGGACGCCCCGACTTGCCTGCCATGCCCAGGGACCTGGCAATGCTGCCAGCGATCCCCCCATCGACCCGCCTTACTACGCAAGGAAAACCGATGTTCTCCGCCGCCCAGCGTCCGCAGCCGACGCCCTCCGTTCCCTGCTTCCCCCGCAGCGTGGCCACGCCGCCGCTGCCGCAGTGGATCGCAGCCCGCATGTCTGAGCACTTCGATGCCCGGCTGGGCCAGCTCTGGGGCGGCGACCACCTCTTGCACGGGCGCAAGCCGGGGCCCGACGCGCTGCACCTGAGCAGCAACGACTACCTGTGCCTGCTGGGCGAGCGGCCATTGCTGGAAACGCAGGCCCGTGCCCTGCTGGACGAGCAGCCCGAACTGCTGATGTCGTCAGTGTTCCAGTACGGCGAGACGCCGCAGCGCCACGTCGAACGCAAGCTGGCCAACCTGATGCAGGCCGAGGACGGGCTGATCGCCCAGTCGGGCTGGGCCGCCAATGTCGGTCTGGTGCAATGCATCGCCGGGCCGGGCGTGCCGGTCTACATCGACATGAACGGCCACGCCTCGCTGTGGGAAGGCATTACCGCGGCAGGCGCGCAGGCCGTGCCGATCCGCCACAACGACGTGGCCCATGCGCGCCGCCAGGCCGAACGCTTCGGCCCCGGCGTGATCATGGTCGACGCGGTCTACTCGACCACCGGCAGCGTGGCGCCGCTGGAGCAATATGTCGCGGTGGCGGAGGCGTCGGGGTCGGTGCTGGTCGTGGATGAGTCGCACTCGCTCGGCACCCATGGGCCGTCGGGCGGCGGGCTGGTGCCGGCGCTGGGGCTGTCGGAGCGGGTGCATTTCCGCACCGCGTCGCTGGCCAAGGCTTTTGCCGGACGCGCGGGCTTCGTCACCTGCTCCAGCAGGTTCAAGGACTTCTTCGCGGTCGAGTCGCGGCCGGCCATCTTCAGTTCGGGGCTGCTGCGCCACGAGATTGCGTGGTTCGACGCCGCCATCGATTTCATCGCGGCGGCGGACCACCGGCGCGAACAACTGCATGCGATCACCCGCGAAACCCGCGAAGCGATCAGTGCGCTCGGCTACAACATCAGCGACGGCTCCGAGCAGATCATCGGGCTGGAGGCCGGCACCGAGCCGCAGGTGATGGTCCTGCGCAACGCGCTGCAGCGGCGCGGCATCTTCGGCGCGGTATTCTGCTCGCCGGCAACCCCCAAGAATCGGGCATTGATGCGACTTACCCTGCATGCGAAACTTAGCGCCGGTGAAATCGACCGGCTGGTAAGCGTCCTCGCCAGTATCCGCGACGAGGTACGTCTGGAAGAATGGTCATCGACGCGCCGCAGCCGGCGCAAATCCCTCAATCCCAAAGAGGAGCTCGCCGCAAGCTCCCGCGAGGAGTAGCCGTTGGAGATGGAAGCAGAGTTGGCCGACACAGGTGGCCGCAAGCGCCGCACCGGCCTTTCCGGTCTTTCCGGCCTTTCCGGGCTTGCGCGCCGGGCCTGGCAGGCGGTGTTCGATACCGCGGCGCGGGCCATCCTGCTTGACGAGGAAAGCGTCATCCGCCTGCGGCGGATCCAGATGGTGGGCGCGCTGGGGGTGATCGGGCATCCGCTCTACTACCTGATCTGGTCCTACGTGTTCCCGCAGCCCTACGAAAACCTGTGGCTGCGGCTGGTCTGCACCGCGCTGTTCGTGCCGCTGCTCTTCGCCAGCGCGTTCTCGCACCAGCGCTGGCTGCCGCCCTACGCGCTGTTTGCGATCACGGTGGGGATGCCGTTCGCTTTCATCTTCCTGTACCTGGAGAACGGCGGCTCGATGGCCTGGGCCGAGTCGGTCATCATTGCCGTGGTGATCCTCTACCACTTCAATACGGCGTTCGCGACCATCTCGCTGCTGTCCGGCGCGGCGGCGGCGGTCGCGCTGTTCGTGCTGGCCGGCAATTCCATGGGCGGGATCCCGTGGGAGCCGGTGCTGCTGCAGCTGCCGATCATCGGCTTCGTGATCTCGGTGCTGGTGGTGATCAAGCTCGACCGCCAGCTGCTGATCGAACAGAAGCGGCGCGGCATGGCGGCGGCGCTGGCCACCGTCGCGCATGAGCTGCGTACGCCGCTGACGAGCCTGAGCATCAGCGCGAGCGGGCTCAAGGCGCGGCTGCCGGCCGCGCTGGACCAGGACGCGCCGCGCCGCGAGGGGCTGATGCAGGCGGTCGCGCGCATGGAGTCCGACATCGCGCATATCAGCAACAGCATCGAACTGCTGGTCGCCAACTCCAAGAACCCGGAAAAGGCCACGCGCGAGCTGTTCGAGCTGGGCGGCGTGATCCGCGACACCATCGCCCGCTTTCCGTTCGATGAGCCGGGCCGCGACATCGTCACGATCGATGTGCCCGGGTCGGTGCGCGTGCTCGGCAACGCGCAGCTGTTCGGGCTGGTCATGACCAACCTGCTGAAGAACGCGCTCGAAGCGATCAAGCGCGCCGGCAAGGGCGATATCCAGATCCGCTGCGAGGTCCGGCCGGACGGGGTGCATGTCGCCTTCCGCGACACCGCGACCGGGGTGCCGCCACAGGTGCTGGCGCGCATGTTCCAGCCCTTCTTCTCCTACCCGGCACACCGCGGCACCGGCATCGGGCTGGCCTTCTGCCAGAACGTGCTGACCAGCTGGGGCGCCGGCATCAGCTGCCGTTCCGTCGAACACGAATTCACCGAGTTCGATATCCGCTTCCCGCACAAGGACCACTGAGAAGGACCACTGAGCGGCATCAGCCGGACAGCGCCAGCGCCACCTGTTGCCGCAGCAGCGGCAGCACGTCGGTATCGAACCATGGGTGGCGCCGCAGCCAGAAGCGGTTGCGCGGGCTGGGGTGCGGCAGCGGGAAGAAGCGCGGCAGGTACCCGGCGCATGCGGCCACGGTATCAGCCAGCGTTGCCCCGGCCCGGCTGCCGAGGTAGCAGGCCTGTGCGTGGCGGCCGATCAGCAGCGTCAGGCGGATGTCGGGCATGGACGCCAGCAGCGGCGCATGCCACAGCGGCGCGCATTCGCGCCGCGGCGGCAGGTCGCCACTCGCACCCTTGCCCGGATAACACAGCCCCATCGGCACGATCGCCACCTTGCCGGCGTCATAAAACTGCTCCGGCGTCAGCTGCAGCCAGCTGCGCAGCAGGTCGCCGGAAGGGTCGTTCCAGGGGATGCCGGTTTCATGCACGCGCCGTCCGGGCGCCTGGCCGACGATCAGCAGGCGCGCATGGGCGCCGGCCTGCACCACCGGCCGCGGTTCGTGCGGCAAGGCGCAGGCGCGGCAGCCGGCAATGTCGGCGAGGAGCCGGTCAAGCGTGGTGGATCGGGTACGCGGCAAAATCTGCGGGCTGGGCAATGCGGGGGCTCCCAGTGTAAGCGCTTTGCCCGGCAGGGCAGGTTCGCCCGCTACCGCGCACAAAGCACCCGCGCCATCTCGTCGGCGGCGCCCTGCAGCAGCGGCACCGCCTTGAGCAAGGCCTCCATCGACACGCGCGCCGTCGGCGCATGGCAGGCGATGGCTGCCACTACCTGACGTTGCCCCGGCTTCGATGGCTCCGGCCCCGGCTCCCGTACCGGCACCGCCACCGCGCACATGCCGCGCACGAATTCCTCATGGTCGACGCCGATCGCGCGCGTGCCCAGCCGGTCCAGCTCCGCCTCCAGCGACGCCAGGTCCGACAAGGTCCGCGGCGTGTTGCGCGTCAGCGCCAGGCGCGCCAGCATCTGGCGCCGCTCCAGCCGGTTCATCGCTGCCAGGAACAGCTTGCCGCTGGCGGTGCAGTGCAGCGGCACGTGGATACCCGGCGACAGCTGCAGCCGCAGGGGCTCGTGCGTCTCGACGCGCTCCACGTAGAGCACGCGGTCGCCGTCCAGCGCGGTGAGGTTGCAGGTCTCGCCCAGGTTCGCCACCAGGCGGGCCAGGATGGCCCGGCACTCGCGCAGCACCGGCGGGCTGCGCAGCGTCTGCAGCGCCAGCGCGCTGGCGCCGGGCCCGGGCACGAAGCCGCGCTCGGCCGGCATCCTGACCACGAAGCCGGCGCGCTCCATCGCGGCCAGCAGCCGCATCAGCGTTGCCTTGGGTACGTGCAGGCGCTGCGACAACTGCGACAGGGTCTGCGGATGCTGGGCGCGGGCCAGGCTTGCCAGCACCGTCAGCGCGCGCAGGCTGCGGGCATCGTCCTCGCCGGCAGCAGCCGCGCCCGCGTCAGTGGCCAGGTTTGTGGCCAGGTTTGTACCCAGCGCGCCGCCGGCGGCCTCTGCTGCACTGCGATTCTGAAACGGGATTGACACGTTCTGTTTCACAACCGGCGTCTCCTCGCGATTGGGCTTTCCATTCCACGTTTGAAAAATAAAATCCGGAACAGAACGTTTCAGATTATAGATCGAAGCCGGCTACAGATCCCTACAGATCAGTTCGCCGGCCATCAAAGGAGACAGCGACGATGTCGCAAAGCGTTGACTACATCGTGGTAGGCGCCGGCTCGGCCGGCTGCGTGCTGGCCAACCGGCTCAGCGAAGACGGCCGCCACTCGGTCTGCCTGCTCGAGGCCGGCCCGCCGGACCGCTACCCGTGGATCCATATCCCGATCGGCTACGGCAAGACCATGTTCCACAAGGAAGTGAACTGGGGCTTCTATACCGATCCCGACCCCAACATGATGAACCGCCGCATCTACTGGCCGCGCGGCCGCACGCTGGGCGGCAGCAGCGCCATCAACGGCCTGATCTACGTGCGCGGCCAGCGCCAGGACTACGACCACTGGGCCGGACTGGGCAACCCCGGCTGGGAATGGGACGCCTGCCTGCCCTACTTCCGCAAGCTGGAGAACAACGACCTCGGCGCCGGCCCGACGCGCGGCACCGCGGGCCCGCTGAACGCCACTTCGATCGACCGTCGGCACCCGCTGGTGGATGCCTTCATCGACGCCGGGCAGGCGCTGGGCCTGCCGCGCAAGACCGATTTCAACGACGGCGACCAGGAGGGCGCGGGCTACTACCAGCTCACCACGCGCAACGGCTGGCGCTGTTCCACCGCGGTGGCCTACCTGCGGCCGGCGCGCACGCGCCACAACCTGCGCGTCGAGACCGATGCCCACACCACCGCGGTGCTGTTCGAGGGCAAGCGCGCCGTGGGCGTGCGCTACGTCAAGGACGGCCAGCCCTATATCCTGCGGGCGCGCCGCGAGGTGATCCTGTGCGCCGGCGCGCTGCAGTCGCCGCAGTTGCTGCAACTGTCCGGCATCGGCCCCGCCCCGCTGCTGCAGGAGATGGGCGTGCCGGTGGTGCAGGCGCTGCCGGGCGTCGGCGAGAACCTGCAGGATCACCTGCAGATCCGCCTGATCTACGAAGTGGCGCAGCCGATCACCACCAACGACCAGTTGCGCTCGCTGACGGGCAAGGCGCGCATGGGGCTGGAATGGCTGCTGATGCGCAGGGGGCCGCTGGCGATCGGCATCAACCAGGGCGCCATGTTCTGCCGCGCGTTGCCGGAAAGCGCCACGCCCGATACGCAATTCCACTTCGCCACCCTGTCCGCGGACATGGCCGGCGGCAACGTGCATCCGTTCTCGGGCTGCACCTATTCGGTCTGCCAGCTGCGGCCGGAATCGCGCGGCACGGTACGCATCCGCAGCACCGATCCGTTCGAGCCGCCCTCGATGCAGCCCAACTACCTGTCCGCCGAGCTGGACCGGCGCTGCACCGTCGCCGCGGTCCGCTACGCGCGCCGCGTGGCGCAGGCCGAACCGATGCGCGCGCTGATGCGGCGCGAGTTCCGCCCCGGCGACGCGGTACAGAGCGACGACGAGATCCTGCACTTCTGCCGCGAGTACGGCGCCACCATCTTCCATCCTTCCGGCACCGCAAAAATGGGGCCGGCGCACGACCCGCTCGCCGTGGTCGACGCGCGCCTGCGCGTGCATGGCGTGGGCGGGCTGCGCGTGGTCGACTGCTCGGTGATGCCGACGCTGGTGTCGGGCAATACCAACGTGCCGGTGGTGATGATGGCGGAGCGTGCCGCCGACTTTATCCGCGAGGATGCGCGCCGCGAGCCGCTGTCGGCGGAAATAGCCGAGCGCGCGCCCATGGCGGCGGTCGCCTGATCTTTCAGCAAGCGCCACGGCCAGGCGCTGACAACGACAAAGGCCGGCCCTGCAGTGCACGCGGCGTCCAATACGACGATTAAAGCGGACGCCTCCCACCACCAGAGGAGACAGCAATGACAAGCCCCAATGAACAGGCGGTGCGCAAGGTAGCACTGGCGTCGGTGATCGGCGCCACCATCGAATGGTATGACTTCTTCCTGTACGGCGTGGTCGCCGGCCTGGTCTTCAACAAGCTGTATTTTCCCGGCGAGGACCCGCTGGTCGCGACCATGCTGGCCTACACCACTTTTGCGGTCGGCTTTGTCACGCGGCCGCTGGGCGGCGTGATCTTCGGCCACTTCGGCGACAAGGTCGGGCGCAAGAGCATGCTGGTGATCACGCTGATGATCATGGGCGTGTCGACCTTCCTGATCGGGCTGGTGCCTACCTATGAAAGCATCGGAATCGCCGCGCCGATCCTGCTGTTGCTGCTGCGCGTGCTGCAAGGCATCGGCCTGGGCGGCGAATGGGGCGGCGCGGTGCTGATGGCATACGAATACGCACCGCCGGAGCGGCGCGGCTTCTACGCCTCGCTGCCGCAGATCGGGCTGGCGATCGGGCTGTGCCTGGCCTCGGGCGTGGTGGCGCTGCTGTCGCTGACGCTGACCGATGCGCAGTTCCTGTCGTGGGGCTGGCGCGTTGCCTTCCTGATCTCGGCGGGGATGGTGTTCGTCGGCATGTATATCCGCCTGAACGTGAAGGAGACGCCCGAGTTCGCGCGCGTCAAGCAGCGCAATGCGGAAACGCGCATCCCCTTCGTCGACATGATGCGCCGCTACCCCGGCAATATCCTCAAGGGCATGGGCGCGCGTTACATCGACGGGGTGTTCTTCAATATCTTCGGCGTCTTTTCGATCAGCTACCTGACGCAGACCGTCAACATCAGCCGCACCGAAGCGCTGGTGGGCGTGATGGCCGCCGCCATCGCGATGTGTTTCTTCATCCCGTTCTTCGGCCACCTGTCCGACCGCATCGGCCGCACCCGCGTGTATTTCTGGGGCTCGCTGGTCACGGCGCTGTCGGCGTTCCCCGCGTTCTGGCTGATGCTCAACAGCGGGCAGAGCATGATGCTGCTGTGGCTGTCGATCGTGGTGCCGTTCGGCATCTTCTACGCCGCAGTGTATGGGCCCGAAGCGGCGCTGTTCTGCGAGCTGTTCGATGCGCGCGTGCGCTACACCGGCATCTCCTTCGTCTACCAGTTCTCGGGCATCTTCGCCTCGGGCATCACGCCCATCATCGCCACCGCGCTGCTCAGGTCCGGCGGCGGCAAGCCGTGGCAAATCTGCGCCTACGTGGCATTTGCGGGGCTGGTGTCGGCGCTGTCGGTCGCGTTGATCGGGCGGCGCGCGGGCGCCGCGCCGCTGCGCGAAAGCAACGCGCCGGCGCGCTAGGCGGACACGGAGGGACAGGTCAGCGTCATCGGCTCAGGCCGCGCGCTTCGATGGCCCATACCGCTTCCACGCGCTCGCCGCGCACGCAGGCGTAGGCATCGTGCAGGTTGACGGTGGGATCGCAATGGCCCGGCACCAGCCACAGCCGCTCGCCCAGCAGGTCATGGCTGTCGGCGTCGGCCACCTTCAGCACGCCGTGCTCGTCGTTGGCCGCCACGTACTCCAGCGCGCCGTCGGCATCGCGCGGCCAGACATGGGGCAGGCCGGAATCGACCGCCACCGATTTCAGGCCGACATCGCACACGGCCACGCCGGCGCGCGCGGCGCTCATCACGGTCGATGCCACGAACAGGGAATGCAGCGGCCGCAGCGCGCCTTCCCAGTCGAGGGAGCCGTAGTGGCCGTCGAGAAACAGGTACGAGCCCGGCTGGATTTCGGTGTAGACGCCGCTTTCCAGGTCGAACTCGGCGGTGCCGGTGCCGCCTCCGGTCACCACGGGGCAGCGCAGCCCGCGCCGTTCCAGCGCGCGCACGTAGCCGGCGGTGGCCTCGGCGGCGCGCTGCGCGGCCTCGCGCCGCTGGGCCCATGCCTCGATATGCTGGATGCCACCGTGATAACCCTGCACGCCGACGAAATCCAGCGCGGCTTCGGCATCGATCGCGTCGATCAGCGCCAGCAGGGCGTCATCGGTGGCCACGCCGCAGCGGCCCTGCCCCACGTCCACCTCCGGCAACACCGCTATGCGCACGCCGGCGCGCGCCGCGGCGGCGCCGACCTGGCTGACCTGGCGCACATCGTCCACGCATATCGACAAACGCGTGTGGCGAGCCAGTTCGGCCGCCATGGCGGCCTTGTCGGCGCCGACGAACTCATTGCTCAGGTGGATGCTGCCGATGCCGGCCGCCGCAAAGGGATACGCCTCGGACAGCTTCTGGCAGCAGATGCCCACCGCGCCCGCATCGACCTGCCGCTGCGCGATCGTCACGGACTTGTGCGCCTTGGCATGCGGGCGCAGCGCAACGCCGGCGCGCTCGGCAAGTTCCGCCATGCGCGCCAGGTTGGCTTCAAAGGCATCGAGTTCGATCAGCAGCGCGGGCGTCGACAGCGCTGACAACGATTGTCCGGCCGCGGCGTGCGGCGGCCTCAGAACGCTGGCTTCATGCATGGTGTGGGGCCCGTTTGCGGCGGTGCTTGTCGTGGGCCCTCACGATAACACCGGCGTGCGCTTGCGCACAGACCGGCGTGCGCAACAACGCTAGCGGCGCGTGGCCAGCAGGCGGTAGCCGCGGCCGCAATGCTCCGACGCGGCCGCGCGGGCAGCATCAACATCGTCGAACAGTCCGGCCTGCGCGATCGACTTCACCATCACCCCCTCGCCACGGTCGGAAGCGAGGAAGCGACCGTCCCAGCCCTGCACGATGTACAGCACGTCGCCTGCCGGGGAGCCGACCGGCTGGCGCTGGCCGGTGGACTGGCCGACCCGCTGTTGGCTCCGCTGCTGGCCATCGTCGCCGGCACGCTCGCCGATTCCGCCATTGCCGCCGCGCTCGGCGCGGCTGCCCGGCCGCGCCACCTGGATGTTGTTGCGCACCTCACTGACGCCCAGCACATCCTCGGCCATTTCCTCGATGCGGACCTTGGCGTCGCGTTCCCGCACCGTGCCGGCCAGCGTGACGATGCCCGAGCCGACGTCGACCGTCACGTCCGAGACGTCGTCATCGGCATGTGCGAGCCGTTCGCACAAATCATCGCGAATGCGGGCGTCGGTGCGCTGGTAGCCCTTGGGCATGCGGCGCGAGCCCGCCTGCGTGGCCCAGCGCAAAGGGCGCGCGGGCCGCTCGTTGTCTTCATCCTCGATGCCATAGCGGGCCTCGCCATAGCCATGCGGCGAGCCGCCGGTGTTGCCGCTGCGCCAGTGGCGGGCCTCGCGGGTATCGTCGGGCTCACCATAGCCGCGGTGGCGCCAGGCTTCCCGGATTTCCGACGGTGGATAGTCTTTCATGGATTGCCTCCGATCTGACGTCCTATCCAAGTATCGGTAGCAGGAAATATGCCCTTGCGCGGTGCCAGCCGCATGGCGCCCCGGGCGGCGCCGCGGGACGCAGTTTTTACACGCTGCGCAACAACGTCATGCGCTTGGTCAAGCCGCGGCCGGACGGTCGAGGTACTGGCCGACGATGCGCACCAGCAACGGCAGCTTGCCGGTAAAGAAGTGATCGGCACCCGGGACCACCACCACCGGCAGCGCCTGCGGACGAGCCCAGTCGAACAGCGCGGACAGTTCCGCGCGCTCGTCGCGCTCGCCATGCACCACCAGGCAATCGGCGGGCACGGGCGGCGTGTCGTAGCTGCGATGGGCCTTGACCGTGCCATATGGCAGGCCGGTCAACACGAGGTGGCGGATCGGCACATCCTGCGCCGCCAGCGTGGCGGCCACCTGCGCCATCACGAACGCACCGAAGGAAAACCCCGCCAGCGCCAGCGGCAGGTCCGGGTGGAGCTCACGCAAGTGCGCCACCACGGCCAGCATGTCTTCGGTCTCGCCACGGCCCTGGTCGTGATCGCCGCCCGAGCCCGCCACGCCGCGGAAATTGGGCCGCACGCTCAGGTAGCCGCGCGCCAGCAGCGCCTTGGCCAGCTGGTGCGGCACCTTGTGCGTGGCCGAGCCGCCCAGCAGCGGGTGCGGATGCAACACCACCGCGATGCCGCGCGGCGTGCCGGCGGGACGGTCGACCAGCATTTCGATCGGCCCGGCTGCGCCGACCAGTTGCGCCGCTTCCGTGGCTGACGGGACTCCCATGGATGCTCCTTGCAATATCGGTGCGGGCAGGCCGCGGCCCGCGAAGCCGTGATGGTAATGCGATTGTGGCGAGCATGCCGCCCGCGCCGCCGACGCGGGTGGCACCGCCGTGCGAAATTCTGGACCGTAGTGCCCTATGCGCCGCCTGTGCAGGGCATGTGACCTGAACGCTTCCGTATAATGGCCCCAACCGCGGCGGCCCCGGTAATGGGCACGCCACGATCGGTCAGCACGACCCGTGCCACGCATTGCCGGCCTGAGGCTTCGCCCCCAGGCCTTTTCTCGTGGCTGACCCAAATTCGCCGAAGCGGATGGCCTGCCTGCAGCATCCCTTCCCGTGTTCATCGCCGGTGACCCGGCCGTTCCGCAGTGGAATCGCGACGCAGCGCCATGTGGCCCTGCCCGCACCGTGCCTTGCCATTTCCATCCGCCGCCGGAGCGCCGCAAGCCGTCACCATCCGACGAGAATCCGCCATGAGCAAAGCTTCACGGCTCGCACTGGGCCTTGCGCTCGCTGCGCTATGCCACCTGATGCCGGCCACGCTGCCCGCCGTTTATGCCGCAGAAACCGCATCGGAAGCCCAGGCCGCCGAGCAAGCGCCCGCGCTGACCCACGCCGAGGCCACCGCCGAACTCAAGCGCCTGCAGACCGAGCAGGACAGCGTCAAGCAGCAGGCCTCGGACCCCGACGGCAATACCAAGCTGCACGACCTGCAAGAGACGCTGCAGCGCCTCGATACCGATGCTGACAAGCTCGGCGCCGCGCTGACGCCGCAGCGCGCCCAGCTCCAGGCGCAGCTCGATGTGCTGGGGCCGCCGCCCGCCGATGCCACCACCAAGGAAGCGCGCGCCGTGGTGAAGCAGCGTGCCGAGCTCAATGCGCGCCGCACGCAACTCGATGCCCAGATCAAGCAGGCGGCCGAAAGCAAGGAGAACATCGCCAACCTCAGCGACCAGCTGGGTCGGCTGGAGCGCGGCCACCTGAAAGACCAGCTTGCGCTGCGCTCGGAAAGCATCCTCAACCCGCAATTCTGGCAGCCGCTGTTCAGCCCGCCGCCGGAAGACCGGGTGCGCCTGGACGGGTTCCACGACCAGGTGGTGCCGATGGTGCAGCTGGCCTGGCAGCCGTCGCAGCGCGCGGCCACGGTGGCGCTGCTGCTGCTCGCGCTGGCGGTGTGGACCCTGGGCCGGCGCCTGGCCGAGCGCGCGCTGGCGTGGTTCTGCCTGACCCGGCTGCCCGAGACGCGCCTGCGCCGCAGCGCGCTGGCGCTGGCGACCACGATGGCGACGGTCTGCACCACGGGGCTGGCGGTGCAGCTCGTCTACCATGCCTTCGCGCGCAACTATGAACTGCCGCCTGACCTGATGGCGCTCTATGCGCAGCTGGTCAAGCTGACGCTGACCAGCGCACTGATCGTCGGGCTGGGGCGCGCGTTGCTGTGCACGCGGCATCCCAGCTGGCGCCTGCCCGCGCTGGCCGATCCGGTGGCGCTGGCGATGAAACCCTTCCCCGCCGTGCTGGCGGGCCTGCTGCTGCTGGCCGGCACGCTGGAGCAGATCAACCGCATCGCCGACACCAGCGTGCAGGTCACGCTGCTGGGCCGCGGGCTGGTGTCGCTGGTGGTGGTGCTGACCATCGGCGCGGCGCTGCTGCGCGCCAACCGCGTGCGCAACGAACTCGCCGCCGCGGGCGAACGCCCGGAGGCGCGCGCCACGCTGGCCGGCATGATCCACGCCGCCGTGACGGTGCTGGTGATCGTGTCGATGATCGCGCTGCTGGCCGGCTACATCAGCTTCGCGCGCTTCCTGACCTATGAACTGGTCTGGTTCGACATCGTGCTGTGCAGCCTGTACCTGCTGACGCAGGTCACGCGCGACGTGTGCGAAGCCGTGCTGTCGACCAACCACGCCAGCGGCCGCGTCATCAAGCAGCTGTTCGGCGTCGACGATTCGCACCTGGAGCAGGCCTCGACCATCCTGTCGGGCATCGGCGCCAGCGCGCTGCTGCTGGTGGCGGTGGTGGCGCTGCTGACCGGCGGTTTCGGCACCACGCCGGCGGACCTGCTCAACAGCCTGCTGACAGTCCTGGGCGGCGACAAGCTGCGCAGCCTGAACATCATGCCGGACCGCATCCTGAATGCGGTGCTGGCGCTCGGCGTGGGCATCTGGCTGCTGCGTTCGGTGCGGCGCTGGCTCGACGCCGAGCTGCTGCCCAAGGTGTGCAAGGAGCCGGGGCTGCGCGCGTCGCTGATCACGCTGTTCAGCAATGTCGGCTACGTGCTGCTGGTGCTGCTGACGCTGTCGCTGCTGGGCGTGCGCTGGGACAACCTGGCGTGGATCGTCAGCGCGCTGTCGGTGGGTATCGGCTTTGGCCTGCAGGAGATCGTGAAGAACTTCGTCTCGGGCCTGATCCTGCTGACCGAGCGCCCGGTCAAGGTCGGCGACATGGTCAGCCTGGCCGGCGTGGAGGGCGACATCCGCCGCATCAACGTGCGCGCCACCGAGATCCAGCTGGGCGACCGCTCTACCGTGATCGTGCCCAACTCGCAGCTGATCTCGCAGAACGTGCGCAACGTGACCATGAGCAACAGCACGCAGGGCGTGGCGTCGCTGCAGCTGACCTTCCCGCTCAATACCGATCCGGAACAACTCCGCGACCTGCTGCTCGATATCTACAAGGAAAACGAGTCGATCCTGGACGTGCCGGCGCCGTCGGTCATGTTCAGCCAGCTCGCGCCCAACGGCATCACGCTGTCGGTGACGGGCTACGTCGGCAGCCCGCGCATCGCCGCGAATACGCGCAGCGAACTGCTGTTCGAGATCCTCAAGCGGCTGCGCGCCGAGGACATCGCGCTGACCGAACCGCAATCGCTGCGGCTGGAGAACCTGCCGGCGTTCGGCGAAGCGCAGCAGCGCGCGTACGCGGCTGGGTAAGTCCGCCGGCCCGTCCGCCGGCCGGTCCGCCGGCCGGTCCGCCCGCCTGCGCAAGGCCGGGCGGGCTGGCCCAAACCCTCGGGGGCGATTTCGGACAGGGCGCGTGACAGGGGCCGTATTACGGCCTGTTAAAAAGCGGCTGTCAAGTCCTGACATAGGTTGACAGGTTCTGCTGGGTCATTTGAACCTAGCAACCCATAGCAACGGACGCCCGATGAACCTCATCGGGCGTTTTGTATTTCAGGGCTTGATGGGGGCGTTCACGGTTATAGATCTCAACTGACTCCCTTACCATGCGAGCCGCTTGCTGCAGATCAGCCGGTCGGTTCAGCAGGAATTCGCTCTTGAGGATGCCGTTGATGCGCTCTGCCATGGCGTTCTGGTAGCAGTCGTAGCCGTCGGTCATGGAACAGGTCAGGCCATGCCGCTGATGGATGGCCTGGTAGTAGGTGGCGCAGTATTGAATTCCTCGGTCCGAATGGTGCACCAGCGCCTGCCGGGACTGGCGCGAGCGTAGCGCCATCTTCAGCGCCTGGCTTACTTGCTCGGTCTGCAGGCCGTCATGGACGTGGTAGCCCACGATCTTTCGCGACCAGGCATCCGTGACGAGGCTCAGATAGACCGTCTGCCCGGCGGTGGGAAGTGGAGTAAGAGACAGGGCGTAGTCGGACTATTTCCCTGTCTCTCCTCCCCGAACCGGACTTGCGCCTCTCAACGCATCCGGCTCTCCGTTCAAGTGTTGCTCATAGCAAAGGCAACATCGGGGTAGCGCGACTCGATGGTACGGCGTGTCTCATCGCGCAGGATGTACGGATTTTCTGTCAGGGTTCGCCAGGTAAAACGACCTTTGCGACTGGTAACGAGACGCCGAAGCGCCACTACCCCATACCATCCCCGACTGTTCTGGCCTTGTAACACCCATGTTGTAGCCTGTCCCGGCTCCGGCGCTCGAATGTAGTCGCGCATCAGCGACCTGAACCCGCGCCGATACTTGCGCGCGAGCCAGTATCCGAGTTTCCAGAAGACCGTTCGGTCTACTTTCTTGAACATGGTGGCCGTGTAGTCGGTGTATTGATAGAAGGCAGCCCAGCCAGCGATCTGCCGATTCAGGCTTTCCATCAGGTCCATCCGGTTCATGCTGTAGTTGCCCGACAGTTGCTTGACGAGCCGCCCGGCAAAGCCCCGATACTTCTCCCACGGTATGGACGTCACAGGCCGCATGCGGCCGCGTGGACCACGCTTGCGAATGATCCGGTGACCGAGGAAGACAAAGCCGTCGTTCACATGCGTGATATGGGTCTTCTCCATATTCAGCGTGAGCTTCAGCTCGCCTTCGAGGAACCCACGGCATGCTTCACGCACTGTCTCAGCATGTTCACGAGTCCCCTTGACCACGATCACAAAGTCATCCGCATACCGGCAGTAGGCGATAGCTGGTTTCCACTGCCGGTTTTCTCGAACAGTAATGGGTCGCTGTTTAAGAATGGCGAAGTTCCATGCCCACCGATCCTTCCGCACCTTCTTGTTCAGGTAGTTCCGCTCCATCCACGCATCGAATTCATGCAACATGATGTTGGATAACAGGGGCGAGATGACACCGCCCTGAGGAACGCCTTCACTCGATGCACGAAACAGCTCGCGATCAACACAGCCCGCCTTGATGAACTTCCAGAGCAGGGCAAGAAAGCGCTGATCGGCAATCCGCTTGCGAATCCCCTTCATGAGCAGGCGATGATGAACCGTATCAAAGTAGCTGGCGAGGTCGCCCTCGATAACCCAGCGTCCCGCCGTACTTTGTTCACCGCTGTCTTGTAGCTGGAGCTTCACCGCGCGAATCGCGTGATGTACGCTACGGGCAGGCCTAAAGCCATATGAAGCCGGGTGGAAATCGCTCTCCCATATCGGCTCCATCGCCATCAACATTGCCCGTTGCACGATCCGATCCCGCAGGCTCGGTATGCCAAGCGGCCTGAGCTTGCCGTTCGCTTTCGGTATGTACACGCGTCGCGCAGGCAGCGGACTGTACGAGCCCGCCAACAGCTCTTCACGTATCGCCGCCAATTCATGCTGGAGATTCGCTTCCAGCCTGCATTTGTCGACCCCGTCAACGCCCGGCGTGCGAGCTCCGCTGGAGGCCAGCGTAATGCGAGCCGCTTCGCTCAGCCAACTTCTGTCGGCAATCAATCTCAGGAGGCGATCGAACTTGCGCTCTTTGTTCTCCGTTGACCATGTCGCCAGTTTGCTTTGCATTTCACTGATTATCAAAGGTCTTCACCTCACTATGGTCAGCTAATCAACCAAACAAACCACTTCAACTGCCTCCCTTCGCCATGTGGCCGGCTTTCCCGGCCTCGGACTACTACGGAGGCTCCGCCAGTTTGCACATCATCGGGGGCACACTCCCTTGGCATCTGTGCAAACCTTCCCCAGTTCACATGCTGGACTCAACGCATGGGCGAGGTTGCCTGTCGCAGTCTTTATCCTTGCTTGCCGCAAGTCGTCGCGAACACCACGGTCTAGTTGCGCGCTCCCCGTGGCTCCCTGCTGCTGGGCTTATATATCCAAGTAGCATTCGTGTCGCCGGCCCATACCTGTACCCGGCGGCAGTCCGCGTCCTGCCTGTAAAGCGGTGTAGGCAGGGGTGACATTTCAACCCTCAGATGCGTTTCAACAGGTTCGTGTTCCTCAACCGTCCCATGCTCAGCCTAGAGACTCATCTTGGCGTAACCGCTTCGCCGCAAGTCCCGTTTCCCACGGACTACGTCACCCTGCCAGTGTCAGCAGGTCACCGCCGCTTCGGCTCACTTCCCCTCGCAGCAGAGGAAGGGCATGCCCGGTACTGCAACGTCAATTCCACCGGGTCCTGCATTCCATACATGCTCAAGCAGCTTCACCCCCAGACGGGCGGGCTACGCTGGCTGGGCGTACGATACGTAATGTCAGCCACCCAGACCTGTTCGGCGGCGGTAGGCACCACCTTCTGCGGCCCGTCCTTGAGTAGGTTGGGATGGCGTCGGAAGCGGTGATGGCTGTTGGTGGTCTTGTGATACGCCCGATGCGGCTTCACAAGCAGCCGCGCCGCGCGCAGGACATCGAACAGCCGATCACGGCCCACTCGGATATCCGCCTTCTCCAACGGCACCTGCAGCACCCGCTGCAGTTTGCGAGTGCCTATGCGCGGCTGGCGCAGTCGCACCTCGGTGACCAGCGCGCAAATCCTGGCATCCCGGGCGGCCTGCCTAAGCTCACTGTCGCGGCGCTTGTAGTATGCCTGGCGGCTGATGCCGAAGTAACGGCAAGCCCTGCTAACGCTTAGCCCTTGGATGAGCTCTTGCGCGAGGACTTGCCCGAAGGCTTTTTTACGATGCGAACCCCGTGCTCCTTCTGAATCACGTCGATCACCGTCTCGAACAGCCGCGCTTTCTCCTGCGCTTCGCGCAACTGAGCCTCCAGCTCCTTGATCCGCTGCTCAGGGGTACGGGGCTTGGCTTTGTCTTGTTTTCCCATCGTGGCGTACCGGGTGCCCTGTGGCAACGTGCCGCTCCAGTCCTGTAGTCCGTGCTTGCGTAACCATACCAGCACCGTGGACCGGCCCTGGATTCCATACTTGCTTTGCGCCTGCTTGTACGTCAACTCGCCTCTTTCTACTTCCTCCACAACCGCCAGCTTAAAAGCCAGCGTGTAATCACGCTGGGTTCGCTTTCGATCCGTCTCCAAGGCACTCTCCTCGTCACAGCCAGAAAAGTGTCAACCTTATTCAGGACGGGTCAGGCCCCTGAAAAAAGCCCCGTTACAAAGCTAACAAGTCGGCCTCCGCGGCGAAACACCTTAGTGGGCAGTTTGCGTCCATCATTCAGGGACACAAGCTGCATCACAAGGAGTCCGACATGCGCCCCTCCACCCGAATCGTCGCCGCGGCCGCCCTGACCGTGGCCCTGGTAGCCGCCGGCCCCGCGTCCGCGCGCGGCCGCCATCACGGCGGCGGGTCGAATGCCGGCGCGGTGCTCGCCGTCGGCGCACTGGTCGGCCTGGCCTTCGGCGCCGCCCTGGCCTCGGCGCCGGTGGTGGCCGCACCCGTGGCGGTGGCGCCGCCGCCCGTCACCTATGCCCCCGCGCCAGTCTCGTACGCGGCGCCGGCGGCGCCACCGGGCTATTGCTACAGCGACTATGACCGCGCCTACGTGCCGTGCGGCCCGCAGCCGTCCGGCTACTACCAGCAGCAGCAGCAACCGTACTACGGCTACTAGCATGCCAGTCGACCGCGACTACTTCAGCCGGCTGTATGGCCGGCACGACGACCCCTGGGGCATCGGCACGCGCTGGTACGAGGCACGCAAGCGCGCGCTGCTGATGGCCATGCTGCCGCGCGAACGCTTCTCGCGTGCGTTCGAGCCGGGCTGCGGCGGCGGGCATCTTACCGTCGAACTGGCGCCGCGCTGCGACGCGCTGGTGGCCATGGAACTGGCCGACAGCGCGGCCGAACAGGCGCGGCAGCGGGCGGCGGAGTTTGCGCACGTGCAGGTGCTGACGGGTGAACTGCCGCAGCAATGGCCGGAAGGAACGTTTGACCTGATCGTCTTTTCCGAGCTGGGGTACTACTTCCCCAAGTCCGACTGGAACGATGTCGCAGCGCGGGCGGCGGGCGCGCTGGCCGAAGACGGCATCATCGTCGCCTGCCATTTCCGGCACCTGTTCGCCGAGCAGCAGATCACGGCGCAGGCGGTGCATGATGCGATCGATGCGCAGCACGGGCTGTACCGGCATATCCATCACCAGGAGCCTGATTTCACGCTGGACCTGTGGTCACGTCAGTTGGAGATGCGGCTGGCTTGAGGGGATGGCGCAAGGACTAAAAACGCCGCATGCGGTAAAGCATGCGGCTTTTTTTACTCGAAGGTGTTGGCGAGCCCTCAGGCGTTTAACACTTGCCTGCTCCCTCTCCCGCGTGCGGGAGAGGGAGCAAACCAGCGGTTTCGGCGAACCGCCGCCGAGTCTTACACCGGCACATCCCTGGTCGGATCCGGCTTGCTGTCATCGAACCACCGGTACAGCGTCGGCACCATCACCAGCGTCAGCAGCGTCGACGTAATCAGCCCGCCGATCACCACCACCGCCAGCGGCCTCTGTACTTCCGAGCCCGGACCGGTGGAGAACAGGAACGGCACCAGCCCCAGCATCGCAATGGTCGCGGTCATCATCACCGGACGGAAGCGCTGCGTCGCGCCCTGCACCACCGCCTCGTCAACCGACAAGCCCGAATCGCGCAGCGAGCGGATGTAAGACACCAGCACCACCCCGTTCAGCACCGCCATGCCCCACAGCGCGATAAAGCCCACCGACGCCGGCACCGACAGGTATTCGCCGGTGACGAACAGCCCGATGATGCCGCCGATCGATGCGAACGGCAGCACCGTGATGATCAGCGTGGCAAAGCGCAGCGAGTTGAACAGCAGGAACAGCAGGAAGAAGATCGCGGCGATGGTCACCGGCACGATGATCTTCAGGTGGCCCATGGCGCGTTCCATGTTCTGGAACTGGCCGCCCCACTCGAGGTAGTAGCCTTCGGGCAGCTTGACCTTGGATGCCGTGGCCTGCTGCAGCTCGGCCACGAAGCCGCCGAGGTCGCGGTCCTTGACGTTGATCATCACCACGACGCGGCGCTTGGCCATTTCGCGGCTGATCTGCGCGGGGCCGTCGTTGACCTCGATCCTGGCCACGCTCTGCAACGGCACCTGCGTGCCGTCCGGCGTGTTCACCAGCAGTTGGCGGATCGACTGCACGTTGTTGCGGAAGTCATCCGGCAGGCGCACGGCCGCCGCAAAGCGGCGCTCGCCTTCGAAGATATCCGTGGCGCGCTTGCCGCCGATCGCGATCTCGATAACGTCGTGGATGTCGGAGACATTGAGCCCGTAGCGCGCGATCGCCTGGCGGTCGATCTCGATCGACAGGTACTGCTGTCCCGAGACGCGCTCGATACGGATATCCTGCGAGCCCTGGATGCCGCCGGCCACGCGCGAAATCTCGCCCGCCAGCTCGCGCAGCTTGTCCAGGTCGTCGCCGAACACCTTCACCGCCACGTCCGAACGCACGCCGCTGACCATTTCGTCGACGCGGTCCGAGATCGGCTGCGCCATCACGATCTGCACGCCGGGGATGGCCTTGAGCTTCTCGCGGATGGCGTTGGCGATATCGTCCTGGGTCCAGCCGTCGGGCCACTCGTCGCGGTCCTTCAGGCTGGCGATCGGGGTCGACTCGTTCTGGCCCTGCGGGTCGGCCGGGCTTTCGCCGCGGCCCACGCCGGACACCACGGACTTCACGCCCGGCACGCCCAGCACCAGCTTGTTGGCTTCCTTCTCCAGCTTGATCGACTCTTCCAGCGAAATGTTCGGCACGCGGTCGATCGCGGGAACGATCGAGCCTTCCTTCATCTCGGGGATGAACGAGGTACCCAGCAGCGGCACGATCAGCAGCGTGGCGACGAAGGCGCCGACCGCGCTGAGCACGGTCTTGCGGCTGTTGCCGAGCGCCCAGTGCAGCATGCGCAGGTAGTGGCGCTTCATGAAGGCAATCACAAACGTGTCATGCTCGGCGCCGCCCTTGAGCAGGTAAGACGACAGCACCGGCGACAGCGTCAGCGACAGGAACAGCGAGATCGCCAGCGCGATCGAGATGGTGAACGCCAGCGGCGCGAACATCTTGCCTTCCATGCCCGTCAGCGTCATCAGCGGCAGGAACACCAGGATGATGATGCCCACGCCCACGATCACCGGCGTGGCCACTTCCTGCACGGCCTTGACCAGGATCTCGGTCTTGGTCAGCCCAGGTTCCTTGTGGCCCAATCGCTCGAACGCGTTCTCGACCACCACCACCGAGCCATCGACCATCAGGCCGATAGCGATCGCCAACCCCCCTAGCGACATCAGGTTGGCCGACAGCCCCACCTCGTTCATCACCATGAAGGTCAACAATGGCGTCAGCACCAGTGTCGCCAGCACGATCACCGAGGAGCGCACGTCGCCCAGGAACAGGAACAGCACGATCACCACCAGCACCACGCCTTCGAGCAGCACCTTGGTCACCGTCCACAGCGCGGAGTCGACCAGTTCGCTGCGGTCGTAGTACGGCACGATCTGCAGCTTGCCGGGCAGCATGCCGCGCTCGTTGATCTCCGCCACGCGTGCCTTCACGCGGCTGACCACTTCCTTGGCATTGCCGCCGCGCATCATCATGACGATGCCGCCGACCGCCTCGGTCTGGCCGTTCTTGACCAGCGCGCCCTGGCGCACCTCATGCCCGATGGTGACGTTGGCCACGTCGCGCAGGTACACCGGCGTGCCGTTGACCTCCTTCAGCACGATGCTGCCGAGATCCTCGACACCCTTGGCCAGGCCCACGCCGCGGATCAGGTACTGCTCGGCGTAATGCGGCAGCACGCCGCCGCCGGAGTTGGCGTTGTTGCGCGCCAGCGCCTGGTACACCTGCTGGATCGAGACACCGTAGTGGCGCATGCGCTCCGGGTTGACCAGCGCCTGGTACTGGCGCACGTAACCGCCCTGCGAGTTGATTTCGGCCACGCCGGGGATCGAGCGCAGCAGCGGGCGCACCACCCAGTCCTGGGCGATGCGGCGCTCGGCCAGTTCTTCCTGGGTCAGCTCGCGGTTGCCGTCATCGGCGCGGTCCAGCGTGTACTGGTAGACCTCGCCCAGGCCGGTCGAGACCGGGCCCAGCACCGGCGACACGCCTTCCGGCATGCGCCCGCCCACTTCGATCAGGCGCTCCATCACCAGCTGGCGTGCAAAGTACACGTCGGTGGCATCGGTAAAGACCAGCGTGATCAGCGACAAACCCGCCTTGTTCAGCGAGCGCATTTCCTCCAGGCCCGGCAGGCCCGTCATCGCCATTTCCACCGGTACGGTGACAAAGCGCTCGACTTCCTCGGGCGAACGGCCCGCGGCTTCGGTCGCGATCTGCACCTGCACGTTGGTCACATCGGGGAAGGCGTCCACCGACAGCTTGGTGGCAGCGCGCAGGCCGAAGAAGAACAGCACCACGGCAAGCACGCAAACCACCAGCCGCTGTTTGATGGCGGCTTCGACTAGGGATTTCATCATGGCGGCTTACCCTTGCTCGATGCGCTTGCGCTCGTTGTCCAGGTGGAAGGCGCCGTCGACCACGATGCGGTCGCCGGCCTTCACGCCGTTCTGCACCACGCGCATGCCGTCGCTCTCGGCGCCAAGCTTGACCTTGGTCAGGCGGAACTTGTTGCCCGGCATCTCGACGTAGACCAGTTCGTCGTTGCCTTCACGCACCACCGCGGCCGCGGGGATCACCAGCTGGTCCTGCGGCTTGCCGGCGATCAGCATGCTGGCGAGCATGGCGGGCTTCAGGCGCCCTTCGCGGTTCTCCAGCTCGGTGCGGACCAGCACCGTGCGCGACTGCGGGCTGACCGTGCGGCCCACGTAGATCAGCTTGCCGGTGATGGTGTTGTCGCCCTTGCCGTTGGCCAGCGACGGCACCTCGATCTCCACGCTCTGCCCTTCGGCCACCTGGGCGGCCTGCTGCTCCGGCACCTCGGCCACGACCCATACGCGCGACAGGTCGGCCACCGTGTAGAGGGCGTCGGCCGGCTGCACCACCTGGCCCTGCGCCACGTTGCGCTCGACCACGGTGCCGCTGATGCTCGAATACACCGGCGAATGCGAGTTGATGCTGCCGTTCTTGGCCAGTTCGGCGATCGAGCCCTGCGCCATGCCCAGCACGCGCAGCTGGTCGCGGTAGGCGCGCATCTCGGCGGAGGCGATCGCCAGTTCGCTCTCGCGGCGCTGCAACTCGCCTCGGCCGATCACGTCGGCGGCAAACAGCTGGCGCGCGCGCTCGGCGTTGCGCACCTGCAGGTCGTGCTGTGCCTCGCTCTTCAGGAACGACATCTGCGCCGCGCCCAGCTCGCTGCTGTGCAGGCGCGCCAGCACCTGGCCGGCCTTTACTTCCTGGCCCAGCGTGGCGTACAGGTCGGTCACGCGGCCAGTCACGCTGGCGCCGATGCGCGAGACGCGCTGCTCGTCGAAGTCAATGCGGCCGGCCACGCGCAGCATCTCGCTGAACGGGGACGTGGCTACCGGCGCCACCTTCAGCGACTGCTGCAGGTTGCCTTGCGGCTGGATCACGCCGGGCGGCAGCTTGGGCGCTTCGGCAACGGGTTCAGGTTTGTCGGAACAGGCCGCCAGGCTGAACGTCAGGACGGCGGCGGCCGTCAGCGAAAGCAGGAAATTGGGACGCATGGTTATTTCTGTTCGATGGTGGTGGTCGGCTGCAGGCCCGGCGCGGCAGTGGCGCCCGGGGCGGTCGACATGAGCTTTTCGATCTGGATGGCGGCCAGTTGCAGTTCGTACTGGGCGGCGATCAGCTCGTTGCGCGCGCCGCGCAGCACGCGCTGGGCATCGAGGTAGTCCAGGATGCCGCGCTCGCCGAAGCGGTAGGCGGACTCGGCCACGCCCAGCGCCGACTCGGCCTCGCGCACGATGCCGGACTCCAGCGCGGTCACCTGCGCCTGCGTGATCTCATACTGGCGGTAGGCGGTTTCCAGCTCCTGCGTCAGCTCGAACTCGCGCATTTCCAGCGCGCTCAGCGCCT